>NZ_VLLC01000094.1 GCF_007830435.1 Desulfobotulus alkaliphilus | reverse complement strand
TCCTTTTCCCATTAACCAAGCTTCAAAAAACTATCTTCAAAGCCTTTGGAGCTAAAGAGCCTTCGTAGGTATAAAAATGAGCGGGATTTTAGGATCTATGATGAGGTCATCAGGCTAACTGACAAGCCGGTCATCGCCGTAGCTACCCACATTCACTGGGACCATATTGGCGGACATCGATTTTTCCCGGACTTTTACGCGCATGGGGCTGAACTGAACTGGCTTAACGGCGAATTCCCTCTGACAATGGAGCAGATTAAAGGCATGGTCGTTGACCGTTGCGACTTGCCGGAAGGTTATGACGTAAGCAGATATGAGTTTTTTCAGGGCAATCCCACAAGAGTGCTGAAGGATAATGATGTAATTGATATTGGGGACCGACTTGTTCAGATAGTCCATACGCCAGGGCATTCGCCAGGGCATATGTGTTTTTGGGAAAAGGAGCGGGGGTATCTTTTTACCGGTGACTTGGTTTATAAACACACGCTGTTTGCCTTCTTTCCTTCCACTGATCCAGAGGCGTACCTCAATTCCTTGAAACGGGTATCGGCGTTACCGGTGAAGCATGTATTCCCTGCACATCACACTTTGGATATTCAGCCTGAGATTCTGGGAAGAATGCGTGATGCCTTTCGGCAATTGAAGGCTGAGGATAAATTGCACCATGGCACTGGCACATTTGACTATGGCGACTGGGCAGTATGGCTATAAAAGGAAAGACATCTATCCGGTATTGAAACCAGCCCGTAGCGGCATCCCCGACAGGTTTCTATTGTAAGGAGATAACTTATTTTGGAAGGAGTGTATCCGAAAGTCGTTTGGAAGGAAAAATTTTCAGAGTACGCAGAAGGCAAGGCCTTTTTTAAGGCGTTAAAAAAGTACTTCATTTTCATGAGGTTGCCAGCTCCGCCATTCCTGATGACCGCAGTCTGTGCACTGGATGAAAAGCTCTCCGCAATTTCCGCTGCGGCAACCCCGCATGGCATGCAGGGCTTTCATCT
>NZ_VLLC01000093.1 GCF_007830435.1 Desulfobotulus alkaliphilus | reverse complement strand
CTTGGTTTCATAGTCTTACTATGAATAGGGAGGTGTCAATTTTTTACAAGACTCGGTGAGGTAATCCTTTATATGATTATCAGACCCCTTTTATTACCCCTTTTATTATGCAGCTTAATTGAGTGATTTATGCGTTTTTTCAGGGTTCTGGCGGCAATCAAGAATTCTGTAAACTGTTATTTTTTCCCCTTTGTTCATTTTATAATATATTGCATAAGGAAATCTATTTGAAAGGAGCCTGTAATAATCGCCTGCTTTTTGATGTATTCCTCCATAAATCAGAAGTGAATCTATGTCGGAAAAAAGAGAATCGAAAAAATAATCTCCAAGCCCCTCACCCTGTTTTTCATAAAATTTTCTTCCATTTTTCAAATCATTGTAGGCTGATAACAAAATTTTGATTTTCATTCAAAGTTCTTTCTCAGTTGTTTTTTGGCATCAGACCAGTCAATAATTTCTTCTTTTCCTTCTTTCAGACTCTCTTCTGTTTCAGCCAAAGCTGTTTTATGCCATTCAGGTGATTCAAACATCTCATTTTCTACAAAGAGATCCTTCCAGAGATATTCCATGATGATCATTTTTTCATTCTTAGAAAGTTCTTGGATATTCTGTATTAAATTCATAGTCTTATCTCTTTCTTTGGTAGTTTCTCAATAGGTGTAGGTGATAATTAAATCAGGTAGTTATAAATGAATTTTTTCGAGCCATTGGCAATTATAATGCCAATGTTGGTGGCAATGATTACAGAAGCTTATCTTTGGCAGACAATTTGCTTAAGATGTATTTTGCTAGTTTTTCCTTGGCAATCCATGCCTTTAAACAGCTGGAATAAAAGGGGTCTGACCCCTTTTATTGCATTTTTTTCCCCTCGCTTAAATATTCCTGACCATCTTTAAAAATTATAAAATAAGGTGTTTGGAAAAGAAGGTCAAGTATTGCTCCCCTACCCAAAATTACAAAATTAATAGGGTGGTGTAAATACCGAAGTTCGCCGTAGAGAATTGATCTGAAAGGCAATTTTGACAATTGTCAGTTTCAGATCAACCCCCCGGCACAGATCCGGACGTGCGCTGCTAACGCATC
>NZ_VLLC01000092.1 GCF_007830435.1 Desulfobotulus alkaliphilus | reverse complement strand
CGAAGCCCGGTGGCTGAGGTTCTCGAAGCCCCTTCCCACTCTCCCTTTTTCAGGCTATGCAGTAGCAGGTTATTTCTGCTATGCTCCCCCCCACTTGCTTGTTTACATTTTCCCCCTTTTCTTCTATGTATTTTTGTCAGCCATGAGTTACTCGCTTGAGTGCCATCGTCCCCTCCCCACGCTCCGTTTTTTGGGTGTATAAAGCGGGGTGTTTATGCAAAGTGTAGAAGTCCTTGATTCAGGAGAACTTATCATGCGTTTATTCCAAGCAGCTTTATCCTTAGTGATTTTAGGCCTTATGCTGATTTTGCTGGCTGGTTGTTCAGATAGTGATTCCAATAAAAACACCCCTGAGGAACGCCAGTCTGTCCCTGAACGCAGTGGAATCAGTTACCTTGAAGGCCGCTATGAAGCCCGGGGGAAAGATAATCAACTGATAGAAGACACCCGCACTGGCCTGGTCTGGCAGCGTTGCTCTTTAGGTCAGGAATGGGATAACACCAGTCAAAACTGTGTTGGCCGTGCTATATATTACAGGCTGGAAGAAGCCCGGCAACAAGCCAGCAATCATTACTTTCACCCAAACGATCAGGAGCCCAGTGGCTTAGGTTTGCCCGGCAAAGAACAGCTCCTGAGTCTGGTTTACTGTCCCGGCCAGCCGCAGACTCCTGACAGCCCCGGCAGCGGTGAGTGTGACGGCTCCTATGATGAACCCACGATCATTCAAAACGTTTTTCCTGATACCGAACGCATCACCTACTGGACACAAACACCCATGGGCGAGGGCAGCAGCACCTATTATGGCGTCAACTTTAGTACCGGTGAACTCAGCCGCCACAACAGCCCCAATTCCAGCTACCCCGTGCGCCTTGTACTTGATCTCAATAACTGAATTCAACCATGTGGAACCCGCTCGGTTGGTTCTTTTGTTTTTTAGTCTGTGTATTCTCTTTACGGGAATGCACGGACCTTCCCTTCATTGCTTAGATTTATCCAGTCCCTTCCCCCTTCCTTTTTTTCAGGCTATGGTTCTCCCTGTCATATGAACCAGTAACCAGCGGGAGGCCCCCTTGAACCAGCAGCTCACGGATTTTTATGTAAAGCCCACA
>NZ_VLLC01000091.1 GCF_007830435.1 Desulfobotulus alkaliphilus | reverse complement strand
GAGTAACGTTTCCGAGAATTATTTTTATACTATAAGAACTTTAGGTGCATGCAAAAGACAGGTGCAGCTATCAGGCTCAATGAACCATGGGAGGATACTGTGGAGCAAGAGTCAGGACAACCCATAACCGAACATCCAGAACCAATGTACCTCAGGAGCATTCAGGCAGAGAAAAACCGCTTAAAGTTTTACAGGTAGCCTACGGATTATGAATGAAGGGTAACTGTTCATAAGACTACAGGAAAGATCTGTGTGGCAAATCTGGCTATGTGAAGTATTTTGCTGCTTGTTTGTTCTGTGTCTGGAGTACTGGTCTATGCCTGCTTTAAGCTCTGATATCTTTTTGGTTGGCAGTACTGTTCTGTGGCTTTTATTCTGCATTTTTGCTCTGATCTGTTTTTAGTTACAAAAGAGTTCTTTAAAAGAGTTTTTGATGTTTATGGCTTTAATCCATTTTTAGCTTTTGATTTTAAAAAAGATCTTTCGTATTTGTTTACTGGCAATTATCCGTAAAAAAGCATTGGGTGCTGTTTTTTTCTGATTTAATTATTGGTGTTTAAATTTTCCTTTTGTCTGTTATGGATTTCATATGTAGAATTATTTGTTTTTTTCATTCCAAGTATTCAATTCTTGCAGGATTTGTAATTATGGAATTTTGTTCTTTTGTTTTATTTTCTCTGTTTTTTTTGAACTGTTAAGATTTATGATTCAAATATCCGTAGTGTAGCTTTTGTGTTTTATGGGTGTCTGTGTTGTTTTTAAAGGAGCTATTGTCTCTGATCTATCATGACGATCTGTGCTTTCTTGAAAGCATATTTTTGTCTTTGCTTTGTTTGGTTTTATTGTACTGTATTTAGCTATTTATGCAGTTTTAGCCTGTAGTTCTCTTTAATTCTTTTTTAGATGCATTATGTTTCTGTAAATGCATAGATTTGTTTTAATCTTAAAAAAAGCATGTATGGAAAATTGAAATAAAGAATTGTAAATTTCTTCAGAGTTTTTTTGTATGATATGAATAATGCCTCCTTCTTATGGCCTTTGCAGCCATAAGAGGGCGGTTCACTATGAGTCTTGCAGCGAAAGATTACATTGAGTTGTTTACTGGTATTTATGGAAGAGCCCCTGAGCTTGATGAGCTTCAGATGTGGCGT
>NZ_VLLC01000090.1 GCF_007830435.1 Desulfobotulus alkaliphilus | reverse complement strand
TTATCATAAAGACCGATAAGAAAATCTTCGTTACTCATGCCACCAAACCGGGCATCTTCACCATAATTAGAAAGGCCGCCACTAAGGCCGCCTACATTAAGCATGGCCTCTGCTACCTGAGGACGGGTTGTAAGACCCTGATCACGCCACATCTGAAGCTCATCAAGCTCAGGGGCTTTTCCATAAATACCAGTAAACAACTCAATGTAATCTTTCGCTGCAAGACTCATAGTGAACCTCCCTCTTATGGCTGCAAAGGCCATAAGAAGGAGGCACTATTCATATCATCCAAAAAAACTCAGAAGAAATTTACAATTCTTTATTTCAATTTTCCATACATGCTTGTTTTAATATCAAATTAGATTTTTGCATTTTCTGAATCAAAATACACATTAAAAAACATCAGACTGCATAAACAACTAAATCCAGCACAATAAAATTTAACAAAGTAAAGAAAAAAATATGCTTTCAAGAATGCACAGATTGTCATGATAGATCAGAGACAACAAACCCTCTAAAAACAACACAGGCACACATAAAACACTAAACTTGCACTACGAATATTTGAATCATAAATCTTAACAGTTCAAAAAAAGCAGAGCAAATAAAACAAAAGGACAAAATTCCACAATTACAAACCTTGCAATAATTGCGTACTCGGAATGAAAAAAACAAACTATTCTACACATGAAACCCAGAATAGATAAAAGGAAAATTTAAACATCAATAATCAAACCAGAAAAAAACAGCACCCAATGCTTATTTACAGACATCTACCAATAAACAAAACAAAATAGCTTTTTAAATATCAGAAACTAAAAATGGATTAAAGCCATAAAAATCAAAAAACCCTTTTAAAGGACTCACTTGCAACTAAAAACAGATCAGAGGCAAAATGTAGAATAAAAGCCATAAAACTGTACTGCCAACCTAAAAGGTATCAGACTTTAAGGCAGGCTTAGACCAGTACATCCAGACACAGAACAAACAAGCAGCAAAGCACCTCAAATAGCCAGAATTGCCACACAGATCTTTCCTGTAGCCCTCTGAGTAGTTACCCTCCATTCTTAATTCCGTAGGCTACCTGTAAAACTTTAAGCGGTTTTTTGCCTGTCTGAATGATCCTGATATCCCATCGACAGGGTGCATGACTCTGGATGTTCGGCTATAGGTTGTCCTTACTCCACGGTGTCCTCCCATGGTTCATTGAGCCTGATAGCTG
>NZ_VLLC01000089.1 GCF_007830435.1 Desulfobotulus alkaliphilus | reverse complement strand
GATGAAGAGACGGGGCTGCATTACAACTGGTGGCGGTACTATGATCCTGAGGTGGGGAGGTATCTCAGGGTGGATCCGATTGGGTTGGAGGGGGGGATTAATCTTTTTCGATTTGTCGAAAACAATCCGATAAATAATATAGATTTTAATGGGTTATCTTGTATTAAGTTGTTTTCATTTACTGTTCCATCCGGTATTTCGAAAGATTTTAGGCTTAAGCATTTAGGTGATTGGGAATTCATTGCTCCACCGCAAGCACAATTATCAATTTCTCCTGGTAAAATTCTTGGTAAATATGGTCCAGTTATCTCCAATACGACAACTGGCCTTGCTCTCTGCAATGCAAAGCGTAAACGAATTTATGAGGGTACTTACAAATTATTCGGAACAAGAATAGAAGGGGGAGTATGTTATGATAAGTGCTATAGAGTTACTCGTTGGTCTAGAGAAGAACAAGTTATATTAGGTGAAGGGCATTTGAGAGACAGAATAGAATATGATGGAGCTTCAAAAGCAATCAAGATTGTTGCCCCGGTAGCTTTTTTGGCAAATCTTGTATGTGCTCAATGGCTCATGACATTAAGATAAGGGGACAAAATAATATTGCTTAAAATTACTATAACAATAAAAAAGGTCATTGGTTTTATTATATTGTTTGTTGTGGCATTTTTTCTAAATCAATTTATAAAAATGTATCTGTTGGAATTGCTGCTCAATTCCCAGGTGTTAAGTGGTGTGCGAATTGGTATGGTTTATTTGTTTATTCTGAGCCTACCAAATATAATATTTTATCTTTTGGTGGGTATGTGCTTGGCATTGGTGATGCAGAGAGATTTGATATTTTGGGTTTCGCTCTATTGTACTTTTGAATTGCTTTGGCTGCTATTTTTTCAATCACCACTTTTATTTAAGGCAGATTTATTCGGCTATCTTTTGGTGTATTTGCCTACGGTAGTTATTCCTTTAGTAGTTGCATTAGGTGCCTCTGTTGTTCATTCAATAAGGTCTCAACCATAGGCATCCCACTTCTACACAACTATAGGACACCCAGTGCGCCGGGATAAGCTGGCAAAACTGAATGCTGCGTCAACGCAAGTGGCAGACAGGTTCACCGGAGTCGCTGATCCGGTGCATGTGTGAATGTCTCATGAACGGAACCTAAGGAGGCCTCACTCAGCGGTACTTTAAGAGTAACTGACAGCTCCAAGGTAAGTAGCCGAACAGCTG
>NZ_VLLC01000088.1 GCF_007830435.1 Desulfobotulus alkaliphilus | reverse complement strand
CAGCCACATACTCAGGCTGAAGATCTGTCGATTTAAAAATGTACTCTATGGCATTTTTGATGATCTTCAGACCATCTTCATCTTCAAACAATGAGAATGCCAGCTCAAAATATTCCTTTATGTTTTCTCTGAGCTTATCTGGATGAAAAATGTTCTTAAAAATGAGCATACAGAACTTCATGGAAACCATGACAAAGAGCTTATCTTTGATATCCTCATCTTGCCAGCTTGAAAGATCCACAAAAATGTACTCTGAATCCGGGATGAAGGGCTTGATCATCGAGGGCAGGTCTTTGAAACAGTCACTGAGAAGACCGGGCTGCCATTTTCTTTCCCCATGATAGATCACTATGGGAATAATGGGGGTTTTTTCTATCTCCTGCTTGCGGCAGCGTTCCCACTGACTTGCCATATACAGAAGGATTTTAAAGAGCATATCATGATCCACATAGCTTTTATGCTCAAACAAAAGGGCTATACGGATCAGCCCACCTTTAAACTGGCAGGTGTAAAGCAGGTCAGAAAAATACTCTGACAACTCCTCCCCCAAAAAGGAACCCTTTTCCTCCTTCAGGGTACCCAGATCCAGTTGCTCAAGTATGGCAGGTGGCAGGGATGACCGTATCAGTTCCTCTGCATGGCCCTCTACGTCTAAAATCTTCTTGAAAAAAACATCATGGTTGCCCACGGGCTTCCTCTCAATCCTATTACGCTGTTCTTACAGTAAAAACTCCTGCATGGCTACAGACTTGCAGCAACCATGGGCCGATCTCCTCTATTATCTAAAATTATAATCCCCTGAATCAGAAAGCGCAAGAAACAGCAGCCAAAAGATCCCTCCGCTCGATACCACCCGGAAGACCAGATTTACACCTTATACATAGGGGCCACAGGATCAGCCCCCCATGCCATCTTCCCATCAGACACCCTCGACCTTGGTTCTGGCTATGGTTCTGCGGCTCACACCCAAGGCTCCCTATATCTCAATGTAGGTCAAACCCCTGCCCAGCAAGGCAAGGATCTTCTCCCGTTTGATACTGTCTCTTTTACGGCCACCATACTTACCTTCCATCTTTGCCCTGCCATGGCTGCCAATGTAGCTTCATATTGCCAGAATTCAGGCCTCCCCCTTATCCATCAAACCACCCCCAGCCTTTTCATCCGGCTGCGGAGGGTATTGGGATGCAGCCCCAGAATGGTGGCAGCTCCCCTTTCTCCGGCAATTCTGCCACCGGT
>NZ_VLLC01000087.1 GCF_007830435.1 Desulfobotulus alkaliphilus | reverse complement strand
GATCTTCAGCCTGAGTATGTGGCTGAGACCATAGGTACTGTAAGCCTGAAAGGAAAGGAGCTTGCCATGACTACAGCGGAAAGACTGATGAATGAAGGTGAGGAAGTTGGTGTGATTAAGGGCATGTACAACGAGAAGTACCAGACGATCATGCGTCTTTCAAAGTTGAACCTTAAGCCAGAAGACATAGCCGAGGGTGCTGGACTTACCCCCGAAAAGGTCAAGGAAGTCCTTGCTGCCGGTGACAAGGGTCTGGATCTGCTTATAGGCGATAATGCCACTAAGCAATAGTCCTGTACCAAGGGCCTTCAGCTCATTGAGTGGCTTCTCAACTCCTTATGATGTCCTGTGGGAGATTGTTCTAAACGTTTTGGTGCATCGAGATTATGGTGTCCCTGCTCCGATTCAGATACGAGTCTATGAACATAAGATGAAAATCTGGAATCCTGCGGTTTTACCAGAGGAATGGACTCTTGAAACATTATACTCCGCATGGTCATTCTTGATACATGGGGCAATCTTGAAACGATATTGTAGGGGCAGGCCCCCGTGCCTGCCCCGGTTTTGGGCAACTACAGGGGGTTGCCCCTACAGAAAACCCATTAATGTTTCACGGTTGACCGCTTGGAGTATAATGGGATCACACGCCTCTCAGCCCTATAATCCCGATTTGGCCAACGCATTTTTCCGCTCCGGAGAAATTGAATCCTGGGGACGGGGCATTGAATGGATTTTTTCTGCCTGCCGTAACGGGGGTTCACCAACCCCTACGGCCTTTCCAGTAACTTCCCAGTGCAGTTGAGTAGTTTTTCAACTTGCCCTGTGACTTGCCCTGTGACTTCGGTTGTTTCCTTGGTATCTTTGTCAGCAGTACACAGAATTTTTGTCAGTTTTGCAGGGTTTCCTCCATACTCCGGTACTGAAATGATAACTTTGAATATATTCCCTTCAATAAGCTTTCTGATTATCGTTTTGGTTCAGCCAGTCCTGCCAGTGAATTGGCATACAAAAGGCCATGTTATCATAATGGGAATCAGTAATATTGATGCTTCATTATTGATTTTACCAGGGTTCACTGAGCCTGCTGATAATATCCCGGCGGGAAAGAACCATGGCGCAGCGTTCCCAGAGCTGGGCCTGGGGATCTATGGTTGAACGGTATCGGACGCTGATGATATATCGTGAAAATCAGCCATGAACATTTCCGAGAAGTAACCCGGCGCATCTGTGGCAGTCTGGATCTGGATCAGGCCCTTTATGATGCTTTTTTATAC
>NZ_VLLC01000086.1 GCF_007830435.1 Desulfobotulus alkaliphilus | reverse complement strand
AACAAATAAAAACTTTAATCTCAAAGCCATACATCCAATTTTAGCACTTTGTATAACGTTTGTAGGTGTATAATTTATCGGGAATTTAGGTTATATTAATGAGATAACATATGGAGGGGATTTGGTGGTATGGGGGAGAGATTCTCATAGTAGAAATAAATTTTTCTCTTTAAGTTTGGGTGGCTATCTTAATATTTATCAGCATTGCGAGTTTTCTGTTATTAGTGAACAAGATGCTGGATGCTGTTTTTAAATCCACAGATTTCTGAGCATTTTGTAGACTATGGTCGCAATCTTTTTCATGGTAGCTGTTATGCAGCTATTAGATAAGGCTCCTTTCTGAATTGTATAGCGGATATTTTATCGTTACACCGGTGACAAAAACGCCAGATCTCTTCCGGATCATGCTACTTAACGGGCACAAAGGCACTAGTGTTCATTGGCCTTATTCCGGTTGCAATAACAAACGCAACCGGAATAAGGCCGATAAATATATAAAAATCTGAATTTAAAAGAACTATAGTTGCTCAGAGGTTGCCTTTTTTCGGTAATGGCTATTTTATTGGCTCAACGGTTTTTTGAAATTAGATAGGGAGTAAGGCATTGATTTTTTATGAATATTATTTGCTTTTTGATATTCTTTTAATTGTATCAGGTTTGTATATGGGGGCTTCATATTTATTTTTTGTTAAGACATTAAGGAGCTATGGAGGCGATATTGGTGTGAAGATTGATAATTTTAATTCTTTTAATTTCTTTTATGTTTATAAAAGTTTTTTTACGTTACAAAATCAAAAAAATAAATTTTTTACTTTTGCTTATTATGGCCATTTTATTTCTTTAATATTAACCTTAATCCTTGGATTTTTTTTAGAGTAACCTAGGCTCTGTTGACATTTAGCGTAGCCATATCAAAGCTGACGCAAAACGCAAAAAAGACATGTAATTTTTTGCCCACTTATCAAATCGTGAGAAAATACGGTGGAATTGTTTGATTTTACCAATCAACCAAACCATAGGACACCCAGTGCGCCGGGATAAGCTGGCATGAGATTGGAGGTGCAAGTCCTCTATCCGGTAAGGTGTAGCGAACCGCCGGAGACCTTAAGTCATGGGCTGCTGCTCGTGAGGGTAGTGGTTAAGCGTTGACAGGGGAACATACAGGCTCGGTATTGAGCTTTTGAAATCAGGGTTGGGAATGCTGACCGTGTTGGGTGAACGTGAAGGCAAAACAGCCTGCTGCGTGCAGCCAGCAGCAGGCTGTTTGTCTGCGTACAGTCCTCGAA
>NZ_VLLC01000085.1 GCF_007830435.1 Desulfobotulus alkaliphilus | reverse complement strand
AGAGATCCATTAACCGTCGATGAGTCGGTGTTGTTTCAGTGAAAACCTGCCCATATCGATTGGAATATTTAATTTTGACCAGAGTTTCCATCTCTTCCATTACCTTCTTGACTGTAAAATATTTAATTTTTTCGTCTTTCTTTATTTTGGAACGTATAGAACTGACATAGATTAGTGCCAGGAATTGTAAGAACAACCTTCCATCCATTGCGGCTGCAGAGTGAACTCGAATCCGCTTCATATCCATATGATTTTTGAGGTCGTCAAAACAGTTCTCTACAACATCCTTGTCACGATAAACATGCAAAGCTTCATCAGCAGTTTTTATTTTGTTTGATAATACACAGAAGAAGCCACAGTATTTTTTTCTGGCGTTCTGTATTTCCACTTCATTGAACTCCACCCGTAATCCACGCTTGGGTGTCTCCTTAATAATCAGGTAGCACAGCAAATTATCGTCAATATCTTTTATTGGTGTACCTGCCAAAAGTTTATCTCTGCAGTGGATCAGTTGGCGAGTAAAACGATCAAAGTCACTGGCTGCAAGTTCAGCGTTGTAAAAAATATGCAGCCAGGAACGGTGCTTATTCTTTCCCCATCTGTAAAGCATGGTCGCCGCATACAATGCTTCATCCTCTCCTGTTACAATATAATTTTTCGGTGAAGAAATCGTATCACTATGTTTGTCAAGGATTTCACGAACCCACTTTCTTCCTGTTGGCAATGCCATTGTGAACTTATGTCGGCGAGTAAAAAGCTCATCAATATTTGCAACACTGTAGAACCCTCTGTCCAGCACGAAATGAAGCCTCTCCGTACCAAAGTAGTCCAATGCTTTTGCTGTTGTTTTTAATGTAGAAACATCGCTGATACTACCAGGCAAGCGCCGGTAATATGCTGGCAATCGGCTTTTCTGCCCGAAAAGCATAGCGAGGTTAATCTGTTCCAGAGATTCACCGTCACGATTATAACCGAACTGCGTATATTCATTGTGCCGGGAATAAGATGATACGGATGTGATATCATAACACAGCCAATCATCCTCCTGGACATGCTTAAGCCAGAGAGATAAGAAACGTTGACGATTGTCCTCTGAAAGCCTCAAAAGTAGTTCGCTAATCCTTTGGCTGGAAATGCTACCATTAAACGGATGAATACACGACTTACTCCAGGATTCCGCCCTTGATAGAGCACATCCTTTATGTACGATAAAATAAACCAGGCTAAGGATAAATTCATAGTCCTCTGGAAAACAATTTTTTAGTAGGGTTCGGATGCCGTGTTTTCGGGTTAACTCCTCAAGCAAAAGAAAAGGTCCCGCAACTCG
>NZ_VLLC01000084.1 GCF_007830435.1 Desulfobotulus alkaliphilus | reverse complement strand
AGTAAGGTGGACCCCTAAGTCAAGACTAAAAGTCCATGAATTTAAGCTACACACTCAATTATATCCTCGACAGGATCAGACTGTCCCGGATTGGTTTTTTCAGTGGGTGTTCCCCCTGGCCCTATTTTACCAGGGGGGGCACCCACTGTTTGAGAAAACTTATCAATGATCATTGCTCCGCCGCCTTCACCGGTTCTGTATACATCATCTGGAATCTTATCCCCCAGACCCTTATGAGGCCGTTCACCGTTATACAATGTAAAATACGCTTTCAGGCCAAGAGCCAATTCAGGTATAGTTCTGTAATCTTTAAGATAAACATCCTCATACTTGACATTTCTCCAGAGTCTTTCAACGAAAATATTATCAAATGCCCGACCGCGTCCATCCATACTGATTGTAATCTCTTCCCGGTTCAAAATTCCTGTAAATTGAAGGCTTGTGAACTGTGAACCCTGGTCACTATTAAAGATTTCTGGTTTCCCATGATTTCTTAAGCATTCTTCAAGGCAATCGATACAAAATGCAGTATCCATGGTATTGCTGATTCTGTAGCTCAGAACCTTGCGGCTATACCAGTCCATGATTACAACAAGATAGACAAACCCACTGAGCAGGCGAATGTAGGTGATGTCTGTACTCCAGACCTGATTGGGCCTCACAATTGGCACACCCCGTAGCAGATAGGGATAAATTTTGTGACCGGGCTTTCTGCGGCTTGTGTTTGGCCCAGGCATCATGCCGGCCAGTCCCATTTCCCGCATCAGGCGCTGAACACGTTTACGCCCCACTGCGTGGCCATTTTTTTTGAGAACGTATACCATCCTTCGGCTTCCGTAAAATGGACGCCTTGTGTATTCTTCGTCAATCAGGCGGCTGAAAAGAAGGTCTTCTTTGTTTGCTGGCCTGCTTTTCTGCCTTGCGTAATGCGCTGATTTGGATATACCGCTCAGGCTGCATTGCGTTACAATGGGCAGTTCGTCCTCTGGATCTATCCAGGATTGACGTATTAAGGCAGGCTCATCCCGGATTTTTTTTTGAGCCAGTCAAGCTCCATTTTCAGCCGACCTATTTCGCTATAAAGAGCATCTGGCTCCTGATGGGCAACAGCTGCTGGTTTTGGACCACGCTTGGTTTCAAAAAGTTTTTTTGCCTGTTCCTGAATCTCTTTTTTCCAAAGCCCTACGGAAATCGGGTGGACACCATACTCATGACCAATCTCATTGGCTGTCTTTACTCCCCGAAGGGCCTCAATGCCTACCTTGGCCTTAAATTCAGGACTATGGATTTTACGCTTTTTGCTCTGGCTCATTTTTACCTCCATTTCTGTGAGGTATGTAAGCTTAAATTGCTGTCCTGAAAACTGGGTCCACTATA
>NZ_VLLC01000083.1 GCF_007830435.1 Desulfobotulus alkaliphilus | reverse complement strand
GATCTTCGTCTAAGTTGTAATTGTTATATTTTGATTTTATAGTGTTAAATTTATAAACCCGTCCTGTGCAAGCAGGGCGGGCTTTTTTTTCAGGTTTTTCTTTTGCTTGTTTAATGGGGGTGGCTGGTGAAATTTTTAATTAAGGAATTGCTGCGGGCCATTGATTTGTTGAATCATGGGCAGGCTGATGCGGCGCTTACTTTGAGTCATCAGCTGAATAGAAAACATCCTTCAGATGCACGTGTGTGGCAGCTTATTGGTTTGTGTAAGCTTAAGCTGCATGAGTACACTGCCGCTATTGATTACCTGAAGCGTGCCGCATCAAAAATTAGCAATGGAGAGTTATTTCTTGGGTTGGCAAAAGCTTATGTTGGATTGGGGCGGTGGGAAGATGCGGTACAGGCCAGCCAACAGGCAATTGCTCTTGATTCAACAGATGTTCAAGCTTATGTAACTTGTGTTATTGCGCTAGAGTCACAAAAGAAGTATCTGGAAATGCGTAGTGTGCTCAGTCGGGGGTTTAGTCTTGCGCCCTATCATCCTGAACTTTGTTTTGTAGCTGCAAAACATGGTATTTATTTTGGTGGACATGACTTGTTTGAGCATGAGTTGTTACTGAAACTTGAGAGTCATCAGTTTGCCGATGAAATACGTGCCTTGGGTTATAGTGCGCTGGCCTGCTGTGCACATGAAAAAAACTGCTTTGCTGATGCTTTTGGTTATCAGAGTCATGCGAACAGTTTATTTTCAAGTAAGCGGCATTATGATGCTGACCGCTTGCTGCGTTACCTGCAAGCCTTTCGTATAATGTCAGTAGATAGCGGTTGTGATAAAGATCTTGAATATGATGGTGTATTCCCGCACTTGATGATTCTGGGTTTCAGTCGTAGTGGCAAATCTTTGATAGAAAGCCTGTTAAGTTGTAACCCCAAGGTTCAGGCGTTGGGTGAGAGCAAAATTTTTACTGACTGGGTGCAACGGCGTATAGCATTAAAAGCTGGTGGAAGCTTGCTGGATTATACTATGCAACTCACCTTGGAAACCGCCGCTAGTGAGCGGCTAGAATATTTGATACATTTGCAGCAGTATTTAAAACACCTGCCCACTGTTATAACCATTCCAGATCATGTATTGGCACTTGGTGTTTATGCCAGGCTGTTTCCACATGCTCCCTTAGTGTTTGTGCGAAGAGATCTGGAAGATTTAGGTTTGGCTTGTTTTTTCAAGTTTTATCGTCAAGATAATGCATATAGCTTGAGTCTTGAGGCCATTGGTCGTGAAATAGCTCTTTATGAGGCCCTGCTGAGCCATTGGTCG
Organism: Desulfobotulus alkaliphilus; assembly: GCF_007830435.1. Classification (GTDB taxonomy): domain Bacteria; phylum Desulfobacterota; class Desulfobacteria; order Desulfobacterales; family ASO4-4; genus Desulfobotulus; species Desulfobotulus alkaliphilus. Next base: position 77 of record NZ_VLLC01000083.1, on the reverse strand, counting down.
GTCGAATTGCCGAACCCAATAATGCAGGTCGCTTACGAGGATTTGGTTGAAAATACAGTGGCGGTATTACATCGCTT
>NZ_VLLC01000082.1 GCF_007830435.1 Desulfobotulus alkaliphilus | reverse complement strand
GGCCCTGAGCCAACCCAAGACCTTCAAGCTTCGGTGCCTTCAAGCTGCCCTCTTCTGACCCACAGGGAGTAACCCTTTTCCCTGACCACAGAAGGAAGAGAGCTTGCCTTCACCTTCGGCCCTGAGCCAACCCAAGACCTTCAAGCTTCGGTGCTTCAAGCTGCCTTCTTCTGACCCACAAGGAGTAACCATCATCCTTGACCACAGAAGGAAGAGAGCTTGCCTTCACCTTTGGCCCTGAGCCAACCCAAGATCATTCATTCATTCATTCACATACATTCAAGGCCAGACCTTCGGCCTGACTCACACATTCACATTCAAGGCCAGACCTTCGGCCTGACTCACCAAGGCAATGAGTGCAGCCTCAAGGATCGGCTCCGACTGATCCGAACAAGGATCGGCTCCGACTGATCCGAACAAGAACAGGCCGCCCAAAGCCCAGGAAAGGAGAAACATAACCCATGACATACCTTGCAGCAATTCCCGATACCACAGATACCCTTGATACCCTTGATACCCTTGATACCATTGATACCTTCACTCAGGCCCTGGATCTTCACGATGCCACAACAAAGGCCCTGAAGGACGCATCAAAATTCAGTTACATCCTCTGGACAGACGACAAAGAGCTGGCCGACCTGGTGGATTCCCTCCTGACCACAGAGCTGTTCCCCCGGAACCGGAACTGGAAGGCATACCGAGGCACAGCTACCGTCCTTCTCCTTAATATCATGGGCGGGGGCTACGTGCGTTTCCACAGAAGTTCCCGCTTCTACGCCAACCTGATTAAGCGGTACAATCCAGCAGGAGTAAGCTTTAAGGCTGTTGCCCTGGTGGATGCCATGATTGAACACGGCTACCTTGAACAAGCCATCGGTTTCCAAGACCGAAGCACTGGCCTGAGAAGGGCCACCCGAATCAAAGCAACTCCGGCCCTCCTGAATCGGATTCCTAAGCACCTGAAGGATCTACCGAAAGAAAGGATTCCCATCCATCCCAAGAAAGAGCTGATTGTCCTGAAGGATAAAGAAGGAAGACCGAAAGCCTACCTTGAACACAGGCTGCCCCAGGTTAAACGCATGAGACGGGAGCTGATAAGCTACAATACCATCCTGAAGCAGCACGGATTACCCCCGGTGCATCGGGTGTTCAACCAGGGATCTTGGGATCTTGGTGGCCGTTTTTATGGTGGATGGTGGCAGACTTGCCCGAAGGCCGAACGTAAGACCATTACGATAGGGGATCGGACTGATCCGAACGGGGGAGAGGCTACCGTGGAGCTGGACTATTCCTGCCTGTACCCGACTTTGCTGTACGCAGAGAAGGGCTTGGAGCTTTCTAAGGATGCCTACGATATCCTTGGCTTTCCCCGGAATGAAGCCAAGAAAGCCTTCGTGGTGGCCGTGGGAGCCAAGACACCCAAAGGCGGGAAGCAGGCCCTCCGGTGTGCCGACCT
>NZ_VLLC01000081.1 GCF_007830435.1 Desulfobotulus alkaliphilus | reverse complement strand
CAGAAGCGGGCTGATGATGCCAAAACGCCAGACTCCGATATCCATTTGATCCCAGTTTTTCATCAAGACCTCCATGTGAAAGATTGATCATGGGGCCTAATATAAAAAAACCTCAAAAAACAAAATATTAGAATTGTGTTGGTGGTTGTTCCGGCCTGTTCGTTAGGCAATTAGCGAAATATAAAAAAGAGCTTTTTTGGAAAACAGGATGGCAGGTGGTGCCAAAGGTTTGTTATTGCTTTTTATGGCGCTGAATTCATTGGTTTATTGAAATTGAACTGTAGAAGGTGGGCTTGATATGGTTTTGGAGACAGAAGCTGTCTGGTCTACGGCTTCGGTTCCCTCATGAACTCCCGGCGAAGCCTGGGCAATGCTGGATGCCATCTCGCTGGTTACGGAAGACTGCTCTTCAATGGCTGTGGCAATACCTGAAATGTATTCCCCAATATTTTTATGATGGCAGTAGTTTAGAAGATATCTTTAGTGGCATCCCCAGCGACATTTTCAATGCCTCCCACCTTTTTTCAGTGAGGCTCTATACCAAAGTGGACACGTAGAACCTCTGCGTACTCCTCCTCATTCACCAGCTCTTGTACCTGCCGTTCGCAACCTTGAGTAATAATTAACTGCGTTCCGCTTAAGGTAATGCGGCCTTTCTCTGTGGCTAAAGAGCAGATGCGTTGCTGTGTAAAGTGTGACTCTGATGAGGTCTGATGATAGTGGCACATCTTTTTATAATCACTATATTGATACGGCTTACAGCTAAATCTGTATAGGGACTTCCACTCACCATTTTCATTACGCCTGGTCAGAATCAAACGACCACTGCTATCTTCCTCAATACAATAAGCATACTTTCCTTGCTTCTGCTCCCATCGGTTTACCAGTCTCAGAGGTTCACGGAATGAATCGCCAAAGCCTACATCTGCAATCCACTGCTCTTTCAGTGTGACCATCAGGGCCATATGGTCGAATTCAGGCCCAAACTTTCCACGATCATTTATAACGCAACCAGCAAGCATCACAACATCGAAACCTAAAGCACGAAGAAGAGAAGCGAATAAACCATTTAACTCATAGCAAAAACCGCCACGCTTGCGCATGACCACTTTTTCAAAGAGAGCTTCATCGTCAAGAATAATTGGTTCGCCCCAGTGTATACTCAAGTTTTCAAAAGGTACGGTGAGTAGATGCGCAATATGCAGTCTCCTTAGTGTCTCTGCCGTTGGTAAAAGTGATCCTTTGAAATTTATGCGCTCAAGATAAGCCGTTGTATCCACGCAACACATCCCTCCCATGATTTAAAAGTTGGCATTCTCTTTCAATATTGATCTTTGTTCTGGATTATTATGTCTCTTTTTCTATGCTGTGCTCAAGATATTCTGTGATTGTCTGCACTTTCTTGCAATTCTTACCTTTCCCTTTCAGTTGTAATGCTGGCCACATGCACAATCATGGCAACGGTGCCATCTCCCATGAGGGCACCCCCTGCAAAGAAGTTGTCGTTCATATTCAATCCCTGAATTTCCTTTAAAACCATTTTCTGTACACCTTCAAT
>NZ_VLLC01000080.1 GCF_007830435.1 Desulfobotulus alkaliphilus | reverse complement strand
GATTCAGACAGCGATTCAGACTCCGACAGCGACTCAGATTCCGACAGCGACTCGGACTCAGACAGTGACTCGGATTCCGATAGTGATGCGGACTCGGACAGTGATTCGGATTCCGGTGGAAATAGTGGCCCCCTGGTCCTCCCGGACCACCTGGCCCCCCCGATATACCAGCAAGCCCCCTTGCCCTTGATTTGAATGGCAGCGGGAGCATTGAGACCGTCGGCCTTGATGCCGGGGTTCACTTTGACCTCAGCGGCAACGGGTTCCGGGAAAAAACCGGCTGGATAAGCCCGGAAAATGGGCTGCTCGTGCTGGACAGAAATGGTGACGGCATCATCAATGACGGCTCAGAACTCTTCGGTAACTGGACCTTGCTTGAATCCGGATACGCTGCGGCCAACGGTTTCTATGCCCTGGCCGATTTCGACGATAACGGAGACGGATTCATTGATACAAATGACGCAATTTTTTCTGATCTGCGCATTTGGCGTGACCTGGATCAGGACGGGTTCAGTGATCAAGGAGAGTTGTTCACACTGGAAGAGCTTGGTATTGCACGGCTTTCCGTGAACTACGAAAACAGCAATTTCGTAGATGCTGCTGGCAACGAGCACCGTCAGGTGGGCAGCTTCATTACAGAATCGGGCGAAGAGCGCCTCCTCACCGATATCTGGTTCCAACGGAATGTAACCCTTACACTGCCTGGTGAAGTGCTGGACGTCCCGCAGGAAATCGCCCTGCTCCCGGATGCCGTCGGCTATGGCAACACCTACTCCTTACACCAGGCCATGGTAAGGGACGAGACCGGAACCCTTCAAAGTCTTGTCGAAGACTTCGTAGCTGAAGCAGACCCCAACCGTCGAAAAAACCTTGTCACCGATATTCTGTTTACCTGGGCGGGGCAGACTGAGGCCGACAAAAACCGGTTCAGGGGCTATGAAGGCCTGGTGGATGGCCGCAAAATTGGCGTTCTGGAAGCATTCCTCGGCCATGAAGTCGGTGGGCCAAGGGGTTCAGGCCAAGACTACGCAAGGATTTTCCACGGATTATACGGTCAATGGGAAGACGCCGTATTTTATCAGCTCATGGCAGGGTCTCATCTTGCAGACATCTTTAAGTTGATACCTTTCACCCATGATAAGGAAACCGATATCTGGACCGGGCAGTATGAAGCCGCATCCGAAAGTATAATGGAAAACCTTATTGAAAACCCTGCCAGCGCCGCAATACTGATACCTGAGTATCTGCGGACGGTAAGTGGTATCAACCCCTACGCAGGCACCAACCTGGCAGATGCCACAGCCGCCCTCATGGCTGCCGGACAGGGCCACAATGCTGCATTCACCGCATACTGGCAGTCCTTGCTGGAATCAGGAGACCAGGAAACGCAGCGACAATTCGCAGAATTTATGATTTCAGGACAAATGGCCTCCATTCTTTCTGACTGGACCTGGGGACGCAATGCGCTGGTCGATGTTCTGAGTGACCCCATGATGCTGTCAGCGCTTCGGGGCCACGCAGATATTGCGGGCGAGCTTGCCGATGAACTGTTCCAGTCTGCTACGGTGATACGGGCTACACCCGGCAATCAGACCCTCCACGGCCACGATGGTGCCGATATCATGACCGGCCATGACGAGGGCATCAACCGCCTTTATGGCGGTGCCGGGGATGATCTGCTCATTGCAGG
>NZ_VLLC01000079.1 GCF_007830435.1 Desulfobotulus alkaliphilus | reverse complement strand
AAAGGGGTCTGATAATCATATAAAGGATTACCTCACCGAGTCTTGTAAAAAATTGACACCTCCCTATTCATAGTAAGACTATGAAACCAAGGGCAAGAGACTTAAATCTCAATAGGATTTAGGAGGTGTCTTATGAAAACTTACGCTGGAATTGACCTTCATTCAAGCAATAATTTTATTGTAGTCATTGATAACGATGACAAACGGCTCTTTGAAAAACGAATACCCAATAATATTGAAAATGTTCTGAAAGCTCTTGAACCCTTTAAAAATAGTCTGGACGGCGTGGTAGTTGAGTCTACTTACAATTGGTACTGGCTCGTGGACGGTCTTCAAAAGCATTCTTATCCAGTCGTATTGGCCAATCCCGCAGCAATTCAGCAGTACAATGGACTCAAGCACTCCGACGATAAGTGGGACTCTTTCTGGTTGGCGCACCTTTTGCGGCTGAATATTTTACCAAAGGGCTATATTTACCCAAAAGAGACCAGAGCAATCCGGGATCTGCTCAGGCGAAGAATGATGTATGTCCAAGAAAAGACAAAACATTTTTTGAGCCTGCAAAGTCTGATCACAAGAAATCTTGGCAATAAAATAACAGGAAATAAGATCAAAAAACTAAAGGCATCAGATATCGAAGAAATGTTTGAATCTGACTATCTGGCTTTTACTGCAAAGAAAAATATTGAGACAATTGATTTTCTTAAAAATTCTATCAAAGAAATTGAAAAAAAGATCCTGACTGCTGCTGCATTAAAAACCGAATTTGAATTGTTGAAAACAATTCCTGGTGTTGGAGATATTCTCGCCCTTACCATAATGCTGGAAGTTGGTGATATTTTTCGTTTCGAACAGGTCGGTAACTATTCGTCTTATTGCCGGTGTGTAAAAAGTGAGCGTCACAGCAATGGCAAAAAGAAAGGAGAAAACAATAAAAAAAATGGGAACAAATATCTTTCATGGGCCTATATCGAAGCAGCAAATTTTACCATACGCTACTGCCCCGAGGCTCAACGGTTTTATCAAAGAAAGATGGCAAAAACCAACAGGGTTGTTGCACTGAAAGCACTAAGCAATAAACTCGCCAGAGCTTCTTACTATATCATGAGAGATCAGGTTCCCTATGATGCAAACAAGCTTTTTAACACACAAGATGAGGATGGTTTCAGAACTCCCCGATGATGAAGGTTTATCAACCCAAAGCTCCCGGAAGATGAATCCGGGATAATTTGGGATCCCATTCATCTTCCGGGAGCTTTGGAGGAGCCCAGCCTCCAGAAGCAGATAAAAATTCAATATCATTTTGGGAACAGCAGTTAACCGGTAAAGGGGTTGATTCAAACTCACTGGGTCTGATTGGGAGCTCCTGTTCCCTTTAAATAACAGATTGGTTGCACCTGCAAAGGTTTGATTCGCCTGTGTCGTGAACCTATTTTGGGGCTGGTTATAAAAACCATATGGTCTGATAAAAACATCTGGACACGATACAGAACTGAAGATTTTCTGGTCCGCCTTCAGGCGGAGGGGGCTGCTGGTTCTGTACAGCAGAACACGGCAAGCCTGGATCCCGATGGGTGACTGGTGCGGATCATTATTCCGCCATCCCAATAAAATTGAAATTTCAGATGCGAATTCAGACAGACCATCTGCACCATTCTGAGTTAACCATAATCAAGCAAAAAAAGAGGTGACGCTTGAACAGGAGAGGTGTTTTTTTACTTGACAGTTCCTTTAAATGGGTGACCCCTTTT
>NZ_VLLC01000078.1 GCF_007830435.1 Desulfobotulus alkaliphilus | reverse complement strand
TCAGACAAGGGAGGAACTTCTTGTTTTGCTTCAGCCATCACCTCCATACTGAAGGCATCATCTGTAAGAATCATATCCAGATCAAAGGCTGCAGAATCTTCAGGGCTCAAGTTCCTTGTATGCGGAAAAGAAACCATTATACGAGAACTACCCTTTGAGAAAAGTGCAACATTCATTACAAGGTTTGCGGCCCGCTCCTTAACTCTTCCGCCCTGCACATCTCCTTCTTTGTTGGAATGATCCAGCACAATTACGGTCTTCCCAGCCACACCTAGTCTCCTGAACCATCCAAATACCTGCACTGCCGAATGCACATCGTTTTTTATCAATGAATACAGGCTGTCAAAAAACAATACATCATAGTCACCTAAAGCATCTTCAATTTTTTCCTGCCATTCTTCTGACTCAAGACTGATGTCAAAATTTTCACCTTTCGCATCCATTCTTAAAAAAGTTTCAAAGGGATAATCTTCACTGGTATTTCCAGCTGCCGCCATAATCTTTTCGATTCTTTCTTTGCATTCATCTTCATACAACTCCCCATCAACATACAACACCCTTAAAGGCTCACCGGAGTTCCATCTGGCTATGGAATGATTCCCTACACCCAATGCATATGCCAAGCTGTAACCAAACCATGATTTAAAGGTTTTTTCCTCTCCATAAATTACAACCAGATCACCTTCTTTGATAATAGGATCAATCAGGGTTTTTCTTTTTATATTAGAACCAGAGCTTCTATTTTTTATGGTTGCCAAACCCTTAGCTGCAGGAGCCACATCAATTAAACCCTGCACTTCTTTGCCACGCCCTATGTTCTTAAGATATTCATCTGCTTCTACAAACTCAAGATTTCCAATCTTAACAAGTATTTCAGAACACCCTGCTTTCTTTAAGCTTTTTATGGCTTCTGGCAAGTGCTTCACATCCGGACTATCTTCTTGTAAATACAAACGAATACTATTACCCTCCAATGGACTCAGATCCGCATCTTTGATACCTGCAAAGCCATTAAAACAAGTTGTAAAAACATATGGACTAAATTCCGGTCCAAATATCGTACCCGATGATACCTTATCAAAATCACAACCAATATTTTTTTTACGAAAAATCCTAACAGCTTTATCATGAGAACCACCTGAAAAACTTGAAAATGCCTGCTTAGCCAACCGATCCGCTTCCATTTCATCAGAAACAAAAATAATATTCGAAACATAAATTTCTTGTGGATTTTTTGGAAGCAAATGAAGATTATAAAGACTGTAAGGCTTTTCAGGAAATTGCATCTGGGAAAAACAATTCCGATTATCATGGAACGCCCATAAAGTGTAATAAACTGGAACAATTAGTTTATCAGAAAGCTTCCAGAACTGAACTTCCTCTGTTTTTATTCCAGAACTTGTATAGTAAGTTAATACCTCACACGGATTACCTTCAAAAATATCAAACAAAAAAAAATCATGATCTTTTAAAGGAACCTTTATCTGCCGACACCACCTCTTCCTTTTATCATCATCGAACTTATGGGATGAAAGACTATCTCCGTATTTCTGAATAATATCCATGGCCTTGGTCATATCTTTGCCAGTTACATATGAATACAAACTCCATAAGCCAGCACCATATTTTTTATTATGCTCATCATACCAGCCACCAAAAGGTATAACAACAACACCTTTATTTTTCTCTTTCAATATACATTTTTTAAAACAAACTGTTATCTTAAACAGTAAACAAACCGGATTATCACCATTCTTAGAAATAACCGCTATATTACCCGTCTTAAAAAACATTC
>NZ_VLLC01000077.1 GCF_007830435.1 Desulfobotulus alkaliphilus | reverse complement strand
CGGGGCTCCGGCGGTTCGCTACACCTTACCGGATAGAGGACTTGCACCTCCAATCTCATGCCAGCTTATCCCGGCGCACTGGGTGTCCTGTGGTTACGGTTACTGCAAGGGGGCCTGCCATTTTTTTTGGGTCATGGGCGCTCCTGAGAAAAAGAATTCAGATTCTTTTTTGATCTTTTTTTCAGAACCTAAAAGGTATAAAATGTAATTGACATAACTTTTACTCCTTAGTCTCTGATTACAGCAATCAGGTCTTTTTGTCTATGTCAGTGAGTAATATGCACATGGGGCAGGGTGGTGGTGAGTCGGGAGCTGTCTTTATTGGTGACAATACCGATGGCTTCGGAGATGATAAATGTCAAGATAGGTGTCATCTGAAGCTTGATTTTTTTCAGGTAGCTTCAAGGCAGGATTTTGCTGCAAGGACCAAAGGGTGTCCTATGGTTGTGGTCACGCAGTCAGCGCGGGTGCCGTCGGCAAGGCGAACCTCGGTTTTGCCTTCATGGATGTCGCACCACTGGTCCTGATACCATCTTTCATGGTGAAGACGTCTTGCTTCGGCAGAAGCGCAGGAGAAACATAGCAAAGCAGCCACCAGCAAAATAGTTTTTTTTAACATTTTTTATTCCGATTTTTTTTGCTCCGCTGTCAAGCCTTAAGGCCCTTCCGCCCATAGGCAATATTGTCAACGAAAATTGAAGGTGTCCAACACGACCTGAGCTTCATCAAATGTCTTTTCAAACAGGAGCAATGGCGTTTCGAAGCTGATAAGGTAAATTCGTTTTCCTTTTATACAGAAGGTCTGCCATGTCACTATATCTAACACGATATTCGGGTTTTTTAACGGATAGCTTGCAACAACGAAGTAACCAGGAACCCCCCCCATGGCTGTGTCGCCACTCCCTAGCATTTTAGCGCCTGGAAAGCGCTGTCTGTACTCTTCAATAAATTTCTCCGGATGCGCTTTTATTTCCTTCATAAAGCTATCTTTGTCTCCGGTGAAATTCGCAACACTGATACTTATTGAGCCGGGCTCTTCAACTGATTTTCTTTTAATAAAAAAAGCAGGATTGCCTGGCCCTTGAGATTGTTCCCAATTATCTAAATAGGAGACTTCAAATCCCAAAGAATGGTTTCTATAATTTTTCACACTTGCTGCGTGCGTTGCCTGACAGAGCAATGCAGTCAATAAAAAAGCACCAATGATCTGCACGATTGTTTTCATTCTTCTTTTCCTTTCTTGTTCCACGCAAGAATTACCACGCCAAGAACAATGATTGCCCCGGACGGAAGAAAGTAACCGAACACAAATTGCGGGCCTGCGCCCGGAGGGAGATTAGGGGCTGCTGTGCCAAAAATGATTATTCCAAGCAACAGGGTGATGGCTCCGATGGCGATTCTCATTTGGTCTCCTTTGCTACTCTTTGGGCTTGGATTCTGGTGCTTGGTCAGAGGCGAAATCGATATAGGTCCAAAAGGCCGAAACCACGGCAAATAAAATAATGATAACCCAGCTCAGGGTATCTCTGGACTCCACTTGAGAAAGAAGAAGGGCCAGAGAGCCAAAGATCAAAGTGCCTATCAGCGGTCCCTTTTTTGGATGGTCAACATATTGCCTATACGCAATATATCCAATTATAAACATAAGCAAGACTAAATAGAGAAACGGGTCTGTTGTGTCTCTATAAGAATCGTCATCAAGATGCCACTGCTTCATGGCATAAGCGCTGCCCAGGAAACCGGCAAAAAAAACAAAAAGCGTTATTGTTATGTGCTTAAAAAACATTCTTTCCCCTTTCTCTAGCCATGGATATGGGCCACAAGATATAGAAATATTGCCCGGACAAAGCCCGGAGATAAAAAGGTAATACGTCTGCATTTATTTATCACCACATAGTACACTCTGAAGGGCAAAGAAAGCCCTTTTTTGCCTTGCCCAAAAGCCTTTTTTCAAAACCCTATAAAAAAACAAGGGGATAAAAAAGCGAAGCCATGAGAGGCTTTGTAAAAAAGGCAAAAAGGGAGGAAGGTAAACGCACCAGCCTCTTCCTGAAAACCCGTTTCGGGCCATTTTGCGAGGTCGTTTTTTTGGGTGTTCCGGGTGAAAAAAAGGATTCTTGACAGGGATGGCGGCTTCGGTAGAGGCCAGCCAGCTCATTGAGCCTGAGCTGATCCGATGCGCTCAGGTCTTCGGTTTCTGAAAGGTAACGCCTCACCACATCCGGCCCCTTGAAAAGCCG
>NZ_VLLC01000076.1 GCF_007830435.1 Desulfobotulus alkaliphilus | reverse complement strand
TTAATAATTTCTGCCTGATGTAGCAGATCTGTCCAGTAGTCCGTTTCATTTGCTTCTTTCAGAGCAATAGTCATTTTGTGTATAAAATCGGCTTTCGGAAGATTGGGCCAAGCGGCTGGATATGTTTCTGGAATTCGACGACCGTGAGATCCTGCAGGATTCCGGTAACGCAACAGCCAAGCTGGCCAGAGTGCATGCCGAGAGTGAATTTGAAAAATACCGCATCGTTCAGGACCGCCTGTTTGAGAGTGACTTCGACCGGGTGATAAAGCAATTGGAGTTTGAAGGCAAAGACAAGGAAACAGATTGAATTTCGAATCCGGCATGCATGAAAAGCTGCGCAGCCTTCTTCTTTGGCTAAGTTTGGTGTTTATGAACCAACCAGCGAGTAATTGGAAACCTATATGAAGAAAACGGAAATAGATGAAATTGTTCAAGCGAGATTAAAAGATGCTGAAGTTTTATTTGAGGCTTCACGTTTTGATGGCTCTGTCTATTTGTGTGGGTATGCCATTGAACTTGGCTTGAAAGCAAGAATATGCAGAATCCTGAATTGGGACGAATATCCTACAAGTGGCAAATTCAGCACCTTTAAAACGCACAATCTTGATGCACTCCTTCATTTGATAGGTTTGGAAAATATCGTGATATTAAAATGTATTGCAGAATGGTCTATTGTTGCGCAGTGGAATCCAGAAGCTCGTTATAAGCCAATTGGAAGCGTAAAAGAGGATGACGCCAAGGACATGCTGGATTCTGCAAAGGAGTTAATAAAACAATTATGAAAGAACAAATAGAAAAATTTCAGAAGGTTGAAAAAAGTCTTAGTGAATCGAAAGGGCAGTTTGAATTATTTGCACTGTTTTTGAGAGAAGATTCACCCGGCAGATGGGACTTACTAATATCGGCTGAATGGGTGAGAGCCAATAAAAAAGCTTCAATTAATACTATAATTGAAGAAATCCGAAAGGAATTATCAGACCCGGAATTGCTTATGTTATCACGTATTGTAATTCTTGATAAGGATGATGAAACCCTGAAAGCGATACATCGGGCAAGGCGGGTTGAGCATGGATTGGCTGAAATATCAGACAGTAGTTTTTCAGGTTTAGCCATTAAACATGCTTATTTAATAACATCACAAAGACAAATTCAGAACCATGCAGCCGAAGCAAAAAGCTGCCCAGCGGATGAGTAAGGCTGTGGCAAATAAGGGCACTGGGCTCCGACCATACCAGAATACCGTTTTGACCTTGGGCTGCTCGCTGTCATGATTTCTTATGCAGCCCGTTGCAGGGCAAGAAGCTCCCGAATAAGATTGCGTCACGGGCAAATAGGAGGGGGGCGTTTACGTTTTTGCATCCAAAAGCAGAAAGGACATGGGAAAATGCAACGAAAAATTGAAGATATAACGACAGAGCTGATGAGATTGTCAAAGAGAGAACGTTTAGAAATTATAAGATTTCTTCTTTTCATAGATAATCGGTCTTTGGATTCTGATGATATTGATTCTGCATGGCAAGCGGAAATTGAAGACAGAGTTCATGCTGTCGATCAGGGAAAAGCCATCGGTATCGACTATGATGAAGCCATGTGTTAAGAATCAAAGAAGAGGAAGACTTCTTTGACTATGTGATATTCAGGTTTGTAGATATCCTTAACGAATTAGAATTAATCGATGCAACCTTCTATAAGTTAGTTAAATATGGAACAACAGACGGCAGGATTATTACACTTATTAAGAATGGATTTAGTCGAGGAGTAGCTGAACTTCTTCTTACAAAAAAATACAAGAGTTTTGTCCAGTTTGCCGAGGACGATAGTGTCTGGATTAACCCAGAAATTCACAAGAGGCTTATCGCCGATAAGGTTGGTTTTCTCCAAAGACATGAAGTAAGCCTAAATGTGATGGCAACACAATAGAACTATATAAAATGAAACATAACAAGGCTAATGCAGCCGACGCAAAAAGCCGCGCGGCTAATTAGCAGCGTTCTGTGTAATGCCGATAAGGAGAGATAATGTTTGAGGCGTTGGATTACACCGCGAGTGATCTTTGGACTGATGAGCATACGTCAGCACAGATGCTCTCGTGCCACCTCAATGAGGCCATCGACCTTTCTTCGCGAAACGCACCGTTTATCAATCGATCGGTGGAATGGATCGTTTCCCGCTTTAACATCGGCAAGGACACCAAAATCGCTGATTTCGGCTGTGGTCCCGGATTGTACGCAACGGAATTGGCTAGGCGCCAGGCGCAAGTGACAGGCTTGGATTTTTCGAGAAGGTCCATTGCGTACGCAAGGGAGATCGCAATCCGAGAGCAGCTGAATATCAACTATGTGATTCAGAATTACCTGGATTTTGAGACAGAAGACCGGTTCGACCTTGTCCTGATGATCATGTGCGATTTCTGCGCCCTGAGCCCTGCCCAAAGAAGTGGTCTTCTGAGTACCTTTCACAAGGTCCTGAAGCCGGGCGGCTCGATCCTTCTTGATGTGTATTCACTGGCGGCATTTGACCAACGAGAAGAGGCAGCGAAATACGAAGTGAACCTCCTCAACGGATTCTGGGCGCCAAACAAGTACCATGGGTTTTTAAATATCTTCAAATACAACAAAGAGAAGGTTGTTCTTGATAAGTACACGATTGTCGAATCGGGTCGCACCAGAACCGTGTACAACTGGCTGCAATATTTCGATCCTGAAGAACTGGAGGGGGAGTTTGTGGAGGGCGGCTTTTCCATTGAGGCGTTCTATTCAGACGTTGCCGGGACCCCGTACGATCGGAATTCAAACGAATTTGCGGTCATCGCCAAGAGGGCGTAGTCCGGCACAGAACAATGCCATGCACACGAACGTGGATTCCACTGCGTTAGCATCACAGTACTGGAGGGGTAATTTGAGAAGAGTATTAATGAGTGCCTGCCTTCTGGGGAAAAGTGTTCGATACGATGGTGGGAGCCTACCAGTGCATGATCAGATCATAGAGAGGTGGATATCTGAAGGCCGGATTGTTTCAGTTTGCCCAGAAGTTGAGGCCGGAATGAGTATACCCAGGAAGCCTGCGGAGATTTTCGAAGGTAGCGGAAGCAGTGTGTTAGACGGTGAAGCCGACGTTGTTGAAAAAGGCGGAAGCATTGTTACCGATGATTTTATCTCAGGTGCCTCGGTTGTCTTGGAACTGTGCAAGAAGTTCAATATTGAAATAGCCATACTGGCTGAGTCTAGTCCTTCTTGCGGCAGTTCATTCATCTATGACGGTAGCTTTTCAGGTAACCGGAACCCCGGAACGGGAATGGGTGTTACGGCCGCGTTGCTCCGTCGGCATGGTATTAAAGTGTTTAGTCAACATGAGATAGCGGATGCTAATAAGGCCATCCACGCGACAAGCGCGTGATGGCAGCGTTAGGTGTCAAACAAGAATTTATTGAAAGAAACGTCAGAGGATGAAGTCAAATGAATGATTGGTTTACGATAGATCAAATTGACAAAGAAACTTTTATCATAAGCGAATATCGCCACTGGGAAGAAACGCATTGTTATCTTTTAACTGGCTCTGAGCGAAGCTTGCTGATTGATACCGGCCTTGGAATATGTAACATCTATCCTAAATTCCCGATAAATTATACACCTACAAACGTTATACAAAGTGCTAAAATTGGATGTATGGCTTTGAGATTAAAGTTTTTATTTGTTGT
>NZ_VLLC01000075.1 GCF_007830435.1 Desulfobotulus alkaliphilus | reverse complement strand
CTATTTCGGAGTGCCGGGAAACCATGAAACCCTCAGTATAGTTCGGGGACAGACCATCAAAGCCTGGTTTCGGTCATTACGCCGAAGGAGTCAGAAAGCGGTAAAGCTGAACTGGGAAAAGATGAAGAAGATCGTCCGGATCTGGATACCATCACTGCGCATCGTACACCCTTGGCCAAATGAGAGGCTGCGCGTTTGACTCAATGCAGGAGCCGGATGCGTTAGCAGCGCACGTCCGGATCTGTGCCGGGGGGTTGATCTGAAATTGAAAATTGTCAAAATTACCTTTCAGATCAATTCTCTACGGCGACCTTGGTTGTTTTTGATCTGCCTTTACAGTCTGATTTTGTGAGGTTCTCGAAGCCCTTCTCACTTCCTTTTTTTCAGGCTATGTTCTCCCTGTCATATGAACCAGCAACCAACGGGAGGCCCCCTTGAACCAGCAGCTCACGGATTTTTATGTAAAGCCCACATCGGACATTTTCTTCAAGTATCTCTTCGGTATGGAAGAGCATAAACCTATCCTGATTGATTTCATCAATGCCGTTCTGAAGGATTCCGGGTTCCCCCTGATCACAGACCTTGAAATCAAAAATCCCTTCAACCTCCAGACCATTTTCAATGAAAAAGAAAGCATTCTGGACATCAAGGCAAAATCCGTGGACGGCAGGTGGTTCGATGTGGAGATGCAGAATCTGTACAGGGCCTTTTTTCTTGAAAGAATCCTGTACTATTGGGCATCCATGTACAAAGAACAGCTTGGGGAGGGTGAAGACTATTCCCTTCTGAGACCTGCCATGTGCATTAATATCTTAGATTTTAAGATGTTTAAGCATGTGGATAAACGCCACCTCTGCTTCATGCTCCGTGAAAAGGATATCCCTGAACTGCTGATGACGGATCACCTTGCCCCAAATCCTCCATCAAATTCAGCTACACCTCTCCTATGGTGTTTCGGGAGGCTTTTTTCAGCCCTCAACAGGGCGGTGAGGCTTCAAAAAGGGTCATTTTATGAGGAGTAGGTCTCAAATATAAGGCGCAAAACTCAAAATTAATCAATCTTGAGTAATTTTAGGCGCAGCTATCCCTCTTGATGCAATTTTTAGAAAAAATTAGTTGCTTACCAAGGGATCGGGCTAAACAATTAACATGCTGATCTTTTTTCTTATCTCCGATATCCAGCCAACAGCTCTTGTGCATCGTATAATCAGCACACGTGCCTTTTCATAGATGTGGGCCGGGATATGGATGCGTTTAAAACGAATAATCTTCATCTTCCGTGTAACCCAATCTTCCCCCAAAGCCAGTAGTTTCATAGCCGCGTGAAGATTCAGGGCCAGAATCATAATCCACCACCAGGCAGCATTCACACCCAGATTAGAGGATGGAAGGCGACCGCCTGCAAAATCTTCCTTCATGGCCCGGTGAACCTCTTCGCTTTCCCCGCAACGCTTGTAAAGCCACTGGATCAGTTTTTCTCCATGCCAGTCCATATTTGTCATAATACCGAAAATTTTATATTTTTTACCGTTCATTGTTGCCGTTGGAAAAGGATATTCCTTTTCTTCTTCCATTCCAGGGATTTCCTCCTGTTCCAAAATGACTTCACGGGTCACAAGGTATCTATATTCTCTGCCAGTTTTTTTCTTTGCAATTTTATTGGGAACAAAACAGACTTCTGCCCATTCTTTGCGTTGCCCGATTTTGTTTCTTTGTTCAGAATCTGTAAAAATCTCCCAGCTATCTTCAGGGATCTCATTAACTGCATTTTTAAAAGCCATGGTCACAGGACAGCCAACAGCAAACTCAATTCGACCAAACCTGGAATCTCCACCATCATCACAATATGCCAGAAATTCATGCTCATAACCTGCAGTATCCGATCGGACACGAACTTTTTTTACACTACCTGGAAGTTGCCTTGTGGCCTCTTTAAGAACTTGCGTCTGTTTAAATCCTGCAGGAACATTGCCATCACGGAACTCGGAATAAAGCAGAAGTTTGTGTTCTGCCCAGAATACATTAAACCTGAAATCCGGCTCTTTTTTATACCTACACAGGTTCTTTAACTCCAAAGGCTTTAAAGATAGTCATTTGAAGTCTGGTTAATGGAAAAAGGATTTTGGCTCCCTTGATTTCCTGTCTGCGCAACTTGGATAAAGTCAGAAGCAATTCCTTCATTGTCATTTTGCAGTACAGTTTCATTTGCCTTTGTATCCCGGAGAGTCCAGCACGGCCATGATGGTTGCACCGGAAATAGGCCTGTCTCCGCCCCGGAGGGACGGGAATACATATTTTCCGGAGCCAGTGTATGTCCGGGAGGTCTGCCAGTATCTGCATGGCCTGTCTGGACAGTGGTGTCATCATGGACAGCCCTCCTTTAGAGCCATTCCAAGTCCACATACCTGTGGCGGGATCAATCTCCTGTCATGCCATGGCCCTCAGTTCTCCGGGTCGGCAGAACAGCAGTGGCAGAATCCGGGCTGCGGAGGCCACAACGGCAGAGCCGGTATACCCGTCCAGTGCCCGTAGCAGCGCTCCCAGCTCGGCCACGTCCAGCACGGCGGGAAAGTGAGTCTCCTTGCTGGTTGGCAGAAGACCCGCCAGATCCTGTGTCGGATCCTGTTCTGTCCGGTCTTTGGAAATGGCATAACGGAATACCTGGGAGATGATGGTTTTTACCCCTGTGGGCTGTTTCAATGTGGCCTTTGTCACATATGGAGCGGAGCAGGGCCAGTACCACCGGAGGCGTGATATCCTGTGTCTTTTTTGATCCGATGATCGACAGAATTTTGCCATCTAACCTGAATCTGATTTTCTGGGAATGTTTTGGGACCACCTGTCGGGCGTGTACCAGATGAAACCACTCATCTGCAAGATGGCGGAAGGTATTCTTACCGTTTTTTTCTGCTTCAGCCTGTTTTTTTTCAGACTGAGGTCAATTCCTCTGGCAACCTGAGTCGGATATCTCCGGCCATCAGACCGGGCTTCCTTGAGGGAAATGTCCGGGAAGCCGCCCAGTACCAGGGCCCTTTGTTTTTCCTTTGACCCGGTAGCGTACATGCCATGACTTTTTGCCCGATGGCTGAACAATCAGGTGCAGTCCGCCACCATCCGACAGGGCGTATCTTTGTTGCTGAGGAACCGCACATTCACACTCTGCGGAAGTGATGGCGTATTTTATTGTCATATCAGCCTCCTTTCCTGATTTTGAGTAACCAGAATTCAGGGGCTTGAAAAGGGCGAGTAACCGGATTTTTCCCGCCGAAACGGTTACCCACTGGTTACTCAAGAAACCCTTGCTTAGGAAGCTTTTTCTTAGTTTTGCATGATAGGGATGCATGGGCAAAAAGGGGGAAGATATGTGTGGTTAATGGATTTCAGGCAATAAAAAAGCCGCCTTTCGGCGGCTTAAAATTTGGTGTTGGTGGCGATGCAGGGACTTGAACCCCGGACTCTGCGGATATGAGCCGCATGCTCTAACCAGCTGAGCTACATCGCCATATTTGACAGGTTCTTACCCGACAAACGAAAGCTTTATTAACAGGGCCTTTCTTTTACGTCAACCTTATTTTTGAAAGATCCTGTTTTTTATTTCCGATCCGCGGGGGAAGAGCGCATGACATCAATTTCAAATCCTGAAAGTCCCTGAGGAAGATCTGAAAAAACAAACATAAACGGGATTGTCTGTGCTGGACCAATATTTTCGTTAAGATTGCGATCCCCTGATATCTTGTTCAGCTCTTTTTCTATTTCCGTCAGGGGCATACGCATCAGTTCAATTTCAGGCAGGGTATTTCCAGCATAAACCATGCGGGTGGCACTTAGGGTTTCTCCTGCAAAAAGTTTTGCCCGTATGTGGATGTGCTTCCTTGGCTGAGGATAGTTATTGTGTACCTGCCCGGTGATGATCAGCAGTCTCCCTGCTTCTTCATGGTTGATGAAGCTGTGAGTGACGGCACTTTTACGGATTCTGAGGTTGCCGGGATCATGAAACTCGGGTTGCGTGCTGACCGTGGTCTTGCCAATAAATGGCAGGGTAATATTGTTTTTCTGAACATATAAAACAGCACCAAAGATTCCTGCCCCCATGAGCATGAGCAGCAGCAGAAGAATCAGGATAAAGCGAAGCGTGGCCGGTTTCTGGGCCGTAGGAGGTGCCACCTCAGGCTCCGTTTCAATGCTTCCGGATGCAGGAACTCTCTGGGGGATGGCGATGGCGTGTGGAGTCAGGGCTTCATCGGCGGCAGAGGGGTGGGCTTTTGTGGACGTTTCAGATACAGAATCATCCAGAGTAAGTTCCAGTCCATCGTCAGCAACCTGTTTTTTAGACGTTTCATCCCCCAGGTCAAGATCAAGGTCAAAGTCGAGATCTTCAGTATCTTTCTGTGCTT
>NZ_VLLC01000074.1 GCF_007830435.1 Desulfobotulus alkaliphilus | reverse complement strand
TATTCATCGATCAGGAGATAGAGAGCGTATCCAGAAACCTCTACCGCTGAAATAAGACGCTCCATTGTATAGATGGCATCATCGGGATTGATTTTAATTTCAGGCAGAGAAAAACCCATAAAATTATAATAGGTGATAAAACGCTCTATTCTGGCATTGATATGATTGTATAAGGATTTTTTGATTCCATGATAATCTCCTGCTGCATCCACACAGGAAAAATCCCATCTTAAAATGAAATAGGAGTTTCTCAATGGGGTTGGGTTTTGACCAATCTTTAAATGCCCGAATAATTTTTGAAAATCTTCTTTTTTGGCAACATCATAATAATTTTCCAGCATGGACAGAAGAAGGCTTTTGCCAAAACGCCTTGGCCTGATGAAAAGCTGGGACTCTGCATTTTCAAGCAAAGGAATTTTATCTGTGCGGTCACAATAAAAATAATTATTTTCAATAATTTTTTCAAAATCAGAAATTCCATAGGGATATTTCATTTTTTCCTCCCGGATGGTCTTGCGCCTGCAACTTCATCATAGGCTCCCCTGGCTTCGAGGGCCTCAGCCAGCAGATTTGTGGGCTTCTCCCCCTGGCTTCGAGGGCCTCAGTCAGCGGATTTGGGGGCTTCTCCCGGTGGCTTCGAGGGCCTCAGCAGCGGATTTGAGGGCTTCTCCCGGTGGCTGAGGCACTCGAAGCCACCACCCAGAGGGAGAGGGGGCCTTGAGGATGCCAGTTTTTCCCCCACTACCTCTGGAAGAGGGAAAAACCTTCTGAATAATTACGAAACCTTTTCCACTTCAAAATTTTCAATGTTCCGGTCTTTTTTAGAAAATTCCACGGCCACAAGATAAATTTCCTTACCGGAACCCTGATATTTTTCATGGTATTTTCTGTCTTTCAGCTGGGCCATGGCACTGCCTTCTCCTGCATTTTCAAGAACCTTGAACTCAAAAATACAGCAGATATCATCATAAAACAGGCTTAAATCCATACGGCCATGGTTGGTGGCATCTTCCGCGCGGATCTCAAACCCACAGGCGGCAAAGTAGCAGTAAAAAATACTGGCATAATAGCCCTCGTATCCGGAAAGCTCATTTTTTCTGTACCAGTCATGGGGAATGGATGCAAAAAAACGATGGAAAATATCCTTCAGGTCTTCGGGCCGTTTTTCAGCAATGGCTTTGATAAGGATATTTTCCGTTTCATTTTTCACCACCACATCCTGCACCAGCGCATTTAAGATCCAGCGGTTCAGGCTGCTTTTTACTTCCATGTTGGGATAGCTCAGATAATAGGTACGCCTTTCAAGCATGTCCGTTACCACAGAATTAATGGTGAGATAACCCGTCTGGAAAAGAAGGGCTTCCACGAGGATGCGGTCCACATCAAAACTGTCGATGATTTCCTCACCAATAACAAGATTTTCAAGCTTTGCAATTGGATAGTGATTCCCCATGAGAAGCTCAATGAGAAAGCGGGGCGTTCCCGTTTCAAACCAGAAAGATCCGTAGGTTTTTTTGTCGAAATACAGAAGAATATCAAAGGGATTATATACCCTTTCCCCAAGCCATGCGTAACCGTTGTACCAGTGTTTCAGCTTGGCTGCATCCTGATCTGCCAGCCTGTCTTCAAAAACACTGTGCAACTCTTCTTCCGTATAACCACAGAGACTTGAAAAACGGGCATCTACGGTAATATCATTGAGGTGATTTAAGCCGCTGAAAAGGGACACCTTGGAAAACTTGCTCACCCCCGTAATAAAAACAAATTTCAGGTGAACATCCGCATCTTTTAATACGGAATAGAGGTTTTTCAGTTTTTCACGGATTTCTATAGCAAGGCTTTTATTGGCAATATTATCGAGAATCGGTTTGTCGTATTCATCGACGAGGACCACAACCTTTTGCCCATATTTTCTGGCCATCTTGGCTATGGCTTCCATAAAACGATCATTGACGGACAGCTTTTCATAGTCAATGCCGTACTCATTGCGGATATCCATGAGAATGGATTCCATTTTTATGGCAAGCTCTTCAAGACTGTGGAGAACACCGCTGCCAAAGCTGATGTGAATCACAGGGTATGCCGTGTTCCAGTCCCAGTTGTTTTCAAGGTAAAGGCCTTTGAAATATTCTTTTTTGGCTAAAAAAGCCTGGCGCAGGGTATCCACAAAAAGGCTTTTGCCAAAACGTCTGGGTCTTGAAAGAAAAAAATAGCCGCCTCCCTGCTCCACCAGTTTTTTTACAAAGGGGGTTTTATCCACATAATAAAACTGATCCGGCTGTTCCCTGATTTTTTCAAAACTCTGAATACCAATGGGTAATTTTTTCATGGGAATCCCCTCTTTTTCTGTTTTGATTCATACCCCGGCTGAACCACTGTTTTATGGATGCCAATGGCCTGAATGTTGTCGGGCCATGATTGAACTTGAGATTTAGATATGGGTAAAAGTGCCTGACCTGCAAATTATTTATCCTCACCGCAGCCTTGGCTTCGAGGGCCTCAGTCAGCGGATTTGAGGGCCTCTTCCCATGGCTTCGAGAGCCTCAGCCAGCGGATTTATGGGCTTCTCCCCCTGGCTTCGAGAGCCTCAGTCAGCGGATTTATGGGCTTCTCCCCCTGGCTTCGAGAGCCTCAGTCAGCGGCTTTGGGGGCTTCTCCCCCTGGCTTCGAGGGCCTCAGCCAGCGGCTTTGGGGGCTTTTCCCGGTGGCTTCGAGAGCCTCAGCCAGCGGATTTGAGGGCTTCTCCCCCTGGCTTCGAGAGCCTCAGCCAGCGGATTTGCGGCCTCTTCCCATGGCTTCGAGAGCCTCAGCCAGCAGATTTGCGGGCTTTTCCCTCTGGCTTCGAGGGCCTCAGCCAGCGGATTTGTGGGCCTCTTCCCATGGCTTCGAGGGCCTCAGCCAGCGGATTTGTGGGCCTCTTCCCATGGCTTCGAGGGCCTCAGCCAGGGGATTTGTGGGCCTCTTCCCATGACTTCGAGGGCCTCAGCCAGCGGATTTGAGGGGCTTTTCCCGGTGGCTTCGAGAGCCTCAGCCAGCGGCTTTGCGGGCTTCTCCCGGTGGCTGAGGCACTCGAAGCCACCAACCAGAGGGATAGAGGGAGCCTTAAGGATCTATTATTCCGGCAAAGGCGGTGTTTCTCCAACCTTTTCAAAACACACCCTGTCAAACCCAAGGGCTGTTACCACAAACTTCTGAAGCCTTAAATTTTTATATTTTTCTTCAAGCCTTGCCCCGTAATCCGTCACCTGTTCTGTTCCCTCTTTCATCTTTTCACCGATGGAAGGAAGGGATTTGAGTTCATCCACGCTTAAGGCCAGTGCTTCTTTACCGGATAAGCCTGCTTCTTTAAGGCTTACAAACTTGAATTCTATCAGCACATCATACACCCTGCCGTATCTTTTATCCGGACGGATGATCATGGTAAGATCGGAATATCTTCTGGAAATTTCTGATTCCGAATCCATCAGGAAAATGATGTCATTGTATAAAAGGGTGAGAAAGGCGGTTTTAAGGGTCAGCTCATTGGCAAGGATGTAATCCCGATTACTGAAGACCTTAAAATATTTTTTCTCCACAAAGTCACAAAGGGGCTGCATATCCCCCTTCTGGAAAACCTTTTCTGCCGCAAGCCTGCCCGCATCCCTTACCTGTGTATCTGGCAGCAAGAGATTACATAATTTATCCGCATACAGGCCCTTAACCGCCATGTTGGGGATTTTAAGTCTTGTTTTCAGATCCAGCGTTTCTTCGGCAATGGTTAAAATCCCGAAATAATAAAGGAATGATGTTAAAAACTGCCTGTCCTGTGAGCTGTCAAAAAGAATATCCTCAATCCCAAAGGATAGCTCTATACTTTCAATGACAGCACTGTCTTCCTTTTCCATGAGATTAATTATCAGTGCCTGGCCCCCATTGAGGCTGGCAATATAGCTGAGCTTGGCCTGATCCGTGGAAAGATTGGCATCCAGCATCCGCCTTGGATATCTGCCCTTGTCTGCAAACTGCTTGAAAAAATAAAGGCTCATGGTTGGATTATAAATAAATTCATGGGCATCTATGGAAAACAGATAACCATTGTAAAAGCTTCTCATGGTATTGACAGCATCTTCTATGGCTGCTTCACCTTCAGTAATTAAATCTTTGGAATTTCGGGTTTTGACGATGTTTTCAATCTCATTCAGTATCTCCTTTTCACTGAAACCACAGAGATCATTAAGTGCGGCTTCAGAGTAAACAGCCTCAGCAAGATTATAACCGCTGGTAATGTCGCTCAGAACAACGGGAGATACACCCGTAATAAAAACCTTGTCAATCATGGTGCCGGAGGTGAGGGCCTTTACTGCCTTGAAAACCGTTCTTAAAACACCCTCT
>NZ_VLLC01000073.1 GCF_007830435.1 Desulfobotulus alkaliphilus | reverse complement strand
ATCGTCTTCCGGATAATAGTGGATTTAACTGGTGGGTTAATCAGCTTGAAACCGGTGGCTTTACCCGTGCTCAGGCAGTGATGGCCTTTACTGATGCTGCCAAAACTGGTGCTACCACCCAGCATCAGCTTGACTACCTCAACACCCAGAACGATTATGCAGATTTTGTTAGAACCCATGATGGCTACAACGGCGACACCGTCACCCTGAAAGAGGGTAGGTGGGATGCGCACACCACCTGGGGCAATAATAAGGTTCAGGAATTCTGGGCGGATAATACAACGGGTGCTAATAACCCTGGTATCGGCTGGCCTGCTAACAGTCAGGGTTCCTCCCACCTCTTCATCAATGACATCCGCTTTAATGGCGATCAGCAGATTACAAGGGACTTTACCTTTGGTATGCGTTCTGTGGATGCCAATGCCAATTTCACAGCACGTTTGGACAGCCAGTCCTTTGTAGCAGCTGCAGGTGATGAATCTGGTTCCCAGTTGAATCTTCGCCTGATGGATCTTAATAATGCTGCCAGTGGAGAGTATTTGAAAGAATCTCCTTATACTGGTTTCCATTTTATGCTTGCAGGCCAGAGGATTGATGTAACGTCTGATGCAATCAATGCCGCCCAAACCTATGATGAGCTGCTGATTGCTATCAGAGAAGCTGTTCAGCAAATTCCCGCTCTTCAAAATTTTAACGTTTCATTTGGTCCAGACTTTACCCGCAGTGACGCCAATGGTGTTTTCCATACGGGTAAAACAATTGTGCTTACCAATACGGGTGAGGGCAGAATAGACACCGGTGGCTGGATCGTAGGCCCCGCAGGTATTCCCGGTGACTCTAACCTTGTGGCCCAGCAGGACAATATTGAGCCGGGCAGAACCTCACCTAAGATTGAAACCAACATCGTTCTGGATGATGCAGGTCGTGGTTCTCTGGCTGGCACCCTTGATGTTGGAGCCATGTCCAACTCTCCCCTTGGCATTGAGCGTTTCAATGTTACCGTTGACCGTGACAGCAAAATTACAGAACTGAAAACAACAGATAATAAGCTTCAGGATATTTTCATAGAATCCACAGGTGCCAAGGGCAGTCTTTATATCGGCGGGACTCAGGATGGTCTGCTGGAGATCAATGCTACGGCCTTTGAAGGTGCAAGCCTGAGCCTTGGTCAGGGTACAACCTATGCTGGCGGTGTTAATGACGCTATCGTAAACCTTGCTACACTGAATGCTGGCGGTATAAGCACAAATGTGACCTTTGTGGGTGCGAATAACGGTGGTCATCGTGCGACCATCAATACCGGAACGGGTAATGACCTTATCACCGTTAACCAGACGGGTGTATCAGATTCTGGCAGCACCAATACCAGCTCCGTGATCACAATTGGTGGTGGTACTAACACGGTTGTTCTGACCGGTGGAGCGAATACAACATCTGTTATTACAACAGGAACGGGTGCGGATACCATTCATGGTGGTGCGGTAGCGATTACAGCCAGAACTGGTGCTGGCAATGATGTGATTTATGCGGATAACACAGGTGCTAAAGCCAGTTTTGTTATGGCTGCAAATAATGCTGTCGGAGTTGCTGGTCTAGGTCAGGATACTACAGCTGGTTCCTTGAATCGTACGGTAGAAGTTGTTGAGTTGCTGAATGGACGTGAAATTCAAATAACCCTCGCAATTCCTGGCGAAGAGGCTGCTGCTTTTGAAGATGGTTTTGAAGTTAAGACGATCGTTAGGGCAAGCAATGGTGTTATTACCACAGAGCGTGATCTGTATAATGCTGTAGCAAACGCAATCAATACAGACGCTGTGCTGGGTAAGTTGGCTAGTGCACGAGTGGATTCAAATGGCCATTTGCAGGTTCAGTATTTGGTTGATGGTATGACCGCTGATGCTGATGAATTGCTGCAAATCGCTGTTTTGGGCGACTGGACAGATCTTGCTCCAGGCACACGGACTAATTTGTTGGATGCAATTGAACTTGCAAAAATGGATTCAAGTATTACAGCCGGGGAACTCGAAACGCTGTTTGATACTGCTGCTGTAGGCGCTGGACAATCGATTCCGGCCGGTCACGGTACACAAATTGTTGCAACTCAGGCTGAGACTGTGTTTACACTGGATTTAGCTGCTTTGGCTGCTGATGATGATTTGATCTTTACATTTGGTGGCGAAACCATAACAGTACCGATTGCTGCGGATTGGGCAACCAATCTAGATAATGCGTCTTTCACAGTAGGTGGTGTTGAATTCCTTGCAGACTTGACTGCTGGTGTTTGGACTTTCACCACAACTGCTGGAACAGCTCCCACTGGTACTTTGACAGCAACAGATGAGTCTGATGATTCTGTTTCTGAGACTCAGACGGGTACAGCACTGGGTAGCGTTTCTAATGCTGCTGGTGGACTTAACATCATCAATGCTGGTACTGGTAATGATTTGATTGTTTTGAATTCCAATGCAGATGTCATTGATGTTGTTGTTATTGACAGTGGCAGCTTTGGCAAGAATACCATTGTTCATTTTGATGATGGCGCTAATCAGGACATTCTTAAGTTTAACTTCTTGAATAACTTGGAACAGTTGAGTGGCAGTTCATCTCAGTCTCGTGATTACTTTGATACAGATATTGCTGCAATAACAGCTATGTCTGCAAACACAGTAAGTGTGACTGATTTTACAACTCTTAACAATGGTTTTGGTACGGGGCCTCTTACATTCTCTGGCCTGACTGATGCGCAGGTTCAGCATGCATTGAACGGTACTGCTGCAGGCGGTACAGCAGCAACCTTTAGTGCTAACGATGAGGCTGGTCTTGTAGCTAACGAACTGAAGTCAATTTTGTTGATTGAGAATGTAGACAACGAGGGTGAGTATAAGGTCGTTGAAGTTACAGCCAGCAACTCAGCTGCTGGTGTAGATGGTGATACGGCCTTTACCGGTGCTAGGATTGTTGGGACGCTGGATTTCGGTGATACTATCACTCTGGCTGTAGGCGAAAATAATGTACTTGGCTTTGCCTAAAGAGTAAATTTTAAAAGGATCAGTCTGTTTTTTAAGTAAGACGAACCCCCCATTGCCCCTCCCGGGTAGTGGGGGGTTTTCATTCTGCCTTTAAGAGTCTGTGTCTTTCCACAAGGGAAAGACACAGACCGTCCCGCTTAGTGATCCCCTTTTACAAGGCTATGCTAATCTGGTCGCAGCTTATGGCTTATCAGGCGGTTTCTACAGCAACGATTTAAGCAAAAATAAAACCCGTACCATTATGATGCGGGTTTTGCTTAATCCTGCGTAAACCAGTAGGGTTTACAGACCGTCATGAACTAAACGGATCTTTCCATTATAAATTTTGAAGAAGTTGTCGTTAACAGATCCGTTACCGAAATCAAGAAACCATGCTTTTTCAGCTTTGTATGCATGTGACGAAGCCGACCAAAACCAGCTCGATTCAGATGTATTGGCAAAAAAGTTTGTGTTTATGGTAGGCCTTTCGTACTTTCCGATACATGCTCCACTGCTTCCTTCATGGTGCAGATCTTCCCTCTCACCAGAGCTGCAATATACCAGTGTGTTTAGTTCATCAATGGTGGGAAGACGCCAGCCAGCAATCCCGCAAAGTGTTTTGTCATTTACGGCTTGTGTGTAGGCATATGTGTCACATTCACTTTCTGTACAGTCACCACCATCTTTCCTTCCATCATATCCGCCATTTGTTGCAGGGTCAGGATTGTACCATGAGTAAATATGGTTCCAGTCCCTCAGGCCATCGTCGTCTGTTTTTTCTTCCCATATAAGCCCGGTTTTATGATCTTTTATGCAGCTCCAAGAAGTAGCAGAGTCTGGCAGAGGTTTTCCTTTTTCATCAAGTTTTGTGTATAATTCACTTTTAAAACTGACACTCACAGTACAGTTGGATGTAACTGGTCCTGTGTAATAGGTATTGCCGGTAAGGGAGCCTCCGCATCCTGTAACGGATTCTATGGTGTGGTCATCATCGGGAGTTATTTCAAAGCTTGTGCTGTTGCCATGTTGTACACTTGCAGCCGCAGGATTTATAGTTCCTCCGTCACTGACCGTTGTGAAAACAGTGTAAGTATTGTTTTCTGGTGTACTGCTGCTGCTGCTGTTGCACCCGGCTAAAACAAGTGCAAGGATTAAAATACAAGCCGCTTTATGCATTATCGTTCCTTTCTTTAGGAGTTTATGAGGCTTTGCCTCCTTGATTTAGGAGGTTAAATAAATTTTAAAATAATTATCCGGTTTTGAGTTTCTTGCCAAGGGTTAGTTTCTCTCCGAAACCGTACAAACTAGAAACCGAGATAAACCGTAGGACACCCAGTGCGCCGGGATAAGCTGGCATAAGATTGGAGGTGCAAGTCCTCTATCCGGTAAGGTGTAGCGAACCGCCGGAGCCCCGAGTCATGGGCTGCTGCTCGTGAGGGTAGTGGTTAAGCGTTGACAGGGGAACACACAGGCTCGGTATTGAGCTCCGAAATCAGGGTTGGGAATGCTGACCGTGTTGGGTGAACGGGAAGGCAAAACTGAATGCTGCGTCAACGCAAGTGGCAGGCAGGTTCCCCGGAGTCGCTGACCCGGTGCATGTGTGGATGTCTCATGAACGGAACCCGGGAGGCCTCACTCAGCGGTACATTAAGAGTAACTGACAGCTCCAAGG
>NZ_VLLC01000072.1 GCF_007830435.1 Desulfobotulus alkaliphilus | reverse complement strand
ACGATCACACTGACTGTACCCTGACACCATTCCACTGAAAGGAGCTTTACCATGGCATACCTCACCACCACCTCGACAGCTGACAGCTACCACGGACATCCAGTCAACAACGGCAGCACTGGTACTCTGGCTACCTATCCTGACCTTTTAGAAAAGACGCTCCACCTCATGACCCACATGACCAACAAGCACAACAAAGTCCTCTTTGTGAGATTGGACCTGCACTTTCCCTACGCATCACCTGACCTGGACACCACAGACAACTACGCCCTGTCTGCCTTTTTGAAACTCTTGAAAGAATATTACACTTACCACAAAATCGAACTCCATTACATCTGGGTACGGGAACAGGCAGCCCTCACTCAGCATCCCCACTACCATTGCGTCTTTTTACTCAACGGCAACAGAATCCAACACGCCTACAGTCTTTTAGAAAGAGCTACTACGATCTGGCACAGGGTCGTCGGCGGCAGTGCAGGCTTAGTTCATTATTGCACCTCAGGGACTAACGGCATTATGATCCGCAGGCCATCCTCTCTAGCCACAGGTGACACATTAGCCGGTCAGCAGGCAGAGTACGAACAGACTTTTAACCACTGCTTTGAGTGGGCTTCCTATCTCGCCAAGGTCAACCAAAAACAATACACGCCCGGTGGAGTACGCAGGTTCGGGGTCTCTCGATTTTAACGATCAGTCATCAACTTCGAGTACAACGACGGGGGGGAGGAGGTTGGGATTTTTACTATGCGGCTTATTTTTTAGCTGGGATTTGACTGGGATTTACCAGGGATTTACAGGTACCCGTTCCTGTGGATTTTTAGTTTTGATTTGGGAGTTGAGGTCGGGGAGGCGGTCATACGAGTTGGTTCGTTTTGGCCGTCTATCCCCCATGCAGGCGATGCGTAGTTCATGGGATCATGGTTGTTCCGTATCACTGCCCTGTGTACTGGTGGGAGCTGCTTTGTAAACGCCTGACTGCCCGTCTCATACTATACTCTCTATTCTACATCCATTCCACTCCGGACGACACCCAGACCAGAGACTGCATCCGATACCAGCAGTTGCACTCATAGCAATTACCGCACCACTCATTGCGGGACACATGCACGCACTCAGCCATACGCATCCTACTCCCACTGCCAAGGGCAACGACCTCCGATTCGGTCACTTGTCCTTAAGATTTTGTACCACAGGTTCCAGACACCCCTCCTCGACCCCCTCCAGCCAGAGGATACTTTGACGGGATTCACCTCCAAAGAGCGGATTATTTTCTTCACCTTACACGCACCACAGCATCCCTACCCTTGCACAGGTTCACCGCATGACGGCATCGACCACACCCCGCAACCAGACAGTTAATCGGCCATTTGAAATAGGACTGAGCCAATATCTTTCAAGAGTACAGACAGGCGATAAGATTCTGAAGCTAAAGGCTACTCACAAAATACCAGTAAGCATATCAGGATCAGAAGTAGTGGCTTTGCGAAGGGCCTCATGACAGCTCCGGGAGGGGGAGGATTTTTTATCCTTGGGCACTGCAACTTTTCTGCACCCAAACATACCTATCAAAATCATGCCAAGACCAAGCATCGAAGATGGAAATATGCCCTCAAAAACCTTAGTCAAGGCAGCAGCCCACACCGTCAAAAATCATGCCACACGAAACGAAGAGCAACCAAGAAGCACTGCGTTTTGAACATAAGACCGAAAAGAACGGAGGTTTATTTATCTGTCCTTAAGCAGGCTGACGGACGGGATAGTTCTTCACAGTGACCATACATGAGACAGCACCACCAGCCTCAGCTACGGGACGCAGCACCCCCCTACAGGACATTTGCACATTCTATACCAAGACACTCACTGATTTATAAAAAGCAGACAGCAAGCACCACCAGACAGCCCACTGCCGAGGTAACGACCAGCTCCGATTTGGCTATTTCCCCCTAAAATTATGTTCCATAGGGTTCCAAGGTATTTCCATGCGTCTATACCCAGATCTAACAGGTCAAAACACTGATAATACAGAGCATCACCCAGGCATTCCAGAAATCCACTGGTTCCAGGTACCCCCCCTCAAATGGGCTATTTTCCACCAAATCTCACATCGACACCCAGACTGCAGAGCTACCTGATCCTATCCTCCAACCAGAGGATATGCTACCGGGATTTTTTTCCAGAGAGCTGATCATTTTTTTCTAAATGGGTTCATTTTCTACCGTGCCCTCCCTCCAAAAAAGACCAGCTGCATCCCTACCCTTACATAGATTTTTTCGTTGCTCAACCATCGCCCTGAGTCACCCCCAGCAGGCACCATCTGAGAGATTTTTACAGGCGATCATGGCACCATATTTTTTCACAAAAAAAATACACCCCGGAACCCATTGCAGGCCCCAGAGTGCTTTTTCAGGTACGAATTAATTATTTTTTACACCTGATATTTTTTCACAGAAACGGCATCATTTTTTCCCAGCTTTTTCCATTTCCAAATATTTTTCATACAGACCATTGGCTTCTTTTTCCAACTTTTGACGCTCCTCATCCGTCATTGCAGGCATGGCCTTTTTCTTATAATTACTGACACTGGAATTGCTTATTTCTGTGAGCTTTTCAATATCTATTCCGCTCATTTTTTTATCTAGCAACATTTTAACAAGAGCAACCTTCCGATCTGTTTCAGACAAGGGAGGAACTTCTTGTTTTGCTTCAGCCACCACCTCCATCCTGAAGGCATCTTCCTCAGACACAATATCAATCTGAAAAGTCTTTTTGTCTTCTGCTTTTTCTATGTATCTGGTTTTTTCCATTATGATATTAAGACGATTATCATTATTCCCATCAACCTCAATTTTCATAATCAAATCAGCGAACCTTCTTTTTTCGATACTTCCTTGTAAAACCCCATCACTGTTCATATGGTCTAACACAATGACGGTTTTTCTTGTCTGCCTAAGCTCCCCAAACCAGCGGATAGCATTTGTAGCCGCTTTAATACTATTGTCAGTCAAAGAATAAAAATTATCGAAAATAATAACATCTGTTTTCTGAATATCTTCCTTTATGCTTTGTTGCCATTTTGTGTCCGCAATATCTATATCTTTATTCACACCAGAAGCATCAAGCAGAGAAATAACATCAAAAGCCCTTTTTCCATAATTACAATTCATCCCCTTAATAATTTGCTCCATTCTTCTAGCAAAATAATTTGGTGGGGTTTCACTGTCTATATACAAAACTTTCACAGGTTTTTTGGTATGCCATTTAACCAGAGTCTTATTGCCAGACGATAATGCCTGGGCAATGCTCATACCAATTAAAGATTTAGATGCCCCTTCTTTTCCATAAATCCAGACTACATTCCCCTCCATAATGATGGGACTAAGCAAAACTTTTGGTACACAAAATTCACCCTCTATCTTTTGATCAGGTGTAACTATTTTATAAGTTGGCTTTAAGTTTGATTCAGGCAAAACAAGCTGATCATTATGCCCGATGCTCTTGAGGTAATCATCTGCTAGGACAGGGCAATGCTCTCCATGCATCACAAATATTCTTGCACATTTTGCTTTCTTTAAGCTTTTTATGGCTTCTGGCAAGTGCTGCACATCCTCGCTATCCTCTGCCAAATACAAACATACGATTCTGCCCTCCAATGGACTCAGATCTGCATCTTTGATACCTGCAAAGCCATTAAAGCAGGTTGTAAAAATCAGATTAGAATCATTATTACCGAATAAGCCTAATGGATTCATCCTGGTACATTCATATGCCAACGCTTCATCTTCCACAAAAAATATCAAAGAATCAGGATACTTAGACATGGAGTTTAATTTAAACAAAAGGTACGGTTTTTTTGGTGGGATTGGTACAAAACGACAATCGTAACCATCTGATTTACGCCACAAAGTATAATAGAGCTTATACTTTTCTCCAGATGGCAAAAGCCAATAATCAACATACTGAAATAAAACCCCAGAACGAGTAAAATATTCAAAGGTCTCAATAAATTTTCCACCTTTAAAATCATATCCATTGCTTTGATCACATAATTCTAATGGCACCACATCCTGACTATACGCAGAAGCTCTTCCTTTTTTACTATTTCGTATGTAATCCTCCAGCATATTGGCCACATCTTGCATATTCTTTTTTAAAATTGCAGAACAGAAACTAAACAAATCAAAACTTCCGCTACCATCTATTTGGAACCAGGCAAATAAAGGCTTAGATTTCTTTCCAAATTTTTTCTCTAAATCATGTGAATATTTTGAAATTGCAGTATTAGGTAAACCAAAATCTTCATATTTAAATATATGACCATACTTGCTCCCATCAAGAATCCCGTCACTATATTGTATTTCAAAAGCAGTAAAAATAATGCCAAAACCACTAATATAACAATACTTTTCCATCCACTGCCTTTGTGGGTATTTATACGCATGAATTTTTTCCAAAAAATGATACAAACTCGTTTGATTAAGAAAGAAAAACTCATAAACTAACACCCACTGATCAAAAACAATCTTATTTTCGGGCACACCTACAGGCCAAACACAGCGGCTCTGTTTTTGTGGTTCTTCAATATCAAACAACCCCATACCACCCCCATGCTGTTCCCGTCATCCTCTGCACAAAGACCTGAGCAGATAAGCTCTGCCCAGGCCCTGAACTCACCATCACCCTGCAAATTCTACCCTGCATTTATGGCATCTGTAAACGCCAATCACAACCCGATCCACATGATCTCCGATAGCATGACCAGCAGTAGAGCCAGCCATGAACCCAGCCAATGCACCGGCAAGACCTCCAAGCAC
>NZ_VLLC01000071.1 GCF_007830435.1 Desulfobotulus alkaliphilus | reverse complement strand
ATCCGCATGGTGGCCTTCATGCAGTATCTGCGGATATTTGTGGTGGTTCTCACCGCATCGGCCGTATCCCATCTGCTGCTGGGAGGCCATGCTGCGGATCTTCCGGCTCCCACATGGTCACCGGGCTTTGATGCGCCCCTGATTCCTCTGTTTCAGACCCTGCTCCTTGTGCTTGCGGGTGTGTTTATTGGCCGTATGGGCCGCATTCCCGCAGGAGCCCTTCTCATACCCATGGTGTTCGGGGCTGTGCTCAATTCCCTTGGTTTTATACATATTACCCTGCCGCCATGGCTGCTTTGGGCTGCCTATGCAAGTCTTGGCTGGTACATCGGTCTGAGGTTCACACCGGAAACCCTGCGTCATACCCTGTGGGTTTTACCGCAGTTGCTTCTGGCCGTTGTTGCTCTGATGGCGCTCTGCGGTCTTGCGGCATGGATGCTGACCGTCTGGGCGGATGTCGATCCCCTGACGGCCTATCTTGCCACCAGTCCCGGCGGTCTGGATTCCATCGCCATCATCGCCGCAGACAGCGGCTGTGATCTTGCTTTTGTGCTTTCCCTCCAGAGCCTTCGTCTCTTTGCCGTTGTTCTGACGGGGCCGCTGGTGGCCCGGCTGATCTGCCGTATCAACGGACGCAGTGCCTGCGGTATGGCCTGAGGGATTAAGTCTGGACCAGCCCCGGTCAGTTCCGTATCTTATGGGCGGGTTTTCTAAGTTCTTGTTTTTTCATAATGAACAATATACATTATATGGAGCAGGTTTTGAACTTTTTACTAATCAACCCGGTGAATGAGATGAATGAAACTCAATGGGGCATGAAACCAAACAAAGCAAAGGCAATAATGCTTGCCAAGCGCCAACTGGCTGAGTTTGTGTGCGATGCAGTAAATCTGGAAGGCATTAACTTAACCTTACCGGAAATTCAGACATTAATGGATGGAATTACGGTTGGAGGGCATAGGCTGTCTGACCAGCAAGTAGCACTGAACCAAATTGATGCCTGGCGTACTTTGTTTGTTTTAATTGAGAAAAATCAGTTTGAAATCACCCGTGAACAAGTTTGTGCCCTGCATCTGATAGCGGGTAAGGACGAGGCATTGGAGTGGGGGAAGTTCAGATCTGGCGGGGTTACCATCGCAGGAACAGACTATATGCCGCCTCCGGCGGATGCCTTACCTGCCCTTTTTGATAAGATGGTTTCTGATTCATATGATATACCAGATATTTATGATCGTGCTATCCATTTTTTTCTTACAATGGCCCGGTGTCAGTTTTTTTATGATGTGAATAAGCGTATGGGACGTTTTATTATGAACGGACTTTTGCTGAGTTGCGGATACCCTG
Organism: Desulfobotulus alkaliphilus; assembly: GCF_007830435.1. Taxonomy (GTDB): domain Bacteria; phylum Desulfobacterota; class Desulfobacteria; order Desulfobacterales; family ASO4-4; genus Desulfobotulus; species Desulfobotulus alkaliphilus. The sequence goes on along the minus strand of NZ_VLLC01000071.1, from coordinate 3,615 downwards.
CGATTAATCTTCCTGCAAAGAGGCAGCAGGAGTTTAATCAATTGATGCTCGATTTTTATGGAACTGCTAATCAGAAACCGATGAATTCCTTTCTACGCACCTGTCTGGATGAAAGGCTTATAAAGATTATGAATGAGTAGGCCAGCAGTTCATTGAGGATGACCTTTGTGCCCATGAGGCTGCCCGCCACATGGGATTCCTGCCAGGGGATGCCCGCAAGCCAGACAAGGGGCCGCATGATCTGCCCAAGAAGGCTCTGGAGGGTGAGGGCTTCGCCAGCCACGGCGGGGAGAAGCCCCAAAGCCTGATTGACCATACTGACCAGAGCGACCAGCACCACCAGAAGGGCAACGATCTGTATATACATCTGAAGGCCGAAGGTGGTGCCCTTGACAACGGCATCCATGGAACTTCTGCTTTCAACGGGAGGGCTGATTTTACCAAGGGTGGGCGGCGAAGATTCCGGGATCATGATGCCTGCAATGAGAATGGATGCGGGCGCACTGATCAGGGAGGCTGCCAGAATATGACCCAGCGCACCGGGAACCACCTTCCCGATGATGCCTGCGTACAATACCAGCACCGTCCCTGCGATGGTGGCCATGCCGCAGGTCATGAGGGTGAAGAGTTCGCTGCGCGTCATGGCCTTCACATAGGGTCTGACAAAAAGGGGAGATTCCACCATACCGGCAAAAATGTTGGCGGCACAGCCCACGCCCAGGGCACCGCCAATGCCCATGGCCCGCTGGAGGAGTGCGGAGAATCCCCGTACCAGCACAGGAATGATTTTCCAGTGATAGAGAAGGGTGCTGAGGGCACCGGTGACGACAATGACGGGAAGTGCCCGGAAGGCAAAGATGTAAGCCGCACCGGACCAGGGTTCTTCAAAGGGAAGGGGACCACCGCCCAGATACCCGAACACAAAGGTGGTGCCTGCCCTTGTTCCTGCTTCAAGGGCTTCCACAGCCTTGTTCAGAAAAAGGAAAAAGTCTGCAAAGGCTGGAACTTTCAGAAGAATCAGGGCCAGAAGAAACTGCAGACCAAGCCCTGAAAGGATCAGTCGGGGGCTCACGGCCTTTCGGTTTTCGGAAAGAAGCCAGGCGATGAACATAAAGGCCAGTAACCCGAAGCTGCTTTGCAGAATGGAAAGAAACATGGATGGTTCTCCGGAATTTTTAAGAAAGGTATGGCCATATTAAGGTTCACTCCGAAATCCCGGAACGCTCCAAAAGCTTTTGTGCATACTGCAGTTTGCCGATGCGGCCCATGGTCCAGCCGATGCGCTCGAACAGACCGGTTAAATCCAGAAACACGTTGCGGTCTGCCATGCTCAGGTTATTTTCACTGCACAGATATGAGTTGCGGATGGATTGAAAAACCTTTGCTTTGTCCTGGGTCAGATGTATCAGGTGTTCCGAATCCGCAGGGTCATGGGAGTTTTCTGCCTCACAGGCGGTTTGCAACAGAAAATCCAGCCCCTGAAGAAAGGTAGGCTGAAAGATATCCTGCAAACTGCCGGACAGATTACGGTATGCCAGTGTGAACTGGTACAGAAGATCATCCAGGTTTTCCATTTGTTTCTGTTTGTTCTGGACGATCATCAGCAGTTCCAGCCCTTCCGGATCAAGGGGATTTTTTATGCTTTCTGCTGCGTGAGATTCGATTTCCTTTGAAACCGCCTGAAGGAAGCATGCAGGGCTTCCATGACTTTGCCGTCATCATCTTCCAGACGGTTTTGCAGAATCTCCGGGTACCGGGTAGTAAAACACATCAAACGGGCCTGTTCTTTGGTCAGGAGTGTCAGTGCCACTTCCGGGGCATCCGCCATTTCGTCGCGCAAAAAAGCGGTTCTGGACCATTCTTCCTCGTTTGTGGCTGGCCATCCACGGGCGATAACTTTGTAAAACGGGGTCAGGAGCATGGATAACACCACGGCCCCTCCGCAGTTGAAGATCAGATAGACCAGTGCGGCCTGCTGCTCCATGGGGATAGGGAAGCTTTGTACCAGAGCCATGACAAGGGGGATGCCGGTCATGAGCTCCAGATAGAACAGGGGGACGAAGACCAGTGCTGCGGCGAAGTTGAAAAAGACCTGAGACATGATCAATTGTTTCGGGGTACCTCGGATGGCCGTGGCAAGCATCCAGCTGACGGCCCCTGAACCGACATTGGTGCCGTAGATGATCATTACGGTCTGTTCCATGGAAAAGAGACCGACCTGGGTCATGGTAATGGCCAGGATGGAAACCGCCGTTGAGGATTGGCACAGAACCGTGAGCAGGCCCCCTATGAGAAATGAGATGAGAAAGGATGACTGTCCCCGGAGAAGAAAAGCCTCAAACCAGGGCATGGCGGCCAGGGGTTCTGCCCCGGTGCGGAGCATGATCAGACCGTAAAACAGCATGGCCCCGCCAAACAGCGTCTGGCCCAGATTTTCCATATGCCGGGGTCTTTTAAAAGCGAAACAGATGCCGGCAGCTCCCAGAACGAAAAGAACAAGGACCTTGATGTCCAGCACGGCCAGAAGAATCATGATTCCAATACCGGCGTTGGCCCAAAAGATAACCATCATGCCCCGTTTTGCAGGAAGCATCCCTGCACCCACCAGACTGCTCACAATAAAGGACAGGGCAGACATGGACTGGGACAAAAAGCCTGTGACAAACCCCATCACTCCTGCCTTGGTATAGGTGCCCACCCACTTGACAAAATGCAAGCGGAACCGCCGTCCGGTCATCCTGCGCAGTCCGGAGCTGAGCAAATGTAAGCCGACAAAAAAAAGACCTATACCGCCAACGAGATATCCGACAGGTTCCATGTCATATTTCCTGCTTGAAGGTAATTGCTCTGCTATCAGAATTTCATAGCCTGCCCCATGGTGAGGTGCCGAATTCGGGATTCATATATTTCCAAGCTACAATAATGGTTTCTTATATGAAAATTTCTTCTTTTTCCAGATCTTTCCCGTTGGGAGGGGGCGTGACTTTGGCTGGGATGTTTTTTTCAGTGTCAGAGTAACCTTGATTTCCTTCAGTCTCAGCGGACAGCTTTTTTCAGTTTTGTGATTATACCATGCTGAGTTCGAGTTTGTGTTTGATCTTTTCCCAGTCCGGAATGAGAGAATTGAGGAGCTTATAAAACTCAGGGCCATGATCATGACATTTCAGGTGGCACAGCTCATGGGTGACAACATAATCAATGCATTCTTTCGGTGATCTGATGAGGTCTGCATTGAGGGTTACGGTGCCCTTCTCAGAAAGGCTGCCCCATCTTTTTTGCATTCGCTTAATGGATAATTTTGGCTTCTCAATGTCCGAAGTAGGGAATTTCTGCCAGCAGCGGTCCATACTTTCTGCAAACCGGAGCTGTGCCTTTTCCGAATACCACTGATTTAAAAGTTTCCTTACAGTATCTGGAGCCGGCTCGTTCCGGCAGGTGATATGAAAAAAACCACGGGTCAGTTTTACGGAGTTTTTTAGCCCTTGAGTCACTTTCAGGCGGTATTGCTTTCCAAGGTACAGGTGGGTTTCTCCGTTCACGTAACAGCGCTCAGGCGTTTTTGGATCAAACTGTTTGAAATAGTTCAGTGTCTTAAGAATCCAGCGAGCCCGTTTT
>NZ_VLLC01000070.1 GCF_007830435.1 Desulfobotulus alkaliphilus | reverse complement strand
TGCAGATTTAAAAGAGGCGGGCCAAAAATGTAGAAAATCTTGCATTGAAAAAATAAGGAGCAGATCAATGAGAACTTTTACAGCCGTGATAGAAAAATGTCCTGACACAGGTCTTTTTGTTGGTTTTGTTCCGGGTTTCCCTGGAGCACATACCCAGGCTGCAAGCCTTGATGAAATGAAGGATAATCTCAAGGAAGTTGTAGAAATGCTTTTGGAAGATGGAGAGCCAAAGCTTGAATCCGAATTTATTGGAACACAAACCGTTATGGTGGCATGATTATGGGAACATGCCCTGTACTGAAGCCAAAAGAAGTTGTAGCAATTCTCCAGCAACTTGGATTTCAAGAAATACGCCAGAGAGGTTCACACAAACAGTTTCGACATTCCGATGGTCGTAGAACCACTGTGCCATTCCATAGTGGACGGGATATATCACCAATCTTACTCCGTCAGATTTCTTAAGATATCGAGATCAAACTTGAAGATCTATTGCAGCAGCGCTAACCACCACAGCTTTAAATGGAAGGAAGGCCAAACCAGATGTGGTTATTCTTACATAGACAGGTCCGGACGGTTTTTTCTTTGAACTGGAAGTCGAAGGCGCTGAGATTGGCAGTCATGGCATACTCCTTTTGCTGTGAAGTTTGCCGCCGCACTGGTGTCAAGCAGTGGAGGCGGAGCTGTGCGGGTTGACACTACCGGGCAAAAGGGAAACCGGCCATTCCGAAGAATGCCCACACAGCTCCGCCATAAGGGAAAACAGGCGCAAAAATAGCGCCGGATATTATGGTGGGCGCTTGGCCCCCTTGCTCTTCGGGGTGTCAATCCCGACCATGTTCTTTTTCCATGGTGAAGGTATTGTGGGCATAAAAAACCATTCCTGTCAAGAATCCTTTTTTTCACCCGGAACACCCAAAAAAACGACCTCACAAAATGGCCCGAAACGGGTTTTCAGGAAGGGGTTGGTGTGTTTGCCTTCGTGCTTTTTTGCCGTTTCCACAAAGCCTCTCACGGCTTTGCTTTTTTATCCCCTTGTTTTTTATAGGGTTTTGGAAAAGGGTTTTTTGGCAAGGCAAAAAAGGGCTTTCTTTGCCCTTCAGAGTGTACTATGTGGTGATAAATAAATGCAGACGTATTACCTTTTTACCTCCGGGCTTTGTCCGGGCAATATTTCTATATCCTGTGGAGGAAACATGAAAAAACTTCTGTTCTGCCTGCTGTTCCTGCTACTTCCTGTTTTCGCTTTTGCCGGACCTGTTTATAAAGGCACCCTTTCCGGGGATATTTCCGGCCCTTTCCTTGCATCAACCAATCCTGACGGATCTGTTTTTATCCTTGGTTGGAGCAATGAAAACCACATGGGGTCCGGGGTTCTTGTTCACCCCGCATCGGGAGGCGGGTTTTTCCAGATAAATCTTCTGGGTGTCCGCTACGAAGGCACCGTAAGCGATGACAGTATAAGCGTTACCGTCTCTATGGACGGCCAGAGCGCCTCCGGCACAGGGTATCCCATGGATAACAGCGCCATGCTTTCCTATGCGGGGAGCTACAGGGCTGATTTAAGCGGCGATGTAAGGGGAACCATGGATATCGGCATTAGCGGTACAACTCCCGGAGCACTTGTTGTTGACGGATACAGGCACCCGGACAACGCTTATTTCCCCGGCCTTGGTATTGTCAGCGATACTGGCATGTTTCTGGCCGTTTCTCAGGATTTCTATGTAACCATAAAAGGGCAGGTAAACGGATCATCCATCAGCGGCCAGTGGGCGGATGTGGTTTATGAGCTGTTTGGCACCTTTGCCACCCCCGGCACCCCGGCACCTTCCCCCGGAGGCTCCAGTGACAGCAGTTCCAGTGGATGCTTTATTGATAATCTCCGTTGACGCTGTTCGTTGAAACAAGGGGCAGGAAGATTCTGCCCCTTGTTCTTTATCTCGGCCTTGGGCCAGCCAGACCATGTTCCGGATTCCAGTTTTTTTTCTTGAACCATTCCACAATGGGCGCAGGCTGGTGCTCCCGTTTCCGGGATGCCTGAAACTTCTGCCATTCTGCTGTTGGTATCCATTCCGGAGGTGTACCCATTTTGTTCAGGATGTAGGGAATAAACTCCTGCCAATCCACGCCATCGGGCTTTTTCCGTTCCTTAATGCCCTGATCCATGGCAGCCAGCCTGCTCTTTTTCTTTTCTGCTACAGCTTCCTCCTCTGCTCTTTTTGCCGCTGCTGCCGCCTCTCTTTCCGCCCTTCGTTTTTCCTTTTCGTTAAGGCCTGCGTCTTCGCCCAGCTTGGCAATCCAATCCTCATCATCCGGATCTGGTATTCCCGGATCATTACCGCCCCCGCCAAGACCCCTTCCGGGTAGATTGCCCATGGCCATGTACTGCTGAAACAGAAATTCAGCCCTTTGATTGGTAATCTTGTCCAGATCGGCAGGAGTTATAATTTTATTGGTTGCCGGGTCGATAAAGTTTCCTGTTATGGGATCTTTGGGTAGGTTGTCTGCCCATTTCAGGGCATCGTTGTAGGCATTTCTCCGGAAGGTGGCTATATCCTTCACGCCCAAACCATCGCCGCCTCCACCCTGCTTGCCAAGAAGCGCCTCCCTTTGCAGATTTTCCATCTGAAACCCGGCCCTAAACAGCTCCTGCCGTGATTTAAAGGTCTGCATCTTCCCGTCTTCCCCAAAGACCAGATAGTGAACGGCACTTGGATCGTAGGGGTGCATCTGGGGCAGAGCCTGAAGTCTTTTTCCGTCCTTGCTGGTCACATAGACAGGCTGCTGCTCAATGTTGGTTTGCCGGACGGCCTCCATGTGCATGTTCCCGGCATTGAAAAATTCCCTGTCTCCCATATTCTGGATTTCCTGCACAATCTGATTCAGGGGTACTTTTTGGGTTGGCTTCCAATCTCCGGCCTCCATGTCCAGAAACTGCACCTCAAAGGACTGACTCTTTCCATCATATTCCCCCAGCCTGAAGGGGAAGGGCATGGATTCCACAAGGCCCTGCAAACCACGGACAAGTCCTTCCGTATCCCCTGCGGCCTGCCTCTGTTGCAACTCTGCCTGTCCCCTGCGGAAATTCTGGTAATGCTGATTCAGGACGGGCAAGCGGCTTTCCATGATCTGCTTCTGGGCCTGTGCTGTCTGGGCATATTCTTTGACGAACTGTGTTCTGGCCTTATATTCCGCAATGCCGCCAGTGAGCGGAGCATTAAGGACCTTATCCACGTTCCCCCCCGCAGACATCACCTGTCTGTGTATATTGGGGAGATATTCCTGCACCTTTTTTTTCAGTTCGGCTTCCTGCTGCTGCCACTGGTGCTGTTCCTTCTGCCTTGCCCTGTCTTCCTGCCTGCCGTACAGATCCTGCGCACCATGCCATGCAGAGGGGGAAATATCCTCTGGCCTCTGCAAAGGCCCCTGTTGCGGACCCTCCGTGTTATACATCTCAATGGCTCCGAGGCCCCGATCCAAATCCTGTCTGTACTTTCTGTCTTCCTGTTGCCCCCGGATCTGATTCATCTGCGCACCCAGGCCGAGGGCCTGATTGCCAATCTGCAACCACTGCGAAGCAACGGGATCTTGCCTGTATGTTCTTACCATAAAATCTCCTTATGAAAGCAGGTAGCTCAAGGCTCCCACCGCCGCACCACCACCAATAACGCCCCATCCAACAGGGCCAGAGGCTACGGCCATGCCAATACCGGCTCCTGCCGTTGCCCCACCAAGGCCAGACATGAGCGCACCGCCCACCGTCTTTTCCGGTTCCGGCTGGGCCTTCTGCATACTTGCATAGCTTTGGGAAGCCTGCCCCAGCCCCCCAAGGGCTTTTTGTGACGGGTCTTGAACCTGATAAAGAGACATTTCACCCCCCCAGCCCGGTCATCATACCAAGCTTTTGCGTATGTGCGTTTTTTTCGTCCCGCCGTGCCTGATTTTTTGCCGCAGCAACGGAAGCACCCATGCCAATATTGGAAGCCCCAAGGCCTCCCAGCATATTCCCCATGCCCATGCGGGAGGCATCCGCAGCGGTTTTCTGGGCAGCACCCTGAAATCCTGCGGCCATCTGAGATCCCGCCACATCCGAGGCCCCTTTCAGGTCTGGCCCTGCCATAACATCATTATATAATGACTGCGTGGCACCCAGCCCCATCATGGTTTTCTGCTGTCCTGCCTGGGCCTGTGTCATTCCGAGTCCCATTTGTGCCCTTGCCAGATCTGTCTGCTGGGGCAGAAGCTCCATCTGTGCCGCATGCTGGGCCTGCCCTAACCCCATCTGTGAAGAGGCAAAGGCTGTCTGTTGAGGCAAAAGTCCCAGCTGTGCATTTGCTTGCGCCGTCCCGAGACCCAGCTGCGCTTTGTGCTGTGCCGTTTCATAGGGAATCATTGACCTGTTGGCGTTAATCTGGTCTATTTCCATGGGTTTATAATTTGTTTCCCAATGGCCAAAATATTCCTGTGCAATGGCCAAAATATTCCTGTGCCATAGCTTGCTGCTCTTCTGCGATGCTTGCCATTCTGGCATTATATGCCCTGTCAACACCGTCTCCACCACCTCTACCTCTACCTTTTCCCATTATTCCATCCTTTCAAACGCTGAAACCATAATATCCGTGTTTTCCCCCAGCCTTTCACACCACCTGCCCCTGGGGATCACCCCCACGGCGACCAGACCAAGACCACAGGACACCCAGTGCGCCGGGATAAGCTGGCATGAGATTGGAGGTGCAAGTCCTCTATCCGGTAAGGTGTAGCGAACCGCCGGAGCCCCGAGTCATGGGCTGCTGCTCGTGAGGGTAGTGGTTAAGCGTTGACAGGGGAACACACAGGCTCGGTATTGAGCTCCGAAATCAGGGTTGGGAATGCTGACCGTGTTGGGTGAACGGGAAGGCAAAACTGAATGCTGCGTCAACGCAAGTGGCAGGCAGGTTCCCCGGAGTCGCTGACCCGGTGCATGTGTGGATGTCTCATGAACGGAACCCGGGA
>NZ_VLLC01000069.1 GCF_007830435.1 Desulfobotulus alkaliphilus | reverse complement strand
AAGGATGTCGTTGAAAAAGGCTTTGACCGCATGAAAAACAATCTTGATCTTGGCAGGCTAAGGGTTCACAGCAATCACAAGGCCTGGAACAAAACCTTCGTTGGTTTTTTGGCGCTTATATTGTTGTCAAAGATCCATTACACGATGGTGCAGGAAAAATTGTACTGCAAAATGACAATGAAAGAGCTGATTTTAACTTTATCCAAACTACGCATTCAGGAAATTAAGGGAGTTAGAATCCTTTTCCCATTAACCAAGCTTCAAAAAACTATCTTCAAAGCCTTTGGAGCTAAAGAGCCTTCGTAGGTATAAAAATGAGCGGGATTTTAGGATAATTCTGAAGGGTTCTTTGACTTTAAGATCCGCAGCATGGAGTACGTGGCAGAACTGACCCGTATCCGGGTTCTGCATGAGAAGGATGCCAAGGGCAAGGCTCTCCATCAGGGGAAGAAACTGTTTGTCTTCAGTCAGTTCGGTGTACTTGACAAGGGCGAGCAGGCAGACGGCATTGCCGCCGAGCTTGATTTCATCGTCGAGATCCACAAGAAATGCCGGGTTCCGGCCGTCTGCAAGGGAATAGCTGCGTATCAGCTCCTTTGTAAGACACCCAAGGCTTCTGTCTATGGCGGCCTTCAGGCTTTCTGACTGCGTTACTTCCCAGGCTTCCAGCATGCTGTAGGTGGTGCTGGCATGGCGCAGGGTATTGTAGGTATTGATTTCCCTGTCAAAACAGGGGTGCATGCCATAGACAAAGCGACCCTTTGCATTCAGCTGATCCGCAAGGAAAATACTGGCATCACGGATGCACTGGCAGGTCGTTTCCCTGTCAAGCTGTTCCAGGATGCGGCGTCCCGTATCTCTGCCTTCCTTGCCGCCACTGTACCCATGAAGGCATAGCGGTGCTTTTCCCGGCTGGAAAAGGATGGCTTCCGTTGTGAAGGTACACACGGGCTTATCGTCGGAGAAATCCGGAGAAATCCCGTTTCCGAACCGGGTTTTTGCGTATCTTACAAAGTTTGCCTCATTCAGCTCCGCCTTAGCCTGTTCCTTTTCCGGATAAAGCATGGCATTGGCGTTGAGTTCCATTTCAAGGAAGGCATGGTTGAAATTTTCATCAAGGGCGATTCCATAACGAAAATAATTCCGTTTACTCAGGCTCAGCTCCCTCTTCAGCTCTGCCCAGGTTTTTTCTTGAAAATCCTGAATCCAGTCCACCCGGAGCCAGCGGATTTTAAAGGGTTTGGGATGAACCTGCTGCACGGTCCGCATCAGATTTTTCCAGACATGCCCAAAATCATAGCCCGGCGCATGCAGCACCCTGGCGCGACGGACTCCATCCGTAAAGGATAAAAAGATGCAGATTCGCTTTTGGCAGCTGGCCTGTATGGCCTGCTCCAGAACCGGCCTTGCCTCTTCCAGCATTGCAGTTAGCCATGTCTCAGGAAAGGTCCTGAGGACGGTACGCAGGGGCCTGAAGTGGGTATTCGCTCTGATTTGGGATTGTTTCTTTTTCAAAACATGCTGTGCGCGCAGGGCACTGGTCAGCGCGTTTTTTTTCTTGCGTTTTGTCATATTTTATCCAAAAGCACCTGAACGGCTTTTATCGTAAGAATCCTTAGGGGTATGGGGCAAAAAAGATCCCATGAGATACGCATGTATCCGCCTCCCCTCAAAGGAGGGTATTGCCGGATGCGAAACGCTCCGGCGCTAATCCGCCTGACAGGTGAAAGGCCCTTCCTTTAAGAAGGCACACCTCAAAAAAATCCCTTATTCCAAGGGGGGGCGTTTCAGCAGGCGAAACCGATAGCGAGAGAGGTAGGCGCTGCGAATACGGGCAGAGTTAAAAGCAAAAAACGTACCACCAAAACGAATGCGAAATAGAAACCTCCAAGAATGACGCGGGATGGTTTGTGTGGATAAAAACCATAGTGCTGTGGAAAGAATAAAAGGGATAACGATGGAATGGCTTGGCTTTTTTTGTCATAAAATGACATTTTTTGTCGCGTGGTCTTGAATAGCAACCCACGCCGTGTTGCGGCGTTTTGTCATAGAGTAACTTGTGCAGGATTCAAACTAATTTCGATCAGTGATGGATAATTGGTAATTTTTTAAGCTTTTGAATTAAAAGAACTAAATTCTAGTTACTCAGAAGTAATAACCATGTTCATCACGGAGAAATATCTGGCCAAATCTGTCAATTAAGTCAGGCGTTAACACCACCGTCTCATACACCCTTATCCCACCATCAATCGCACACAGCTTCCATACTTTGGCGTCCCAGTATAGCTTCTTTCCTCCTGCATGCCAGAAAGACCCGCCAATCCAGACCAGTGCAATGACAGCAACCAGAACGAACCTTATCGGAAAATTGGAAAAGGCGGATTTCAGAAAGCGCTTTCCCGTTTTTTTCCACAGCAGCCAGGTCACCAGTACCAGAGACCTAAAACCGCAAGAAAGTATAGGCCTACCATGCCGCCAGTCTCCATGTTGGCATATCATTCCCCCCGCCTCCGTAGAGCCGGTCATTGGTCGGGCTGCCCAAAAGCCCGGACTTCGTGCCTTCCAGGATGTTGGTGTTTTCACTACCGAACACAATGGTTGCGCTTCAGGTTTTCTCTCCGGGCGATGGCGTTGAGAATCCCATTGGCCAAGCTGACCAAGGCCGATGGCAGGGTTTCCGAAGTGGAGATCCGTGCCATAGAAGAAATCATGGAAAAGGATCTGCGCCTGAATGCCGATTCCCGTAAAATTGCCATACAGATTTTTCGTACAGCGGTGCAGTCTCCCGAAAGTTTTGATTCCCTTGCCGCACAGTTTGCCGATGCTTTCAGGAACCAGCGGCAGATTCTGGAGCTGATGGTGGATATTCTCATGCGGGTGGCGGTGAGTGACGGGAAGCTGGCTTCCGAGGAAGAGAGGATGATCCGCAGTGCCGTGCAGATTTTCAGACTTCCCGCTTCCTTTTATGAACAGCTCCGTTCCCGGTACATGAAAACGGGCAAGGGAGCCTATGATGTGCTGGACCTTGATCCTTCAGCCACGGATGATGAGGTGAAAAAGCAGTACCGCAGGCTGGTGAGGGAATACCACCCCGATGCCATTGCATCCAAGGGACTTCCCGAAGAATTTACGGAACTTGCCGAAGAAAAGTTCAGGGCCATCCACGAAGCCTATGAAACCATAAAAAAGAGTCGGGGGATGTCCTGACAACGGGCTGGTATCTTCCTCGATGAATCTTAAATCAGAAGAAATTGCTGAAGGTGTGGGCCTCACACCTGAAAAGGTCAGAGAAGTCCTTGCCGCCGGTGACGGTTACCGTGACTTGGTGGGCGGGCATTGAACTCGTGGTCCTTTTTAATCAAGGTCAGAATTTGCTGGGCCGTGCCGCCACCCAAGCCACCTGTGACCGCAGAAGAGAGTTCGGAGGCGATGAGCTGATCAAGCGTTGCGATCAAGTCCACGGTCTGGCCTTGAAACTGGCTAATTGATGAGGATGAATGCGACAACACAACGGCGCGGGCTACGCGTAGCGCAATACCTCTCTTATGAAGGAATTCCTGGAGCCGATCTGCGGCGTCATTTACTTGTGCGCTAGGACCGCGGCCGCGCTTATCCGCGATTGGCACGTTCGATTGCACAAGATTTCCGTACTTGTCGTACTTGTCTCGCCACCACCGATCGCCAGCACACGAGACACGACCATTTACGAACTTAATTTCAATTGCTAACACGCCGGTTGGCCCGACCAATATCTTGTCGATTTCACCGCCTCGATTTTTGTATCCCGACACAACCGTCCATTCATCAGAGAATATTTGCTTAAGAGAATCTGACACACGTTGCTCGCCTTCACCGCCTGCGTTCCATACCATTTCATTCCTTGAAGCTTCCGCCATCTGGGGCTCCTTAGGAGACCCAGATAGCGCATGCGCCATGCGGGGGAAGAAGCTGATCAGCCAAGCGCCGTACTTTCCCGCTTGCAGCCACTCGCGGGACGCTTGACGGAGAGCGGTGCCCTTCGCTTTGCGTTGTGCCACTGCACGGGCATATGCGCCGTATGCAGCTTCATATTCTGCTTTTCTCTTGGCGGCAGCCAGACTGCTCTGGTCTGCTGTATGATCCGACAACGTGATTTCAATCATGGGTCTATCAAGCTCCGAGGAAATTGTTGTGACGACCAACGCCCCAAGCAGGGACAAATAGTAAGCGCTAGCGAGTTATTTGTCCTGCTGACCTGGCTTGTTGGAAGTCGCATACAACTCTCTACCATCTCTTGCTTTGATAACTCGAACGTTTGGATTTGTCCCTAGTATTTTTTGTGCAGTTACTTTTGGAATTTTCGCTTCTTTAGCAATCCCATTTACCGTTCTGTATTTGTACTTCGGATTTTTTAGAGCAACATTTACAACTTTTTCAACTTCAGCGGGCGTTGGTTGCTTCACTTCTTCTTCCGGCTCGTTAGATTCAGCGTATCCCATTGATTTAAGTTGTTCTTCAAGCAAATCAAGCCGCTCTTTAATTGGGTCGAGATCTTGATCTACATTATCAGCTAACTCATTTAACTCGATTGATCTATCACCCCAAGTAATTTTGAGGTTTGACCTGTTAATCAGACCTTTAAGTTGCTCTTTCGTCATGAAAATCAAGACAACCAGCACCACAAAAAAAAGGAAGGGCCAATCAAGCATTTTTAGCAATATTTGATCCCAAGGAAAAGGTGATACTGCTTCTGTAACTTCCTAAATTCCCGATAAATTATACACCTACAAACGTTATACAAAGTGCTAAAATTGGATGTATGGCTTTGAGATTAAAGTTTTTATTTGTTGTTTTTGGCTAAAAATAATTTTCAAAAATTTTAAAAAACTGCTAGTTTTGCCCCCTTGAAGGTATAATAACATCTTACTACAAAGGGGGCGATATGGCTTGTATTGTGAAGCAAAAAGTTGGAAACAATACTTATCTATATGAATCAACTTCCTATCGTAATAGTGAAGGAAAACCCAGAAATAAAAGATGTCTTATCGGAAAAATTAATCGTGAGACAGGC
>NZ_VLLC01000068.1 GCF_007830435.1 Desulfobotulus alkaliphilus | reverse complement strand
GGGAGGCCACGGTGGGGTAAGAAGGCCAGCCTTCCATCCTTCCTTCCATTCTCATGCCTGGTTCGGTTTTGTCTGAAATAGACTTAAAACTCAACCAAATTACATCTTGTAATGCCTTGGAATAATTGAACGATTTTAAGAGGACAGGGTGGGGAAAGAGCCGTTACTTTTCAAAAGAGGATAATTTTGCCGAGGCCCTTGATTACCAAGGGTCTTGGTCATTTTTATGTGTGGGTTGTGGTGAGTTGGGAGGCCACGGTGGGGTAAGAAGGCCAGCCTTCCAAGCTGAGACACGCAATCACATACCAACAGCACCACAGCAACAGCAATCATACCCAAATCATTTTGAATCCATGGGCCTACCCACAGCAGCCAAGGGCCTGTCAGGGGCCAGTCTTACGGCCTGTCCGTGGATTCAAAGAGGCGTGGGTGTTCCATGCTTCACATCAACTTAACCGGAGAAGATCCAGCCTTCCAACTTTGAGAGAACGGCGGACTTCCCACAAGAAAAGGAGGTACAAATTATGAAGAAAAGAATCACAGCAGCAGCATCCCAGGAGCTTGTAATCAATGGCATTGCTCTGACATGCAATGAAACCGGGCTTTACCGTCTGAATGATCTGCATGAAGCGACAGGGGGATTGAAGAAGCACCAGGTAGGAAACTGGCTGAGAAGTCAGAGAACGCAGCAGCTGATTGTTCAGATTGGAGAGGAAAGAATTGACGGGACGGAAGCCACAGCCAGCCTTGTCATGGATTCCATCCTTTACGTTCAGAGAGGTGGCAATCAAAAGGCACAGGGAACCTACGCTTGCCGGGAGCTGGCCTATGATTATGCCTCCTGGATTGATCCGGCTTTCTTTGTGGCTACGATACGGGCCTTCGGTGCCTTGGCAGACGGAAAGACCGCTGAAGCCCTGGAGATTGGCCTTCGGAAAGACCTGGCGAAAGAATACAAGCCCATGATGGATGCCTTGAAAAAGGTACGGGCAGCAGAGGGGAAGACCACAGAAGCAAGGCATTACACCAATGAAAACAATATGCTCCGTGAGATTGTGACGGGCTTTCCTCCGTCCGCTTACAAGGAGATTTGGGGCAATACGCCTTTCCGGGATCTTCTGGATATTGAGGGCTGTGAAATGCTTCTCTGGCTTCAGAAAGAGAACACAAAGCTGATCCTTCGGGGCCTTTCCTACGCAGAACGGAAAGAGATCCTGGCAGCCGGAAGACCCGCACAGCAGACGATGGTGGCCTAACATGAACACACACATCTACAGCACCAGAGATTTGTCATACACGTTCGGAGTGAAGCACAGAACCCTGAAGCTCATGCTTGGGACGTACTGGAAAGAATTTGAAGCCCTGGCAGAGCCTGGGTTTAAGGCGGTACCCAACCACAGAAAGCCTCACATGCTGAATGCGGCACAGTGCTGGCTGATGGTTGCCATGCTTTATCCAGAGCGTGGTGTGGAGCTGAAGGTCAAGATGGCTAAGCTGGTGGGAGAGGTAGCCTTTCCGATTAAGCACATACCGTCACCTGAAGCGGAGCCTGAAGCAGCGGTAGAGCGTCCGAAGGTAGTCGGGAAGATCGATCTGAGGCCCGACAAGGCTTAGGGGCCGGACTGTCCGCTTAAAAGGCCATAGGGGTACATAAGGCCGGGAATCGGTCGGGAGCATGGATCGTCTCTTTGATCCGATTGATCCGAACGGTCGGGAGCTGGTCGGGAGCTGGTCGGGAGCTGGTCGGGAGCTGGTCGGGAGCTGGCCTGTCAGGGGTGCATAAGGTCGGGAGCTGGCTTCTGGTCGGCCCCGGCTGGCCCCCCGGCTGGCTTCTGGTCTGTTTTCGGCGTACCAAAGGCTTTCAGTGCCTTTTGCAAATATATTTAATGGTTACAGCCTGTTATGCGAATTCTTATCATGTTTCTGATTTGGGAGTTTTTTCATCAATATGACAAGGTAAATCAGGCTGTTAAACGAATCTTATACAGTAAATGCAAAGGGGAGAGAGAGTATCTGAGGCTTCTTAGGAGAATCTTAGGTATATCTTAGGTAATACCTTAGCATAGTAAAGAGTATCCTTCCTATAGATCAATGTACTACGCCGCCCTTCCAGCCCTTCGGTGCCTTCAAGCTGCCTTCTTCTGACCCACAGGGAGTAACCCTTTTCCCTGACCACAGAAGGAAGAGAGCGGGGCCAGACCTGCGGCCTGAGCCGCCCCAAGACCTTCAAGCTTCGGTGCCTTCAAGCTGCCTTCTTCTGACCACAGGGAGTAACCCTTTTCCCTGACCACAGAAGACAGAGAGCGGGGCCAGACCTGCGGCCTGAGCTTGCCTACACCTTTGGCCTTGAGCCGACCCAAGATCATTCATTCATTCACATTTATTCAAAGGCCAGACCGAACGGCCTGACTCACCAAAGCAATGAGCGCAGCCTTCAAAGAACAGCCTGCCCAAAGCCCAGGAAAGGAGAAACATAACCCATGACATACGCAGCAGCAATTCCCGATACCACAGATACCCTTGATACCCTTGCTCAGGCCGAAGGACTGGCCTTTGATACCCTTGCTCAGGCCGTTCGGATCAGCCCGGCCCCTAATGCTCCTTTGGCGGGCCTTGAAGAGCCGATCCGTGAAGGACTGGCCTTTGACCTTACTCAGGCCCTGGATCTTCACGATGCCACAGCAAAGGCCCTGAGCAAAGCACCAAAGTTTAACATCATCCTCTGGACAGATGACAAAGAGCTGGCCGACCTGGTGGATTCCCTCCTGACCACAGAGCTTCTTCAGGGAAACAGGAACTGGAAGGCATACCGAGGCACAGCTACCGTCCTTCTCCTTAATATCATGGGCGGGGGCTACGTGCGTTTCCACAGAAGTTCCCGCTACTACGCCAACCTGATTAAGCGGTACAATCCAGCAGGAGTAAGCTTTAAGGCTGTTGCCCTGGTGGATGCCATGATTGAACATGGCTACCTTGAACAGACCATCGGCTTCCAAAACCGAAGCACCGGAAAGAGAATGGCTTCCCGAATCAAAGCAACTCCGGCCCTCCTGAATCGGATTCCTAAGCACCTGAAGGATCAACGGATTCCCACCCATCCTAAGAAGGAGCTGATTGTCCTGAAGGATAAAGAAGGGAATTTCAAAGCCTATCTTGAACACAGGCTGCCCCAAGTTAAACGAATGAGAAGGGAGCTGATAAGCTACAATACCATCCTGAAGCAGCACGGATTCCCCCCGGTGCATCGGGTGTTCAACCAGGGATCGTGGGATCTTGGTGGCCGTTTTTATGGTGGATGGTGGCAGACCTGCCCGAAGGCCGAACGTAAGGCCATTACGATAGGGGATCGGACTGATCCGAACAACGGAGAGGCTACCGTGGAGCTGGACTATTCCTGCCTGTATCCGACTTTGCTGTACGCAGAGAAGGGCTTGGAACTTTCCAAAGATGCCTACGATATCACAGGCTTTCCCCGGAATGAAGCCAAGAAAGCCTTCGTGGTGGCCGTGGGAGCCAAGACACCCAAAGGCGGGAAGCAGGCCCTCCGGTGTGCCGACCTTAACCCTGAGCTTGTGGTTGCCCTTCTGGAAGCCCATGCTCCCATAGCGGATTCACTGTTTGCCGGGAAGGTTTTGGAGCTGCAACGGATGGACTCCAGGATATGCGCTGAAGTCCACCGTGTAATGACAGCAGCCGGGATCTGTTGCCTGAGCGTCCATGATTCTTTCATTGTTCAAGCCAGGCACGAAGCCTTTCTGAAGGCCACCATGGAAGAGGCTTATCGCAGGGTTACGGGATCGAATGTTCTTCCCCGGATTGGATAAAGCCCCAAGGATCGGCTCCTTCAGGATCGGCTCTTCAAGGCCCGCCAGGGCCAGGCTGATCCGACTGATCCGAACAGGGCGATGAAGCAAGGATCGGCTCTTCGATCCGAATAGGGGTACACAAGGTCGGGAGTCGGGAATTGGGAGCTGATCCTTGCTCCTGGCCCTTGACCCTCACAGATACGATTTCGACTTTCACAACTACCACCAATGACATCTAAGGCCGCTACCAAGCCACTACTAAGATCCGGCAAAGAGCAGGCCAAGAAAGGAGCAGTTAATAATGACAGAGAACACGCCCGTTAAAGAACCATCCCTTGCTGAAATGAAGAGCAGATATCGGTTGCTTTCCATGACACAAGCCGCCCTTAGTGGATCTACCCCTATACCCTTGGAAGAGATTCACGCCAAGGCTGAGGCAGAACTTCCAGCCCTGACAATGCCCAAGATCCGGACTTTCCTGGACGATTCAGACGGGAAGCACTGGTTCGCTTTGAGAGACGTTCTGGAAGCCACAGGCAGCAAGACACGCCCTGCAATAGCCAAGAGAACCCTTGTGCAGAATATCGGCCCCCATTGCTGTGAAACACACGGCCTGACTGCCAAGAATGGCCGGGTTCAGGATGGAACCATTATCAATACGGAAGCCGCCTTTTACCTTGCGGGGATTGTCCGGCAGGGGGCAGAAGGCAAGGTATTCCATGAAATGCTGACCATTGCCCTTGATAAAGAAGAGGGAGAAGGGTTCGATTATGTTCGGCATTTTTTTGGAGATATGAGGGGCATTGGGACTATGGAAATTGAAGGCGAACAATGGTACGTCCTGAGCCATGTTCTGACTCTTCTCTTTGAAAGCAGGATGCGCTTGGTTGATGCAAAGGCACTGGTTGAAGAAGTTTTCCCTGAGTATGTAAGGAAGCAGCAGCTTCATACGCCCGATGGGATACCCTACGGGCCGGAAGTTGTGTTGATCCATGAAAATACCCTGACCTTCCTGGCCCAGCTGATACCGACAGAAGCAGGTAAGAGATTTGCCCGGTGGCTGTTCGGTGAAGTGATACCTGCAATCCGTAAGGACGGGGCTTATTTTCACGATGTCCCATTGCCCCTGGGGGGTGAAGAGATGGAACCGGAAGAAGCCGAGTACATAAAGCAGGCTACTGCTATGCTCATGGGCCTTAGCAAAAAGCTGAAACGCCAGGAAAAACAGCGGCTGGCTGCGGAAATTCTCCTGGATATAAGCCCTGTTCCACTTCAAAGATGCCTGGATGCGGAATGGGGAACGGTGTCTTCCCTTGCTCAGGTCTTGCAACTGCCCCACCATTCCCAGGAGATCATTGATGCCCAATATTCTGTCGTTGATATTTTGGAGTAGGGATCTTGGGATTAAGGTCTGACAGAAGAGGCGATCCTTTGTTGAAGGGATCGTCTTTTTCTGGCACTTTGGTGGGCATTGATCCGAAGAAGACAGGGGTTCATAGGGCCGGGGGGCAGTTTTTAGCTGAAGATAGAAATGTGGGAGCGATTTTTTTAAAGGTTTTTGCTGCAATGCCGATACATCTGTAAATAGATTTCCAGTTGATCTGACCTGCCAGATAAAATGCCTGTAAAGGCCAAACCATATTTATCCGTCAAGATAATTCAAATTGATTGTTATTATGCTGATTTAATCGGGAAAGGGGTCTTGTAATGATTACCTTGAATTCAACATCAGATTTTAAAATTACAGCTAAAGCACCTGAAAACCTGAACTCCGTCAAACAATCACCAAATAACCAGCATACAAAAATTCAGCACATAACTGCTGCTGATAAGCAGGCAGAAGGTTATACCGTATCCCTCGGGCACATTGAAGAAGATACCGGGCCTCCCAAAATTTTTATTGATGGCGATACCCCTATGAAAGATCT
>NZ_VLLC01000067.1 GCF_007830435.1 Desulfobotulus alkaliphilus | reverse complement strand
TGGGTGTCCAGCAGTTTTTTGATTTTTGGCTCATAATCCCGGTAATCAATGGCCTCTGCATAGCGGAGCTTGACGGATGCCTTGAGTGACTGGAATTTCCGGAGGTCTGCCTTGTATCGGGATAAGGTTTTATCATCGGTTTCGGTCAGAAATTTTTCGGAAGAGAGTGCCATGGCCAGTGTTTTTCCAAACTCCGAAAGGCGACTGTAAAACTCTTCCCTTATGCTCTCATCGCCAAGAAGCACTTCATAGGCCTCTTCGTCACAGGAGTGCTTCACCGTTTTGAACAGATCCCAAAGATCAGAATACCGGGCGGGCAGTTTTTCGGTCTCGCTGTGAATGGATGTCAGGGTGCCAGCCAGATCGGATTCATCGAAGCCTTCAAATGCGCTGTACATGGTAAGGGCCTTGTCCAGTTCACCAAGTACGCTTGCATAGTCTATGATAAAACCAAATTCCTTACTTTCATGCAGCCGGTTGACACGGGCAATTGCCTGAAGCAGTGTATGCTCCCTCAGCATCCTGCACAAATAGAGGACTGCATTTCTGGGGGCATCAAAACCCGTGAGCAGCTTATCAACAACAATGAGGATTTCTGGTTCGCTGCCGTGTTTGAACTGGTTGATGAGCTGCTTGGTATATTCCTCTTCACTGCCATAGCGTTTCATCATCTTTTGCCAGAATTTTACGACCTCGTCTGTTGTTTCATCATCGGTCTCTTCATAGCCTTCACGCATATCCGGCGGTGAGACAACGACTTCGGAACTGACCATGCCAATCTCATTCAGATATGTATTATACTTGAGCGCAGAGGCTTTATTCGGGGCTACCAGTTGAGCCTTGAATCCTGTTCCCTGCCAATTGGAGCGAAAGTGCTCGCTGATGTCAAAGGCTCTCATGTAAATGACCTGATCGGCCTTGTTCAGCATTTCCGCCCGTGCATATTTGCGTTTCAGATCCGCCTGCTGTTCTTTGGAAAGCCCTTGCGTGTGCCGTTCAAACCACAGATCCACCGCTTTTTTATTCTGGGTCATTTCTACATGCCGCCCTTCATACAGAAGCGGAACCACTGCACCGTCTTCAACGGCCTGTGTGATGGAATAATGGGGTTCGACAAGCTCACCAAACTTTATGAAGTTGTTCTTCTCTTTTTTCAAAAGCGGCGTGCCCGTAAAACCTAAATAGCAGGCATGGGGAAACATCTGTCTCATCCGGGCGGAAAAGGAACCGAACTGGGTGCGGTGGCTTTCATCCACCAGTATGAAAATATCAGGGGAGGCATCCTGATATTTTTTTACCGCATACGCCTTGTCAAACTTGTTAATGAGGGTTGTGATAATTCCTGCCTTCTTTTCAGCAATCAGTTCCAGCAGATTTCTGCCTGATGTTGCCCGGTTTGCATCAAGGCCACAGGCGGCAAAGGTATTCCCAAGCTGTTTGTCGAGGTCATCACGGTCTGTCACAAGAACAATACGGGGATTTAAAATTTCGGGATTAAGGGCAAGATTCCGGGCCAGCATCACCATGGTCAGGGATTTTCCTGATCCTTGCGTGTGCCAGATCACCCCCCCTTTGCGTGAACCGGTGCTGTCAAAGTGTTTTACGCGGTTCAGGGTGGATTTGATGACAAAATACTGCTGATACCGGGCAATTTTTTTGATGCCTCCGTCAAACACCGTGAACTTCCACGCCAGCTCCAGAAGCCTTTCCGGGCGGCAAAGGGCATACAGCGCAATATCCTGTTCCGTCACCATTCTATTTTTGGGAACCACGGAACACACGGAATACACAGAAAAATTATTGGGATCTATTTCGTGCCGAAGAGAATCCTGAACAAGCTCATGTAACTTTTTGTACGCAATATTTTTTGTTCTGAAGTGCTCTTTTTCTGATTCCGTGTGTTCTGTGTATTCTGTGGTTATATCTTTAGTGGTTAAGCCCGGTTCTTTCCATATTCCCCAGAATTTTGCAGCGGTCCCCGTGGTGGCGTACATGGCGCTGTTTTTATTCAGAGCCAGCAGCATCTGGGTGTAGATAAAGAGTTTGGGTATGTGCTCATCATTCTGATTTCGGATGGATTGGGAAACGGCCTGTTCCACTTCAGTATGGGGGGCCTTGCATTCAATCACGCAAAAGGGAATACCATTGACAAAAAGAACGATATCCGGACGGACGGTTTCCGTAGAACGTGTTCGTTCAACACTGTATTCCACCGTTACATGAAACCTGTTTCGGCCGGGACTGTCGGAAGACCTGGGCCAGTCGATATAGTTTATATTAAAGCTTTTCGAATCCCCCTCAAGGGTCTGCTCCATGGCCGTCCCGAGGGTAATCAGGTCGTAAATGGCCTCGTTGGTCTTTAGCAGTCCGTCGTATTTGATGTTTTTCAGCTTCTGGATGGCCGACTGTACATTCTCTTCGCTGAAGAGGTACTCGTCTCCTTTGTAATGAATACGGTTGATTTCCTTGAGCTGACTGCGCAGAATATTTTCCAGTAAAACATTGGATGTTCGGTTTTGTCTTTCCTGCAGTGCTTCAGCCGGTGTCAGAAATTCAAAGCCAAGGCTGATCAAAAGCTGCAAAGCCGGGATTTGGGAAAGATGCTTTTCATTGATCTGAAAGGTATTCATGGGTTTACTCCCAATGCGTGCCAGTAGGGTCTGAATCCTGATTCCACAATATCCGAAACAAGGGTCAAAAAGGGATCGTAATTATTTTTCGTGTGGGCAGTATCCAGTGCCTCATAATATTCCAGACGTTTTTCCACAGGAAGAATCACCGGCGGGAATCCGCTTTTCATTAACTCCAGATTCATCAGCAGCCGTGATGTTCTGCCATTACCGTCCACAAAGGGATGGATTTTCACAAAATCAGCATGAACACGGGCGGCCCGTTCTACCGGATGAAGAGATTTCGCCCCGGTCTGATACCAGTTAACGAAGCGTTGCATTTCACTTTGAACCTGTACGGCATCTGGCGGTATATGATCGGCACCGGAAATGATGACATTGGTTTTTCTGTAGGTACCCGCATTTCTGTCATCGATATTTTTCAGGATCAGCTGGTGAATGGAGGTAATATGCCATTCAGATAATGTCTCATTTTTTCTGACCAGATCTTCCACAAAAAAAATGGCTTCCCGGTGGTTGATCACTTCAAAGTGCTCCTGCATGGTTTTTCCGCCAATGGTGATCCCTTCCAGAGCAACCTTGGTTTCCTTCAGGGTCAGCGTGTTGCCTTCAATGGCATTGGAATGGTAGGTCCAGCGGAGCACCAGATCTTCGTGGAGATTGGAAACAATCTCCGGAGGCAATGGCCGGAAGGCATCCAGTTTTTGTTTTAATTTGTCTAGTTTATTGAATTGTATCATTTTGTAGGTCTCCTGCTTTTATCCTCGATAAGCCAGACAGGGGCCAGGGATTTTTGAACCACGAAAAACCCAAAAAAACACCAAAAGGGAAGGAATTAATACGAATAAAAAAAGAATTTTAATTCATCACTCAGTACGCAATTGCTTCATGTCTTCTTCGATTTCTTCCACGGTGGGGAGGGAACCTTTTAATTCATCCGGTAAAATTTCTGTCAGCGTAAACTCACTCACGCCCATGGGCTTGTTCATGTCTCGAAGGGCAAATTCGGTTTCGATTTTGTTTTTGTCCCGGCAGAGCAACATTCCGATGGTTGGCTTATCATCCTCGGCTTTGAGAAGGCTGTCTACGGCTGAAAGATAAAAATTCAGTTTACCTGCGTATTCAGGAATAAATTTTGTATTCTTAAGTTCAATCACCACATAGCACTTTAACTTGATATGGTAGAAAAGCAGATCCAGATAATAATCACTTTCACCTACTTCCAGATGATATTGCCGCCCGATAAAGGCAAAGCCCTTACCCAGCTCCAGCAGGAATTTTGTGATATGCCCGACCAGCTGATTCTCTATGTCCCGTTCATTGTAAGGTTTTGTCATACTAAGAAAATCAAAGATGTATGGGTCTTTGATCGTCTGTTGTGCCAGATCGGATTTTGGCGTTGGCAAGGTCTGTTGAAAATTGCTGACAGACTTTCCTTGGCGCTGATAAAGGCTTGACTTGATTTGCAAGGCGAGAACATCACGACTCCAGCCGTTTTCGATGGTTTCCCGTATGTAGAAAAGCGTTTCCTGATGATCGGAAACTTTGTCCAGAAGAATTTTGATATGGCTCCAGGGCAATTGTCCCCCAATCTGGGGGATGATTGGCGGATAGGATTGTGATCCGTATTGGTGCGTAAGGACTGAATCCATTTGTCCCCCGGGCGGGGGGATAATTTGTTCCTGTTCGGAAAAGGTAATGAAATATTCGTAAAATTTCTTGATGTAGTAGATGTTTGTTCGTGAAAATCCTTGAATATCGGGAAACTCTGAACGCAGATCCTTAGACAGTTGGTCAATAATTTTGGAGCCCCAATGGGTTTCCGAGAGCTTTTGCGAAATATCCTCTCCAAGCTCCCAGTAAAATAAAATCAATTCCCGACTCGCAGCCAGTGCGGCTTTGACCTGCACGGAACGAATCTTTTCTTTGATTTCCCTGAGCCATGAAGTGTACCCGGCATGGTTGGCTGGGGATGGGGTGTTTTTTGATTTCTCATCCATCATGCATCCCCCATCACGATATCCGGTTTTGCCCGCCATTGGCCGGTGAGCATTTTTTGCATCAGGCCGCGTTTCTGGGTTTTGTATTGTTCTGCGAGCTGCTTCAGCAGGTTGATTTCATGCTGGACATTGCTCAGTATTTTAGCGATTTCTTTTTGTTCTTCAACTTGTGGCCAATAGATTTGCAGATTCTTCATGTCTTTTGAGTATACATGTGGTTGTGCTCCTCCTGACTGCAGGGCGTAGACTCGGTGCTGCATTTCCTTAAGGGTGAAATAAAGAAATTTTGTTATGCCCTTCGTTGCACGCAGAACATTGCAGTCAGATGCCCAAATTGGATAATCGTGATACCACACAAAACCCGCATATGCCCCAGATGCACTTACTGTGACAGTGGGTATTTCGTGTGTTGAGTGATTTGTGAAATATGCGTAAGTTTGTCCACCTGCGACAACCGGAACGTCACCTTCTGTATTGGATTCTTTTGTTAAAGCCTTGCCTTTTTCGACATTGACTTCTTTTCCAAATAAATCACCCAGCTTCACCTTTTTCCATTTCGCGTTTTTTTGCGTCTTTGGCTGTTCTGAAATCAACTCCCGCAACAGCCACTTAAAACGCTTTTCCTTCGCCTGAATCAACCGCTCAGTTTTCTCGATGGCCTCATCCCAGGTGGACAATAGAGCGGCAATGGCTTTTTGTTCGGGAAGGGGGGGGAGAAGTATTGGCAGTTTTTCCAGGGTTGCCTTATTTAGTTTGTACCTGTTAGCACCCTGTCTGCTTAAAAAATCAGTAATGTTTCTATGTTTGTAAAATGTGGCAAACCATTCAGCACTACAGACATTTGTGGAGGCTATTACATGGGCATGATTGTTAACATTAAACTTTCCTTTTGCTAAAATGGTTTGTGGCTTCTCTTTTGGTTTTAGAAAGTGGTCTCCATCTTCGCCTATTAAGGCAAACTCACCATCTAATAAATACTGATCAATGTAATCTAGGATACCCGTTGGGCCATAGTATGGATAATCACCCTGTATTGAAGATCTTTCTTCAAGACTAATGGGTTTTCTTAGATCATTTCTTATACTACAGCTTTTACCGACTTGAGAAATTTGCCATCCATGTGGAATTAACGACACTCGGGCTTGTTTTAATAAAAGTTGTGTTTTCATTGCCAGATTTCCTTGGGCTTCTGGGTAGTGTTGCCTTCGAGAGCCTCAGGCAACGGGCAGCTCTGGTGGCTGAGGTTCTCGCAGCCATGTGTTTCAGGCAACGGGCAGCT
>NZ_VLLC01000066.1 GCF_007830435.1 Desulfobotulus alkaliphilus | reverse complement strand
CTGTCAGCTGTCGAGGTGGTGGTGAGGTATGCCATGGTAAAGCTCCTTTCAGTGGAATGGTGTCAGGGTACAGTCAGTGTGATCGTTTATGAGATGTAGGTACTGGATTATTAAAAAAAGCACGGAATGTCAGGATGAGTGTAACAGGAGTCTGTCTGTAGCAGGTGTACCAGGAGTCTGTCTGTAGGAGTGTAGCAGGAGTGTCTATCGGTCTGCGCTTACGCTGTGCGCAGCCCTTAAGGGCCTTGCTATGGGTAGGATAGTGCTGGTAGTAATAGCAAGGTGTTGATAATACAAGTAATGGCTGTACTTAGCTTTGTTTAGTGTAGTAATAATAATATACAAAAAAGATCTGGTATTTGTAGTGGTTGTAATGGAACTTGTATTAATAATAGGGCTTTGTTGTTGCTTCTAGTAATGTTGATGGAGTTAATAAGGGCAATAGGACTATAAGAGTAAGATTAATAAAAGTAATAACGGTAATAGGATAAAGCAATGACAGTAATAAGATAGATTAGTAATAGTAATAAGATAATACAATATACCTAGAAATGAGTCCTTCGTTTAGAAGAGCTTTAGAAGGAGAGAAGAAAACAGTTGTACGGTAATTACAAAGAATAGCGTTTCCGAGAATTGTTCTATAGTATAAGAATCTTAGGTAGAGACAAAGGGTAGATACAGCTGTCAGTCTCAATGGCCCATAGTATGACTCAGATGGGATACCGTGGGGCAATCTCCAAGCAAGAACCTCAGCTAAAACAAGTGGTCGTAACTATGAAACACACATGCAGCCAGGACAAGCGGATCTCAGCACCAGCTCGAACCTCCTGCAGCCCCAGTCAATAATCCGATTCTGCAATCCTTGATCGGTAGCCAGCCTCCCATGAACTCCCATGAACTCCCATGAACTCCCATGAACTCCCATGAACTCCCATGAGCCAGCAACCTCATCGCTTGCCTCAGATTAACAATACAAGGGTACCCCTACCGGCTCATCCAGATCCGCTGCCCATATCACTCAGACAATCTCACACCGTAGGGAGTGACTGCTCATGGAAAGTCTGATCCCAGGATACCTGCGGGGAGGAGTGGTATTGCAAATCGGCTCTGTTGTCTCATGGTCTTCAGGCTGTAGTATATGTACAACTTTTGCGGCATGATTGTCGTTTGGAGTCTGTGAATGCTTGGCTGTAGTGTGCTTGGACCTGTTGGTCTGAACTCGTTTTTGCTCTTATATTTGTATGTGCTTGCCGTGGAGTTTTGTGGGCTTTTTCCTGTCTTTTACTCTCATCTATCTATAGCTGCTAAGAGTGTTTGGATTACATAAGGATCATGTTTGGGCATTTTTTTGATATTTTAGGTTGAATATAGCTTTTTTGTTCTTTGATTTGAAATGGTGCTGGTATCTTTCGTTTTTTGGAATGATTCATCAATAAGCTTTTAATGTTGTTCTTTGCTGATATGATTACTTGGTGGCTATATTCTGTCATTATCTGTTCTGGATTTCATTCGTACAATTATTCATATTGTCTTTCCGAATGTGAATTTAATGCAGTGCTTTTCTTTGTAATCTTTAAGTCTTTTCATTCTAATATTCTTGATTTTTTATGTCGTCTCAGGGTTTAAGGTTCAAATCTTCATATGATGGGTATTGCACTGTATCTCTGACTTGCTGTTTTTATAGGTTTTTATGAGCGTTTGTCAGTGATTGCTTTTAATCGTTTTTATGATCTTTTTTCTTGCAGATAGATCTTTATTCTCTTTATATATGTTTATGATCTTTCATATGGTCTTCTGTGATATTTTTCTTTTATGCTTTCTGTGGCTGAATTTTAACTGCATGAAAGGAAAACCAGGATTAGATGCTAAAGATGGCATAGCTGGGATATTGAAAGAAAACATTATTTAGGTCTGGATGTGGTGAGGAATTGTTGTAGATTTTTATTTGGATGATTTTGCTGTGAAAAACATGAATTGCATATCTGCCCCCCTCTTATGGCTTTTTACAGCCATAAGGGGAGGGAGCCTCTATGATGAAATTTGGTGGTTGTGTAGGGACATCCTGACCCTTTAAAAACGATGATTCTGTGATGAAAGATCCATGCATTATCAATCATAGCCTTGAATCTGTAACCTTAGTTCTTGAGATAGAGGCTATTTGCAATCATGGAACTGTATGTTGCCATTTTTGGCCGTGCTCCCCGCAAATCAGACATGGCTGACTGGACTGCACAGTCTGCTGGCAAGACACCTTCCGAAGTTGCAGGTCTCATGCTGGAAGCCAGCCCAGCAGCACCTGCGGGAGATACCACAGCAGAATTTCTGAACAGTGCTTACAATGCATTTTTCGGTCGTGATGCAGATGCTGAAGGTCTCGCCTACTGGCTGAATGAACTCGAAACCGGTCTTATCACCCGTGAAGTGCTTGTGGAAAACCTCACATGGTTTGCTTCCCAGGGAGAAACTGTCCAGCATCGCCTTGATTATATGAAGGTGCAGGAGCAGGTAACGGCCCTCCAGCACGGCATCGAAACGTCAGCAGCCACCTATCTGACCACCGGTCAGGATGTGCTTACCGGCAGCTCCGTGGCCTATGACACCTTTAAGGCTTACATCCATAACAACGCTAATACTTTCCAGTCCGGGGACATGATCGACGGTGGTGCGGGTAAGGGTGAGATCTATGCGGAAATCGGCAATTCCCAGAATTTTGCCATTGCCGCTAAAACGGTTAATATTGATAAGGTGACCGTTCGTACCCAGGCCACCAATGATGATAGTAGCAATAACGATGTTACGCCTGATGTTCAGATTGATGCCCAGGAAATGAGGGGTGTAAAAGAGTGGTGGTCCACGGACAACCGTGCATCCCTTCACATTGAAGACGTGCGCCATAACAGCCATGAAACCACCATCGGCTGGAGAAATACCGATCCTGGAGAAGTTGACTACAAGGTGTACTTTGATCCCCAGCACATCACTGGCCCCGGAGCCGTAGAAGCAGGTGGGACCCTTTACCTGCAGCTTATGGATATTAACAGCATGCAGGCGGGTACCGGTCCCCTTGAAAACAATCCTTATAATGGTTTCACCTTCACTTTTAATGGTGAGAGAAAGACCATCCAGAGTGATGCCATCATTGCTGCCAAGACTTATACTGAGCTTGTAGCTGCCATCAATGCCCAGATTGCCGTCCTTGCCCAGTCCGATTCTTCCTTTGCAGGTCTTCAGGCCAGAGTAGGGGATACTTTTACCGCAACCCACTCCGGCTCAGGCATCCGTTATGAGGGCAATCAGGTTGATATCGTGAACACAGGTGCAGGCACCCTTGGCACCGGCGGCTGGCTCACGCCCACAGGTGAAGCTCCCGGTTCCGGTAACATTGCCCAGCACCAGAGCATTGTTCCTCCTGTGACCCCCACCACCCGCACCCAGGTTGATATTATCCTTGATAATGTGGGCCGTGGCTCCAAAGCTGGGGATCTTCTTGTCGGAAATATGTCCGAGGGTTCCTATTCAGGTTCCGAAGGCATTCAGCAGTTCAATGTCGAGGTGCAGAAAAGCAGCTGGCTGAACAAGATGTCCACAACGAATGGCACCCTTGAAGTTGTGATGATCAAGAACGCAGCCAACCATAATGGTAACCTGCGGATTGATGATCTTGATGGCGGGGACTGGATGGCTCTGGTAAATGCCGATGCTCTGCAGGGCAATCTGACCCTTGGAACGGCAGCAACCCCTGTTACGAATATGATCAATTTCCAGGCCACCGGTGGTGGTGTTGTGGATCTTACTGCAGAAATTACTTTGCCGGCTGTGTCTGCAGCAGGACCCCAGAAATTCAATTATGTAACCGGTTCAGCCAATGACAAGGTTGCCATTGATCTTAGTGGCCATTCCATCAATACCGTGGGTTCTGAGTTCAATCTGAATACCGGTGGTGGTAACGATACCGTTCATATCGAGATGGGTGCGGGTGCTTCCCAGAAGACGATGGCGAATCTCAAGAATCTGAAGATTGATACTGGATCTGGTGATGACCGTATAAATATTGATGCATACGGCAATTTCCATATCAAACCCGGTTCTGGCAATGACTTTGTTCGTATCAATTCCATGGATGCCAATGGTGATGCGAACTATGGTACTTGGAACTTTGGTGCCACTTCCTTTGGAACCACAGATAATACCAATACCTTTGCATATGATAACATATTACACTCAACCCCGGGCCGTGTGCTTTATAATGCCAAGCTCACCGTTTCCTTTGCGGGTTTTGAATCTCAGGTAACTGTTCAGACCACAGCAGCCAATGGCTTTATCGCAACGCAGAAGGAAATTAACGCTGCTATCAAGCAGGCCATTGAGACTGATCCCGTTCTCAAGCATCTTCTCAAGGCAGAATATACGACAGGTGTTGGTTTTAACCAGGAGCTGAAAGTAACTTCTACAATCGGTGGTGAGAATAATCTGGCCATTGATTTGTATCAGCCGCAGCTTGTTGCCGCCAGCCCAGGTGCCGGACAGGTTGCTCTTGCTGCAAATGATTTTACAGCCGTTCGTCAAGGGCTTATCAATACGACAGCACTTACCTCTGATACTTTGACGGATGGTAATTTAATTGCAGCGGCAAATGGAGAATATACCAATTTTTATGGCTCGGTAGGTTTAGATGGCGATGGCAATGGTACCACTGTTTACAATGTTGCCGCCCGTGATGCAGCTGCAAATCAATACCAGGGTTTTGATGCTGGTACTTCTACCGATTCTTCATGGGGTGTTAACTTCTCCACCGTTAACCCTACGGCAGGTCACGATGTAGTCGTGTTCCATTCTAACGAAGATGCTGCAAACGTGCTTCAGATCAATCAGGCCTTTGGTAAGGTCAATGTCGTGAATTTCCACAAAGAATCTCCGGATCAAGTCGACATTTTGGACACGACGGCCAATGTAGGTCTGCATGCCATTGACTTCAAGCATTACCTTAATAATCAAGTAGACGTATCAACAAGTATTCCTGGTAACACTCAATCTGCAGTGCCTGTTAACATTACACTGAATAATAGACATCCTGCATTTGCTGATTCTACGGCAGGAAATGCTGACGCAGCAGCAAACAGTGTGAGCATGCTGCAATACCAGGCTGGTGGAGGAGCAGGAGCCATAACATGGAACCAGTTGACAGCATCAAATCTTGTAAGTGCCCTGAATGGAGGTGCTGGTGCTGCAGTTCTTGGTAATGGTAACATTGAGGCTGCCACTTTGTCTCCTGAAGTGTACGGTACTACCTTGGTAGGACTTCAGCAGAAGCATATTGTTATGGTTGAAAATGCAGCGAATCCCGGTGAATATAAAGTTTTCTACCTTACATCTACGCTGAATGCATCCAAGACAGCCATCACACAGGTGGGTGGTGTTAATCAGTTTGATACAGCAAGTGCACAAATGCTTGGCACCTTGGATTTTGGTACGAGTATCAACTTTGGACTTGCTGGAAATGCCGGATACGACAATACCATCAATGCTTTGATGACTGCACTTGATACTGGTGCTCCCACCTATCCGACCTTCAGTGCCGATGGTACGCCCACTGGTGGTACTGCTCCTACGCCAAACAAGGTCGCTCCTCCTACAGTTGTGATGACGGTTGCTGAGTACAATGCTGCAGATCCTAAGCCTGCTTTCTACAGCATAGCTGATGATGCCGCAGACCTTGCCGCAGCTGTTGCAGTGATGAATGATGCTCATAACATCACTGTTACAGACACAGCCGATGCTACAGAAGCCGCAGCCATCATCGCTGCTACCAATGCTGGCACTACAACCTTCGCAATGAATATTGAAGATAGTGCTACTGCCTTGGATGCGTTTGCCCTTGGTACTGCAACTGTAACTGGTGATGTGATTGCCCAGCCTACGGATGCTCAGGACATTACGGCTCTGAATCTGGACGATGTAGACATCATCAATGTTCAGGATGGAGAAAGTGTAACAGTAACTGTGGCCCAGGCTGCTAAGCTGGAGCTGAATGCCTCTGGTGCATACAACCT
>NZ_VLLC01000065.1 GCF_007830435.1 Desulfobotulus alkaliphilus | reverse complement strand
GCGGATGGTGAAACCAAATTATTGAATCAGGTTATCAATAAATCCGGTAATATTTCATCTGTTTTATCCGCAGTAATTAAAGCGGGTGACAAGGCCCTGACTTTTCTGGAAAGTGCTGTCCGGGTTGGAACCGAAACCCTGAATCAGATGTCTGATTATATCAACGCTTCCCGTGACGAAGAAAATATAGGTAATTTCATTGCTTTTACAAATCATGCAAAAGAAAAAGATATGGTTGCGATCATGGATCTGTCCGCAACCTTATCTTACCGAGATGCATCCAGTTTATTGCTGGCTGTATCCCATCCTAAAGCAGAGGGCCAGATCGGGCGGTTGGTTGAACAGATATCCACCCTCCAATCCGGTCAATCGAAAGCAGATCTATCGAATTTTTTGACCACTGCCGCCCATGCAGAAAAAAATATTGGCAAGCTTCTGGATGTGGCAGGCCTGCCTGCCACTTGCGTTGACGCAGCATTCAGTTTTGCCTTCCCGTTCACCCAACACGGTCAGCATTCCCAACCCTGATTTCGGAGCTCAATACCGAGCCTGTGTGTTCCCCTGTCAACGCTTAACCACTACCCTCACGAGCAGCAGCCCATGACTCGGGGCTCCGGCGGTTCGCTACACCTTACCGGATAGAGGACTTGCACCTCCAATCTTATGCCAGCTTATCCCGGCGCACTGGATGTCCTGTGGTTGGCTGTGGTTGGTGGAATGGTTGTGTCTATCCCGGCGCACTGGGTGTCCTGTGGTTGTGTCCTGGTTGTGTAAAAAAAAGGCGGGTTCCAAAAATATTAACTCGGGGCAAACAGATGGCTAATCATCCGCTACAGCGGATTCCGCTATCGCTCCACCGCTGAACTCGTCATTAGCCCGTTTATTGCCGCATTGTCTCCCGTTCGTTGCACACCGGCGTCTCTCAATTATCAGTCCAGGATGTCCTCGCCGTTTTTCACGTTGCATCGTTGGATAAAGAGAAAGTGCGAATGATTTCTTTGCACGCGGACAATATATCCTGTCTGGCAGAATCAAGATATCGGTTCATCTCGTCATCCATTCGTTGCAAGTAATCATTAGCGCAACGTGCGCGCATTTCACCAAGGGGAAAGTGATCTGTTTCGGATTCAATTGCGCGGATTGGCATAAACACTTCATTCTCCGGTTGACCAACAGCATGCCTCAAAGCGCAGATTCTTCGTGCTCCTTCAATCAGATGCATTTGGCCCTCAATCATCGCTGTGGCAACGGCAACCAGTTCAGAACGTTTCTTTTCGATAATGGTTTCCTGAAGGCTCATCAATTACCTCCTGGAAACTTCGTCTTAAATTCAACCCGTTGGCCCGTCTTGATATTTTCAACCCAATGCGTTTCAAACTGAACACCATCACGAGCAGTATAAGACGAACTCGTCTTTTTGTAACTTCTCAATAAGTGTAGGCATACAGTATTAGAAGAGTAAAATTTTAGGCAATAGGTTGCTGTGCCTGTAAACGAATCAAATCAGGAAGAAAAGGAATGGCATTTTCACCGGACAAACGATCTTTGATGTATTGCCAAAATGAGATATTTAGCTTCCGGCAGGTTTTTTTTAGTGTGGCAAAAGTATCCCTGCAACAACGTCCTGTATCACTTCGGGTGGAACCGCTTATCTTTCTCTTCTTCACGTAGTCCCGAATATCCGTTTCAGATAAATTGTTGTGCAGGGGTATATCTGGACGGTCAAGAACCAGGAGCAGTTCCTCTTTGTTTTTATGAATCCTTTTTAGAGCCAGGTCCAAAGTGGCAAAACCTGTCTTGGTGTCAAATATTTCATCGAAGCGATACTCAAGCTCAGTCTTCTTTGTTTGGTCCGGAAACTCTCTGTATTTTTTTAGATCGGCATAAAAATCCCAAATCTCAGAGCGTGCTTTTTCCAAGGCTTTTAGCTGTTTTTCATTAAAACCAACCAGCTTGTGGATGGTACGCTCGGCGTGAACCCAGCATAGGGCATGTTTCAATACATTGAATTGACCCGCATCATCACTCACGATAACCAGATCCATATTCAAGCCCTGATCGATAAGACTGCCTATTAAAGCACCTTCCGTAGCAATGCGGACATGGCGTTTTTCTGTTATTTCAAGGGCCGCAAGGTGGGCTTCCCACTGCTCGCCATTTTGAAATCTTGCTGCTTGACTGGTTGCAAGGAGTTCAATAACATTTTTTCCAAGCCCCTGTGCCGCCATATAGTCGAGAGCTTCCGGAATGATAATGAAATCTGTATCTCCTGCCCGCAGGAGTTTAAGAAAATTAATACGGCTCTTGCTGTCAGTACTCTCAAACCAGGCGAACCATTCATTTCCTATATGCGTACAATAACCATTTTTGCCTTTATGTCGCGCACCTGTATCATCTACATTTATGTGGCCTGAAACCTCAAGCCCAGCTCGTAGAATTTCTTTTTTTTCGGCATGGCAGGCTTCTTTGCCTTCGGTGATGATCCGATTGACCTGCCCTACAGAAATATCAATGCCTATTTCTCTTAGTTGCTCATGAATTAGAGGCTGGGTAACGTGTGACTGATAATACAGATAGAGAATGAAGCTGCACAGGCTCGTGCCAAAATGACCACACGCTATCCCTACAGGTAATTTACCAGAGATGTATTTACCATCAGGAGTCTGCCATTGTTCAATTCGATAAACCGTATTATGGGCTTGAATAATCATATCCTGAACAACATAGTCATTATAGCCCTTAAACCTGCTTCCTTCAGGAATTATATCTGGTGCAATCTTCTTGCTTTCATGGATTTCAAGGTTTCGGGTTTTCTTTTTTTTGGTTGAGCCAGGGCGTTTTCCATCTGATTTTTTTTCCTTCGCCCGTTCCTCCGTGCTCTTATCAAGTTTTGAAGGTTTAATATCTGGCTTGGGTTTTTCTCCCTTCAATCGGGCAATTTCATCTTTGAGCTGCTGGATTTGCTCACGCTGAAATTCAATGACCTCATACAGATCAATAACCAATGGTGTGCATTGATTTTCGGTGAGGTCTGTTATTTTAGGTGGCTTTATCACTCGTGTACCCAATCCAGATTTTGGTTATTTCCGTTTACCTTTATTGGATTTTATTACATATATTTTTAATGAATTGCAAGGCATACCTTCTGTACAGCAATCAAAATTAAGATAGTTTAAAGAACTTGATCTCTTCTTTGGTATCAAGCTATCATATCATGCTTTAATGCTGGTTCGGAAATCATCCTCTTATTCTCAAAAAGGCTTAGCCAAAATATTATTTATCACTTACATTATAGCTTCAATGCCTACACTTATTGAGAAGTTACGAGGTTCCGGGAATACAGCTATGATCCCATGGGTAACCGCAGGGCCGCGATCCTGGGGCCGGAAGCCTTGGAGTACAGCACCAACCCCCTAAACCAGTACACCGCCGTGACGGGTCTTGCCTCCATCACCCATGACGAGGACGGGAATTTCAAGGAAATGGGGGACAGGGTTTTTGTGTGGAACGCGGAAAACCGCCTGATCCGCACGGAACCCAAGGCGGCGGCTGCTGGAGATAGCCGCACGGAATACGCCTATGACTACATGGGCCGCAGGGTGCAGAAGATAAGCTATTTATTTGACGGCACAGACTGGGTAAAAGGAGAAGAACGTCTTTTTGTTTATCAGGGCTGGAATCTTGTGGAAGAGATCCGCCTTGCCGGAGGAAAAGAAGAAAGCCGCTACTTTGTCTGGGGGCTGGATCTAAGCCAGAGCCTTCAGGGCGCAGGGGGTGTTGGCGGGCTTCTTGCCATGGTGGAAGAAGGCGGCTCCCATCTTTACGCATATGATGCCAACGGCAACGTGGGCCAGGTGGTGAAGGCCTCCGATGGCAGCCTTGCCGCTGCCTATGAGTACGACCCCTTTGGCAGACTCACCGCCAGCAGCGGCGGGATGGCGGATGTGAATCCGTTCCGGTTCTCCACGAAGTACTTTGATGGGGAAAGCGGGTTCTATTACTACGGCTACAGGTACTATGCGGTGGAGCTGGGGAGGTGGGCGAGCCGGGATCCCATAGAAGAAGAGGGGGGGATCAATCTTTATGGGTTTGTGGGGAATGATGGCCTTAACTGGGTAGATCGTCTGGGTCTGGCCCTTTATGCCTTTGACGGTACATGGAACCATGATCGTGATGTGCGTGAGGGGAAGTACACGCATGTTTATACTCTTAGTGATAAATATATCGGTAACGCATTCTATCAAATAGGTGTGGGCGGTGAGAAATTTTTTGGTAATAAAATGATGGGTGGGATGTTTGGCGCAGGTGGCAAAGAACGGATTGAGAAGGCTTATAGAAGATTTTTAGAGAATTACAAAAATGGTGATAAAGATGTGGATATTATCGGGTTTAGCCGGGGGGCTTCGCTTGCAAGGGAATTTGCCAATGTCCTCCATGAAAGGGGGTATCGTGAGTATTATGGAACGATTTTTGAGACAAGAGGCTGCCCCGTTGATATCCGCTTTGTAGGCTTATTCGATACGGTTGGTTCTTTTGCCGTGCCAGGGAGAAACAGCTATGTTGGGATTCGGATGGACTTGCCACCCAATGTAAAAAATGCGGCCCATGCGGTTGCCAGGGATGAAAAAAGGCTTTTATTCCCATTAAAGCGATTGAATAAGGCAGGGGTCGGACAGAATTTTTCTGAGAGGGATTTTGCAGGGGATCATTCAGATATCGGAAGGGGTCATGGGGTGAATACCACGAATCTGAGCATTGCTCCGCTTGTTTATATCTGGGAAAAAGGAATTGATGCGGGAGTGCCTTTTGGGCCTTTACCCTCTTTTTCTACAGATTATGGAAAAGATCCATGGGGCTGGCATGCACATCCCCATGATATGAGTGAAGATTGGCCCTACAACCTTATGCCAAAAGGGGGGCGATAATGAAATCGATCTGGATTTTTATTCTGATCTCTTTATCCGCTGTGCTGTTGTCATGCAGTCGGTGTGATTTGCAAGTTGTTCCAGGGGTGGATACCCCCTGGATAGGTTCTGAAGAGCAGGCTGTAGAAAGAAGTTGCTCTTATTTTTCATGTTTTATGGATTCTGTAGCGACTACAGATACAAGATGGGGAACCGAAAGGTCTGATGGACAACATCTTTATAAGTATAATGATAAAATTGTGAGCTATTTGAAAAGAAAGAGATTGCTGCAGTCATGGCCTGAATCGAATTTTAACTACAATGGCTATCAGCAAAGACTTGCTCCGTTTAAATTTTATATTGTTTCTGTAGAACCATTAGTTATTATTATGATCCCCTATGATTTTGGTGAAATTAAAAACCGTGGCAGAGCATGCCTTGTTGGTGATCGTCCCAGTCAGTTTATCGCTAATAAATACATGGTCAATTATTTTGAATACGGTACCTATGTACCCTTTCATGAGAATCCGCTCTGGTTTTCTCCGGATTTAAAGATAGGGCCAATTCCTGTGCCAAAAAAAGAACGGGGTGATTTGGTGATTGAGCACCGTAAAATTGAACTGGTTTTTAAAAAACAGGGAGGAATATATGAGGTGATCCGGTTGAAATAGCCTTCATGGATAGGGAGAAGAAAGAAAAGGGAAAAGAGGGGATTTCTTAAATTCAAAAAATGCTGGATGGTTCCGGGAAGAGCGGGAGGGCTTGGGCGGCCCGATTGTGACAAGCTATACCTATCGTCAAAGGCCGCCTTGCGAAGGCCCAAAGCCCTGGCACGGCCCCGACTTTGTATGAGTACGATACCCTGGGCAACCTTGTGGCCACGGGTCTCGATGTGGATGAAAACGGCATCCTTGAAGAAAACTCAGAAGATCGTATCACGGCCACGGCCACCCGTTTTGTGAAGCTCGGGGCGGACTGGTGGGAGCAAAGCGAGACCCGTATATATAACCTAAAATCCCGCTCATTTTTATACCTACGAAGGCTCTTTAGCTCCAAAGGCTTTGAAGATAGTTTTTTGAAGCTTGGTTAATGGGAAAAGGATTCTAACTCCCTTAATTTCCTGAATGCGTAGTTTGGATAAAGTTAAAATCAGCTCTTTCATTGTCATTTTGCAGTACAATTTTTCCTGCACCATCGTGTAATGGATCTTTGACAACAATATAAGCGCCAAAAAACCAACGAAGGTTTTGTTCCAGGCCTTGTGATTGCTGTGAACCCTTAGCCTGCCAAGATCAAGATTGTTTTTCATGCGGTCAAAGCCTTTTTCAACGACATCCTTATCCCTGT
>NZ_VLLC01000064.1 GCF_007830435.1 Desulfobotulus alkaliphilus | reverse complement strand
CAAGGTATTCAGGCTTGTAGACAGGGTCGCCTGTCTCACGATTAATTTTTCCGATAAGACATCTTTTATTTCTGGGTTTTCCTTCACTATTACGATAGGAAGTTGATTCATATAGATAAGTATTGTTTCCAACTTTTTGCTTCACAATACAAGCCATATCGCCCCCTTTGTAGTAAGATGTTATTATACCTTCAAGGGGGCAAAACTAGCAGTTTTTTAAAATTTTTGAAAATTATTTTTAGCCAAAAACAACAAATAAAAACTTTAATCTCAAAGCCATACATCCAATTTTAGCACTTTGTATAACGTTTGTAGGTGTATAATTTATCGGGAATTTAGGTTACATTGTCGAGCGGGCTGATTGTGATCATGTATTGACACCCCTTTATTTAGATAAGTCGAGTTTTATGGGTGGATCGATTTTCAGGTGATCGCGATGAAAATAACCAAAGTAGCAGGTACCGCCGTAGTATGGATCATCTTGTGCGATAACCCAGTTGACTTCATTAAAATTGCTTGGATCGTAGCCGCCCTTGCTATGAGAGGTGACCACCGGTCCCAACGTAAAGGATCTATTATGATGGTTATTCGTGTCTCGCGCGCTCTCGACCAAACGGTCATCGTCATAGGTGTCTGCGTTGTACTGGCACCATGACATGGTTGAAAGCCAGTAGGGCTCGCCACGGTAATAAACCAATTCCCCCTCTGATAAATTCAGGCTCGTCACTATGCCATGGGTAAGGGCTCTGTGGTTCCAATCAATCCTTTTTCCAGCCTCGTCCATGGGCAGCAGTACTTGTCTTTCGCCCCCCCCTAGAGCTACAGTACCATGCCAAGGCTGATCAGGCCGATTGACAGCGCATCTGATTGGGTATTGACAGTCTTTGGGTTTAAAGTTCAATGACAAAAGCGTTTCTGGAATGCCATCGCGGGTAATGTCGGTTCGTGTGATTTTGAGCGAAGTATCAGCATTTCCAATCAGTAGCCCACGAAGGAACGATGTCGGCATTTGCGCAAGCAGCTCGTCAAGCTGTTTTCCCGTCACTTCCTCCCCCTTTGGCCGCGTCCAGTTGTCGTTGGGCGGCAGACGTTCCTCGGCACACACTGGCGGCGGGGCATCCTTCGGGCGGGACTTGAGATAGGCGAGCATGTCTTGGCAGGAGGCCTTGCCACCGTCACGGATGAGCACCCACTCGTAGTTGCGCCAGTCGATGTCGGGTTTAAGGCAGGGCCCGTCGTCGATCCTGGGTGGAAGCAGTGGTGCAGGCCCGTCCATGGTGGCAAGTACCTTGCGCAAGTGCCCGATTCGTGCGGTGTATGCAGCCTTAAGGCAGGCCGCATCAGCACAGGCATTGCGTTCCTCCCTTTCCCACTGGGACTGTTGGCCCTTGAACATATGAAAAAAGAGTCGTTTTTTGATTGACTCCCTCAATATATCGCCGAACAGCTGGTCCAGATCTTCATCCAGCTTTGATAATTTCGGGTTGTCACAGATCATTTTCTCTACCTGCGTGATTTCCCTCGAGCAATTAAAACTTGCCGCCTGCACAGACAGTGTTGTTATTCCGCAGGCAAGCACTATCATGACCAAGCCTATTTTTAGCGTTTTCATGTTGTTATCCTCCATGCTGCATGGTTGTTACCCTTTCCATAAACGGATAAAATGTTTTTTTTGTCGGGGCTTTGCCCCCCTAAGCTGGATAGCCTGAATATTGCTGCCCCATCCCTGCCATGTCATATGGGCCGTGCTGTGCATATCCGGATGGTGCAGACCGCTGGATTTCACCTCCCTCCTTGTCTTAAGCCTGAAAACCATTTTGAAATATCGCCGAAATCCGAATCCCGACGCGAGCCTTTCAACAAAACCAAGTCTTTATTTTTTAAAAAATTCTCCAGATAGTCACAAAGCGGCGCTGCCTTGTCAAAGTGGGGCCCCAGCATGTCTTTTGGCAGCTTTTCCCTTAAAAAAAACATTTCTTCACCATGGGTCAGGACATGGGCCACTCCCGTCTCCATTAAAGGCGTTGCCAGTTGCGCATGAAGCTCAGGTGCCATATCACCAAGGTGTACAATGCGGCCCAGTACGGCAATTTTTCTGCCTTCGCAGGGAGAATCCTTCAGAACCAAAAAGGCATTCAGCATGGAAATTACCACCGCATTCCAGCTGTCATCAATGATGTACACATCACCGCAGGGCATGGGCCACGGCAAGTGCTGCCATGGCATTGTGCAGCATACCTTCTCCCCTAAAAGGGATGTCCAGTGTTTTTTCAACACCATTCAGAGCAAGGGTGAGGCGGGAGCCATTGTTACTAAAAAGTTCATTTCCCACTCGACGTAGATAAAAAGGCCTGATTGTTATCGTCAGGTGGTAAGGAGCGAAGGATTTGCCGAGCGCGTTTTGAACTTTTTAGTATATTTTCAAAAAATCACTCACACCTCTTTAAAAATACTGTGTCAGCCAGCAGGCTACGCCATAGGACAGCGATGTTTTTTCGGCTGAATTTATGATTGACAGAGGGTAGTGCAGCTTCGCAGAGTGCTTTGTGCTTTTCCGGATTTTTGAGAATTTCTATGGTTTTTTCAGCCATGAGGTTCTCGTCTCCTGATGGGATCAGGCAGCCGTTTACACCGTCAGTGATCATATCGGAAGGCCCGTAATTGACATCAAAGGCCATAACCGGGCAACCGCAGGAAAGACTTTCCAAAATGGACATGGAAAAACCTTCCCGCATGGAAGTGGAAAAAGAAAGCCCTGCCCCAAGGTAGACGGATACCGGATCCTGTGTGAAGCCATGAATAAATACAGAATTTTCAAGACCGAGTTGCAGGCGCAGAGCTTCCATTAAAGGCTGATCATTCCCGCTGCCGTAAAAATGTAATTCTGCATCAGGCACCTCCCTGATAATCTTTGCAAAGGTCCGGATGGCAGCACCCTGATTCTTATCTCTGGCATATCTTGCAATATAAACCAGTTTCTGCCTTTTTCTTTTTTCAAAGGGAGGAAGGCTGTATGTCTGTGCTTTTATGGCGTGTGGAATAACCACGTAGGGCCCCCTGCCGAACCGCCGGGTGATATCTTCCTTTTGCTTTCGAGTCAAAAGAATGATGGCATCGGACAGGCCTGGATGGTTAAGAACCCGGGCAGCATAGTTTTTCATGGCTCCGCTTTCGGCTTTTGATCCGTCACGGGTGTGGGTGTTGTGGAGCATGGGGGCACAGATAAGGTTTTGCTTTTTTTCAGATAGCCGGGTCAGGGGTATAAAATAGTCTTCACTTCTGTCCATCAGCATGAAATGAAGGATATTTTTATCTTCGGATATTTTTTCAAGCCAGTATTCCACAAGCATGTTGATACTATCAAATATATGGATGCAGCGGCCCCTATCATCAAAAAGATGGATAACGGCAAGATTGTTTTTCCCCGCTTCTCTACGATAGTGGAAGATAATGGCCAGAGAGCCGTCCGGACGCATAAAATGTTCAGAAAGGGGCAGGCCGCTTTCCGGTTCAAGCATCTGAATCCGGCTGAGAAAGCCCTTTGCATCAAAGGTGTCCCTGCGCCATTTTTTTCCTTTGTTAAAGTGATTGATATATTCGGTGGCTCTGCTCTCCGGTGATCGCTTTACATACATGATAAAGTTGTTTTCAGCATCATAAACCCGCAGATCCTCGGTTCCCGGCACTTCGATTCCTGTCCAGCCGGCAGCCATATGTGTCTCTGTGATTGTCCTCGGCATGTTAATGGCTGCATTCTGAAAATAATCAAAGATATTATGAAAAATCTGATTGCTGGATATATGATTGTTTTTTATAAAAAGATCTCTGGTAACAGCAAATGCAGGATCGTACTGGAGCGTTAGAATCTCAGGAGAAATATTCATTTCTTCAAAAAAAAGACCGGCCCTTAAAAGGGCAGAGTTTTCAATTCCGCTGCGTGTTTCCGCCATTTTTTTAGTCAGAAACATGACCTTGAGTTTTTTTTCCGAGAGCAGTTTTTCAAGGATTTCATGGCCCTGCTTGCGCATGGAGTCAGATAACTCTCCGGGGATTGTTTTTTTGTCTGTAACCGGACCAAGACGGACAGAGAGAGTGTGTGGCAGAAAAAAGCGGGCAATGGTGTCCCTTTCTTTAATTACAGAGACCTCTGCCTGAAGCACACAGTTTTTCATTCTTTTTTTTTCAGGTGGACGGATTCCGCAGACGTCTTTGTATATCCGTCCTTTTTGCCATAGGCTTGTGGGCAACTGCCAGTCACAGGGATCATGATCAGAGGCCTGCCCCCATACGGGAGCATCGGAATGATCAGGAATAAGACGGATCTGTATGCGATAATCATCCCTGAGGGTTTCATCGCATTTCCAGTAGGATTCCACCCAGACAATCTGCCTTTTAATGATATCCTGCGACGGAGAAGTCCGTATGCCCATGAGTGTCAGGGGGCCAGCTGTAAGCTC
Organism: Desulfobotulus alkaliphilus; assembly: GCF_007830435.1. Classification (GTDB taxonomy): domain Bacteria; phylum Desulfobacterota; class Desulfobacteria; order Desulfobacterales; family ASO4-4; genus Desulfobotulus; species Desulfobotulus alkaliphilus. The sequence goes on along the minus strand of NZ_VLLC01000064.1, from coordinate 1,869 downwards.
TTGTATTTCAGCATCTTCCGGTACTTTATTTACGGTATGCAGCCTGGCAGTTTCACTTGTATCCACCTGTATTATTTGCGGCATCGGTGATGGAGCAGGCTGCAGCACACGTTTTTCCCGATAGGGAGGATGAATGTCAATCACTCCGCAGCCATCGGAAGAAGGGTACATTGCGGACCCGAGGTCTGCACATTTTCCTGCATATTTTTCTATGGCTTCAGAAGCATCTGTTCCATGAAGAGCTTCGCTGAATCCAAACCCGGTTCCTGCTGGATAAAAAAGAAGACGTTCCACACCGCAGGCAGAGAGTTCAAGGTGGAAAACACCGCTTTCACCTTGAATTGAACGGATGGAGTCAAAAAGAAGATCCCCCGCATCATAAATGATGGGGCGCTGCCGGTAGATTTCCGTTCCGTGGAGACTGTGGCCGGAAGCTCCCAGTACAGCGTCTGCACCTGCATCAATCAATGCCCTTCCCACGGCCTTTTTTTGAGGAGAAGGAACGGGCGTTGGTGGCCATTCCCAGTGCACGGCAATGATGACAATATCGGCCTTTTCCCTTGCGGCCTGGATCCGGGGCGTAAAAACATTTTTCCATTTTTCCGGAGAGGACAGGGGCAGAAAAGCCGTTCCCGGTTCACTTTCGGTAGCGGCAAAGGGAGGCATGGTTGCATCTGCTGAAAAAACGGCAAGATTCAGCTGTCCCGCCCTGCATATGACAGGAGAGAATGCTTCTTCTGTATTTTTTCCGGTTCCGGCATGGAAAATACCTGCTTTTTCGAGCCATTCTGCCTGCTCCATAAGGGCGTCCGGCCCATAATCACCACTGTGGTTGTTGGCCGTTGTCACCAGCCCGATACCGCTGGCGACAAGGAGGTTCAGCATTTCAGGCCTTGCCCTGTAATAGTAGGGACCGCTTTCATTTTTTTCCACTCCGTACTGACCATTCCTTGCGACTACGCACTCCAGATTTACCATGGTAAGATCAGTATTCTTCAGTGCATTAATGCGACCAAGAGGACCAGTCCATCCCAGTTCGGCTGTTCTGTAGTGCTGCCTCCGTGCCAGATTTACATCGCCGCCCCATGCTATTTTTGCTGATACTTCTGGTCTGTCAGTGTCTGGTTTTTTATTTTCGGTTTCATTTTTTTTGTTTGTAAAAACAAATTTTTGCTGAGTGCTTTCGGAAAAGGTTTTTGTCTCATCAGCAGCATGGGGCATGTCAAGATAATGGTGGAGGTATGCCACAAAGCCCGAAAGATAATGTTCCACATCATCAATGCGTACCCGGAAAGCATGGTGGCGGATGAAAAAACTGCCCAGAATGCGCTGGGGGTTTTCAAAGAACATGGCAAATTCCGGCCAGAAATGGCCGTTGAGCAGATAACGGGCGCGGTGTTCCAGGGCATGGTAGAACTTGTCCATATCCAGTGCATGAAGAAGATGGCTGTTGTCCGGGTCTTTCTTCAGACGGACAATCATCTTGTGGGCCGCCATCATCAGTTCCAGCAGAGTGGGAAAGGTGGTGATGCGCTTCAGCACAAAATCCAGGTGGCCTGCCACATTCTGTATGCCGAAGCAGTAGTATTTTTCTTCCGGACGGTAGAGGGTCAGCTCGTTTACGCAATAGCTCAGCCAGTGGTCATTGGCCCTCCAGTGATCCTTTGCAATGAAGTATTCAAAGGCTTTTTCCACTGTGCTAAGCCAGCGTTCATCCTTTGTGAGGCCGTAAAGGCGCATCAGGCCAAAGGCGGCCTCCCCGTCGTAATAAATAATTCCTAAATTCCCGATAAATTATACACCTACAAACGTTATACAAAGTGCTAAAATTGGATGTATGGCTTTGAGATTAAAGTTTTTATTTGTTGT
>NZ_VLLC01000063.1 GCF_007830435.1 Desulfobotulus alkaliphilus | reverse complement strand
CCCTTTTATTAGGGGATAAATCCAGCCCTGTAAATCATGCCGCATCGAAAAAGACATCACACCGGACTCCGGGCATACAGCGAAGACCCCTCAGCTTACAATGCATCCTCAAAACTTCAGGATCACCCACGGCGGTACCGAACTTCTCCAAAAGTGTATCCATGGAAGATACAAATACGGCTGCATCCACACCTAAACGGCTTAAAATGGGCGGTGTTTTTTCACGGATGCTCATCTTCTTTCGCCTGAGCTGCCTGCCTGTCCAGTCCACAAGCTCCACATATTCATGGAAGCCAAAGGGAATGGCAAAGGGCATATCCGTAAGGTCGTCAAAGGGCGCAAGGGTGGCTCTGGGTTTTTCAGTGGAAGTATCCGATGTGCGCCCCAGGTGACTGAGGCTCTCAATACCCGGTGGCTGTGGTTCTCGAAGCCGGGCGTCATTTTCAGATTCATTCACCCTCCCCCTCTGTGCGGTGGCTGAGGCTCTCGAAGCCAGGATCGAAGTGAGGGTAATACTTTCAGATTCATTCAATGAAGAAAACTTAAGGGCATCCAGCCTTTCCTTGATGGAAGTATATTCCGATTCTTCAGGGGTTTTTGCCACACCAGCCCGGACAGGGTTGAGATCCACATAGACCATGGCCGCAAGGATGGCCTTTTCATCGAGGAGGGCCTGACTTTTAAATCTCACCTCCCAGAACCTGCCGCTTATCCCCTCTTCCTGATTGGCTTTCCTTGCAATGGATTCATTGAGCATACGCATGAACCATGAAATATCATAGAGGCGGCTCCGGTAGAGGCCAGCAAGCTCTGCAAGCTGATGCTGATCCGAATGGCTTAAATCCCCGTCTTCCGCAAGGTAACGTCTCACCACATCCGGGCCTTTAAAAAGCTGAACCCAGCGGGTGAACACCTCATGATCTGTCCATGCAAGCGCCCTGTCCTCATCCACACGCATTACGATATGGTAATGATTGCTTAAAACGGCATAGGCAGCCACATCAATGGAAAAGATGGCGGCAAGCTCCATGATGCGTTCTGCTATCCAGCCCCGGCGATGCTCAAAGTCCTTACCGGAATCCTTGTCTTTACCACAAAGAAAGGCCCTGCGGACACAGCGGCAGACGCAGTGATACCATGGGGTGCTTTCAAGGCTGATGATGCTGGATCGGGGGCTGGTCATGTGGCCTCCATATTTTTAAAGAATACAAACCTCCAAGGTCGCCGTAGAGAATTGATCTGAAAGGCAATTTTGACAATTGTCAGTTTCAGATCAACCCCCCGGCACAGATCCGGACGTGCGCTGCTAACGCATCCGGCTCCTGCATTGAGTCAAACGCACGGCTTCCTGCTGCTGGCTGCACGCAGCCTTCCAAGCCCTTCATCTGATTTATCCGGGCTCTGAGTCCCGGCCACAGGTTGACTCTTCAGACTTTCTCTCTGCCAAGGCCCTTCGCTCCACGGACTCCGCATATTCGGTTCGTTTATCATTAAGCCTGTTCCTTCAATTTGTTCGTCCGCTTCTTCACTACTATGGCCTTGTCCGACTCCTCACCCGGCTCTGACAGCTGTTCGGCTACTTACCTTGGAGCTGTCAGTTACTCTTAATGTACCGCTGAGTGAGGCCTCCCGGGTTCCGTTCATGAGACATCCACACATGCACCGGGTCAGCGACTCCGGGGAACCTGCCTGCCACTTGCGTTGACGCAGCATTCAGTTTTGCCTTCCCGTTCACCCAACACGGTCAGCATTCCCAACCCTGATTTCGGAGCTCAATACCGAGCCTGTGTGTTCCCCTGTCAACGCTTAACCACTACCCTCACGAGCAGCAGCCCATGACTCGGGGCTCCGGCGGTTCGCTACACCTTACCGGATAGAGGACTTGCACCTCCAATCTCATGCCAGCTTATCCCGGCGCACTGGGTGTCCTTTGGTTTTCGTTCTTTGGTTTTCGGTGTCCTTTGGTTTTCAGGTGTCTTTGGTTTTCACTTTGGTTTTCTTTGGTTTTCTGTCCATGATGGGTGCAGAAGGATTTGGCATGATGGGGTGCAGAAGGATTTGGCATGATCATCTTGAAGAATAAAAGGGATCTGACCTTTTTTATTGTAATCAGATTTTTTTTTGCTTGACAAGCCAATGTCTGGACGTACAATATTTTGTACAGGAGGATTCAGATATGGAAGCCATAACCTATACCGCTGCAAGACAAAACCTCGCTAAAACAATGGACAGGGTCTGTGAAGACCGCTCGCCAGTTATTGTGACACGGAAATCATCCAATGCAGTTGTGATTATGTCCCTTGAGGATTATGAAGCCCTTGAAGAAACAGCCTATCTTTTACGATCACCGAAAAATGCAAGGCGTATTCTGGAATCCATCGCCCAGCTTGAAAACGGCAAAGGGCTTGAAAAGGAGCTTGCGGATTGAAGCTCATTTTTGCAGGCCATGCATGGGATGATTACCTCTTCTGGCAAAAAACCGACAAACAGACCCTGCGCCGTATCAATACCCTGATTAAAGAAACAATGCGAACCCCCTTTGAAGGTATCGGAAAACCGGAACCTTTAAAACATGCTCTCTCGGGCTGCTGGTCCCGAAGAATCAACGATGAGCACCGCTTTGTTTACAGGGTCTCTGAGAATGCCATTGAAATAGTACAGCTTCGGTATCATTACTAAGGGAGATGAAAATTGCCAATATACCTCATTGAAGTTTGATTCTTCACTTCAGATCGAGAGACTCAACTCCGCAGGCGGTAAATCAGTATTTTTCAAGCCCCTAAGGTCAAAAGGGGACGGATCTGCTTACTGTTTTGGCTTCTGCCATTTTATGTCATGTATTTTCCCGCAAAACTGACTTTTTTCGAAATAAAAGGTGACCCCTTTTATTTCAGATATCCGTACATCGAATAAAAAGAGCTTTCACATGCTGTTTGATGACAGATATTTCACTGATAAAATTGACTTTGTATATTTTTTACGTGTTTTATTTGTGTTTTCAACAGCAGCCTGGGTACTTTGAATAAAAATAGCGGTCAGGTTCTTTGAAAATATTTTAGCGATTTTAAAAAAACTTAATGAGATAGAAGATCGAATTGAAGAGCCTGGAAGCATATCAGAAAAAAAGAGTCAGAGAAAAAAACAGGTGGGCATGGTCTTTCAGATAAGTTTTTTTGAATTCATACAAAAACATCCTGAAGGTCTTGAATTTGAAATAATTAAAGATAAATGTAAAAGGGGTGACCCCTTTTATACGGGGCCGGGGCAGTCGTCTTTCTGTAAGGAAATATTCCAATGGAAATAAAGATTTACAATGACATCGTTTTTAAATGGATCTTCGGAAGGCAAAGCAACACAGCCCCTTTGATCACCCTCATTAACGCCATAACAGCCCCTGCAAAAAAGTTTTCTGACGTAACCATTCTGAATCCCTTTGATGAATCTGAACCCTTCAAGAATGAAAAACAGGGCATCCTTGATATTCGGGCCAAAGATGACTTAAGCGGTGAATGGGTAAATCTGGAGGTTCAGGTGGAGCCGGGTTTTCATTATCCGCCCCGCAGCAAGTTTTACCTTGCGGGCATGTACCCGGGATCAGCTTGAAAAGGGTAAAGACGCCCTTTATAGCGACCTTAAAGCCTGCTATGGCATTCATATTCTTGTGGGTACGCTTTTTGATAAGCCGGAAGAAGAGGATTGCTGGTTCAATCACTATACCATGCTGAACACCCGTACCCACAAACCCCTCGTCAATCACTGGCACCTGTATTATATTGAACTTGAAAAGTATCTTCGCAGCCTTGAAAAAAAGGCCGAAGCCAGACCCCTTAATGAGCTTGAGGAATGGGCTCTTTTCATTGGCACCATTCAGGACAATGACAGGCCCCTGGATGAGCGCATCAATCATAACCCCATGATCCGGGAGGTGTATAAAATGATTGAGACCTTCACAAAAGATGAGCATCTTCGTGAGAAATACCGTGTGCAGGAAGAATTCATCCGTGTTCAGAAGACCAATGAGTATATGACAGAAAAGATGAGGCAGGAAATTATTAGGCTGGGCCATGAGGTCGAGCACTTCATGGCCGAACAGGAAAGGATTACTGCCGAGAACAAGGCGGCCCTTCTCGCCCAGGAAAGAGAAAGAGCAGAAAAAGAAAGAGAAAGAGCAGAAAAAGAAAGAGAAAGAGCAGAAAAAGAAAGAGAAAGAGCAGAAAAAGAAGCTTTTAAGAAAAACTCCATCCTCCAATTGCGTAGGAAGGGTTTTTCTGATGCAGATATCATATCCACACTGGGAGTTAGTGATGAAGATATCCGCAATTTAGATTGATTTTTCAAAAGGGGTCCCCTTTTAGTTGTAGCATTATTGAGTCCATTGAAAAGATGGATTCATATATCAGCCCTACTGCACCAAGGAGCATACCATGCAGATCGAAGCCATATACAATAAAGGCCGCATTGAACTGCCCCCCATCTTAACCTGAAGGAGGATGGGCCATGAAATCGAACATTCCATGGCCGAACTGAACTAAAAATAAGAACGGAAAATCTGCTTTGATAAACATTATCCACCACGGCGGCAAAGAAGGTGTTACCGGTTCCTGTCATCAGCTTATGCTGGAAAAAGGCAAGAGCCTTCTGATAGACTGTGGCCTGTTTCAGGGTGCGGAAGTTTCTCCTGACAATGTAACAGCAAAAAACCCTGATCCCCACACCATCTCCTTTGATACCCGCAATATTCTGGCCCTTGTCATTACCCATAGCCACATTGACCATGCAGGCCGGATACCATGGCTTCTGGCCGCAGGTTTTCAGGGGCCTGTCATCTGTTCAGAGCCTTCCGCAGAACTGCTGCCCCTCATGCTGGAAGATGCCTTCAAGCTTTCCGTAAGCGCAAGGCCGGATATGCTGGATCGCTATACCTCCCTCATCCGAAGCCGCCTCCGGCCACTGCCCTACAAAACATGGCATACCCTGCTGGATTCTTCCGGACAAATGCTCCGTATCAAGCTTCACCGGGCCGGTCATATTCTGGGTTCTTCTATTGTGGAATGCGCCATTCTCGATAAAAGCACAGGCAAAGACCAGCGCATTGTTTTTTCCGGAGATCTTGGCGCACCATGGGCACCCCTTCTTCCGGCACCAAAGCCCCTTTACAGGGCAGATACCCTGATCCTTGAGAGTACCTACGGAGACCGGACCCACGAAGACCGCAAAAACAGAAGAAACCGCCTTGAAACCCTTGTGGTAGATTGCTTTAAAAACGGCGGAACCCTTCTTGTTCCAGCCTTCAGTCTGGGCCGTACCCAGGAGATTCTTTATGAACTGGAAGATATCCTGCACACCAGGGCAGAAGAAAGCCTGAACAAAGGATGGCTATGGAAGGATCTGCCCGTTTATCTGGATTCTCCCCTTGCCGGACGCATTACAGACATTTACAGAAGCCTCAAGCCATTCTGGGACAGGGAAGCCCATCAGAAACTTGGCAGGGGCAGAAAACCCCTTGCCTTTGATCAGCTGATAACGCTGGATTCCCACGCTGCCCATATATCCAATGTCAGAGAGCTTACGCAGTCCGCAAAGCCAGCCATCGTCATTGCCGGAAGCGGCATGTGTACCGCAGGCCGCATTGTCAACTATCTGAAAACCATGCTCAAAGATCCCCGCCATACTGTTCTTTTTGTGGGATATCAGGCAGCTGGCACACCGGGCAGGGATATTCAGAGGTTCGGGCCCAGGGGCGGCTATGTGTTTCTTGATGGAGAAAAGATTTTCATCCGAAGCCGCATAGAAAGCATCAGCGGTTATTCCGCCCATGCGGATCAGAGGGATCTTGTCCGCTTTGCCACCCGCATGCGCCACAGGCCCGGAGAAATTCATCTTGTGCATGGGGAGGAAGGGGCAAGAAAATCCCTGAAGGAAGAGCTGGAAAAGGCCTATGCTGCTTTGGGTAATGTTGTTAAGGTGGTTTTATGAAAAAGGCCTTGAATCAGAACGGGTCAAACGAGTGAAGCGCATTGGTTTGAATGCCGGAGTAGGGGCCTTGATCTTTTTTTGTCCAAAGATTACAAAATAAAAGGGGTCACCCATTTAAAGGAACTGTCAAGTAAAAAAACACCTCTCCTGTTCAAGCGTCACCTCTTTTTTTGCTTGATTATGGTTAACTCAGAATGGTGCAGATGGTCTGTCTGAATTCGCATCTGAAATTTCAATTTTATTGGGATGGCGGAATAATGATCCGCACCAGTCACCCATCGGGATCCAGGCTTGCCGTGTTCTGCTGTACAGAACCAGCAGCCCCCTCCGCCTGAAGGCGGACCAGAAAATCTTCAGTTCTGTATCGTGTCCAGATGTTTTTATCAGACCATATGGTTTTTATAACCAGCCCCAAAATAGGTTCACGACACAGGCGA
>NZ_VLLC01000062.1 GCF_007830435.1 Desulfobotulus alkaliphilus | reverse complement strand
GTCCACGAATAGGCCCCGCTTAGAGGGGATTGGATTAAAACCAGTGGGAAGTGAAGAGTGGGGAGTGGGAAGAAAACAAGAAGATTAAGCCTTTAATTTTATCCAATCTTGCCTGAAAAATATCAGACTCTGTCATTTCCAGGGCTTCAATGTCGTTTTTAATGTTAAGTAATGACAAGCTTTTATCTTTTTCTAGTTTCCAGTCTCCAGTTTCCAGTCTCTAGCATGGCCCCGCTTAGAGGGGATTGGATTAAAACCAGTGCCCATTATGAGCCACCCACTTCGTTACCTTTATCTGTCTTTGTCGTCTGTGTTTTCCCCTTGCCGTGAAGAAACATCCCCTAAATTTATCCGTCCTTCCCACTCCCCCTTTTTCAGGCTATGCTTCTTCCCGCCATAAAAATTATCAACCAACGGGAGGCTCCCTTGAAACATTGGCTCACAGATTATTATGTAAAACCCACATCGGACATCTTCTTCAGGTATCTCTTTGGCATGGAAGAGCATAAGCCCATCCTCATTGATTTCATCAATGCCGTTTTAAAGGACTCCGGCTTTCCCCTGATCACAGACCTTGAGATCAAAAACCCCTTCAACCTCCAGACACTCTACAATGAAAAAGAAAGCATTCTGGACATCAAGGCAAAATCCGTTGATGGCAGGTGGTTTGATGTGGAGATGCAAAATCTCTACAGGGCCTTTTTTCTGGAAAGAATCCTGTACTACTGGGCTTCCATGTACAGGGAGCAGCTTGGGGAAGGTGAAGACTATTCCCTTCTGAGACCTGCCATGTGCATCAATATTCTTGATTTCAGGATGTTCAAGCATGTGGACAAACACCACCTCTGCTTCATGCTCCGTGAAAAGGACATGCCTGAGCTTATGCTGACGGATCACCTTGCCCTGCATTTCCTTGAACTTCCCAAGATTACTGATTACAATGTGGAAAAGACCATAGATATGTGGCTCTATTATCTCAAAAACGAAGGCCTGAGCAGGGAGGATAAGATCATGGAAACCATCTTGAAGAACAACCCCCACATCGCCAGTGCCAGGGAAAAGTACATCAGATTCACCCAGGACGATCATATGCGTGAGGCCTATGAATCCCACCTCAAATGGAAGCGGGATCATAAGACGGATCTGCTTTATGCTGAGAAGAAGGGGCGTATTGAGGGTGAGGAGATTGGTACGGTTAAGGGACGGCATGAGGAGAAGTTCCAGACGATCAAAGAGCTTTTGGATTTCAATATGAAACCCGAAGAGATTGCCAGGATTACAAGGCTCACCCCCGAACAGGTAAAGGCTGTGATTGATGCAGGGGATAAGGGGCTGGATCTGCTGATCGGTGAGAATGCTGCCAAACATTAGGCTCAGGCATAGGTATGGTAGCGATATTGGGTGCCTGTGTCACAGGCCTTCTTGCTTTTATCTGATTTCTTTTAGACCACGAACATTCCCCGCTTAGAGGGGATTGGATTAAAACCAGTGGGAAGTGAAGAGTGGGTAGTGGGAAGGAATAAGAAAGTACAGCCTCTTTTTTTATCCAAACTTGCCTGAAAATACCAGACTCTGTCATTTCCAGGGCTTCAATGTCGTTTTTAATGTTAAGTAATGACGAGCTTTTATCTTTTTCTAGTTTCCAGTCTCCAGTTTCCAGTCTCTAGCATGGCCCCGCTTAGAGGGGATTGAGACATCGAGTTGCAGGCAGCAGTCTATCGCACCGAGTTATGTCGTCCACGAACATGCCCCGCTTAGAGGGGATTGTATTAAAGCCGGTGGGAAGTGAAGAGTGGGAAGAAATAAGAAGATTCAGCCTTTGATTTAATCCTTGCTCACCTAAAAAATACCAGATTCTGTCAGTTTCAGAGCTTTGGTGCTGAAGTTTAGATATTTTAATGATAGAATGTTATGCATTCTCAATTATCAACTATCAATTCTCAATTAACCCGAATGATTCTGAAAAGAGGGGGGCGTATGAGAAAGGTGTTCATCAGTTTTCTGGGGGTAGGGGCTTACAAGGAAGTTCTTTATCAGTGGAAGGGCAGGGAGGTCGCCCACAGCTTTGTGCAGTATGCGGAGCTGGCCTGTATGGGCCAAGGTTATTTTGACGCAGTTTATATTGCGCTGACACCAAAATCCAAAGAAACCCACTGGGATAATCTGGCCGCTGCCCTTGCTTCTCTGGGTTATACGCAGCCGCATCTGATTCTGCTTGATGATGATTTTGATCCTGAAAAACAATGGAGCTGGTTTGAGGCCATCCTTGCCCGCATCCAGCATAAAGATTCCCTTTATGTGGATATGACCCACGGTTTTCGGGCCATGCCCATTGTATTTTCCGCAGCCCTGAATTTCCTTCAAAAAGCCCGCTCTGTTCATTTGGCCCATGTGTGGTACGGTGCCTTTGTGCCGGGTAATCCGAAAGCGGCCATTGTTGACATGCGGGATTTTTATGTGATCAATGAATGGAGTGACGCCGTTGCCCGTCTCGTGGAGGATGCGGATGCAAGGAAACTCGCAGAGGTTGCGGCCCAGACCGATGACAGCCGGGCCGGAGAGCTGAATGATCCGGATTTGATTCAGGCCTTTGAAGATCTGACGGGTGTTTTGAGAAATGTGGATATTCATCAGGTAAGGAAAAAAGCCTCTAAGGCCCTTGGTCTTGTTGCTGAAAAATATGATACGGCATCTGAAACGGGCAGAATTCTTCTGGAGCTGGTCCGGGATAAATTTATAGGTCTGGTGTTGAAAGAACCTGAATCCGGAAGGTATGATGCGGATTATTTTGAGCTTCAGCTTCAGATTACCCGCCTGCTCCTTGAGCATCGCCTCTACATGCAGGCCTTTACCGTGATGCGGGAGTGCATTGCTTCCGTAGGACTTATCCGTAACCCCAAGGCCAGTACCCTTTCAAAACAGGGGCGGCGGCAAAGGGAAAAGGCGGAAGTTTTTGTGAATATGATTCAAAATGACAGAGATAAATGGCGTTTCAGCGGTGATCATGAAGAAATGAAGGAAAAGCTTCTTGCATTTTATGAAGAGCTTGATTCTCTGGGTATCATGGCCGTGCTGAAAAGTTTTTGTAAGGAACTGGTTCATTACAGGAATGGTTTTGACCATGCCTGGACAGCAAAAAAAGAGGCTTTTACGGATATTGCTGAAAAGGGAGATTTTTTCCTTGCAGAACTTGGCCGGGTGATCGGGGCTTGTCTGGAGCATGGCATTCTGGAAAAAAAACAAGATGCCTGAAAGGTTTGAATGCCATGTCTGGTGTGAAAACATAAACTCCTTCTCCACAAAGATGCACCGCATTTCATGCATATTGGAATCTGAGCCAAAAAGGATTCTGATTACTACCCTGACTCAGCCACAGTTTGCTGGTCAGGTTGTTGCCAGGCCTATGGTGCTGGCTTTAACACGGGCAGGCGCAAGGCCTGCCCCTACGAATGGTTTTTACGACCCTGTTTTGTGTAGGGGCACCCTTTACGGGTGCCCGCTGACATGCGTAAAATCTGGTCATATAATTTCCATGATGAAGGTTTGCATGGCTGAAAGACAGTGGTAATCAGAAAAAGGATTAACCGTGGAAAAATTTTTTAACAACGCAGGCCCGGTCATGGCAGACATGAACTACCATATTGACCCTTTGACCCGGATCAACTGGGATGAGGTGTATGATCTCATTTTGCAGCAGCGTTATTTTATTCTCCACGCCCCCAGACAGACCGGTAAAACCTCAAGCCTCATTGCCATGATGCATGCCTTAAACAAAAAAGACGATTTTACAGCCCTCTATGTGAATATTGAGGGGGCGCAGGCGGCAAGGAACAATGTGGAAGCAGGAATTTCTGCCGTTTGCAGTGCCTTTGCCCGTTCTGCATCCCACTATCTGAATGACCCGGATTTAGAGCCGTGGATAAGAAAAACGGTAAAAGAGATTCCGGCAGAAGATCGGCTCAGCAGCATACTTACAGCATTCAGCGAGCGATTAGAAAAGCCCCTTGTTCTCATGCTCGATGAGGTGGATGCTCTGGTGGGTGATACCCTCATCTCCCTTCTTCGCCAGCTCCGGGCAGGGTACGAACAAAGGCCCAAGGCCTTTCCCCAGAGCCTTATTCTCTGCGGCGTAAGGGATATCAGGGATTACCGCATCCACACCGCGCATCAGGAAATTATCACAGGCGGCAGTGCCTTCAATATCAAGGCCGCATCCCTGCGCCTTGGCAATTTTACAGAAGAAGAATGCAAAGAACTGTGGCTCCAGCACACGCAAGAAACGGGACAGATTTTTGATGATAAAATCTTTCCTGAACTCTGGGAAGACACCAAGGGCCAGCCGTGGCTGGTTAATGCTTTGGCCCATGAGCTGACATGGAACAATAAAGAGGCCCGTGACAGAAGCAAAACCCTTTTTCTGGAAGACTATTTTGCGGCAAGGGAAAAGCTCATTCAGTCCAGACAGACCCACCTTGACCAGCTGACCGATAAACTCAGGGAACCAAGGGTACACAAAGTGATTTCAGCCCTTCTTTCCACCGATGAGACAGAGCTTCTCATGCCAAGGGATGACATGGACTATGTTGAGGATCTTGGGTTGATCCACAGAAAACCCAATATTAACATCAGCAACCGTATTTACAGAGAAATTATCCCCAGAGAACTGACCGTGGTCACCCAGGATACCATGATCCAGAAAAGCATCTGGTATACTAAAGAAGATTCAAGCCTTGATATGACAAAACTTCTTTTGGCTTTTCAGCAATTCTTCAGGGAAAATTCAGAAAGCTGGATCGAGCGTTTTGATTATAAGGAAGCTGGCCCCCAGTTGCTCATGCAGGCTTTTTTACAGCGCATCATCAACGGCGGTGGCCGGGTGAACCGGGAGTACGGCCTTGGAAGCAGACGCACGGACCTTTTTTTGGAATGGCCCTTAGATAAGGAAAAGGGCTTTTTCGGGCCTGTGCAGCGGGTGGTGATTGAGCTTAAAATCCTGCGCAAGGGCTTAGAAAATACCATAAAAGAAGGCCTTGAACAGACAGCCGATTATGCGGACAAAACAGGGGCAGGGGAGGCCCACCTTGTCATCTTCAACCGCAAACCCGAAATACCTTGGGAAGAAAAAGTCTGGAATAAAACCATGGAGCATGGGAAATGGACCGTGGGTGTGTGGGGGATGTGAAAAAAAGTGTGAAGTTGGAAGTGTGAAGTGTGAAGGATTTTGCAGGGGCAAATCTTGCGCTTGTTCTTACTCAAGCCCTGTAGTGACTTTAAACCTAAACATTTTATGAGCATAAGAACTTTAAAAGTGCTCCTGTTATGACACCTGAGCAGCCGCTTAAAGAAAGGCTTGACCATGGCAAAATTTTTTAACAACGCAGGCCCGGTCATGGCAGATATGAACTACCATATTGATCCTTTGACCCGGATCAACTGGGATGAGGTGTATAATCTCATTTTGCAGCAGCGTTATTTTATTCTCCACGCCCCCAGACAGACCGGCAAAACCTCAAGCCTCATTGCCATGATGCATGCCTTAAACAAAAAAGATGATTTTACGGCCCTTTATGTGAATATTGAGGGAGCGCAGGCGGCAAGGAATGACGTGGAAGCAGGGATTTCTGCCGTTTGCAGTGCCTTTGCCCAGTCTGCAGCTTTTTATCTTGAGGATGAACGACCCCAGGAATGGCTGAATGAAAAAGGCTTTGCAACCCCTGCCCTTCAACGCCTCAGCGCCATGATGGATGCCTGGACAAGAATGAACAGCAGGCCAACGGTATTTATGCTCGATGAAGTGGATGCCCTGGTGGGAGACACCCTCATCTCCCTCCTCCGTCAGATTCGTTCCGGTTACGACAGAAGACCCAAGGCCTTTCCCCAGAGCCTTATTCTCTGCGGGGTAAGGGATATCAGGGATTACCGTATCCACACCACGCATCAGGAAATTATCACAGGCGGCAGTGCCTTCAATATCAAGGCCGCATCCCTTCGTCTGGGCAATTTCACAGAAGAAGAGTGCAAAGAACTGTGGCTTCAGCACACGCAGGAAACGGGACAGATTTTTGATGATAAAATCTTTCCTGAACTATGGGAAGACACAAAAGGCCAGCCATGGCTGGTCAATGCTTTGGCCCATGAGCTGACATGGAACAATAAAGAAGCCCGTGACAGAAGCAAAACCCTTTTTCTGGAAGACTATTTTGCGGCAAGGGAAGCACTCATTCAGTCCAGACAGACCCACCTTGACCAGCTTACGGACAAACTCAGGGAACCAAGGGTCAGCCGCATCATTGAAGAGCTTCTTCAGGGTGAAGAGCTTCCGGATGCGGTTTTCGGTAAAATCAGCACAGATGATCAGCAGTATGTGGAAGATCTCGGTCTCATTACCACAAAGCCCCAGATTGCCATTTCTAACCGGATTTACAGGGAAGTCATCCCCAGAGAAATGACCTGGCTGGCCCAGACCCGCATTGTTCAGGAATCCCTCTGGTACACCCGTGAAGACAAAAATCTTGATATGACAAAGCTTCTTCTGGCCTTTCAGCAGTTTTTCAGGGAAAATTCAGAAAGCTGGATTGAGCGTTTCGATTATAAGGAAGCAGGGCCACAGTTGCTCATGCAGGCTTTTTTGCAGCGCATTATCAACGGCGGTGGCCGGGTGAACCGGGAGTACGGCCTTGGAAGCAGACGCACGGACCTTTTTTTGGAATGGCCCTTAGATAAGGAAAAGGGCTTTTTCGG
>NZ_VLLC01000061.1 GCF_007830435.1 Desulfobotulus alkaliphilus | reverse complement strand
AAACAAAATAAAAACTGCTGATGAAGCTTTGCATGTTTATCGTGACAAGGATGTTGTAGAGAACTGTTTTGACGACCTCAAAAATCATATGGATATGAAGCGGATTCGAGTTCACTCTGCAGCCGCAATGGATGGAAGGTTGTTCTTACAATTCCTGGCACTAATCTATGTCAGTTCTATACGTTCCAAAATAAAGAAAGACGAAAAAATTAAATATTTTACAGTCAAGAAGGTAATGGAAGAGATGGAAACTCTGGTCAAAATTAAATATTCCAATCGATATGGGCAGGTTTTCACTGAAACAACACCGACTCATCGACGGTTAATGGATCTCTCTCAATATAAAGTTGTCTCCATAGTTACAATTTTCGGGAATTCAGGTTCATAATAAAACGCCCCATACGTTTGTTCACATCATAAAAAAACTGACACCTCGCCATTGTAAGAAAAAAGTGAATAGCACGGTCGTAAATATCTGGTATGTCATATGATTCCTGAATCATTTTTTCAAAATGTGCAGGCAAGGAATCAGCCCGGGGGGGCATATAGTCTGTCCCTGCTATGGTAACTCCGCCAGATCGGAACTTTCCCCATTCCAAAGCCTCATCCTTACCTGCTATCCCATGCAGGGCACAGACTTTTTCACGGGTGATTTCAAACTGATTTTTTTCAATCAGCACAAACAGGGCCCGCCACGCTTCAATCTGATTCACCGCAATTTGCTGGTCAGATAATTTGTGTCCGCCAACCGTAATCCCATCCATCAATGTCTGGATTTCCGGCAGGGTTAAATGAATTCCTTCCAGATTTACGGCATCGCACACAAACTCAGCCAGTTGCCGTCTGGCAAGCATAACTGCTTTTGCTTTATTTGGTATCATGTTCCACTGAGTCTCGTTCATTTCATCCACCGGGTAAATAATTAGCAGACATTCCAGCTCTTCAACAGCAAAAAAAAGGCAGGTTTCAGCTGAAGCTTTTACCTGCCCCCATACAACAGGGCCTTGCTGTAAAATCACAGCCCCTGAAATTCAAAGGGTTCGGATACAATAAAATGTCCAAGGGCATTCCCGGCATAAACCTGCCCTGCGTCCAGCGGGAGCTTCCTGACGGGTTTTCCAGCCGTAAAATCCACCTGATTCATGTCCACCCAGAGAATGTTTGGCGTCAGTACGTTTTCAAAAAAATAAATCAGGCGTTTCTGATCCGCCACAACCCGCCAGCGGGTACTTGAAATATGGGGCTGTCCTTCCGTAGATATGCCATAGGGCACCGAAACATTACGGATAACGCTGAACACACTGGCCACGGCAAGGTGAGGATCGCTGGTTTGCGGGATTGCATTGATATAGTACGACGCCCGCACAAAACGGTCTGCGGCCCGATTGCTGCCGGGAAGGAATATGGTGCCGGGGATATTATCCCAATAGCCTTTGATTGCCAGCTGATCCTTGAACAGCGGATCATTGGTCATTACCTGATGTGAAGGATCGTGGTGAATCACCAGTCTGCCCTCGACATATTCAAGAATGGCACTGTCGCCGGATGCGTCGGATATGGAAAGATGTACCGTTGTAAACTTGTCCGTTCCGGGAATAAAATCGGTGACAACAACGAACGTCTCTTTTCCCAGAGATGCAACGGCTTCCTTTACCGTGGCAAAATTATCGAGCACATACTGCGCCCATGCCGCAATGGTCAGCCCTGTTTTTCTTCCTTTCTTATCAAAAGGGGGGTATTCCGACTGAACCAGCCAGAGCATATTGGCAACCAGCCCTTTTTCATTCATGCCGTCCGGCGTTGAAATATCCCATGAACTGGTAGCAATGCTGCCGTAGCGGGACACCCACTTGAGGGAATTTGGCCCCACCTGACCACTCCGCTCCATGCCTCTGGGAAAGAGCCACAAATTGGGAGGAATATCAATGGAAAAATCCATGGTTCTTCCAGTGAGGACCGTCTGTTCGGGTCCGATGTATACAACCCGCGTACAGGCGTAGGCATCAGCAGCAAGGGCAAGGGAGCTGAAGATCATAAAAGCAGCCCACAGATTCATCATTTTTCTCATTGCATTTTTCCTTTCATAAGGGGAAAGCCCACTGGCACAATTGGAGGGCAGCGGAATTGCCGCCCGGAAAGAGGCCTTGTTCACCATAATTTATTTATCCCTTTTCATTAAATACGCTGCCACGGCCTGATAGGCAGGAAGGGAGGTGGAATCTATCTGTGCATTCTCAGCCTTGGGAAAAGAGGCAAACCGTACGATGACCATATCCGCTGCCGGGTCCACATAGATGGTCTGTCCATGAACGCCCCGCGCGGCAAAAGCACCATGTCCGTTATGGAAGACCCACCACATACTGCGGTAACTGCCGCCTTCAAGGGTTTTGTAGCCCGCTTCAGCAAAGGCTTTCCTGTCGCCACCGGCCCGGATCTTCTTTGTGACCTCTTCCGGGAACAGGCGCTGCCCATGGATCTTTCCGCCATTGAGCATCAGCAGCCCGATGCGGCCCATGTCCCGCATGCCTGCACTGAGTCCGCCACCGGCAAAAGGGGTTCCTTTGGCATCTACGGTCATATATCCATCCTGCTCAGCACCCATTCTGCTCCAGATACGCTCCGACAGCAAATGGGCCGTATCCCTGCCGCTGGCCCGTGATATAATCCAGCCAAGTGCGTCCGAGTTGACGGTCCTGTAAGCGAAAACCTCACCGTGGACACCATCCTGCCGGAGGGTCTGCAGATATTCAAAATAGCCGTCCGGGCCTTCATAACCCACTGGTTTGGGCAATGGACTCGCCGCTTTAGAATAGTGCCAGATATCCGCCTCAGGGTCGGAGTAATCCTCGCTGTAGTCAAGGGCCGTGGTCATGTCCATGACCTGACGCACGCTTGCACTGCCAAATGCACTGTCCTTAAGTTCCGGGATGATGGAGGAAACCTTTGCCGTTTCGTCAAGCTGTCCCTCAACCACCAGAATTTCGGCAAGGAGTCCCGTAAGGGATTTTGTCATTGACATGGCGGCATGTTTGCCCATGCCGTCGAGACAACCAAAATACTTCTCATACACCACCCGGCCTTTGTGAAGAATAAGAATGCCGTCGGTATAGTTCACAGAAAGGGACTCCTTCCATGTCATGGGCTTTTCACCACCCAAGGGCGTAAAGGTCACCGCATCAATGCCCGCATCCAGGGCATACTCGAAAGAAGTCAACGGGGTGATGCCCCTGTAGACCCGCTTTGTGGGCATCAATTCCCGAATGTGGCATACCGTCCACCGCAGTTTCGGGAAGCTGAAAAAATCAGATTCCGGCTGCATGATCAGCCTTTCAGGCGGCGGCGGAAAGCCCGTCATCCAGCCCAGTGCTCTGGGGTCAGACTGCGCAGCATTCAGATATGAACCGGCCAGCGCACTGGTTTGGGCAAAAAGACCTGACAGAACAAGGATACCTGCCAGTACGGGGAGTGAATGGCGAAGTAAGGATTTCATGGTGTTTTCTCCCGGATATTAAGGGTGAGGATTTTTTCCGGCGTGTCCTCAAAGTGCTGCCAAGGGATTGTGAAGGTTCAGGATGGTGGATTCATCCGTAGCAAAGCCAAAAAGGCCGTTTTCCTATCCTGAAAGTTGGATACAGCGTACATTGTTTTGTATCCATTCCCAAGTGCTTTCTGTCTTTGGGTGTTCTTTGGTATATACTTTTGAAAAACAGAGAACTCAGGCAATCCATGGGTGAAAAGGGTAGGGTAAGGATATCTGCCCATTTCACTACGGAAAGCATGTGCCGGAGTACTCTGAATCTCTATGAAGGGGCTTTGGATTTTTTAGAGAAACAGAAAAAGACAGAGGCCGATGCCTAAGGCAAAGCGGTAGATGACAAAGGGGAAAAGCCCCAGCTTTTCTATGATTTTAAGGAAAAAATGGATGCATAAAAGGGCGCTGAAAAAAGAAAGCCCGGCCCCTGCCGCAAGGGCTGGAATGTCATACATTTCGGGCTGACGGATCAGCTTGACCGTCTGATACAGGGTGATGAGGACAATGATGGGAATGGAGAGAAGAAAGGAAAAGCGGGCTGCACTTTTTCTGTCAAAGCCAAGCATCAGGCCTGCTGTGATGGTGATGCCCGACCTTGAGGTACCGGGAATGAGGGAGACGGCCTGCATCAGACCGATGATCAGGGCCTGTTTCAGACTCATGCTTTCCATGGCAAGCTTTTTTTTACCCCGGACATCGGCAAGCCAGAGGAGTGCCCCGAAAACCAGTGTGGTTCCCGCAATGACCGATGCTGAGCGAAGGCTTGTTTCAATGATACCTCCGGCCATCAGTCCGGCAAGGCCCGTGGGAATGGTGGCAATGATGAGAAACCATGCCATTTTTCCATGTTCACTCTGATTCCCGGCGAAAGATTGTATCCACCCGTATAACAGGTTTTTGATGTCTTCTCTGAAATAAAGCATGACGGCAAAGAGGGTCCCCGTATGTACGGCAATGTCAAAGGCCAGCCCCTGATCTTCCCAGCCCAGAATGGCCGAGGGCAGGATCAGGTGAGCTGAAGAAGAGATGGGTAAAAATTCCGTTATTCCCTGAATCAGAGATAAAAAAATGATTTCGGCTGTACTCATGAATCCATGTCCTTGGCAAATAGAGTTGAAAATCAGACTGCCAGATGAGGCAGGCAGTTAAAATCCCCTGCGCATTATCCAGCAAATCACGTCAACCATGATTCCATTATACTTTAAAAGGATACCTTTGTTGTTTGATGGAAGGGGGGGCTTTAATTCCATCCGGCATCTTTTGATTTCACAAGCCTGTTCGTGACTAGAGGAACTAGCTGAAACCTGAAATTTTAGCAATATTTAATAAAAATAATGCTACGCTTTTGTTTTTATCTGGAGACTTACCGAAAAATCTGGCATTTTCTGATATGGAAAGAAAGCTTCCTTTTCAGAATGGTTTCTTGATATCTGCACGGATAAAAACGCTCCTTAAAAAAGAAAGGCACGGATCTTTCCTGTGCAAACAGGCGATCCGGGAAAAATGAACCATGAAAATTGCACTGCCAACCAAAGAAAACAACACCATAGACAGCCATTTCGGACATTGTGAGTTTTTTACCGTCTTCACACTGAACGGGAAAAAAGAGATTATCCATGAAGAAAAGGTGGCCTCTCCTGTGGGATGCGGATGCAAATCCAACATCGCAGGAACCCTAGCGGAGCTGGGGGTGAAGGTTATGCTTGCGGGCAACATGGGAGATGGTGCCATACGTGTGCTTGCAGCCAGTGGCATTGAGGTGATCCGGGGCTGCATGGGGGATGTCCGGGCCATTGCCGATAAATGGATTTCTGGGGATTTAAGGGATTCCGGCATTGGCTGCATCGCCCATGGCCATGAATGCGGGCACTGACCGGAAAGGCTGAACCTTTTTTCCTCCCGGTCGCCGGATTTTTTGATGTGAGACCTTTTGATATTCTGAAGGGCTCACAGAATTTTTCAAGAAAACTTTTTGTGAATGTATACAATGGTTTCAGATTTTTTGACGGAGAAAGGAAAAGAGGGTGAAATATTTTTTTGTGTTTGCCGCAGTTATCGTCTTTTCGGGCTGTGCCACATTTCAATCGCAAAAGCCCCATTCTATGGAAGCCTGCAAAGAAAGCTCACGGGAGGAAATCGCTGCTCTCTTTGACCGCTGGAATTTTTCCCTTGAAAGCGGAGAACCCGAAAGGGTTGTGGAAAACTATGCAGCAGAAAGCATTCTTCTGCCCACTGTGTCCAATAAACCCCGTTTCACGGTTGCGGAAAAGCAGGATTACTTCGAGCATTTTCTGAAAAAAAAGCCCTCGGGAAAGATTGACCTGAGCCACATCGAACTGGGCTGTAACATGGCCATTGATTCTGGCCTTTATACCTTCACATTCAAAGAAACCGGAGAAAGGGTACAGGGCCGCTACACCTTTACATACAGGTGGGATGGCTCAGACTGGCGCATCAGCAGCCATCACTCTTCGGCCATGCCGGAAAAACCATAAAATAAGGCCTATAAAAAAAGCCCTGTACCGGTAAGGATGCAGGGCTTTTTGTTCAAGGATAAAGCAGGGGCTACCCCACCCATTTGTACAATACTTTGGTACAAACCCGGCATTTATTCCATCTCCGGATAATCTGATAAGCTGACAATATGTCCAAAATGCTTCACTTTTGCAATATGTCTTTTGTCATTCGTTATAAAAACAGCGTCGTTCATGATGGCCAAGGCATGATAGATGCAATCAGTCAATTCAGGATATCCACTTTTCTTGTTTCCTGTTCTTGCGAGCGCCACTGCTTTCATGCGAGTTCTGGTATTTGGAACAACAATATTCAATACTTCTGACTCTGTAATCTTTTCAATATATTGCAAATGCTTCTCGATAATCTCCATGTTGTTCATATTGCCGCACAAAACTTCCGTGATCTCATCCAGAAGAAGGCTTGGAACTATGACTTGAATTTTTTCCAGAATGGCATCTTTAATTATCTGTTTTGCCTTATCTTGTAATGGACGATTGTAAATATATTCCAGGAACACATTGGCATCCAGTATGTAGCGTTTATTTGTCATATTGACTGGCTGCCTTGATTCGCTTTTGCTCACGAATGGATCTAAGAACTTCAACCGGATCTTTGTCTGTACCAATGTTAGGAAGACTATTCAGCTCTTTCAGTAGTGCTTTTTGCTGTAAAGAAATGGTTTTTTTTTCTTCTCGGTGAAGAGATTGGTCAAGAGGAATAATCCTTGCCAGGGGCTTACCTTTTCTTTCGATAGTAAAAATATCCCCTTTGTGGAAGACTTCGTCCAGAAGTGTTCCGAATTGCCTGCGTGCCGCAGTAACATCAATGGTCTTTTCCATATGATAGGCCCCCATGAAAGCACATTCATGCCAAATTAACCATATCAACTATAATGGTTCGGAACGGAAGACGTCAATCCTAAATTCCCGATAAATTATACACCTACAAACGTTATACAAAGTGCTAAAATTGGATGTATGGCTTTGAGATTAAAGTTTTTATTTGTTGTTTTTGGCTAAAAATAATTTTCAAAAATTTTAAAAAACTGCTAGTTTTGCCCCCTTGAAGGTATAATAACATCTTACTACAAAGGGGGCGATATGGCTTGTATTGTGAAGCAAAAAGTTGGAAACAATACTTATCTATATGAATCAACTTCCTATCGTAATAGTGAAGGAAAACCCAGAAATAAAAGATGTCTTATCGGAAAAATTAATCGTGA
>NZ_VLLC01000060.1 GCF_007830435.1 Desulfobotulus alkaliphilus | reverse complement strand
TTGGTAACGAGTCCCAGATGCCCGATTTCTACGGGAACGGGATACTGCGTCAACCAGATACCATGCCGGATCAAGATACTGCTACAGGCCTCCATGACTGTGCTTAAGGTGGCGTACCTGCTGTTGGTGAAGGTGTTCTTTCTGTCCTTTTGTACCGGTCTCAATTCCTGCTGCACCCGGAGCATAACCTTGGCAAGCTCCTTCACATCCGCTGAGCTGTACTGTTCGATAACCATAGCGACCTCCTTTAAATATAAAGCCCCCCTCTGCCCGTAAAAAGGCAGTAGGGAGGCTGGTTTTGGATAGGATGAATGATCGTTCACAAAGGTAATATATGCCTGAAATTTACTGATCACCACTTTGGGAGGATCTGCATGGGTACCGATGGGTTAAAATGGGTGCAAATAAGCATCTGTGCGGGGAAAATAGAGGGGTATCCGGGATATGACAGGGCGGCATGAAACTGGAGAACTGCAACAGGGAGGACTGAAACTGGAGAACTTGAACAGGGAGGGCGTGAATCCGGAGAGCTGCAACAGGGAGGGCGTGAATCCAGAGAGCTGCAACAGGAGGGCGTGAATCCAGAGAGCTGCAACAGGAGGGCGTGAAACCGAAGGACTCGAACAGAGCAAAAGACTCCCCTTACCCTGCCATGGCTGCCAACACAGCAACCACAGCAGAGAAGATGGATACGGAGCCGTCATACACAGGACTAATGCTTGGTGGCATTATCGCCTATGAGCAGATCCAGACCCTTGTCACCGGCAGCCAGGACTTCCTTGACCTTTTCAGGGGTAAGACCTGCACCCTCGGCTATGTCCTCTGGCTTGAGATTCAACTTTGAAAGACGCATGATCGTCTGGTACTTTTCTTTGAATACGCCAATTCCCTCACCTTCATTACGGCCCTCATTCATCAGTCTTTCCGCTGTAGTCATGGCAAGCTCCTTTCCTTTCAGGCTTACAGTACCTATGGTCTCAGCCACATACTCAGGCTGAAGATCTGTGGTTTTGAAAATGTACTCAATGGCATTTTTGATGATCTTCAGACCATCTTCATCTTCAAACAATGAGGCTGCCAGCTTAAAGTATTCCTTTATGTTTTCTCTGAGCTTCTCTGGATGAAAAATGTTCTTAAAAATGAGCATACAGAACTTCATGGAAACCATTACAAATAGGCGGTCTTTGATCTCTTCATCTTTCCAATTTGCCAGATCCACAAAAATGTACTCTGAATCCGGGATGAAGGGCTTTATCATGGGTGGCAGATCTTTAAAGCAGTCACTGAGAAGACCGGGCTGCCACTCTCTTTCTCCATGATAGACCACTATGGGAATAATGGGGGTTTTTTCTATGTCCTGCTTACGGCACCGCTCCCACTGACTTGCCATATAAAGAAGGGTTTTAAAGAGCATATCATGATCCACATGGCTTTTATGCTCAAACAAAAGGGCGATACGGATCAGCGCACCTTTGAACTGGCAGGTGTAAAGCAGATCAGAAAAATACTCTGACAACTCTTCCCCCAAAAAGGAACCCTTTTCCTCCTTCAGGGTACTCAGATCCAGTTGCTCAAGTATGGCAGGCGGCAAAGATGACCTTACAAGCTCCTCTGCATGGCCCTCTACCTCTAAAATCTTCTTGAAAAAAATATCATGGTTGCCCACTGGCTTCCTCTCATTTCTATTACGCTGTTCTTACAGTAAAAACTCCTGCATGGCTACAGACTTACAGCAACCATGGGCCGACATACTTTATTATCATAAATTATAATCCCCTGAATCAGAAAGCGCAAGAAACAGCAGCCAAAAGATCCCTACGGTACCCACCCGGAAGACAGGATTACACCTTATATATAGGGGGCCATGGAAGGTACCAGCACAGCCCCCTGCCATCAGATACCCTCGGCTTTGGTTCTGGCTATGGTTCTGCGGCTCACACCCAAGGCTCCCTCGATCTCACTGTAGGTCAGCCCCCTGCCCAGCAAGGCAAGGATCTTTTCCCGTTTGATACTGTCTCTTTTACGGCCACCGTACTTACCTTCCAGCTTTGCCCTGGCTATCCCCTGCATCTGTCGCCTTCTTCTGTCTTCAAAGTCTTTTCTTGCAACGGCTGCCAGTACATCCAGCATCATACCCATGACAGCATCAAGGACACGGCCCTGAAAATCCTTATCCTCCTCCTGACTTACTATCAGGCTGTGGGTAAAGGGAAGGTCGAGAGACACAATGAGAATCCCCTTGCTCTGTATCTTCACCCGGAGCTTCTGCCAGTCATCGGCATTGAGACGGGAAAGCCTGTCCACCTGTTCTATGAGAAGCACATCGTCTTTCTGCATGATACCCAAGGCCCTGAACAGTTCTGGCCTGTAGAGCTTTGCACCCGACTCGTTTTCTATGAAGTACGCAGTCACGGCCACACCGTTTTCAGAGGCGAACTTGTCCAGCATATCCTTTGCTCTGGTTGCGTCCTGATCTGCTGTGGATGCCCGAAGATACCCGTACACTCTTCTTTCAACCATGATCCACCTGCTTCCGTAGCGTTTACTTTGGCTGTGGTTTATATCGACAGGTTACTTTGAATGGTATCCGCATAATCGTAAACCTGATTTTATTAGACTTTTTGAACGGTCAAAACTGTACCTGCTGCATGTCCTTGGGGTACACCCAAAAGAAACCCATCCGATCCACCTAAGCCCACTCCCCTGCCCTGATTTTTTCTACCTTATATATAGGGGCCACTCCGGAACCACACCCGCAGCCCGAAGTCACCCCCATGGTTTCAGGGTTCTTCTTCATCCGTCCCGTCTTCTATATCCAGCCAAGTATCCGAAACAACACCGCCATCATCCGTAAGGTCTGCCACACGGGGAAAGTCATCTTCTTCTGGGGATTCATCCAGAGCTTGCCCATCTTCTGCACTATCCTCTTCTTCCAGCTCCAAGGCCCTGTTTTCCTCTGCCTCTCTTTTTACAACCATGTTCCTCAGTGTACCCGGCGACCATGTGCCCCTTCCGGAAAGGGTCAGGATTTTTGCATCATCGAGTATGGAAGCAAGGGCACTGTAACTCGGAGCAGGGCTTATGGTTGCTCTTCTTTCCATTACCCAATCAAGGACAGCTTCTTTGTTGGGCTTGGAATGGACGATGCTTTCAATAACAGGCCGCAGGTTGTGGGGGTCAGCATCTTCAGGGTCTTCTTCTGCAAGGTCTGCTGTTTCTTCAGACTGAATACCCGGTACCGTAAAATCAAAGGAAAGGGTCTGCAGGCTCACCTGTAGATTGCTGGCATCTATCTCATAAAACTGGAACGGTTCTTCCACGGGCTGGCCCAGCTCCCTTTCAAGAGTAGTCATCCGTCTGTCCAGATTGCTGATACCGTTTTGCATGTCATCTATGGCCTCACAGATGGCGGTTACGGCTATGTTGTTCTCGGTAGCCAGCTTCTGGAAGGAATGGGTCAGGGTACGGGACAGTTCTTCCCCAAGACTGGTAGCAAATTTCTGCAGAAGGGATTCCAGCATAGGGGGCAGCTCCTTCAGCAGCTCCTCCTTAATCTCCTGGGCCAGTTCCTTTGCGTTGACAGGCTGGGTATCCCAAACCGTGTCTGTGCTTATGGGGGTATCGGGAAGAGTAATGTTCATGTGACCTCCTTCGGGTTCATTATTAAGATTAGTCATGGATAAATTCGATGTATTGAGAAACACGGGCACAGGATCACACCGGTCATCAGGGCACACCTGCACAGGTTCACACCCGTCACTGGGGCACACCTGCACAGGATCACACCGGTCACTGGGGCACACCTGCACAGGATCACACCGGTCACTGGGGCACACCTGCACAGGATCACACCGGTCACTGGGGCACACCTGCACAGGTTCACACCCGTCACTGGGGCACACCTGCACAGGTTCACACCCGTCACTAGGGGACACATGCACAGGTTCACACTCGCCATTAAAGAACTGGGGAACAGGTTCACACATCATATTCGCACTCCTGATCCAATAGTGACTGTATTTTTCCAGGCACTCATCCACCCACTCACCGAGCTGAGGATCATCCTTTATTTCCTGTCTTTTCAGAAGAATATCCCTTATATCCTCAAAGGAATACTCTTCAAACCGCAATCCGTCCACCAGCAGTATAATTTCTATGCACTCCTCAAAGCATTTGAAATACCCTCCGTCCACGACAATCCCAGGGAGAAACAGCCGCATCTGATTACGGTAATTGAGTATCTTTTTATAATTGATGTTCAGCTCCACGCCTATTTGCCTGAAGGAATACAGTTTCCTGTCAATCATACCCGCCTCCTCTCATACATTCTTGACATCCTGATGCCGCCCCGGTATCACGCCGACATCACACCAACGCCGCCCCGACATCACACTGAAAGCATCGGACGCTGGCGTTTTGGCAAATTCTGTCCATTTTGATCATAATTACGCCGGAAAATGCCATGGCGTAAGTTACGCCGTCCAAAAATCCCCTAAAATGGCCGAATATGCGCATATGCTCACTGGAACGCTGTTTACAACCATCAGTCGGCACCTTGTAACATACTGATTTCATACGACCCACCAGACACCCTACCCATCACAAAAAAAAGTACCCATCTATTACCCATCACGATTTTCAGAAAAGCGCCGAAAGACTTCGCATGATTACAGGACTTTAACCCCCCAAAACGACCCATCAATTTCCCATCAGCACTTTTAAAAATCACAGCTCAAATCACTCAGAGTCACCATCACTTCCTATGCTCCGGGACACTATTTCAGTGGCCTCTTTGAGGGTATCCTGGCTCAAATGGGCGTACCTCTGGGTGGTAGAAATGTCTGCATGACCCAACAATTTTTGTACCTCATAGAGACTCCTGCCGTGGTTGATCAGAAGGGAGGCAAAGTTGTGTCTCAGGTCATGTACCCGGACATCCTCCAGCCCTGCTTCCTTCCTGATTCGATCCCATGTACTGTGAAAATGCTTCAGCGGCTCACCTGTCTTGGGGTTGGCAAATATAAACGGACTGTTGTTATCCACACGCCTTTTCAGCACATTGATGGCAGATCCAGACAAGGGGATATGCCTTGGTTTTCCCGACTTGCTCATGGGTACCGTCCACAACCCATGCTCAAAGTCCATATCCTCCCATTTGGCATGGCTGGCCTCACCCTTCCTTGCGCCTGTCAGAATCAAAAACTCAATCAGATCGGGCACTACGGTACTCTGGCTGTTCTTCAATGCTTTCAGCAATCTGCCCGTCTCTTCATGGGTTAAAAACCTCTCCTTATGCTCATTGTCTGCCAGCTTGGACACACCCCTTGCAGGGCTTTTGTCGATGTACTCCCATCTTTCTGCCAGGGAGAAGATGTACTTCACCAATGCCATCATCCGGTTCACAGACCCCGGTTTGTAGCCCATAGCCACATAGGAAGTCTGAAAATCCCTCACATCATCCCGTGTTATGGCAGACAGTTTGGCGTACTCCCACAAGGGCAGAAGCACCCGGTCTATCACCTTCTCATCCTGCTCCCAGCTTCGTTTGTAGAGCTTCACATGGGGGATGTACTTATCCTCTGCAAAGTCACCGAATGTCATCTCCTGTTTTTTCTTTTCCATCATGGCTGCTGGATCGTAGCCCAATGCCGTCTGTGATCTGATCTCTCTCGCTGCCATCCTTGCATTTTCAAGGCTTATGGCATCCACAGGCCCGATACGCACCTGACGCAACCTGCCGTGCCTGTCCCGGTAACGCAGATAGTAGGTACACCTGCCAGAAGACCGCACCTCCAGCATGAATCCGGGTATTTCCGTATCAAAGTAATCCACCCTGCCCTTGGTCACTACAGGTGGATCAGCCACAAAGCCCGTTGTGAGAAGTATCTTTGGCATCGCATCCTCCCTTCATACTGCATCCATGTTTCCTGCCCCTGCCCTCAGTCATCATGCTAAAAAGATGGGAA
This sequence comes from Desulfobotulus alkaliphilus, assembly GCF_007830435.1. Classification (GTDB taxonomy): domain Bacteria; phylum Desulfobacterota; class Desulfobacteria; order Desulfobacterales; family ASO4-4; genus Desulfobotulus; species Desulfobotulus alkaliphilus. Next base: position 1,721 of record NZ_VLLC01000060.1, on the reverse strand, counting down.
TTCATATGCAAGCAATTTAGAAAAATATCTGTAAAAAAATCGTGAGAATGTTGGTACCGAACAGAGAAAAATTTCATGCTTGAAATCATTAGAAAATCAAAAGTCAAGTAATTTTCAAGAAAACACTAAAAAAATAAAAATGGGCTTTTCGGACAAAACACTCCCCTCCACGACCACAAATTGCTATGCTGTTCTAAGCATGAATTACCCATACGATGAACTACAGAGAGGAGGCATGATGAAGGACAAGACATACGATGTGGAACTGATCACAGGAGAACAACTGAAGGCAGGACGGATACTGCTTGGATGGTCACAGAGAACACTGGCTGCTAAAGCCTACCTGTCCCAGGGGCCAGTCACCCAGGCAGAAAAGAACAATGTAAGGAAAAAAAGCACCATCATGCTGATTGCCCATGTGTTGATGGAGGCTGGGATAGAGTTTATCAACCATGAGGACGGAACCTTTGGGGTACTGATCAAACCGGATGCGGACAGGGCAGATGAAAGGGAAGATGGCTGAAATACAGTGGAGAGTGGAGGTATGATGAGGGAAAAAGCATACGATGTGGAACTGCTGAAGGGAGAGCAGATCAAGGTTGCAAGGATACTGCTTGGATGGTCACAGAGAACACTGGCAGCCAAAGCCTACCTGTCTGAAACGCCGGTCACACGGTTGGAGAGGAAGATACTGGAGAAGAAAAGCACCATGAAACTGCTGGCCCATGTACTGACAGAGGCAGGGATCATATTTGTCAATCATGATGATGGAACCATGGGTGTACTGATCAAACCAGATGCGGACAGGGCAACAGGTGAAGAAGTGGATAATGAGTGAGGACAGTGGGAAGCAACCAGATACCCTAACCCGCAGGAAACACCTACAGCAAGGAAAACAGACAGGGCTGATGTACCACCCTGCCCTCCTGAAATCAGCTCATACAGCGGACAAAAGGTACGGTAAATACGGGGGATAGAGAGCGCAAATATGATGTTCGGTACAATCGGAGCAAACAGGATGGATGGACACAGAACGGGATGTACAAGAACAGATACCGAGGCCACAGAATACACCACAAGACAAAAACCAGACGCAACCCATACTGAGGGCTGCGTCCGGTCATGGTTAGATAGAAATCAAAATAAAAGGGATTGGTGACACAGGTACCTAATGGCTGTATCCGTGTCTGCACCAGAGCCTAATGCTTGGTGGCATCCTCTCCGATCAGCAAATCCAGACCCTTGTCCCCGGCAGCAAGGACTTCTCTGACTTTTTCTGGGGTAAGTCGGGTAGCCTTGGCAATATCCTCTGGTTTCATGTTGAACTCACGGAGGCTCATGATGGTCTGGTACTTTTCGTTGTACATGCCCTTAACCACACCCATCTCTTCACCCTTCTCCAACCCAAACCGCTCTGCACTGGTAATGTATGGCATCTTTTTTTCCTCCTCCAAGAGGTAAACTTCTTTAAGGAACTGTGCTTCCAGTTCCTTGGGCAGGCTGATCATCCAGTCGATGTAGCGGTACAGCTGCAGGATGTCTTCCTTGCTGTAGTTCCGCTGATACATGAGCTTCACCAGATGGTATTTCCAGGCCTTCAGCTCGTCTTTGGATTTGCTGCTTTTGGCCTTGATCTGGGCCATGACCACCAGAGAGAAGACATTATCGTTAGTTTCAAGCTCATCCCACCTGTCTTCCCAATCCATAAGTTTGACAATGGG
>NZ_VLLC01000059.1 GCF_007830435.1 Desulfobotulus alkaliphilus | reverse complement strand
CCACACATGCACCGGGTCAGCGACTCCGGGGAACCTGCCTGCCACTTGCGTTGACGCAGCATTCAGTTTTGCCTTCCCGTTCACCCAACACGGTCAGCATTCCCAACCCTGATTTCGGAGCTCAATACCGAGCCTGTGTGTTCCCCTGTCAACGCTTAACCACTACCCTCACGAGCAGCAGCCCATGACTCGGGGCTCCGGCGGTTCGCTACACCTTACCGGATAGAGGACTTGCACCTCCAATCTTATGCCAGCTTATCCCGGCGCACTGGGTGTCCTGTGGTCGGTGTGGTCGGTGGTCGGTGGTCGGTGCTGTGGTCGGTGTCCTGTGGTCGGTCCTGTGGTCGGTCTGGGTCTGTGGGCTGTGGTCTGCGCTGTGGTCTGCGGACCTCCGTTCAATCTGGAGACCCTGAAGTCTGCCATGCAGGTACATTGCATAGGAGCTGTGCATGTGCAGATGAACAGAAGGCGGCTGGGTACGGGGACATTTTCCGTTAAAAAAGAATGGGAGCGGATGAAAAGCGGTGTTGCGGGATTCTTTCATATCTGGCGGGATACGGAAAATATGGATTCTTCGACCGGCAGTGACGACCCGTCGTGAAGCAGGATGTGCTTTTTTGTTCTGATGGCTTTTCTGGACTTTCTGATCTGATCAGCCCGCTCCCTTTTATACAGAGGGCAATATGGAAAAAGAGAAGGACAAAGAGGGTGTCCGGTGGTTCATCCGGTGGTTCATCCGGTGGTTAAAGAGCCTGCTGAAATACCATAGGGGAAGTGTGGCTAAGGTTGGTGGAGGTTTTGGGTTAAGTTAAGCTTGATAATTATGCCCGATAAATATAAGTTAACAAATGTTTTATTCTGTCAGTGTGATTTTTAAGACTGGATAAATCCTTGTTAAACAGCCTTAATTCAGGAGAAATATGGAAAAAAAAATAGAATCCTCTGGTTTTGATCTGGATAGAATTTATGATCTTATGGTTAAATTTACTAACAAACAGCAAAGTTATGTAATTGCTCTTTCAAAAAACAAGGTTAAAAGTGAGCTTCCACAGCCCGGTTTGATGCTCGATTTTTTTGAAGTTTTTCAAAAAATTGCATTAAACCCTGAAACTCTTTTTAATTTAAGTATGAAAATCATGAAAGATTATAATAAAGTATCTTCTGCTATTGTAGAAAAAGCTTTGAATCCCGGAGAAAATGAAGAAGAAAAACCGGGAAAAGATAAAAGATTTAAAAGCGAAGAATGGAATAAAAATCTCTTTTTTCAGCTCATGAGAGATTTTTATCTTATAAATTCAAAATCTGTTATAGATGCTGTGGTCGATGTTGAAGGTGTTGAATCCAAAAAAAAGAAAAGAGTTGAGTTTTATACAAAACAGTTTTTTGAAGCAGTTTCTCCTTCCAATTTTTTGGCTACAAATCCTGAACTTTTGAAATATACCTTAGATCATAATGGTGAAAATATATTCGACGGCATTGATAATTTTTTAGATGATGTAAGCAATGAAGACGGAAGCCTGAATGTAAGAATTTCTGATAATACAGCATTCAAGCCAGGAGAGAATATTGCCGTCAGCAAAGGAAGCGTTGTTTACCAGAATGATATACTCCAGCTTATTCAGTATCATCCTGCTACTGATAATGTTTTCAATATTCCTGTTTTAATATCCCCTCCCTTTATAAATAAATATTATATTCTTGATATAAATGAAAAAATGTCCCTTGTTAAGTGGTTAGCGGGTCAGGGCTACACTGTTTTTGTAATATCATGGGTAAACCCTTCAATAAAGCATGCTGCAAAACGATATGAAGATTATGTGCTTGAAGGACATCTTGAAGTTCTTGATGTAATAGAAAAAATAACAAAAACTAATAAAGTTTCAGCCATAGGATACTGTACAGGCGGAACAATTCTTGCCACAACAGCAGCATATCTTGAGGCCAAAAAGCAGAAAAAATTTGCATCTCTTACTTATATGGCAACTTTGCTAGATTTTTCAGAACCAGGAGATATTGGAAATTTTCTTGATCAGGCACAGGTTAATAAAATAATAGAGGATATCAAAAAAAACGGATATCTCGACGGAAGACATCTTGCCAAAACATTTAATATGTTAAAGCCGAGCGACCTTGTCTGGTCTTATGCTGTAAATAATTATATCAAAGGTATAGATCCTGTTCCTTTTGATATTTTGTACTGGAATTCGGATTCAACAAATCTTCCTGCAGGTATGTATGCTTTTTATCTTCAGAATATGTATATTGAAAACAGGCTTAAAGATCCGGGCGGAATAACAATAGGAGGAGTTCCGATAGATATTTCAAAAATAAAAACTCCTTCATATTTTCTTGCAGCAGAAGATGATCACATAGTGTTATGGAAGGCTGCCTTTAAAGGAGCTCTTCTTTTTCCCGGTAAAAAAAGGTTTGTTCTCGGCGGGTCAGGGCATGTAGCAGGTGTTGCTAATCCTCCGTACAAAAATAAATACGGTTATAAGGCCGCAGATCTTGAATTTGATACTCCTGCAGAATGGATTGAAACCGTTGAGAAAAAAGAAGGCTCATGGTGGCTCGACTGGCATAATTGGAATAAAGAATTTGCAGGTGAAATGACAGAAAAAAGAATACCAGGGAAAGGCAAATTCAGGGAAATTGAAAAAGCTCCGGGAAGTTATGCGCTTAAAAGGTGTGATGGCTAAACTCAAAAAAAACCTGTGTCTGGACTATGGCTTTACTTTTGCAGGGACAAAGTGGGGGGCCTGTGGTTGATGCCTCCAGTACTGAGATTTTTAGATTTTTTGACAACTGCACACACAGCTTTGAGTCCAATGTCAGGAATGGTGATTTCTGTCTTGAGGCACCATCCAGCCACCATCAGGCCGCATCAAAAAACACTTCAGACCCGGCACCTCTCATACAGCGCAGACCTCTGAGTTTGCAGTGCATTCTTAAAACTTCCGGATCTCCAACGGCGGTGCCGAACTGCTCTAAAAGGGTATCCATGGAAGATACAAAAACGGCAGCATCCAGGCCTAAGCGTTTGAGAAGGGGAGGGGCCTTCCGGCAGATACTTCCCCGTTTTTTGCGCTTAAGCTGCCTTCCTGTCCAGTCCACAAGCTCTGCATATTCATGGAATCCGAAGGGAATGGCAAAGGCCATATCCGTAAGGTCATCAAAGGGGGCAAGGGAAGCTCTCGGTTTTTCCTGCTGAGTATCCGGGGATGCATCCGGTGGTGTGACAGAACAGGCATCCGCATCCTTTGCCTTAAGGGCATCCAGCCTTTCCTTGATGGACGTAAAGTCTGAAGTTTCAGGGGTTTCGGCCATACCCGCCCGAACAGGGTTGAGATCCACATAGGCCATGGCCGCCAGAATGGCCTTTTCATCGAGAAGGGCCTGACTTTTGAAACGTCCCTCCCAGAACCTGCCGGAAATGCCTTCTTCCTTATTGGCTTTTCTTGCGATGGATTCATTGAGCATCCGCATGAACCATGAAACATCATAAAGGCGGCTTCGGTAGAGGCCAGCCAGCTCATTGAGCCTGAGCTGATCCGATGCGCTCAGGTCTACGGTTTCTGAAAGGTAACGCCTCACCACATCCGGCCCCTTGAAAAGCCGTGTCCAGCGGCTGAAGACTTCATGATCCGACAAGATCAGCCGTACAATTGATGACACGTTTTAGTGTTTATGCAAAAGAAGGTTCTTTTTTACAAAGAGGTTTTAACAACCTGATCTTTTTTGCTTCGGGGCTGTTCATGGCATGCCAGAGATCCCAATCCTGTTGTAGGCCCAGCCAGAAATCTGCCGACATTCCCAGAACATGAGACAGCCGCAAGGCTGTGTCCGGAGTTACGGAGCGTTTGCCTCTGATGATTTCATTCAGGCGTGGATAGGACACCCCCAGATGGTGGGCAAGTACCGTCTGGGTGATATTCAGAGGCTTGATAAATTCCTCCAGCAACATTTCTCCAGGATGTGTCGGTGGGCGGTTTTGAGGCAAACGACGGCCCACATCAATGGTAATCGGTGATTTCAATTTCGCAGGCATGGCCTTCCTCCCATTTAAAACAGATTCTGTACTGCTGATTGATGCGAATACTGTACTGATTTTCACGGTAACCTTTTAAGCGTTCAAGACGGTTACCGGGGGGAACATTCAGTTCATTGATTTCCCTTACCCGGTTGATCTGATCCAGCTTTCGTCGGGCAACAGGCCAGATGGATTGAGGGCAGCATTTGCGGGCCTCTTGTGAGGCTATGCCGTCAAAGATATCTTCTGTGCCAGCTGATTTGAAAGTTTTGATCATGGAATGTCGTAACCGTTCGATAAATACTTTTTTTCTTCTGAAGTAATTTTATACATTATTTCATGATGTTGATTAACTAACGCAATTAAGATAATGGTAGGCATTATATCTGTCAAATATTTTATGGTCAAGGGCAGCATAACAGAATGGCATCCTGTGGCTGAGTGAAGATGTGTAAGGGAGCAGAAAGAATGATCCCACCATCAGGCCGCATCAAAAAACACTTCAGACCCGGCACCCCGCATACATCGCAGGCCTCTGAGTTTGCAGTGCATTCTTAAAACTTCCGGATCTCCCACGGCGGTGCCGAACTGCTCTAAAAGGGTCTCCATGGAAGATACAAAAACGGCAGCATCCAGCCCTAAGCGTTTGAGAAGGGGAGGGGCCTTCCGGCAGATACTACCCCGTTTTTTGCGCGTAAGCTGCCTTCCAGTCCACAAGCTCTGCATATTCATGGAATCCGAAGGGAATGGCAAAGGCCATATCCGTAAGGTCATCAAAGGGGGCAAGGGAAGCTCTCGGTTTTTCCTGCTGAGTATCCGGGGATGCATCCGGTGGTGTGACGGAAGGCAGAGAAGAACAGGCATCCGCATCCTTTGCCTTAAGGGCATCCAGCCTTTCCTTGATGGATGTAAAGTCTGAGGTTTCAGGGGTTTCGGCCATACCCGCCCGAACAGGGTTGAGATCCACATAGGCCATGGCCGCCAGAATGGCCTTTTCATCGAGAAGGGCCTGACTTTGAAATGTCCCTCCCAGAACCTGCCGGAAATGCCTTCCTCCTGATTGGCTTTTCTTGCAATCGACTCATTGAGCATCCGCATGAACCACGAAACATCATAAAGGCGGCTTCGGTAGAGGCCTGCCAGCTCATTGAGCCTGAGCTGATCCGATGCGCTCAGGTCTTCGGTTTCTGAAAGGTAACGTCTCACCACATCCGGCCCCTTGAAAAGCCGTGTCCAGCGGGTGAAGACCTCACGATCCGACAAGGTAAGGGCACGGTTCTCATCCACATGCAGCACGATGTGGTAGCTCATGGCCGCATAGGCCGCCACGTCGTTACCTTTCCCTTCCTTCACGAATCATATCAACAATTTCCTTGGTAGAAATTTTAGCTTTAATGGTTGGAATGTCCAGAGGGGAATCAGAAATATTTTCAGGAATTAAAGCAAATGTGCGACCATCTTTTCTCCGAATGAGGACTTTACCGGAAGTTTCAGCCTGATCGAGAACAATCGCAAGCTTTTGTCTTGCTTCTGAATATGTGTAAATTTGCATTCTATGCCTCCAGTGTTGAGATTTTTAGACTTTTGGCAACGGCACATAACTTTGAGTCCAATGTCAGTAAGGGTGCTTTCTGTCTTAAGGCACAATCCAGAAAATAGGCATCATAGGCATAGATATTGGTTTTTTGAGATATTGTTACGGCATTTGCAAAATTGGTTTCAATAGACCGAATCGGAATTTTTTTAAAAATTTCAAGCCCTTTTTCGGCCTCTGCAAGACTCACTCGATTTTTTTTAAACATTGCCGAAAACGCATTTCCAATTTCCCAAGGAATCGAACCTGGGCCAATGAGGGTATTTCCTCTTGTCAATTCAATAATTTTTTCGCGCTCAGGTTCATCTACTATGACTGCTATTATTGCTGAAGTATCGATTACGATCTCCATTATCAGCTCCAAAATATATGATTTTTGACAATTGTACAATTCTGATGTGAGTTGTCAAGTGCAGAAATGGAAGACTCAAATAAATGGTATGATTTTTAAAGGTTAGGATGGGAACGAGAACCAAGTGGGTGTCCTGTGGTTACCGGGTGTCCTGTGGTTACCAGTGGTTACCGCTGGATGTTATGGGGTCAGTGCTCCATATTTTTTGTCAGTTCGATTACTCTGGCTATTCCCTCTTCAAAAAAGAGATCCCAGATATCCAGACAGCGCTGGGCAATGCTCTGGTTTCTCTGTTCCTGTGACTGCTCGTAAAGTCGCAGCAGAAGACCGGGCATTTCCTGAGAGGGATAGGGCAGATGGGATCTCTTTTCTTTCAGGATTTTGGGGATTTCTTCAGAAACTGCAAAAATAATATCTGCCAGGGGGACAAGGCTTCCCTCGAACTCCTTCAAGTCCCCTATGAAATGGTTGAAACTGTCGGCAAAGGCCTGAGACTTGATGTAGTCCAGCAGGAAGGGTATCGCCTCAGAACACCGAAGAAGCTCTTCTTTCCTGAAGATATTTCTCAGCTCATCCCGTACTTCCTTTTCTCCATCGTTCATAAGCTGGAGAAAAAGATCCTGACATTTTTCAAAATGCTTTCTGTCATCTATGACTATGAATGTTGCTGTCACATTAGCTACCCCTCTTCTCTGTGCGAGTGTGCCGTTTCTGCACCGGGACAGCTCTTTTTCAAAAAAGCCCCAGAACAACCAGCGTCCCGCAACCTGCCTTGCCCCCTGAAAAGCCACATCCTGGAAGGAAGAAAAGGCCATTTCAGGAATCAGATGACCGACGTTTTCAAAATGGCTTGGAATCAGATAGTTGAAAAAAAGCAGGCCATGTGGCGAGGCAGCTATGCGCGGATCTCCTTCACAGGCCATGGAAAACCAGCGAGCCGCCAGATTCCTGTCCATATTTATAACCGGTTCAATGGCCTTGATGGCCGCCATTCTGACGGCGGGATGGGGATCTCGGACAAGAGCTTCAATGGCGGGCTGCATGATTTCCAGCCTGTGGCTCTGTGCCCACAGGATACGGCCGATGGCTTCAGCGGCCACCCCACGGACACAATTGAGACTGCGTCCAGCAAGATGATGAACCGTAGCCTGATCGGACCCTTCCTTTTCCATCCTTGGATCTGGATGCTGGGTGGCATAATGAATCAGATGGCTAAGGGTTTTTTCCTGCCAGGGTTCATCGGCCCTTTCCCTGAGCATACGACAGAAAAGCAGGGCATATTCCTCGTCTTCTCCTGGAGGGTGCTGATCGAAAAAGGCCTCAATGCTTTTTATCCCAGAAGGACTCCAGGAGTCCTTCTGAGATTCAGTCCCACTTTCCGCAGAGGGCTTATGGGTCAGGCCTTCCAGAATGGCTGCAAAATACGCGGGATGGGTATCCGGTGGGAAACGGAGGGCAAGTTTTACAAATCTTTCAGGAAATCGTCTTGCCATGACTGACAGGGGGAACGCAAACCGGTCAGTGGATTGTTCCTTTTGTTTTCGGTGTTGTTTACGGGGATTTTTCGCCATTGTTTTTTCAGAACAGACGATACAAAGCCATGCAGCGTCACTGATTTTTTCGGTATTTTTGTTTGTCAGCACTTCAGAACCATCATCTGACCTGACAGCCATAGGGTCTGGAAATGCTCTGAATTTTCGTTTCAGAACCCTGATGAGATCTCTGGTGGAAGCGTTTATCCTTGCAGAATCCAAGGCAGGAAGCAGGATGTATTGAGTTCTGCCCCAGTAGTGACCGAAATTGCCATGCTGCCACCCCTTCAGATAATACCTAAAATCCCGCTCATTTTTATACCTACGAAGGCTCTTTAGCTCCAAAGGCTTTGAAGATAGTTTTTTGAAGCTTGGTTAATGGGAAAAGGATTCTAACTCCCTTAATTTCCTGAATGCGTAGTTTGGATAAAGTTAAAATCAGCTCTTTCATTGTCATTTTGCAGTACAATTTTTCCTGCACCATC
>NZ_VLLC01000058.1 GCF_007830435.1 Desulfobotulus alkaliphilus | reverse complement strand
TGCTCTGGCAACGGCCCCTGCCCATGATCTCATTGATCAGATTCTGGATCAGGCGGACCTCTTTGTGAAAAAATCCCACTGGGTCTTCGGTGGCGACGGCTGGGCCTATGACATCGGCTTTGGCGGCCTTGACCATGTTCTGGCCTCCGGAGAAGACATCAATATCCTTGTCATGGATACGGAAGTTTACTCCAACACCGGTGGTCAGTCCTCCAAGGCAACGCCTACGGGTGCCATTGCCAAGTTTGCCGCATCCGGCAAGAAAACGGCCAAAAAGGATCTTGGCCGCATGATGATGAGCTACGGCTATGTGTATGTGGCTTCCGTATCCATGGGTGCCAGTAAGCAGCAGGTGCTCAAAGCCTTTGTGGAAGCGGAAAACTACCCCGGACCTTCCATTGTCATCTGCTATGCCCCCTGCATCAATCAGGGCATCAAAAAGGGCATGGGCAAGACCCAGGAAGAAATGAAGCTGGCCGTAGAGTCCGGTTACTGGCCGCTTTACCGCTACAATCCCCTGCTGGAGGAAGAGGGCAAGAATCCCTTTGTTCTGGAGTCCAAGGCTCCGGACGGAACCCTGCAGGAATTCCTTTCCGGTGAAAACCGCTTTGCCGTACTGGAAAAGACCTTCCCCGAAGAGTCTAAAAAACTTCGTGCATCCATCGAAGACCAGTACACCAGGCGTTATGCAGCCTTGAAGTACATGGCAGACGCCAAAGGCAGCGCAGAATAAAAAAATCCGGGGGGCCTTAAGGCTTCCCGGACGATAGAATGAAAAGGGGATGCGGCCTGATGCCGTGTCCCTTTTTTTGCCTGTTTTTGCAGCCTAAAAATCATCTAAACGTCAGGTCTCAGCCCACCCTCGGAAAGCCATGTTCTGAATGGATAAAAAATCCTAATTATTCAGCAGCTTCGTACTGTTGCAAGGCTCCGTGGCTATTTGCAAGTGACATTGCAATCGTTTCGCGTCACGGGCAAATAGCCTGGGGCCTGTGCATATGTCTTGCAGCTATGGTACTTGGAAAACTGTGCTGAACGGTTACAAAAAATCATCCATTGTGCTATCCCCAAAGAAAAAACAATGTGCTAGACTTCTTCTTGAGCCGTAAAAAGGAGTCTGAAATGGAGATACCAAACAAAGAATACAGTGCGGATTTTAAGCTTACCGTAAGCCTTGCCGCCATCAGAAACGAAGGGGGCATTGAAGACATTGCCCGACGCTTCAGCCTGTCGCCGGATACCATTAAAGAATGGAAAAATGAATTTCTCGCCGGAGCCATGGAATTCTTCAGGGACAAAGAAAAAACAACAGAAAAAACCGACTCTTTGCAGCACCTGCACCAGCAGATCCGGCGACTCAACGCAAGCATGGACCGTTACCGCAGCCTTTTTGAAACCATGGACCAGGGTCTCATCTATCAGGATGCCCTGGGAAGAATGATTGACTGCAATCCTGCGGCCCAAAAACTTTCCGGCCTCAGCCCTGCCCAGATGCAGGGAAAGATCCCCCTTCCTTCGGACTGGCAGGCCTTTCGGGAAAACGGAGAACCTTTCCCTGAGAAAAAAAATCCCCTTTCAGATATTTTACGCTCAGGCAAACCAGCACAGACATCCCTCATGGGCGTTCAGGATACCGGGAACACGAAACCCCGCTGGCTTTTGATCTCCGCCATGGCCCATCATGAAGAAAATGGCCAAAACAAGGGCCTTTTCATCTACCTGACAGATATTACAGAAAGAAAAGAGGCCGAAGAAAAGGTTGCAGCCTATGCCAGAGAACTGAAAGCGAACAATGTCGCCCTTGATAAAGCCCTTCTCGTGGCTGAGCAGGCCACCCTTGCCAAAAGTGAGTTCCTCGCCAACATGAGCCACGAAATCCGTACCCCGATGAACGGGGTCATCGGTATGACAGAGCTTCTGCTGGACACCCCGCTGAATCCTGAACAGCAGCACTATGCGGGTACCATCCAGAAAAGCGGAGAAAATCTGCTGACACTGATCAATGATATTCTGGATTTTTCCAAAATTGAAGCGGGCAAGCTGGATATGGATGTGCTGGATTTCAATCTTGAGTCCCTGCTGGATGATTTTGCCATGACCATGGCCGTGCAGGCCCAGCAGAAAGGCCTTGAACTCATCTGCCATGCAGAGGCGGATGTACCCCTATGGCTACGGGGCGATGCGGGCCGTCTGCGTCAGATTCTCAACAATCTGGCTGGCAATGCCATCAAATTCACCCAAAAAGGGGAAGTTGAGGTCAAGGTGGCCCTTGCGGACCCCGAAAAAAAGCCCCCGGCCACAGGGGAATTATCGTCTGCAAAAGATCCGGAAGAAGTCCGTCTTCTCTTTTCCATACGGGATACGGGCATTGGCATACCCGAAGATCAGGTACACAAGCTTTTTCAAAAATTTTCACAGGTACAGACGGCGGCCAACCGGCAGTTCGGCGGCACAGGTCTGGGGCTGGCCATTTCAAGGCAGCTTGTCACAATGATGAAGGGAGAAATCGGCGTTCACAGCAAAGAAAAGGAAGGCACCACATTCTGGTTCACCGCCGTATTTCCACTTCAGAAACAGCAGGAAAACCAAAAGCCCCTGATCCCTGAAAAGCTGAACGGCCTTCACATTCTTGTGGTGGATGACAACGCCACCAACCTTGAAATTCTCGGTAAAAATCTCAGAAGCTGGGGGGCACACCCCACCCTGCTGAGTGATGCGTCCTCCGCCCTCAGGACCCTCTCCGAATCCTTCCAGACCGGCCCCCCCTTTGACCTTGTCATCACAGACATGCAGATGCCCGGCATGGACGGCAAAGATCTTGGAAAGGCCATCAAATCCAATCCCCTGCTCTCCGGAATCCCCCTTGTGATTCTCACGTCCATGGACCAGTTCGGTGATGTGCAGCTTTTTGAAAAACTGGGTTTTGCGGCTTATATCAGCAAACCCATACGCAGGTGTGAACTCCTTGAAATACTGCAAAGCGTGATGGCCAGACCTTCTGAAGGCACTGCGGATCACGCCATCATCACCTGCCATCATATTCATCAGAAACGCTTTCAGCTTCAGCACCTGCCCCGTTTTACCGCTCGTATTCTTCTGGCCGAAGACAACATCACCAATCAGGAGGTCGCCCTTGGCATCCTTAAAAAAATGGGGTTGAAGGTACATGTGGCGGCCAATGGCCTTGAGGTGCTGGAAGCCCTGCGAAACATTCCATACGATCTGATTCTGATGGATGTGCAGATGCCGGAAATGGATGGCCTTGAAACCACCCGGCAGATACGGAAGATGGAGGCTGAAAAAAAACATCCGCTTCCGGCCCTTCCCATCCTTGCCATGACCGCCGGAGCCATGAACGAGGATCAGGCCATATGTCTGCAGGCAGGCATGAACGACTACATTACAAAACCCGTGAACCCGGAAAGACTTGCCCTTGTCCTTAAAAAATGGCTGCCTGTGCTGACAGATGAAAAACCCGTAAAAACAGATCAGGCTGACGGATCAGAAACTTTTAAGGAAAAAGATCTTCATATTTTCAATCAACAGGAACTGATGCAAAGAATGATGAACGATGGGGATCTGGTCCATGAAATCTTACGTACGGTGATTCAGTCCCTGCCCCAGAGGATGCATGAACTGCGTCTGGCAATTCAAAAGGAAGGTCTGGATGAAATCCGCCTGCAGGCCCACACCATCCATGGCATGGGACTCAATGCCTCCTGTGCCGCCCTTGCACAGGCTGCATCTGCCATGGAAAAGGCCGCCGTTGAAAAAAGAAACCGCCAGACCTTTGAAACGCTCATGTTCCTTCTGGAAGAAGAATTCAGACGGCTCATGGAAAAAATTGAGGTAAACGGCCCCCTGGCATGATGTTTTTAATGATGGCCATAACGCATGGCCGTTCAGCATATCAATATAAGGGAGAAGACAATGGGAAGAACGGATTTTATGGAAAAACTGGACGCCTTCATGGAAAAGGAACTCATCCACTCCCAGTTTGCCTGGTGGGAATGGGATATCCGCATCAACCGTGTCATCTGCAATGACCTGAAAGTCACCATGCTGGGTTATGATCCCAAAGATTTCACCGATGTGGGGTATCAGGCATTTACAGAGCTCCTCCATCCCATGGATTTTGAACGGACCATGCAGGCCATGCGGGACCATCTGGAAAACCGCGCTCCCCTTTATCAGATCGACTACCGTATTCTGAAAAAGGATGGAACCTATACCTGGTACATGGACCGGGGATACGCCATAGACCGGGATGAAAACAACAAACCGCTCCGGCTGCGGGGAATTGTGGTGAACCTTGGTTTGGAAATGGAAGAAAAAGCAAAGGATGCAGGCTATTTATCCCAGATACGCCAGCGCCTGCCCTCCCCTGCCAGTGGCGCAGAACACATTGTCACCCTCTGCTCCGTGTGCCAGCGTTTCCGTATTGAGGAGCTGCTCTGGGTCCGGGTTCCCCATGAATTCGATCAAGCCTTTCCCGAAAGAATCTCCCACGGCATCTGCCCGGACTGTATCTCCACCCTGTATCCGGAGTTTGACTGAAAAAACGTCCCAGGGGACCTTGCAAAAACTTTCAGACACTAAAAAATATCATTACGGATCTGGCACATGTGTGCAAATCATTAAAACCTGGTTATCAAAGAGCCCCAATCTGCCTGATCCCATATCCCATGGCTCTATAGCTGCGCTGCCGCTTATCCCACATGCGAGCAAGCTGAGGCTGACTCTTTTCCACATAATCATAAATTCGTACATCCTTTTTGTGCTCATGCTCCCGGTGCAACCGCCCGGCATATTGCTGCAACGTACCCTTCCATGAAATCGGCATAGCCAGCACCAGGGTATCAAGCGGCGGGTGATCGAAGCCTTCACCGATCAGACGACCGGTAGCAAGCAAAACCCTCGGAGTGGATTCATCAAGGCCGTCCAACTCACGGAAGACCTTCGCCCGCTCTTTTTTTGGCAGGCGACCATGCAGCACAAAGCAGTTTTCAACGCCATCCCCCATACACTCCCTGAGAATAGCCAGATGGTCTGTACGTTCCGTCAGTACCAGCACTTTGCGCCCTTCCCGGTATGCATCAACAGCATCCATGGCAATGCAACGGTTACGCACCTTGTCATTGGCAAGCATTCTAAATATTTCTTGAATCGATGCATCCGGCGCTGTTTTCGTTCCACCCGGATCCTTCCACCAGACTTCCATCCGGTTCGGGGCAGCTTCAGATCTATCAGCCATGTGGCGAACAGGCCCGCACTGCATGAAAATAATCGGGTGATGCCCATCACGGCGTATCGGCGTAGCCGTAAGACCCACCACATATTTTGCCTTTGACTGCTTGAGAATGGCCTCAAAAGAAAAAGCCGAAAGGTGATGACACTCATCAATGATGATCTGTCCATACGGTTTCAGAACTGCCCCCAGATCTTTCGACCTTGACAGTGACTGCATAAGAGCAATGTCAATGCTGCCGGATGGTTTCTTTTTACCACCGCCAATAAGACCCAGTCCTTCTTTGGGCACATCCAGAAATACGGTAAGCCGTTCCTGCCACTGACGCTGCAATTCGGTACGATGCACCAGCACCAGCGTACTCACCCGGCGCCGGGCAATGAGGGAGGCTGCCGTGACGGTTTTCCCATAGGCCGTCGGCGCACAGAGTACACCTGTCTCATGTTTCAGCATCTGTTGCACCGCTTCCTTCTGATCCTTACGTAGGGTACCGTTAAATCTGATAGCCAGCCGATGCCCAGACAAGCGTTCATCCTGAACCTCCGGACAGATACCGTTTTCCTGTAACAGATCCAGAAGGGCATCAAGACAGCCACGCGGCAGAGCAATGTGCTGTGGATGATTTTCTGCACATCCGATAATACGCGGCTTGTTCCATACCGGAAACCGCATGGCCTGGGCCTTGTAAAATTCAGGATTCTGGAAGGCAGCCAGCCGTATCAGACGATTTGTCAGAGTTTGAGGCAAATCACCCTTGGCAATGAAAATCTGATGGGCCAGTACAAGAGTCAGAGATTTTGGCAGGGAGCCTGTCAGCCGGGTACAGACAGGCAAAGGAGCTTGCCAGGGTTTAGAATTCTCTTCTTCAAGATCATAGTTCACATCAAGGGAATGTCGTCCTCCTGTAATCCGCAAAAGGAAATTTTCCAAATCTTTTAAAGACATGGGCCGGATGGAAGCCAGAAAGCTCCACGGATCAGGACAGGCTTTGAAATCCGAACCAACAAAAACACTCCGCCCCAATAGTCTGGGCTGCTTCTGCAAAGGCAATGCTATCAGGTTTCCAAAACCACCTTTGGGCATGGTGTCCTGATTGGGAAACAGTCGATCATAACTGGCAAGGGACAGTTGGCGGGTACGGTCACAGGTATGGCTGATCAGGGACGCGCCAAGCTTGCGGGCTTCACTGGCCGGAACGGGCTCGGCAAAGAATATCCAGACGTGTGCGCCGTTGCCGGAACGGGAAATCTCCAATGCAGCCGGAACACCAAACTCCTGACAGGATTCCATGAAGGCTCTGGCATCCTCACGCCAGTCTGACTCATCAAAATCAGCTGCCAAAAAATAACATCGGTCATCATTCAACAGGGGATAAACTCCGATGGTCTTTTTTCCTGCCAGATGGTCATAGATCAACGCATCGGTCACAGGCAGCAACTGCCGCTGGCTACAGTCACCGCATTTAATTCGTGGCTTATGGCAGATACCGGTTTTCCACTCATTGCCGCAGGCTGGTGCATAACCGGATTTGCCTCTGGCTGATTCCCAGCGATGGGCATAGACATCCTCACGCCCCCTGAACAAACGACGGAACAAGACAATTTTTTCTTTGATGCTGAAATACTTTGGTATCGGGATTGTGGCTTGTTCAGACTTTGGTAAATAAGAAACCGTTTCTGAAGGTAAAATTTCTTCAAAGGAAATACCATTTCTGATTAAAAGAGCTTTGAGACGGATATTCTCCTCTCGAAGACGCATCAGCTCATCCTGTTCTTCCAAAGCTTTGTCCTTATAAATCAAATCCATACACCACCATATCCTTTCCCGGATTTCAGACCTAGCCCTTATCCATCACACCACCCCCAGCCTTTTCATCCGGCTGCGGAGGGTATTGGGATGCAGCCCCAGAATGGTGGCAGCTCCCCTTTCTCCGGCAATTCTGCCACCGGTTTCCCGTAAAACCGCACGGATATGTTCAGCCATCACCCCATCCAGGGTCCGGTTCTCCGGAAAACATCCCCTACCCTCCCTTACAGCTTCATTCCCCCTGTCCGGCAGAACGGAAAAGGAAAGGGGCCTGCCCTGACAGAGAATCAGGGCACGCTCCACCACATTCTGCAGCTCCCGTACATTACCGGGCCAGTCATAGGCCATCAGCCCGTCCAGTCCTCCGGGGGCGATATCTGGACGATAGGGAAGATTCATCTCCTCACATTTCATACGGATAAAATGATGCACCATGGCAGGGATATCCTGCTTTCTTTCCCTGAGTGGCGGAATATGAACGGGAAAAACATTGAGGCGATACCAGAGATCCCGGCGGAACTCTCCCAAAGGAATCATGGATTCCAGATTTCTGTGGGTGGCAGCCACAATGCGCACACTGGCCCTCATGGATCTGGCCCCCCCTACCCTTTCAAACTCTCCGCTCTGGAGAACCCGCAGAAGCTTCACCTGGGCACTGGCGGGAAGTTCCCCGATCTCATCCAGAAAAAGCGTTCCGCCATCGGCCCGCTCAAACCGCCCCGGCATGGTTTCCAGCGCTCCGGTAAAGGCCCCCTTTTCATGGCCAAAAAGCTCGGAATCGATGAGAGATTCCGGAATGGCACCGCAGTTGACCCGAATCAGCGGGCCCTGGGATCTGCGGGAAAGGGAGTGGATCTCGGAAGCCACCACTTCCTTTCCCGTACCCGTTTCGCCCAGAAGCAGTACAGGGCTGTCCGTGGGAGCCACATGGGCCATGAGTCGGCGGACTTCCTTCAGTCCGCTGTCTGCCCCCACCATCACATTGCCCATCATGCGCCGGGCATCCTGCTGCAGGGCCTTGTGATCCCGGACCAGATCCATGTAGCGCAGGGCATTGGAGAGGGCAATGGCAAAGGGTTCATTGAGCTCCCTCACCAGAGCCGCATGGCTGTCTTTATAATGATTGGATCCAAGGGTACTGAAAGTCAGGTTGCCGATGAGGGTTTTCTGGATGCGCAGACCACAGGTCATGCTGCAGAAATCACCTATTTCCATATGCTGCAGGGCAGCCACTCCGGAACGCACCGTCCGGAGAATCTCCCG
>NZ_VLLC01000057.1 GCF_007830435.1 Desulfobotulus alkaliphilus | reverse complement strand
CTTCATTGCCAAGGTGCTGACGGATAAGGGGAAGAATTTCCTTGATGCGGCAGGCTTTGGTGAGGATGCAGGTGCCGATGCGGCTAAAACCGTGGAAGATCTCAAGGCAAAGGCCGAAGCGGCCATCACTTCTAAAGTGAGCTACAATAAGATTGCTGGCAAGACCATCATGGATCTTTATGATGCGCCCTTCTGGAAGGACATCCTTTTCGGATGCATCAACTGCGGCACCTGTACCTATGCCTGCCCCACCTGCTGGTGCTTTGACATTCAGGACGAGGTAAAGGGTACGGACGGCGTGCGTGTGCGGAACTGGGATTCCTGCATGACGGCCCTTTTCACCCACCATGCATCCGGTCATAACCCCCGTGAACATGAATGGGAGCGTACCCGCCAGCGTTTCATGCACAAGCTGAAATATTTTGTGGACAAGTACGATGCGGGCCTGATGTGTGTGGGCTGTGGCCGCTGCGTGGAGCAGTGCCCCGCCAACATCGATATCCGTACGGTGTGCAACACCATGAACGATTTTTAAATCGGCCACGTGGCAGGGCAGGCTTTTTTGCCTGCCCATGACCCCCGTGCCTGCATATCGATAAGGAGCTGTAGGGGCAGGCCCTTGGTGCCTGCCCGCTACCGCCTTCATATAGCAGGATAAGGAGATGACAAGGTGAGAAATCCCAATCCATATGAGCCGTATCCCGTCCGCATAGACGACATCACGGTGGAGACGGAAGATAAGAGCTTGAAGACCTTCAAGTTCGTTTTTCTGAATCCCGAGCACGAAGAGATGTTTGCCTATAAGGCGGGTCAGTTTGCAGAGCTTTCCATTCCGGGTCAGGGCGAGATTCCCATCGGGATTGCGTCCAGCCCCACGGAAAAGGGCTTTGTGAAATTTACGGTATTCAAAACCGGCAAAGTGACAAGTTACCTGCACTCCATGCAGGTGGGTGATATCATGGGCCTGCGTGGTCCCATGGGCAACTGGTATCCCTGGGAAATCCTTGAGGGCAAGAACATTCTGATTGTGGGCGGTGGTTTTGCTTTCACAACCTTACGTTCCTCCATCAAGATGATGCTGGATAACCGGGACAAGTTCGGCAAGATCGATGTGGTTTACGGTGCCCGTGCTCCCGGTATGCTTCTTTACATGGATGATCTGCGTGAGTGGGAAGCCCAGGGCAAGATCAACATGCACATCACCGTAGATAAAACCGATGATCCCAACTGGAAGTACCATCAGGGCTTTATTCCTCCGGTTGCGGAAAAGGTGGCACCTCCTGCCAGCGATGACACCTATGCCATTGTCTGCGGTCCTCCCATGATGATCAAGTTCACCCTGCCCGTGCTGGACAAGCTCGGTTACAAGCATGATCACATCATCATGAGCCTTGAAAACCGCATGAAGTGCGGCATTGGCATGTGCGGTCGCTGCAATATCGGTAAAGAGCTGGTGTGTAAAGACGGTCCTGTCTTTACCCTGGATCAGCTCAACCAGATGCCCAAAGAGTACTGATTCTTAATTTTTTCAAAGCGACAAGGGCCGTTTTTTGAAAGCGGCCCTTGTACGGTTTTTCTTCAAAGACCGATGTTCCCATACCGGGGCATCGGTCTTTTGTTTTTCAAAAATAAGTGCTTTTCGGTTATGGGAATACCGGGGTTGTAGGTATTGATGACTTTTTATGCCTTTGTTTTTGTGATACATACTTGCCGTTTGCTGGTCTTCAGGCCCATGTGGCCAAGCCCCGGTACGCTCAGGCTGGTGTTCCATGACAGCAAAGTCCTTCCAGAGCACAGGATATAATGAGCAGGTCGTCTAGGTCCTTAGCACCATTGCCTTCCTGAAGAACCATGTAAAAAGAGACAGATTTTTTGATAGGGGACAGGGATATATGGTGGAATACAGGGGGAATCCATATTGAGCAGACAAAGCAGCCGCAGGGCTGAATTGCACTATTATTCTGAAGCTCTCAGGCAGAAGTTTGGCGATCTGCCCCTGAATGCCGTCACCATTATTGAGGCCCCGTCCGGCTACGGCAAGACCACAGCCGTGCAGGATTTTCTTGGCATAAAGTTATCCCGCAACATCCCCATTTACTGGTTTACGGCAATGGAGGAGGCCCCTGAAGCAGGTTTCAGGCGGCTTTGCAGCGAGATCCATAAGATTGACAGCCATGCAGGGGGACGTCTTTTAAAGACAGGAGTACCCAATGCCGCCACCATCGGTGAAGCCTCAGAAGCCTTACGATCCATACGATGCGGTCAGGAGACCTACCTTGTCATCGACAATCTGCATCTCCTGCAGACGGTTCTGCCGCCACCTTTTTTTACTGCCCTTATGGATCACGGGGGGGAGGGGCTGCATGTCGTCATGATCACCCAGATGCTGGGGAGGGATCTGTATGCATCCGTCGCAGGCCGGGGATTTTTGCACATCAGCGCCTCAGACCTGCGTCTCGATGCGGGAAACATCCAGAACTACTACGCCCTTTCCGGTGTGGAGATTTCAGGGGAAGAGGCCCGGAAGGTTGAAATCTGTACCGAGGGCTGGATGATTGCTGTGTACCTGCAGCTTCAGGCTTTCCGGAAAAAAAATGATTTCTCCGATGAGACGGTTTTATCCCTGATGGAGCATCTGGTATGGGATGCAATGACCGGGGAGCAGCAGGATTTTCTGTTGAGTCTTTCGCCCTTTGAATCCATTACCCACAGGCAGATATGCGCACTTGTGGGAAGCGAAGAGCTGCCCGTTGCAGCAAGGCAGGCCCTCAAAAACCCGTTCATCCGATACGAGAGGACGGGGCAGCGCCATGAGCTGCATGCTATTCTGGCCCAGCTTTTGAGGCAGAAACTCCGTGAAAGGGGCAAAACCCGTGAACATGCCTGCCTGATGCGGGCGGGGGATCTGTTCCGGGATGAGGGCA
Organism: Desulfobotulus alkaliphilus; assembly: GCF_007830435.1. Classification (GTDB taxonomy): domain Bacteria; phylum Desulfobacterota; class Desulfobacteria; order Desulfobacterales; family ASO4-4; genus Desulfobotulus; species Desulfobotulus alkaliphilus. The sequence goes on along the minus strand of NZ_VLLC01000057.1, from coordinate 6,017 downwards.
GGCTGGCAGAAGCCATGGGTTTCTACTGGCGCATAAAAAACTACGGACGCATGCTTTCCCTTGATTTCTCCTCCCTGATACTCGATGACGTCGGTGACACCCCTTTTTATCTCATTGCCATGGACATTGTGGAAAACTGCCCGCCGGAGACCATGAAGGCATATCCCCTTTCCATGCTGCGCATTGCCTGGACACTGCTCTCTTTTGGCTTCCATGGCTCCTTTCACAAGCTGATGCAGGTGCTCCGCGAAACCATATGGGCAGAGGATGGCGAAGACAAGGGGAGCCTGCGTGGCGAATGGCTGCTGCTGTCCTCGTTCGGGAGGTATCCGGAACTGGAAGAAATGATCGCCCTGCTTGAAAAGGCGCAGGAGGCCTTCAATGGGGAAAGCTCACGGGTGGTACTGCCCGAATTTCCCTGGTGGTTTGGCAGTTGCGGGCCCCTCGGAGATTTTCATTTTATTCCGGGGCGGGCCGATGGGGAAGGTGAAATCCTTGAAAAATATGTAAGGCTGCTTTCAGGGCTGACCAATGGATATGGCAGCGGCGCAGACGCCCTGTATCATGCCCAGCTTGCCTATCACAGGGGAAACATGAAAGAGGCGGAAATGCTGGCGTATAAGGCGGTTTTTCTTGCTGAAGGCAGAAGGCAGGGCATTGTTCAGCTGGGTGCGACACTGCAACTGGCCCAGGTTGCGCTGTACAATGCAGATACGCAAAGGTGGCAGCATGCCATAAACGCCATGGAACGGGCGGCTTCCTGCCCTTCACGGAACACCTTTGTCCTGCGGTCTGCACTGGACATCATGCGGGGGATTCTGCTTGCTGAGCTGCAGCAGCTGGACGGCATTGCCGGGTGGCTGAGGACGGGAGATTTTTCAAGGCAGCATCTTTTGCCCCAGATGCTGCCGCTGGCCCTGCTTGTCCATGGGCTGTATCTGCTGCTTAGGGGAGAAGTTCCAAGGATGATTGGCGTCATGGAAGCAAGGCTTCCGGAAGGAGGATTGAAGAGGCCCGGCAATTATATGCTGGTCACCCTCAATATGGCAGCCGGGCATGTAGCCACGGGGAACCGGGATAAAGCGGTTTCCCTTGTCCGCAGTGCGGCTCAGGCGGTGATGTCTGATGGTATTGTTTTTAACTTCGCTTCTTTTTCCTGGCTTTTGGATGGCATCAGCGATGAGCTTGTTAAAAAGGAGTATCCGGAGCATTTTGACAGGATGATGGAAGTTAAGGAATTCTTCGGGCTGGGCTGGAACCGGCTCTACCATGACATTCTGCCCAAAACCCTGCCCGATGATCTGACGGAAAGGGAGCGGGAGGTGGCGCTTCTGGCCGCAGACGGGAGCCGCAACAACGAAATTGCTGAAAAACTCTGCATCAGCGAAAGCACCGTCCGCACCCATATGCGTACCATTTTTAAAAAGCTGGACATTGACCGTCGTGTGAAACTGGCGGAAAAACTGAAATCATACCGGTGAGAGATGCCATGAATCAGGAAATCCGAGCATATGTGCGGCTGGAGGCAAGGGTGTCCGCGGCATTCAGTTTTTTTATCAATGGCATGGTGGCGGCCCTGATTTATCATAAAGCCGATACCGTGCCCTTTGATTCCGTCAGCATTGCCGTCGATCTCCTTGTTACCTGCCTTTTGATGGTGACCCTCACGGCGTATTTTGCCAGAGCCAGCCTCGAAAGAACCGGAACATCGGGCATTTTTCAATCAGACAGCAGGTTTTTACGCTACACGAGCCTGCTTTTCAGGCGTCGCTTTCTTTTTGGCCCTCTTGCAGGAATCTCCGTGGCGCTGCTTTGCTTTCTTCTCATCGCTCCGGTGCCTGCCCTGCTCCATATGGAAAGGATTTCCTTTGGAGCTTACATTGTTTTTAAAACAGGCTTCACCGCGATTCTGGGCTACGGCCTGACAAGGCTGGAGCTGTATGCCGGGATGAACCGCATCGGGTAAAACAAAAAAAACAGACAAATATCGTCCATTCGGACGATACACAGGCAGATTTTCCTGTTCTATACTGACCATAGAAAGGAAAATCTGCCTTTTTTTGTGGTGTTTTCAGCATTGGAAAAAGAGCGGAGTGAAGGAGTGGTCTTTCTTGTATTCCAATGATTAAATTGGCTTATTTTTTATCCGGAAGGATTTTGCCCATGCACTATATCAAATCCCTCATCCCCATGGAGGCCTGCCGTCTTTTTATGGAAATGGAAAGCGGCAGCAGTGTGACGGTTGATCTCTCCGTGAAGCTTCATACCATGAAGTACAAGGCCCTCGCCGATAAGATGCTCTTTAAAACCGCCGCCACCGACGGGAATTACGTCATCTGGGGCAATGGCTTGGTGAAGGTGACGGCAAAAGAGCTGATGGATGTGGTCCTGCTGGGAGAATACCCCGCTTCAGCCTGAAGACCTGCCCAGGGCTTCCCACCCGAAAGACAGCCTGATCCGGCAGGCACCAGGAAGCGTTTTGGGGTGGAAGGAAAGAGCGAAATGAACTTTAAAAACAGACGGAACCATAAAGGGTTATGGATGATGCAAAAAAGCGAGGTGCGCACATGAAAAAGGCCTTTGTCCTTGTTTTTACGGTACTGGCTTTGCTGACCCTGGGCACTACGGTTCTGGCCCAGACCGCCACAGCGCCAACAGCAGGGGACGGCTCTTCCGGTGATCCCTACCAGATCGCCAGTCTGGAGAATCTCTACTGGATCGCGGCTCCTGATACTACAGTTCCAAATCCGAACCGGGCTGCAAGGTGGGCCGCGTACTACATCCAGACTGCGGACATCAATGCTTCCGCCACCTCCGGCTGGGGCGGAGGCGGCTGGACGCCCATCGGCAACACCACAACCTTCTTCATCGGCACCTACGACGGCGGCGGGCATACCATCAGCGGGCTGTTCATCAACCGGGCGGCTGAAGAATATCAGGGACTGTTTGGGGCTACAACAGGTAGTGCCACCATCGAGAATCTTGGGCTGATGGATGTGAATATTACCGGATATAATTATGTCGGCGGGCTGGTGGGATGTAGTTTTTCATCGTCCTCCGTGACCAACTCCTATGTCACCGGGAAGGTGAGTGGGTCCTATTATGTCGGCGGGCTGGTGGGAAGTAATTCCGGCACTGTGAACAACTCCTACGCCACCGGGGCGGTGACTGGAACAGAGATGTATGTCGGCGGGCTGGTGGGATTAAATAGTAGTGGTTACGTGACCAACTCCTACGCCACCGGGGCGGTGAGTGGAAATGATCGAGTCGGCGGGCTGGTGGGTTATAATTATACGGGCAGCGTGACCAACTCCTACGCCACAGGGCAAGTGACTGGAACAGGAGGCCAAGTCGGCGGGCTGGTGGGATTTAATTTCTACATCGTGACCAACTCCTTCTTTGATAGAGAAACAACCGGCCAGAGCGACACCGGCAAGGGCACACCCAAGACCACGCTGGAGATGAAGACTCAATCCACATTCACCGATGCCGGATGGGATTTCACAACAATCTGGATCATGGACGACCCTGTTAACAGCGGATACCCCTTTTTGCGTGGGGTTACGCCTGCCTATACGGTCATTTATAACGGCAACAACGCTACTGGCGGCAGTGCACCCGTTGACAATCGCAGCCCCTACCCTGCAGATGCTACGGTAACGGTTCTGGGGGCAGGCGATCTGGTCAAAACCGGCCACGCTTTTAATGGCTGGAACACCCAGACGGGCGGCGGTGGTGATGCACGTGCGGAAGGCGGCACCTTTACAAGCACTGCCAGCGTGGTTCTGTACGCGCAGTGGACAGCCAGCACCTACACCGTGACCTTTGACAGGCAGAACGGCACAGACGGCAGCGCCAGCGTCACGGCCACCTATGACCAACCCATGCCCACTGCAACAGCACCTGTCAGGGCCGGATACACTTTTGGAGGCTACTACACGGAAATCAACGGCGGGGGAACGCAATACTACACAGCAGCCATGGCCAGCGCCCAAAACTGGGATCTGACCGCGAACACCACCCTGTACGCCAAGTGGACGCTGAACAGCTACACGGTGACCGGAACGGCCGGAACCGGCGGCAGCATAGACCCTGCCAGCCAGACGGTTACCCACGGCCAGACCACCACCTTCACCGTGACCCCGGATACGGGCTACGCGATTGCCAGTGTCACGGGCTGCGACGGAACCCTGTCCGGCAGCACCTACACCACGGGGACGGTTACCGGGGCCTGTACGGTAAGTGCCACCTTCAGCCTGAATACCTACACGGTGGCCGGAACAGCCGGAACCGGCGGCAGCATCAGTCCTGCCTCTCGTACTGTGAATCACGGAGCAACCACCACCTTCACCGTGACTCCGAACACGGGCTACGCGATTTCCAGTGTCTCGGGCTGCGGCGGGAGCCTGTCCGGCAGCACCTACACCACGGGGGCGGTCACCGGAGCCTGTACGGTAAGTGCCACCTTCAGCCTGAATACCTACACCGTAACCGGAACAGCCGGAACCGGCGGCGGCATTGACCCTGCCAGCCAGACGGTTACCCACGGCCAGACCACCACCTTCACGGTCACCCCGGATACGGGCTACGCGATTGCCAGTGTCTCGGGCTGTGGCGGAAGCCTGTCCGGTAGCACCTACACCACAGGGGCGGTTACCGGGGCCTGTACGGTAAGTGCCACCTTCAGCCTGAATACCTACACGGTGGCCGGAACAGCCGGAACCGGCGGCGGCATTGACCCTGCCAGCCAGACGGTTACCCACGGCCAGACCACCACCTTCACCGTGACCCCGAATACGGGCTATGCGATTGCCAGTGTCTCGGGCTGCGGCGGGAGTCTGTCCGGCAACACCTACACCACGGGGGCGGTTACCGAAGCCTGTACCGTGAGTGCCACCTTCAGCCTGAATACCTACACCGTAACCTATAATGCCAACAGCGCAACCAGCGGTACGGCACCAGACACCCAGACCAAAACCCATGGACAGAACCTGACCCTTGCCACAAACTCCGGCAATCTTGCCAGAACCGGCTACACCTTTGCAGGGTGGAATACCGCTGCGGACGGTTCTGGCACGGATTACGGTGAAGGCGCGACCTACACCGAAAACGCTCCCCTGAGCCTCTATGTCAGGTGGATGCACCCCCCTGCTGTCACCACCCAGGCTGCGACGAACATCGGCATGATCAAGGCCACGGGTCATGGAAATATCACCGACCTGGGCAACCCCAACCCCACGGCCCACGGCTTGTGCTGGGCCACGACGGCGAATCCGACCACTGCCGGAACCTGTATAAACAGGGGAGCAGCCAATGCCACCCTTGCCTTCACCGTCAGCATTACTGGGCTTTCTCCCGGCACGACCTACCATGTCCGGGCCTTTGCCACCAATGCGGCGGGAATCGTTTATGGTGAAAATAAAAGTTTCACCACGGCGAACCCACCTCCTGTTACCTATCCTGTGATTTATATGGCCAATGGCGCTGACAGTGGAGTGGTTCCGGCAGGAGAGAGCAAGGTTCATGATCAGAGTCTGGCCCTGAGTTACAACACTGGCAATCTTGTCAGAGCAGGATACACCTTTGCCGGATGGAACACCGCTGGGGACGGCTCTGGCACGAATTACGGAGAAGGTACGATATACACCCTAAATGCGGCCCTGACCCTCTACGCCAGATGGACACAGAACACCTAGTGCGCCGGGATAAGCTGGCATGAGATTGGAGGTGCAAGTCCTCTATCCGGTAAGGTGTAGCGAACCGCCGGAGCCCCGAGTCATGGGCTGCTGCTCGTGAGGGTAGTGGTTAAGCGTTGACAGGGGAACACACAGGCTCGGTATTGAGCTCCGAAATCAGGGTTGGGAATGCTGACCGTGTTGGGTGAACGGGAAGGCAAAACTGAATGCTGCGTCAACGCAAGTGGCAGGCAGGTTCCCCGGAGTCGCTGACCCGGTGCATGTGTGGATGTCTCATGAACGGAACCCGGGAGGCCTCACTCAGCGGTACATTAAGAGTAA
>NZ_VLLC01000056.1 GCF_007830435.1 Desulfobotulus alkaliphilus | reverse complement strand
AAGACGGATCAGGCCACTTTGGTATTTGTGCATCCCTTCCCAGATACGGCGGCCAACCTTTTCACAGATCCCCCAGAGCAGATAATCCGGACGGTAGGGGCCAAAGGGTTTTATATCGCTCATACCCAAACAGAGAACCCAGCCCTGTATATCCACGCCATCGGAAGTATCCGGCAATTTAACTCCCAGCTCCCGGAAGGCTATCTCAGGAAAGCTCATGTTTTTGTGGTTCTTTGTGCTGAAGCAGGGCTGATCCCAATATGCGGATACCATGCCCAACTGACCGTAGAGCTGGGTTTCATAGGAAGAATACAGGGTGGCTGGTATATGCTCGGTGCTTTTGATTTCAAGGATGCGTATAGCAGGAGTATTGCCGCCCCAGGCCAGGGTAAAATCCAGATGGGCTTTCACCGGCATACCGTCAATGACCATGGCCACCTCCAACTGATGGATGGGCTTTGAACCGTTGGATTGCAGAATCTCTCCCACACCCGACTCGAACCAGTGACCCCGCTGAAACACAAGCTCCCGTTGCAGGGTTGCAAGTATCCTGTCCTTATCTTCCCCGGCATACCACCGGGCCACTTCATCGGGGTTGGTGGCTTTTACAAATTTATCCGCTACAGCAGCACGAAGACACTCCATGCCCCTGCCAATATCCGACATGCCGATATATGAAGTCCTGTCCCCAAGGGATGCCCTCACATGCTCACTGCGGGCCAGAAAACCTTTGGTTATCTGAGCCAGAAGCCCCATGGACTCTTTAGTGTGATGGATGGTCATGATTGCCTCCTTTTAAAATACAAAAGGCCCACCGGCATAATACCGGCAGGCCCTGTGTATGGATGTATGGGATTGGTATGTTCAGGCTGCGTACTGCTGGCTGTGTTTCCACCAGAGTTTACGTTCTGCATTCCAGCGGAACCCTGCTTCTTTGAGGATGTCTTTCTTGGGGATGGTATCTCCCGTTGCTGTGATGTAGGCCCTTCCATCTTCGGCATGAACCGTGTTGTAGAAGATGCCGTCAAGCTTAGGCAGGGTATCCATACTGACAGGCTTATTTTGGGGATTCTGAGGAGTAGAATATGCCTGATTTACCGGGGAAAATGGATCGTTTTGAGGCTTGGATGGATGGGAGGCATGATTTTGTCCCTGATGGTTTTTGTGGTTCCTGATGCAGGCCCTTTCAGCATCATCATCGTTTTCTGTAATGATCCCCAACATGGAAGACAGGCCGTAACGCCTGGCATAGGTAATGGCCGAACCATAGCCCTGGGGATCGTTTTTGGATAAGGGCATCATGAGAAGAGATGATTGCCACTGCCCGGATTCTGCGTGCATAAGCTTGGTAACGAGTCCCAGATGCCCGATTTCTACGGGAACGGGATACTGCGTCAACCAGATACCATGCCGGATCAAGATACTGCTACAGGCCTCCATGACTGTGCTTAAGGTGGCGTACCTGCTGTTGGTGAAGGTGTTCTTTCTGTCCTTTTGTACCGGTCTTAATTCCTGCTGCACCCGGAGCATAACCTTGGCAAGCTCCTTCACATCCGCTGAGCTGTACTGTTCGATAACCATAGCGACCTCCTTTAAATATAAAGCCCCCCTCTGCCCGTAAAAAGGCAGTAGGGAAGCTGGTTTAGGATAGGATGAATGATCGTTCACAAAGGTAATATATGCCTGAGATTTACTGATCACCACTTTGGGAGGATCTGCATGGGTACCGATGGGTCAAAATGGGTGCAAATAAGCATCTGTGCGGGTAAAATAGAGGGGTATCCGGGGTATTACTGGACGGCATGAATCCGAAGAACTCGAACTGGGAGCTGAAACTGAAGAACTCGAACTGGGGACGTGAATCCGGAGGACTCGAACAGAAGGCTACACTCGAACAGAACAAAAGACTCCCCCTACCCTGCCATGGCTGCCAATACAGCAACCACAGCAGAGAAGATGGATACGGAGCCTAATGTTTGGTGGCATTTTTACCTATGAGCAGATCCAGACCCTTGTCACCGGCGGCAAGTACAGCCTTTACCTGTTCGGGGGTAAGCCTGGTAGCCTTGGCAATATCCTCCGGCTTCATATTGAACTCCCGGAGACTCATGATCGTCTGGTACTTCTCTTCATAACGCCCTCTCTCCTGAATCCGTTCCGATAACAGCATACCATCCTCCTTTTCTGTGAGCAGACTGAGCAACTCTTCCTGCTCATCTTCCTGTATATCTGCATAAGTGTAAATAAAATCCAGGTATTTTTCAAACAGAGCCGCACCCACCAAGCGAAACAGTCCGGTCATGGCCCTCATTACGACCTCTACCTTCTCCTCTGGCTCATAGTTCATCTTGGGAAGAAGGATCATGACTACAGGGTTCGTGGAATCAAAATAGTCCCTGGCCTGATACTCAAAGAGACGGATCTTCTGGTACTCGAAATGTATGTAGTTCTTTTCCCTAAAGCTGCTGTCCAGTACCCTGTCCACATCCTTACGCCATTTCTTACGGTCTGTGAACAGCACCGTAGGGATGACAATGGCACCGGGATGGGCTTTCATGTAGTCTATGCCATAGTGGGCCACCGTGTAGATGGAAAACTTGTATTTATCCTCCTGAAACTCCAGCAGCCACAGAATCAGAGTCCCATTTTCAAACCGGAACCGTATGGGTATGTCCAGCACAAAATGCCGGTCTTTCAGCTTCTGTTTTTGGGTTTCCTGATGGACAACCTCAAAACCGATAAGCTTGCCCATACCCTCAAGGATCTCCGGGGATAAGAACTCTGCTATCTCCCTGGTAAAGTCCCGTGCCAGATTCTTAAAGTTCTGATCATGGGACACTCTCTCTGCCATCCCAGCCTCCTTTTTATAAATGTAATCAGGATATGCAGAAACGGTAGTCCATCCTGCATACCTCCGGTCTTCTTTTAGCACTATGGATCAGATACGGCCCTGTGTCGATGCAAAACCATCCAGCCCATACACCCTGCCACCCCATGACCGGTAAGACAGGATTTACACCTTATATATAGGGGGTCATAGACGGCCCCTGCCCTGCCCACTAAACCGCCTCTGCAGAACTGTGTTGAAGGCCTTTTACAGCAGAAGCTATGGTACTGCGGGAACAGCCAAGCATCCTCTCGATGTCTGAATAAGAAAATCCCTTCATCCTCAGCTCCATGATCTTCAGCCTCTGATCCGTATCCACTGGCCTGCCCTTGAACCGCCCAAGCTCTTTGGCTCTGGCTATACCCTCGGACTGTCGCCTCCTTCTGTCTTCATAATCCTTACGACTGACAGCAGCCAGCATATCAAGGAGCATCCCGTTAATGGCATCAAGGATACGCCCCTGAAAACTCTCTGAAGTTTCTGCATCCATGAGGGTATGACTGATGGGAAGATCCATGGACACAATCTTCAGTCCCTTGCTCTGGATCAGACCACGGAGCTTTTGCCAGTCCTTGGCGTTCAATCTGCTCAGGCGGTCAATCTGTTCCAGAAGAAGAATATCCCCAGGCTGTGCCACATCCAGAAGACGGAACAGCTCAGGTCGTTTCATACTGGCACCGGACTCATTTTCTGTGAACCAGGCAGAGACTGCTACACCCTGATTGAAGGCAAAGCACTCCAGCGCAGGTCTGGCACGGTCTGCATTCTGCTCGGTGGTGGAAGCCCTCAGATATCCGTATATCCTCACAGTCATTGAATCATACTCCCATGCTTGTCTGTTTCGGTGTCTGCAGTTTCACAGCAGCTATCCTGATCATTTTCAGATGGTTCGATTTGGGTTTACCCTACGCCAACCATCCCTGAGACTGTAAAATGCCGGTTCGATAATCCCCACAGATCACTCAAAACAGACCGTAAATATTAAACCAGCCAAACCAGACCCTGGCAGGGGTACAGAACCCATCCCCCACTCCCCTGCCCTGGCTTTTTCTACCTTATATATAGGGGCCACTCCGGAACCACACCCGCAGCCCGAAGTCACCCCGACAGTTTCAGGGTTCTTCTTCATCCGTCCCGTCTTCTATATCCAGCCAAGTATCCGAAACAACACCGCCATCATCCGTAAGGTCTGCCACACGGGGAAGGTCATCTTCTGCCCCATCCTCCCCATCCTCGGCATATACTTCAGGGTCATCCTCAGCCTCCAGCCTTGCAACCACATTGCGTACAGTGCTTGAAGTCCACCTGCTCTTACCGGAAAGGGTCAGTATTTTTGCCGTGTTAAGGATGGCAGCAAGGGTGTTGTAGCTGGGAACAGGATCTGTACTGGAACGCATCTGAAGAATCCACTCAATGAGTACAGCCTTGTCGGGCTTGGAATGGACGATGCTCTCGATAACAGGGCGCAGGTTGTGGGGGTCAGCATCTTCAGGATCTTCTTCCGTAAGGTCTGCCAACTCATCGGACTGAATGCCGGGTACCGTAAAATCAAAGGAAAGGGTCTGCAGGCTCACCTGTAGATTGCTGGCATCTATCTCATAGAGCTGGAACGGTTCTTCCACTGGCTGGCCCAGCTCCCTTTCAAGGGTAGTCATCCGTCTGTCCAGATTGCTGATACCGTTTTGCATGTCATCTATGGCCTCACAGATGGCGGTTACGGCTATATTGTTCTCCGTAGCCAGCTTCTGGAACGAATGAGTCAGGGTACGGGACAGTTCTTCCCCAAGGTTAATTGCAAATTTCTGTAGAAGGGACTCCAGCATGGGGGGCAGCTCCTTCAGCAGCTCAGCCTTAACCTCCTTGGCCAGTTCCTTTGCATTAGTAGGCTGGGTATCCCAAACCCTGTCTGTGCTTATGAGGGTATCGGGAAGAGTAATGTTCATGTCATCGGACAGGTCCAGGTCAGGCGCAGAAACTATAACTTGAGGGTATGCAGTCCGGGTAGCATGTGCGTCATGTGCAGCGTGTGCGTCATGTGCAGCGTGTGCGTCATGTGCAGCGTGTGCGTCATGTGTAGCGTGTGCAGCATGTGCAGCGTGTGCGTCATGTGCAGCGTATGCGTCATGTGTAGCGTGTGCGGCATGTGCAGCGTGTGCGTCATGTGCAGCGTATGCGTCATGTGTAGCGTGTGCAGCATGTGCAGCGTGTGCGTCATGTGTAGCGTGTGCAGCATGTGCAGCGTGTGCAGCGTGTGCAGCGTGTGCAGCGTGTGCAGCGTGTGCAGCGTGTGCAGCGTGTGCAGCGTGTGCAGCGTGTGCGTCATTCAGCCAGTAATGACCATACTGACTCAAACACTCATCTACCCAGTCACTGACCATAGGATCATTGGTAATCACTCGTTTTTTAAGGAAAATACAGGCTATGTCATAGAAACTATACCGTTCCTCACGCAGGGCATCCACCAGCAGCACAATCTCTATACACTCCTTAAAATACTTGAATTTCCTACCTACACAGATACCTGGTAAAAAGGGACTCATATAACTGCAATAATCCAGAACCCTCCTGTAATTCAGATTCAATTCCTTGGCTATTCCCCTGATAGAATACAATTCTCTGTCATTCATACCCGCCTCCTTTCATCACGCCTTCATCACCACAGCACGGTTTTGATCATCATGCATCATCATTCATCACCTCTGTCACCGCACCGGACTTCATCATGCAGGCACTGTGATCATCCATGTTTCATCGAATGCACACCACTTCACCGTCCATGTTTCATCATCCGGGCATTTTGAGCATGAATCTGTACCAAATCACCATGATCACACCATGATCACGCCTTCATCACGCATGATCATGACCATTTTACTAAAAACAGCCCAATTATGCGCATATGCTCACTGGAACACTGTTTACAACCATCAGTCGGCACCTTGTAACATACTGATTTCATACGACCCATCAGACACCCTACCCATCACCAAAAAAAGTACCCATCTATTACCCATCACGATTTGAAAAAATGTTTCACTCTTAACCACATGATTACAGGACTTTAACCCCCCAAAACGACCCATCAATTTCCCATCAGCACTTTTAAAAATCACAGCTCAAATCACTCAGAGTCACCATCACTTCCTATGCTCCGGGACACTATTTCAGTGGCCTCTTTGAGGGTATCCTGGCTCAAATGGGCGTACCTCTGGGTGGTAGAAATGTCTGCATGACCCAACAATTTTTGTACCTCATAGAGACTCCTGCCGTGGTTGATCAGAAGGGAGGCAAAGTTGTGTCTCAGGTCATGTACCCGGACATCCTCCAGCCCTGCTTCCTTCCTGATTCGATCCCATGTACTGTGAAAATGCTTCAGCGGCTCACCTGTCTTGGGGTTGGCAAATATAAACGGACTGTTGTTATCCACACGCCTTTTCAGCACATTGATGGCAGATCCAGACAAGGGGATATGCCTTGGTTTTCCCGACTTGCTCATGGGTACCGTCCACAACCCATGCTCAAAGTCCATATCCTCCCATTTGGCATGGCTGGCCTCACCCTTCCTTGCGCCTGTCAGAATCAAAAACTCAATCAGATCGGGCACTACGGTACTCTGGCTGTTCTTCAATGCTTTCAGCAATCTGCCCGTCTCTTCATGGGTTAAAAACCTCTCCTTATGCTCATTGTCTGCCAGCTTGGACACACCCCTTGCAGGGCTTTTGTCGATGTACTCCCATCTTTCTGCCAGGGAGAAGATGTACTTCACCAATGCCATCATCCGGTTCACAGACCCCGGTTTGTAGCCCATAGCCACATAGGAAGTCTGAAAATCCCTCACATCATCCCGTGTTATGGCAGACAGTTTGGCGTACTCCCACAAGGGCAGAAGCACCCGGTCTATCACCTTCTCATCCTGCTCCCAGCTTCGTTTGTAGAGCTTCACATGGGGGATGTACTTATCCTCTGCAAAGTCACCGAATGTCATCTCCTGTTTTTTCTTTTCCATCATGGCTGCTGGATCGTAGCCCAATGCCGTCTGTGATCTGATCTCTCTCGCTGCCATCCTTGCATTTTCAAGGCTTATGGCATCCACAGGCCCGATACGCACCTGACGCAACCTGCCGTGCCTGTCCCGGTAACGCAGATAGTAGGTACACCTGCCAGAAGACCGCACCTCCAGCATGAATCCGGGTATTTCCGTATCAAAGTAATCCACCCTGCCCTTGGTCACTACAGGTGGATCAGCCACAAAGCCCGTTGTGAGAAGTATCTTTGGCATCGCATCCTCCCTTCATACTGCATCCATGTTTCCTGCCCCTGCCCTCAGTCATCATGCTAAAAAGATGGGAATTCATATGCAAGCAATTTAGAAAAATATCTGTAAAAAAATCGTGAGAATGTTGGTACCGAACAGAGAAAAATTTCATGCTTGAAATCATTAGAAAATCAAAAGTCAAGTAATTTTCAAGAAAACACTAAAAAAATAAAAATGGGCTTTTCGGACAAAACACTCCCCTCCACGACCACAAATTGCTATGCTGTTCTAAGCATGAATTACCCATACGATGAACTACAGAGAGGAGGCATGATGAAGGACAAGACATACGATGTGGAACTGATCACAGGAGAACAACTGAAGGCAGGACGGATACTGCTTGGATGGTCACAGAGAACACTGGCTGCTAAAGCCTACCTGTCCCAGGGGCCAGTCACCCAGGCAGAAAAGAACAATGTAAGGAAAAAAAGCACCATCATGCTGATTGCCCATGTGTTGATGGAGGCTGGGATAGAGTTTATCAACCATGAGGACGGAACCTTTGGGGTACTGATCAAACCGGATGCGGACAGGGCAGATGAAAGGGAAGATGGCTGAAATACAGTGGAGAGTGGAGGTATGATGAGGGAAAAAGCATACGATGTGGAACTGCTGAAGGGAGAGCAGATCAAGGTTGCAAGGATACTGCTTGGATGGTCACAGAGAACACTGGCAGCCAAAGCCTACCTGTCTGAAACGCCGGTCACACGGTTGGAGAGGAAGATACTGGAGAAGAAAAGCACCATGAAACTGCTGGCCCATGTACTGACAGAGGCAGGGATCATATTTGTCAATCATGATGATGGAACCATGGGTGTACTGATCAAACCAGATGCGGACAGGGCAACAGGTGAAGAAGTGGATAATGAGTGAGGACAGTGGGAAGCAACCAGATACCCTAACCCGCAGGAAACACCTACAGCAAGGAAAACAGACAGGGCTGATGTACCACCCTGCCCTCCTGAAATCAGCTCATACAGCGGACAAAAGGTACGGTAAATACGGGGGATAGAGAGCGCAAATATGATGTTCGGTACAATCGGAGCAAACAGGATGGATGGACACAGAACGGGATGTACAAGAACAGATACCGAGGCCACAGAATACACCACAAGACAAAAACCAGACGCAACCCATACTGAGGGCTGCGTCCGGTCATGGTTAGATAGAAATCAAAATAAAAGGGATTGGTGACACAGGTACCTAATGGCTGTATCCGTGTCTGCACCAGAGCCTAATGCTTGGTGGCATCCTCTCCGATCAGCAAATCCAGACCCTTGTCCCCGGCAGCAAGGACTTCTCTGACTTTTTCTGGGGTAAGTCGGGTAGCCTTGGCAATATCCTCTGGTTTCATGTTGAACTCACGGAGGCTCATGATGGTCTGGTACTTTTCGTTGTACATGCCCTTAACCACACCCATCTCTTCACCCTTCTCCAACCCAAACCGCTCTGCACTGGTAATGTATGGCATCTTTTTTTCCTCCTCCAAGAGGTAAACTTCTTTAAGGAACTGTGCTTCCAGTTCCTTGGGCAGGCTGATCATCCAGTCGATGTAGCGGTACAGCTGCAGGATGTCTTCCTTGCTGTAGTTCCGCTGATACATGAGCTTCACCAGATGGTATTTCCAGGCCTTCAGCTCGTCTTTGGATTTGCTGCTTTTGGCCTTGATCTGGGCCATGACCACCAGAGAGAAGACATTATCGTTAGTTTCAAGCTCATCCCACCTGTCTTCCCAATCCATAAGTTTGACAATGGG
>NZ_VLLC01000055.1 GCF_007830435.1 Desulfobotulus alkaliphilus | reverse complement strand
TGGAAGCGATGGCTTCCACGTCCGCAAAACGATTATCAGGGGCAAGTTCTTCCACGGGCTCCCCTGCCATCTCATCAAAGATTACAGGGTTGCGTTGAATGCAGGTGCGGCAGTTGGACTGGAGAACATCTGCCCTGCTGACGGTCTTTTCTCCCGCAGGGCCCTTCACCGTGATCTGATCTCCGGCTTCGGCGTAGGCGGTTACCTCACCGCCTGCAAGGTCGGGAAGGGCTTTTTTGTCCGCCATGCCCGTGCAGGGAACACCGATGATCACAAGCTGATCCCGCTTGATCTTGTTTTCCACAATGTGGCCCACAATGTTACGCGCATCACAGCCCTTGGCAATGATACCGATGCGGTCCTTGCGGCCCGTGAGGTAGTTGCACAGATTGAGACGGCAGGTCGCGTCCCAGATCAGATCCTTTGTATCCGATGCCTTACGGATGATGGTCGGCTCACTCATGACGGGAAGCGTTCCCTTTTTGAAGCCGATCACGACATCGACCTTCTCTGATTCGAGAAGGCCGCGGGCAATCTCTCTTATTTTCAGGGCGACATCAGCCATCTACGCCACCTCCTGACTCATGATAAACTCCTTTGCCATACCTTTGGCAGGGCCAAGGGCCTTCACCTCGGAAATAACGGTGCGGGCCACATCGGCAAACTTCACGCCTTCTGCCGAAGAAATCCATGAAAACTGGATACGGCCCGGCTCAAGGCCCGTATGTTCCAGCATTTCCTTCAGCAGGGTAAATTTACGGCGGGCATAATAGTTACCGGTGATGTAGTGACAGTCACCGGGGTGACAACCGGAAATCCAGACCCCGTCCGCTCCGTTGCGGAATGCCGAAAGGACCATTTTGGGCGAAACCCTTCCGGAGCAGGGCAGACGGATGATGCGCATGTTGGCCGGATACTGAAAACGGCTCACGCCCGCAAGGTCTGCGGCTCCGTAGGTGCACCAGTTGCACAGAAAGGTAATGATTTTAGGTTCAAACTCCTGCATAGGAAGCCTCCCTGCACCTTTTGTTAAGGTGCATATGATTCTTGAAAAGACCGGCACCTGCGGCACCGGTCTCACGTATCCTTCAATCAGGCCGCATCAATCATGGCCAGAATCTGACCTTCCTCAAAGCCTTTGAGATTCAAGGCTCCGGAGCGGCAGGATGACACACAAGCCCCACAACCTTTACAAAGTACGGGGTTGATCTCCGCCTTGCCCGCCCTCGGCCCGTCCAGAATCATACCCGGAGAGTTGTAGGGGCAAACCGCCACACAGACACTGCACCCGGAGCAGAGTTCCTGATTCACATAGGCCACCTGACCGGAAGTATTGATGGTCTTTCTGGCAAGGAGACCCGTGGCCCGTGCTGCGGCCGCCTGGGCCTGGGCGATGGATTCGTCAATGGGCTTGGGATAATGGGCAAGGCCCGCAAGGAAAACCCCGTCCGTTGCAAAATCACTGGGTGCCAGCTTCACATGGGCTTCCACAAAGAAGCCGTCATCATTGAGGGGCACCTTAAAGAATTGGGCCAGACGCTCATCCTTGTAGGGTTTCACCGCAGATGCCAGCACCAGAAGATCCGCCGCAAGTTCAAGGGGACGCTGGATAATGGGATCGTTCACCGTGACAAGGAGCTTACCCTCAGCCTCTTTCACAAGGGGCTTGGCATCCAGGGAGTAACGGACAAAAATCACACCCTTTTCCCTGGCCTTCTTGTAAAGGGCTTCCTTTTCACCATAGGTACGGATATCCCGGTACAGGACAAAGACATCCATGTCCGGTTTTTTCTCCTTGAGATGAAGGGCGCTCACCATGGTATGGGTACAGCAGATGCGGGAGCAGTAGGTCCGGCCCGGTTCACGGGAACCCACGCACTGGATGAAGACAGCCGTTTCCGCATTCTCCACCTTTGCATCATGGCCCTTCATAAGGCCGTCCAGTTCCTGACCCGTCACCACCTTATCGGAGCTGCCGTAGAGGTATTCCACAGGCTTGTATTCTTCAGCTCCCGTGGCAATGATGGCCACCCCATGGCGGATTTCCTGTTCGCTGCCCTTTGTCTCAATGGTGCTGACAAAGTTACCCACAAAGCCTTCCACATTTTTAAGGCTGGATTCCAGCAGCACATCAATTTTATCATCCACGGCCACGCTGTTGACCATGTCGGCAAGGCCCTCTTCAATGGACTCGCCCTTGCCCGTGACATAGAGATTTCTTGCCTGACCGCCCAGAACCTTGTCCCGCTCCACCAGAGTTACATGATAGCCCTGGGTGGAAAGGGCCTTGGCAGCCGCCATGCCGGAAATCCCGCCGCCGATGACCAGCACGTTCTGGTCAATCTCAAGGGTGGCTTCGGAGAGGGGTTCAAACAGGGCCACCTTGGCCACGGCCATGCGAACCTGTTCCTTCGCCTTCAGGGTGGCTTCCGCAGGCTGATCCTTGTGTACCCAGGAGCCGTGGTTACGGATGTTCACCATCTCAAAGAGGTATTTGTTCAGGCCCGCATTGATGAGGGTTTCCTGAAAAAGGGGATCATGGGTTCTGGGGCTGCATGCCGCCACAACAATGCGGTTCAATCCCTTTTCCTTGATGACCTTGACCATGCCATCCTGGGTATCCTGGGAACATGCGTACATATTGTTGTTCACATATTCCACATAGGGAAGATCTGAGGCATAATCCCGCACCGCCTCCACATCAATGACCCCCGCAATATTGGTTCCGCAGTGGCAGACAAAGACGCCGATACGGGGCCGCTCACCCCGGACATCATCTTCCTTTACCTTTTCCACGGTACGGGTCAGGGTGTTGCGGGCAGCAACAAGGCCTGCACCGGCATTGAGGGCCGCAGCCCCTGCCTCCACAACGGACTGGGGAATATCTTTGGGGCCCTGGAAGGCACCGCAGACATACACCCCGTCCCTGGAAGTGCTAACGGGTTTAAAGGTGGAGGTTTTGACAAAACCGCCTTCGGTCAGCTCAATGCCCATCTTTGCGGCATTGGCCCGGACTTCATCGTTAATTTCCATACCCACGGAAAGAACAACGATGTCATAGACTTCCGTTACCCGCTGGTTGTTCTCGTCAATGTACTCCAGTACCTGACCGGGGCCGTCGGGATTGCCGTAGACCGTATGTACCCGGCAGCGCTGGAACTTCACCCCATAGGTTTCTTTGGCCTGATTGTAGCAGTCCTCAAAACCCTTGCCATGGGTGCGCATGTCCATATAGAAAATTTTGGTTTCCAGCTCCGGATCATGCTCTTTGGCAATGATGGCCTGCTTGATGGCGTACATGCAGCAGACCGAAGAGCAGTGCCCGTTTTTGCAGGTGTTCACATCCCTTGATCCCACACACTGCAGCCAGGCGATTTTATGGGGATGTTCCTTGTCGGAGAGACGGACCACATGGCCCTGAAAAGGCCCGGATGCGGAAAGGAGCCGCTCGAATTCCAGAGAGGTGACCACATCCTTGCTGCGGTCATAATTGAGGAAATCCTTGCCCGAAGGATTGTAGGCGGAAAAGCCCGTGGAAAGGATAACGGAACCCACATTGAGGGATATGGTTTTATCCGTGTCCTTGTAATTGATGGCATCCGCAGGACAGACCTTCTCGCAGTTCCCGCATTTGTCTTTGGTGATTTTGATGCAGTTGGGCGCATCAATGGCATACTTGAGGGGTACGGCCTGGGGATAGGGCACATAGATGGCCTTGCGCTTGGCAAGACCCATATTGTACTCATCATCCACCTTTTTGGGACATTTTTCCATGCAGGCTCCGCAGCCGATGCACTTGTCCATGTCCACGTACCGGGCCTTCTGGAAGACCTCCACCTCAAAGTTGCCCGCCTGCCCCTTGATGTCCCGGATTTCCGCCAGGGTCACCAGTTCGATATTGATGTGCCGCCCCACCTCCACAAGCTTGGGACTCATGATGCACATGGAGCAGTCGTTGGTGGGAAAGGTCTTGTCCAGCTGGGCCATGACCCCGCCGATGGACGGCGATTTTTCCACCATATAGACATAATAGCCGGAATCGGCCAGATCCAGCGCCGCCTGAATGGCGGCAATCCCGCCGCCGGCGATGAGAACTGATCCTATGGTTTTTTCTGACATCTTGTTTTACTCCTCCTCACGCCTGATGGCTCAGGGATATTACAGACCAAAATCCGCAAGATCCGGTCCCAGATAGGTCCGTTCATTTTCACCGAGAATCCCCATGGAAAGACAGAGAATGGTCCACAGATGTACGGTGTGATACTTCCCGCCAAAATGATGACCAATGTCTTCCACCTGGGCATGGCAGTTGTGGCAGGGCGTTATCACATAGGCGGCATCGGTTTTATCAAGCTGGTCAAACTTTATCTTACCATAGGCCCGGCGCTGTTCCGTAAAGCCTGCCTGAAGGGCACCGCCACCACCGCCGCAGCAGTAGTTGTTGGATCCGTTGGGCACCATGTCGATGAAATTTTCCTCACCCACGGCGGTTTTCACCACAAAGCGCAGATCTTCGGCCATGACATCGCCTAAGGATTTTCGGATGATATTGCAGGGATCCTGCACGGTAAACTTAATACCCAGCTCCTTGTTCCAGTCTGAATTGACAGGGAGCTTTCCTTCCCGTATCCATTTGGCATAAAGCTGGATGATGGAAATGAACTCAAAATTGGCCTGAATATTGAACTTTCTGAGAGCCGCATAAACGGCAAAAAAGGAGTGACCGCATTCGGTGTTCACAAAATACTTCACACCCAGTTTGTTCAGATGTTCCACCTGGGCACGGACGATATATTCCCAGGATTTGTTGTCCGCCACAAACATGCAGTAGTTCTCACCGGCCCACATTTCTGAATAATAGGTCCAGTCTGCACCCACGGTATGGAGAATCTTCCAGAGGGGCAGAAGCTCATCGGGCTCCACCACGGGCTCCCTTGAATTCTGGTTCAGGGCATACATGGCGCCCGGCTTATCAATGGGTGCCTGCAGATCTTCAAAACCCGGCTGCTCCCGGCATTCTTCCGCCAGATCCTCCACCGTGAACTTAAAGTCCTCAAAGGGAACCCCCATGGCCCCACCCCGGGACTTCACGTGCAGTCTGCAGGATTCCTGAACGTTCTTTGGCTTTTCCTCTTCGGGCCAGCGGGCCCGGATCTCAAATATGAGTGCCGGGATGTTGATCTTCATGGGACAGACGTCATAGCACCGCCTGCACATGGTGCAGACCCAGGCCCATGGGTGTTTGTCCAGCGCCTCATCCATCCCCAGCACGGCCATACGGAGAAATTTCCGCGGGTCCATGTCCAACTGCCCTGTGGCGGGACAGCCACTGGAACAGGTACCACAGGTGAGGCAGGCATTGAGATTCCCGTCAGGAACCATTTCCCGTGCCATCCTGCAGATCTCCCCGCCAGCACCGCCGACGCGTACCGCTTCAGCTGTCATCTGTTCTTCCTCCCTTCACATCCGAAAAGACATCGATATTCCATGAATTCCTCCCCTTTACATCCTGAATCCTGATAAACCCGATGGAGAGGATTCCGGCTTCTTCTTTTATCAATAGGGCTTATTAAAAAGGCCCGTTGCTGAAAATTTTGATTGTGTCTTATAGAAAGGGAAAGAGGGGGGAGTCAAACAGATAATACCGATAAGATCAATGTGCCGGATAGATTATGGCTATTTATTTTAGGTGTATTTTTTTAGGAAAAACAAAAGACAGACAAAAATGATCAACACATTTTTTTCTGATTAGCGGTAACTGTTCAGCACAGCTTTCCAGGTACCATAGCTGCCAGACAGATACACAGGCTCCAAGCTATTTGCCCGTGACGCAATCTTATTCGGGAGCTTCTTGCCCTGTGCGGAAGCGGAAAAACCCCCCCGCCACAGGCAGGATAAGCTTTTTGATTACCATAGCAGGCCTTGGTGTGCTGCCTTTGTGGCGGCTCAGACAGTTTGCCGCTTCTTTCGCACAGGCCTGTAAAGCTCTGATCCGAAACGATTGCAATGTCACTTGCAAATAGCCACGGAGCCTTGCAACAGTACGAAGCTGCTGCAACTACAGCATTGGCAGTTCGGAATAAACCGTGCTGAATAATTACGTTTACCGCTGTCTTTCAGCGACAGGAACTTTAATCCATGGAAATTACATGGCCATTTTTTACGGTTGCTGGCGGGCACCCGTAAAGGTCGCACTACACCTGCATCCACTTTCCATAAAGCTCAGGCCTTCTTGCCCGGTGAAAGGCTGTCATGGGATGGGATCGCAGGGCTTTCACCCGTTCTGCATGAAGATTCAGCACAAGAAGATCGGGGTTTTCTGTGCCAAGCTCACCAAAAATACGACCGTCTGGACCAAGGCCAAGGGCAAGGCCCGGAAAACTTTTTCCGGCACCATCGGACCCTAGGGGATTTACGACCAGCACATAGCTTCCCGTATCAAAGGCACGGGCAGGAAGATGGCGCAGCCATGAGGATTTTTTATCCTGGGGGGTGCCTCTGGGAGAGGCGTGGGGGATGAGAAAAACATCTGCACCCTGACTGGCAAGGTGGGAAAAAAGCTCAGGAAAATGGGCATCATAGCAGAGGGCTATGGCAAAATGCATTCCCATGAACCTAAAGGATGCGGTCTGATCTCCCGCAGTGTAAAGGGATCTTTCCGGCGGACCTAAATGAATTTTTCTGTATATGGCAAGGATACCATCGGGCCCCAGTGCAAGCTGGGTCACAAAAAAACGGTTTTCAGACTTTTCAGCAAAACCCGCAACCAGCACAAGATTCCAGCGGCTGGCAAGGGGTGCCATCATGGAAATGGCCTCTTCAAGGCCAAGGACAGACCGTTCAAGATCTTCTTTGCGGGTGGGATACCCCGTCAGATGCATTTCAGGGAAAACGAGAATGTCCACTCCGGCGGCATCTGCCCTTTCACAGAAAGAGGAAAGGGTGGCAAGATTGGCCTGAACATCGCCCAGAAACTGCGGGGCAAGGGCCAGACCTGTGATGATGCCATCTTTATCCGGCGGAGAGATTCCTGAATGATCCATGGGCGCTACAGGGAAAACTTTGCACGGATTTTAAAGACATGGGTGGCGGGCAGATTAAGGATTTCCGTCACTCCCGTTTTCTCTGCTATTTCTTCCAGATTACGAGCAATGACTTCCCGTGAAGGTTCAATAAAGGTAAACCACACATTCCAGTCATTTTCCCGGACATAATTATGGGTGACACCGGGATAGGCATTGACGGTTTGGGTGAAAACCTCAAGCTTTTCCTCCGGCACCTTTGCGGCACAGAGGGTGGAAAAATATCCCAGATTCTCCGGCCCGAAATTGCCTCCGATACGACGGATGATGCCGGACGCTTTGAGCTTCTTCAATCGCTCCAGCACCTCAGCCTCATCCATATCCAGCATTTCTCCAATGGCCGCATAGGGCCTGGAACAGATGGGAAAACCCGACTGGATGCTGTTCAAAAGCTTTTTATCCAGATCATCCATCATTTAAAGCCCCCTTTCCTGCTGGGGCATCAGCATGATTCTCACCTCACGCCTGCGGGGTCCGTCAAACTCCCAGAGATAGATGGCCTGCCAGCGCCCGAGATCCAGACGCCCGTCCCGCACAGCCACCAGCTCCGAAGCTCCGATCAGAGATGCCTTGACATGGGCATCGGAGTTGCCTTCTATATGCCTGTAATCCGGATCCACGGGAACCAGACGGGAAAGGGTTCTGATCATATCTTCCTGAACATCGGGGTCGGCATTTTCATTGAGGGTAACGGCTGCTGTGGTGTGGGGAACAAAAATATGACAAAGCCCCCATTCCATTCCGGAAACTGTCACACATTCCTGTACCCTTGCTGTGATGTCCACAAGCTCTTTTCGTGTGGAAGACTGAACTTTAATATACATTGAACTTTTCCCCGCAACTCATGGAAACGGTAAAAAAAAGGCCCTGCCATGGCAGGACCTTTCTGATCAGAAACTCAGTTTTCCAGCAGCGTAGATTAAACGCAGCCGGTAGGCTTGGGAAGGCCAGCCATTTTACAGGCTCCCTTGCCAGGACCTGAGGGGAAAAGCTCATAGATGTGCTTCAGTTTGAAGCCGGTAAGCTTGGAAAGAACACGTACCATGGGAGCAATACCATTCTTCTTATAGTAGTCCTGAAGAATGTTAATAACATTCCAATGCTCTTCGGTCAGCGTATCAATGCCTTCTTCTTTCATGCAGAACTCAACCCATTCTTCCGTATAGGTATTGAAATCCTCAAGAAAGCCATCCTCATCCACAACAAACTTTTTCCCTTTGAATTCTACTTCAGCCATTTTAAAAAAACCTCCTGTAATTTAGATATCATCCTTATGGGGGAGTCCCGTTATATCCTTAACTTTTTCTTAGCGTATCTACCTAACCAAACAAGCACGGCTTGTCAATAAGCAAGATGTATTTACATCATTCCTCAATGGGTGTCAAACCTTTGCGACCATACCTGCCATGAAGACAGGAGATTTTCACCATAAAAAAAGCGACCGCTCCGCCATGGAATGGAGAAGCGGCCGCATATCCTTATGCTTTATATCAGACAGAACCGTACCCTTCAGGTAATAAAATCAGTATTCCTTGGGCATCTGGTTGAGCTGATCCAAGGTAAAGACAGGACCATCCTTGCACACCAGCTCTTTGCCGATATTACAGCGACCGCACATGCCAATGCCGCACTTCATGCGGTTTTCAAGGCTCATGATGATGTGATCATGCTTGTAACCGAGCTTGTCCAGCACGGGCAGGGTGAACTTGATCATCATGGGAGGACCGCAGACAATGGCATAGGTGTCATCGCTGGCAGGAGGTGCCACCTTTTCCGCAACCGGAGGAATAAAGCCCTGATGGTACTTCCAGTTGGGATCATCGGTTTTATCTACGGTGATGTGCATGTTGATCTTGCCCTGGGCTTCCCATTCCGTGAGGTCATCCATGTAGAGAAGCATGCCGGGGGCACGGGCACCGTAAACCACATCGATCTTGCCGAACTTGTCCCGGTTATCCAGCATCATCTTGATGGAGGAACGTAAGGTTGTGAAAGCAAAACCACCGCCCACAATCAGAATGTTCTTGCCCTCAAGGATTTCCCAGGGATACCAGTTGCCCATGGGACCACGCAGGCCCATGATATCACCCACCTGCATGGAGTGCAGGTAACTTGTCACTTTGCCGGTTTTGAATACCGTAAATTTCACAAAGCCCTTTTCCGTGGGGCTGGACGCAATCCCGATGGGAATCTCGCCCTGACCCGGAATGGAAAGCTCTGCAAACTGACCCGCCTTATAGGCAAACATCTCTTCGTGCTCGGGATTCAGAAAAACGAACTTGAAGGTCTTCAAGCTCTTATCTTCCGTCTCCACCGTGATGTCGTCTATGCGGACGGGATACGGCTCATATGGATTGGGATTTCTCACCTTGTCATCTCCTTATCCTGCTATATGAAGGCGGTAGCGGGCAGGCACCAAGGGCCTGCCCCTACAGCTCCTTATCGATATGCAGGCACGGGGGTCATGGGCAGGCAAAAAAGCCTGCCCTGCCACGTGGCCGATTTAAAAATCGTTCATGGTGTTGCACACCGTACGGATATCGATGTTGGCGGGGCACTGCTCCACGCAGCGGCCACAGCCCACACACATCAGGCCCGCATCGTACTTGTCCACAAAATATTTCAGCTTGTGCATGAAACGCTGGCGGGTACGCTCCCATTCATGTTCACGGGGGTTATGACCGGATGCATGGTGGGTGAAAAGGGCCGTCATGCAGGAATCCCAGTTCCGCACACGCACGCCGTCCGTACCCTTTACCTCGTCCTGAATGTCAAAGCACCAGCAGGTGGGGCAGGCATAGGTACAGGTGCCGCAGTTGATGCATCCGAAAAGGATGTCCTTCCAGAAGGGCGCATCATAAAGATCCATGATGGTCTTGCCAGCAATCTTATTGTAGCTCACTTTAGAAGTGATGGCCGCTTCGGCCTTTGCCTTGAGATCTTCCACGGTTTTAGCCGCATCGGCACCTGCATCCTCACCAAAGCCTGCCGCATCAAGGAAATTCTTCCCCTTATCCGTCAGCACCTTGGCAATGAAG
>NZ_VLLC01000054.1 GCF_007830435.1 Desulfobotulus alkaliphilus | reverse complement strand
AGTCTCAATCCCCTCTAAGCGGGGCCTGTTCGTGGACACCAAATGGTCGGAGCGCTTTCAACTTCAACGGAATCGGTCTCAATCCCCTCTAAGCGGGGCCTGTTCGTGGACAGCTGCCAAAATATCGCATGGCATATGGGGGGTTTGCAAGCCATTTTTTGAGTACCCCCCCTCGTCCGAAAAAACGGACCAAAAACCGGGCTTTCTGAATATCTTACTTTTTCACATAAAGCCTTGTTTTTAAAAAGCATAATCTCGATTTTACTACCTATTTCTGACATAACAACACCTAAGATTTTGAAATTAAAAAATATAATTTATCTCAAAGCCTTTTTTCCATTGTTTTACTAATAGGTGCAAACAAAATCCGGGACTCGCTGTTATCGCAACCAGAAAAAAACCAATCAATTCCAAACAAATAAAAAAATAACTTGATACAAAGGACCATGGTTTTACTTCTTTTAGGCATTCCAAAAAAGCAATTTTGTAAAAAGTATTTTCGGGCTGAAAACAGTCTGAAATGTCCGTTACCAAAGGTTTTACTTACACAAAAATCCCATGGACTGCAAGGACAAAACCCATCCGCAACAGCCCGGATTCAAGCTCGCAGCCATCCATTTTTTAAAAATCTGACTGTGAGAGAAGCTGCTTTTCCAAAGAAATGGTCAAAAAGTTCAGATTTCCAAAGAAGCTGATTTTGTAGATGCGCCATCCTGGCGCATTCTTTAAAGCGGCTGGAAGCCGCTTCTACTTTTACAGCGTCCTATGCTGTGTTTTAGGTCTTGCCATATAAGAACGTATGAAATTGCTCAGAGGTGAGTACTTTATGGTTTCAATCTTGAATGAATTGCCCCTTCCGTACAGGAAGGGGCAAGAAATGGGCGCGCTTATATCATAATGGAACAGTTTTCAAAGATCCTACATCTGATTTTGCAATGGTATCACCTGAAACGGCACTCTACCGTACCCGGCACAGGAAGCCTGCCTTTTGACAGCTCCCATTCATGTTTCATGTGCCGGATCGGATTTAACGGAGCAATGCAAATAATCTATGTTTTTCCCAGCTTTTCTTCCAGCGTCATGGACAATAGCTCCCAGTCCTCTTTTTCCATCTGATCTTTCAGGGTTTCAAGGAAAGCAGGAAGATCCTTAAGAAGGGGCCAGGTCCGTTCATCGCCTTCAATAATTTCTAAAATGGCATCCGGATTATGGCTAAGTCCCATGTCCTCCCAGCCATAGGCCAGATTTTTAACGACCCCAAGCTCTGCGCCTGCACGTACCTCGGATGGCCACTTTTTAAGCATAAGATCAAAAATGGCTCTGGCATCGGTGGCATGTTTCATATTTTCTAGGTCTTCGTCCTTCTGCCAGTTTTCAAGCACTCCTTTCAGATTTTTGAAACGCTGGTTCAGGCCCTTGAGATCCTTATGCTCTCCCTTTTCCACCTGCATACGCAAAAGGGCAAGGGGCATAAGGGCTTCCATCACAGGCTTGAGGCTGTCTGCAAACTTAAGGCGTTCAATGGCCTTGACAAAGTAAGGTCTCAAAGGGGAATTCCCTTTGTGCTGCCTGTACAAGGCCTGAAGGGTCTCCGCATCCGTGGCATTTTCTATGGACTTGCGGATTTCAGCGGTTTTTTCCTCTTCGGAAAGAACATAGGCAAAACGACCATAACCCACAGCCCGCTTCCCGCCAATGCCCTCTTCCCTCAGGGCTTCAATCAGCACTTCACGGGCAAGCTTTCTGTATTCTTCCGGTCCCTGAATGACCACCAGAAAGGTAAGGCCGGGACGCAGGGCCGCCATTTTAATGGGAACAGGATCTTCCATGCCGGAAGGCAGAGAATTGTTAGCACCATAGTATTTTGCATGGTGGGGGGTAATAATATCACTGTCAAACCAGTCGCCCCCGCTTCCCCTTCTCTCCCATGGACTCAGCCATGCATCATGGAAAACAAGGGTGCCTGCATAGCTTTGGGCTTTGTCATCCGTCTCACGGATACCACCGAAAAGCTCAACCTGGGCATCGGACTTGACGGCTGTCTTCGTCTGATGGCGGCTCCAGGCATCCCCGCCATGGCGGGCCAGATAGGAAGAAACAAGACCCTTCAGGGAAGAACCGGGGATGGTGGGTACACCCCAGGGATAGTTGAGCTGGAAACCAAACTCAAAAACAGAAGCGTTGCCCGTGCCCATGAGTATACGGGTCAAGGCTTCCACTTCAAATATCTCACAGTCCCCTGCAACGCCAATGGCTTCCTTCCATCTGAAAAAAGACTGACGGTAGGCTTTGGCTGATTCGGAAGGGAACCTGAAGGCAGACATATCAAAAAGCCCGCTGTCCTTAGCCCCATGCTCATTTTGCAACCAGTCATCTATAACAGGGTTTAATTTTGCTACCCTGAAGGAAAGATTCTCACATTTACCCCGAACAATATTTCTGTGGTCCTGTCGTATGGCTTCAAAGGACATAATCACTCCCCTTCTGTGTCATCCGCCGTTCCTTCAATGAGAATTTCCCCAATGCGCTTATGCCACTGCAACAGGGTCAGCATATTGCGGGAGGCCTGCATATATTCAGGAAGGTTGAGCCTTCTGATATTTGCAAGATAGTCCTCTGTACCTTTACTTTTCAGAGCCCCCACCTTGTCCATTTCCGTTCTCAGGTGCTCAGAAAGCCAGGCATAGTGCTTTTCCTTTTTTCCCTTAGCCTCAATAAAGGTAACAAACTGCACCAGACCCACGGTACGGAAAATCCCGCCGCTGCGCTTGCAAAGAGACTTATACCGTTTAGCCGTCATCTTATCTTCATTCGCAAGACCATTGATGCTGAAAAAAACCGCATCGGAATATTTCTGATTTTTCAGCATTTACACCCCCTTTACGAAGCTGACGGAAACAAAGCCTTTGCCAGTGGTGGACTTTCCACCCATCTGGGCAAAAAGCTCCCTGCGCTTTCCTTCGGAAATAAGAACGGCGGCAAGCTCCTCTGCGCCCTGCTGAACATCCGGAGAAAAGGAACGGTCAACACCAATAAGGGAGTACATCAGGGTCTCCGGTGGAACGGTTTCCTCATACCAGAGTGCGCCCTGCTTTACTGTTCCGGTTTTGCTGTCTATGGCAATGCGGGCATCTACGGGAAGGCCAGTTTCCGAAAGAAAATTCAAGGCATTGTCATCTGCAATGGCAAAACGCTTGGCAAAGAGGGTCTTGTCCTCATCATTGACACAATACAGATCTGCTATGATTTTTGCCCAGTCATCCGCCTTTTTTTTATCTATGGCAAGATCAAGCTCTTCCAGAAGAATCATGTCGGCATTGGGGCTTTTTAAAAGCGTATCAGTAGTGAGCATCACCCGGTAACTGTCATTTTTTTCCTTAAGGCCAAGGTGTGTGGGTATCTCAGGTACTTTCAGGGAGGGCATTACCCTGGCAAGGGCGGCCTTGAACTGCTGCAGGGTATAGGGCGAAACAAGATATGCAAAGGTGCCATAAAAGGAGCGTACCGGCAAAGCCAGAAGCAGGGCATCCCCCATGGAAATGGCCGAAGCAAAGGCTTTTTTATCGTTGCCATCCGGGTTGTCTGCACCAAACAGTGCTTCAATCCGATCATCTGCATCATTCCTGAATGCATCCTTTAAAACGCCTTTAATGGAAGAACCCGGAATCAGAGGGTGGCCACTGACCTTATGGCGGGCTACGGGAAGGTCAATATCGTTCATGCCGGTACCCACACCGCAGTGCAGGGGCGAAAGGGTTTTTATGGCTCCAAGAAGATGAATCATTCCGTATCCTTTCCATTTATAATTGTTTTGGCTGCACCAACAAGTACCTGACCGTAACCATCTTTTTCCCCACGGCTTTCCGGCAGACAGAGAGACTGCCCCCAGAGGGCCTGCGCCAGAGAAAGGGATTCCGATGGCGTTTTAAGCTCAACAAGATAAACGGCACCGGGCCGCACTAGTTTTCTGAAAGCCTTGGGCTTTTTTTCCTTAAGATCCCATCCGCTGACAGGCTCCCATCCCGTAACAACAGCAGAACGAAGGCGGATTTCTATGCCGCTTCTGGGTTCTTTCACCCAGGCAAAGGCTCCTGTTTCCGTCTGCTTTGCCAGCCATTCCGGAGCCCAGCCACCAAAATCCCCGTGGGTAATGAGAATAAGTTTCAAAAACTTTTGATTTTCACAGACCGCATGGGGTTCAGGAAAAGTTTCCTGTTTCACAGGAAAAAGATCCACCCTTTTTCTTTCTCCACCAAGGTAAAGAACGCCGGGTACTTTTTCTTCCGGCTTGAGGCCTTTAAGGGAAAAGCTGATGCCCATATCACCTATGGGTTCCGGCCTTGGCATCTTACCGGGCAGGGCTTTTTCATCGGTTGTTTTTCCCGATTCTTTTCTGGCCTTAACGGCCTTGAGATAAATACCGGATTCACCGTAGAGCCTGCCTTCATCCGCCGCACGGGTTGCGGGGTCCAGTGCCACATGAATACGAATATCTTTGACAGGACCATCAATGGTTTCTGTATCTTTATCGAGATCCCGACCTTTTACTTCAATGCTCCCCGCAAGGTAGTCCTGAGCCAGTTTTTTTCTTAAAAATCCAGGAGGTGTCTGGGGCTTTCCCTTGGACGAAAGGCCGGGATACAGCCAGTCCGGATCATTCCAGTCTGTGCCTTCTGTTTCCGCATGGCTGCTGTATGTCAGAGGATAAAGACAAATTTTTTTCTTTTTCCCATCATCCTCTTCAAGGCAGAGCAGATCCGCAGGAAAAGGTAAAAGGATCTCTGCCTCTTCAATGGTCCTGCCCTCTTCAATCAGGCAGGGAAGAATTTTTTCCATGGAAACATCAAGAAGTGCATCCAGATTTTCCTTGTTTTCAAAGGCATCTTCAGGGCCTGCAAGCACCAGAGCCGTTCGGCACATGCCCGCAAGTGTCTGGGGAAGGGGCCAGGCCAGACCCGTTCCGCCAAAGGAACCAGCATCGCCAAAGGGTCTGCCATCCCTTAAAATCAAAAGCTCTTTACTGGAAAGCATGTAACGGGTCATGGGGTCTCCTTTCCTTCGGCCAAACGAACAGCCCTTGCTATCTGATGTCCGATTACCAATTCATCGGAAAACTCCCTGATGGAAACTCTGCCTGAAAGCAAAGGAATCAGTTTTTTGTTTTTTTCCCGGTTTCCATCATTTTTCTGATCAAATATTCTTTTTATCAGGGCGGCGGCGGCATTGTTGGGAACCACCTTTTCTCCTGCCTGTGTGGCAAAATTCATTTGATCTCCTGCGGAAAGGGAGGCCTCCCTCAACTGATATCCAAGGCGGGCAGGGAGTACGGTTTCAGGATCATTATACAGATCCACCACCGCACCCATGCGCTCTGCCATGCCGGGAAGATCTGGCTTATTATCAACCCTATCCCATTTTCCAACTATGGAAAGTTCTCCGCCGGAGCGTTTGTTCTGCACAATGGCAAGGGCATTACGGCCTCCATTCTTGGCCATTTTTTCTGCTTTCCTTGCCTGATCAAGGGCCTGATCCAAGGGCATACTGTGATGCACAATGGCAAGCCCTGCACTGAAGGTAGGCTTGACTACCGACTCCGGAAGGTTCAGCTCTTTGTGTACAGCAGCCATGGAATCATGGAATTTTAGACGAAGTTTATCTGCACAGGCCAGTGCCTTATGAAGGGGGAGGTAGGCCATGACATCATCCCCGCCGGAGTAGATGAGGCTGCCGGAATACCCTTCCACAAGTCCTTTTACTTCTTTTGCAAAAGTACTCAATTCACTTGTGAATCGGGCATGTCCTTCCTGGGTTTTAATGGCATCGATCATTTTACCCATGTTGTCGCCATCGCCCACAAGAATGACCGCATACAGGTGAGGTTCTCCGCAAACCTTCACCATTTTATTTCTGGTTTTCCATGCTTCACGGATACTGCTTTCTTCCCCTAGATGATTTTTCAGGGCATCCCTGCCTGCGTAGTAAAGATCAGATTCCAGATTCTGCGAAAGACCTGTAGCCTGCTTTTTTTCACTATATCGGCCATTATTTGTTCCTTGAACAGCACTCTGAAAGGCAATGAAGGCTTCAAGTTTTTTCATATTACCCTCAATTCCCTCAAGCCAGGGTATTAAGGCAATATCTGAAAGGTCATCGAAATGCTCATTCACCTGCTTTTTTATGGCAAGGGGATAAAAGCGTTTGATGCAGCCCATGGCATCAAGGCGTTCATTTTTTTTCAGAAGGCCTTTAATTTCCTTAAGCTTTTCTCCGAGTACGGTTTCTCGCATACCATCCAGGCTGTTTTTAGGAACTCCTGAACCTTCCCACATTGGCGGACCAAAGGGTCTTACATTTTTACGGGATGCAAGGAGGCCTTCCACACGGTCACGGGCTGAAGCGTATCCACCAGCGGCTTCAATTTCTACCCATGCAGCGTAAAACTCGCCGTAATCCTTCATCTGTTTCTGAAAACGCTCCCTGTCCAAGCGGACAAAGGGGAGTGAATCCATTTTTTCAAGGGTTTTTTCTCCAATTTCATCAAGATGGGCCTGCCATTTTTCCTTTGCACGCTGCTGGATACGTTTTGCCTCTTCCGGGGAAGAAACTTTTACCAGAATTTTGTTTGCCACATTTAAATCTGACAAAGCAGCCAGATCTACAGCCTCCTGTCCCGGAGCAAGGGAAGGGAAAATCAGTTTTGCGCCGTCTTCATGCAGGCTGCGGGCGATGGTTTTTGAAAGCTCCGAAAGCAACATGGAACCTATCCAGAGATCCCTGAGTTTTCTTGCTGTGGCTATGAATTCCTGCACCGGGCCTATGGCAATGACAAGAAGGGATTCTTTCATTTCACCTCCTCAAGGCCCAGCTCACGGAAAAGAGCCTGATAAAGAGTTTCATCTTGGCGGAGTTCTGCACCCTGCCTTGTTTTCATCATCTTTTTTCCGGGAGCAGGGGCAAAGGGATTGGCAGAGACAGGCACATCAAACTTTAATCTGCCCTGCTTCAATTCAAGGGCTTCAGGAAATGCCTGTTTCAGCACAAGGGCCATACGCAAGGCCTTGCCATCGGGAAGCCGAAGGGCTTTCAGGATCACAGGAGAAGGCCAGCGTCCAGCCTTAACCGGCGCAAGTTCCACCTGAGGGTCCGGATCGCCCATGCCATTTCCCCTTGTGTTGAACTTGGTAATAATGGGCAAGCCAAAGGCTGCCCTTGGGAACCACACACCATCGGGATGTTCCGGCTTATGGTTTTTAGACTGCTGCCTTGTGAGGGTACGAATGGCATCGGGTTCCGGCCAGTAAGATCTTCCCGGAGTAGGCTTGTTGGGTCTGCGATCCTGCCTGAACCCGGAATAGGATGTAATCAGTCCCCTCCAGGCTGCCGCTGTATCTGTGCCTGCAGATTTTACGGCCAGAACAGCACCATGGATGCGGGGATAGTCCAGCTCTTTTCCATTGTTCTGAAATGCGTTAACAAACTGATAAATATCCTTTTCATCTTTAAATTCTGCCATAAGCTCTTCGCAGTAGAGAGAGCCGCAGCCCCGTCGGGTTCTTGCACCGATTCCGCCAAAAAGAACCCAGAGTTTAAGGGTTTTTTCAACGACAGGCCAAAGGGATGCCGGGCAGGAAACCTGAAGCGTAAAGGAAAGAGACTCAATGAAAAGAACTTCTTTTTTGTCATTTTTTATGGCTGATGTTACGGGAAATGCAACAAAAACAGGAATAACATCCCCTTCTATGGCAAAGCCCCTTTCATTCAGTGCTGCCTGGGATTTCCTGCTGACCGCCTGTTCTAAAACAGCAATTTTTACAGGGGATTGAATACGTTCCTCTTTCCCTTCCGCCGTCACCTTACCACCCCAGATTTCATTTTCCTTCTGAAGCAGTTTCTTTGGCTCACTTTCCGATTGCATGGTCCGCCACCAGAAACGGAGCTGCCCTTTCACGGACTGCCCCCTTACGGGCTGCTCAGGATGCAGCACCCAGCT
Source organism: Desulfobotulus alkaliphilus (assembly GCF_007830435.1). Taxonomy (GTDB): domain Bacteria; phylum Desulfobacterota; class Desulfobacteria; order Desulfobacterales; family ASO4-4; genus Desulfobotulus; species Desulfobotulus alkaliphilus. The sequence goes on along the minus strand of NZ_VLLC01000054.1, from coordinate 2,034 downwards.
TTCGCTGTCGCCACCCATCATGGGCGTTATCAACTCCAGAGAAAAGGTTTTGCAGACCGTCTCTTCAGACTGCTGCCGCCTGAACTCCGGAAGCCCTTCCCTTAAAAAAGGTTTCCTCATGCTTCCATCCTTTCCAGGGCCGTTCATTCCCTGTTTTCCAATTTTGTACACTTGCGCTTGACTGAGCCAATAATCTACACAGAAAATTACATCTTTTTCAATACAAAGATGCCATCAGTCGGCTTTTTATATTGAATACGGTCTCATTTATTCAAGAAAGTCTTTCCACAAGGCGGTTCACAACAATTTTCAACTGCTGAAGATCCGAAGCAAGCGTATCCGCTCCTTCGGCTGGCTTGCGTAATATTTCAAGGGTATGCCCCAAGATCACACCACAGCAAAGGAATCCACATCCGGCACCATGCCGGAACCGTCACACCGGATTTCACGGATACAGGCAGCACAAAGACGATAATAACGGACAGAATCCGTATGGGCATGGATATGCTTTTCTATGGCTGACCGCATTCTGCGAAATGCCGCATCACCGAGGAGGGGGCATTCATATACGGATTTCTGCACCCGGACACCATAGCCCTGCAGCACCTTATTTACCCGGTAACGCACCCGGTTGTCGCTGATGTCAAAACATACCAGCACAAACATGATCATGCCTTCCAGGCAAAGGGGTTGTATGGTTTGTTTTCCAGAAGCCAGTGGCCAAAACAGCGTACCTGATACCGGATCAGATCCCTGAATTTCATAGGGCTTTCTTCAGGTGGCCATGGGATACGGCTTTCAAGGAGTTTTTCCCATGAGGCAATGAGCCTGTGTCTTGCTTTTGGTGTCATGCGCACGGAAAGCTCACCTTCTTCTCCATCCTCTTTTTCTTCAAAGTCTTCGGGCTGTACGCCATTACGGTTGAGAAGGGTCAGCACCAGTCTGTCCACGGCAAAGACCCGGTATTCTTCCATCAGGTCACAGGCAAGGGCCGGTCTGCCCGGTGCCAGTTCGTGCAATGATCCAAGCCATGGATCAAGGCCTTCGGTGAGAATTGCAGAAAGCACCTCGGAAAAAAGCACCGTATAGAGGTAGGAAAGCATGGCATTTACCGGATCTCTTGGGGGTCTGCGGTTTCTGCCCGTGAAAGCAAATGCCGGATTCTGGATAAGACGTGAAAATGCCTGAAAATACATGCGTGTAGCCGCACCTTCCAGCCCCCTCAGCTTTGCGGGGTCCCGGTCTTCTACAAGGGGCGTACAGGCTTCAATGCGAAGGGCAAAGCGTGCAAGTTCACTGTCTCCAAGGGCTCTGGATCGCTGTTTCAAAAAAGCGCTCATGGTTCTTATTTTTCCTGCCACGAGAAGGGCTGTCATCTCTCGGCCCGTCTCTTCCCCTGCAAGTTTTCTGTACTGGGCCATGCGGCGCTCCACATGGCTGCCGGGATCTCCCGTAACCACAGCACGAAAACGTCCGTCTGGTGCGGCAAACACCGTATCCACACCTTTTTTAACGAGAAAATCAAGGAGACCCGATGAAAGGGATGAGCGACCCAGCAGCACAAGCCGCCGCAAACCTGACAGCGGAATTCTGTCGCAGGCTTTACCTTCCCTCATCACAACGATGCTTTCTCCTTCCTTTTTCAGCCAGGAACCGGAAGACAGAACATAGAGAACTTCTTTCATGCCGCATTCTCCTTTTTTAAAAAACGAAGATGCAAAGACCAGATCCTTCTGTAGGGAGAATACGGCACTGGATGGATTTTTTTTAAGATAATGGGAAGAAAATAAAAGAGCGGAGGCTGGAGGCTGGAGGCTGGAGGCTGGAAAAAACAATACAGGAAATTTTAATTAAACTCAGCCTATGAATGATGCACTCGCAAAAACCCTTATTTTAGAATTTTGGTGCTAACAATATCAGCATGTTGCAACCCTAAAAGAGGAGATTTTTGACTTTTTGCGAGAGCATCATGAATCATTTTTTAATTATCTTGATTGTGTCTCAATCCCCTCTAAGCGGGGCATGTTCGTGGAC
>NZ_VLLC01000053.1 GCF_007830435.1 Desulfobotulus alkaliphilus | reverse complement strand
ACTATTACGATAGGAAGTTGATTCATATAGATAAGTATTGTTTCCAACTTTTTGCTTCACAATACAAGCCATATCGCCCCCTTTGTAGTAAGATGTTATTATACCTTCAAGGGGGCAAAACTAGCAGTTTTTTAAAATTTTTGAAAATTATTTTTAGCCAAAAACAACAAATAAAAACTTTAATCTCAAAGCCATACATCCAATTTTAGCACTTTGTATAACGTTTGTAGGTGTATAATTTATCGGGAATTTAGGATGGAAGGTATGAAAAGGGCCATCGCAAGGCTGGCGGAACAGGCCCACCCCGCCTTTCCCGTGACCATCTATTACGCCTTCAAACAGTCCGAGACCAAAGAAGGCAGCACCAGCAGCACAGGCTGGGTCACCTTCCTGGAGGCGGTTCTCTGTGCAGGCTTTGCCATTCAGGGAACATGGCCCGTAAGAACTGAACGCAGTGGTCGCAGTATCGGCATAGGCACCAACGCCCTGGCCTCTTCCATTGTTCTGGTCTGCCGCAAGCGGCCCAAAAATGCGGAAAGCATCTCCCGCAGGGAGTTCCAGCGCCTTCTCCGGGAAGAAATGCCCGAAGCCCTGGAAACCATGATCGGCGGCAAAAGCGGAAGAAACCCCATTGCCCCCGTGGATCTGGCCCAGTCCGCCATCGGGCCGGGTATGGCCCTCTTTTCCCGTTATCAGGCTGTCCTCACCCAGGACGGCAGCCCCATGGCCGTTCAGGATGCCCTTGTCATGATCAATCAGGCCATCACGGACTTTCTCACCCCGGATTCCGGCAACTATGATCCAGACACCCTCTTCTGCGCCGCCTGGTTTGATCAGTACGGCTGGCAGTCCGGTGCCTTTGGCGAAGCAGACACCCTTTCCCGTGCCAAGGGCACCAGTGTTGAAGGCCTGAAGGAGGCCGGGGTGCTGGAGGCTTCCTCCGGTAAGGTTCGCCTCTTCACCTGGAAAGAATACCCCGAAGACTGGAACCCCCAAAAAGACAAGCGCACCCCCGCATGGGAAGCCTGCCATCAGATGGTTCTCTGCCTCAAAACCAAAGGAGAAAGCGCATCCGCAGCCCTGCTTGCCCTGATGCCGGAAAAGGGAGAACCCATCCGCCAGTTGGCCTATCACCTTTACACCCTCTGCGAGCGCAAAAAATGGGCAGAAGAAGCCCAGGCCTACAACGAGCTGATCACCTCATGGCCTGCCATTCTGCAAGAATCCCACCGCATCGGCCACAGCGGTACACAGATGGAATTTGAAGTCTGATGCCATGAAAGGAGAAACACCATGCGTTTACAGTCCTGGCGTGAAATCGCACAACCCCACAGGGATGTACTGGAAGGCACATTTCAGCAGTCCGAGTTTGCCGCAGACCTGACCCAGGTGGCTTCCGGTAAAGCGCCCGAAGAATACCAGAACCCTGAAAAGTTCTTTTCCAGAACCTTCATCACAGAAGGGATGAGGCTGCTTCTCCTTTCCGTGGCAAAACGGCTTTCCGGTATGGGAGGCGACCCTGTTATCCAGCTCCAGACCTCCTTTGGCGGCGGTAAAACCCACACCCTCATTGCCGTGTTCCATCTGGCAAAAAGCCTTGTTCCCGCAGACAGGCTCAAAGGGATTCCGCCCATTCTGGATGAGGCGGGCATCCTCACCCTTCCCGGCGCTAACATTGCGGTGATCGACGGGAACAGATTTTCCCCAAGCAAGCCCCGAATCTACGATGGGCAAAGGGTGGCAACCCTCTGGGGCGAGCTTGCCTGGCAGCTTTTAGGAAAAGATGGTTATGCCATGGTTGCAGAAAGTGACGCAGAAGGCACTTCACCTGGCAAGGAAAGCCTGACAAAGCTCTTTGAGGCCGCAGCCCCCTGCGTGGTTCTTCTGGATGAGCTTGTGGCCTTCATGCGTCAGATGGAGCTGGACAAACACTATGCCGCAGGCACCTTTGACAGCAACCTAAGCTTTATTCAGGCCCTGACCGAAGCCATGAAAGCCGTTCCCAACGCCATCCTCCTGGCCTCCCTGCCGGAATCCGATCTTGAAATTGGCGGCAGCATGGGACAAAGGGCACTGAACTCCCTTGAAAAATACTTTGCCCGTGTGGAATCTGTATGGAAACCCGTGGCAGCCGAAGAAGCCTTTGAAATCGTAAGGCGCAGGCTCTTTGAAAACGCAGGCTCCGAAGAAAAGGTGAGGGAGGTGTGCAGGCACTTCTTTGATTTTTACCATGAATATCCAGACAAATTTCCCCAGGAAACCCAGTCCGGCGAATACATGGAACGCCTCTGCCGCTCCTACCCCATCCACCCGGAAATTTTTGACCGCCTCTATGAGGACTGGTCCACCTTAGAAAAATTCCAGCGCACCCGTGGGGTTCTTCAGTTCATGGCCATTGTGATCCACCATCTCTGGGTACAGGGAAACAGCGATGCCATGATCCTGCCCGGTTCCATTCCCCTGGAAATCAGTGCCGTCCGCACCAAAAGCATCCACTACCTGCCCCAGGGCTGGGAGCCCGTCATTGAAAAGGAGGTGGATGGCCCAAAATCCACACCCGCAGAGCTGGACAGCCGCAACACCCTTTTTGGCAGTGTACAGGCGGCCCGCCGCACGGCCCGCACCCTCTTTCTGGGCAGTGCCCCTTCCGGCAGAGAACAGGGACTGAGGGGCCTTGAAAGTAACCGCATTCTTCTGGGTGCAGCCCAACCCGGACAAAGCCCCGGCGTTTTTGAGGATGTGCTGCAAAGGCTCAGGGACAGGCTCCACTACCTCTATGCGGATAAAAACCGTTTCTGGCTGGACACAAGGCCCAATCTCCGCCGGGAAATGGAAAGCCGCATCAAAAACATTTCCGAAAACGAAATCCTGCAACCCCTTTTGCAAAAAAGGCTTTCCTCCCTCTTTGGCCGCAAACATGTTTTTTCCGGCATCCATGTTTTCACAGCATCCGGCGATGTTCCCGATGATTACGGTGACGGCCCCCGCCTTGTGGTGCTACCCACCTCTGCGGGATACAGCAGCAGCGCAAACAGTCCGGCCCGTGATGCCGCCGAGGCCATTCTCCGAAAAAGGGGCGACCAGCCAAGGCAAAAACAGAATCGCCTGATCTTTCTTGCACCGGATGCGGATACCCAGCTTCGGGTACGGGATCAGGGAAAAACCTACCTTGCCTGGGATTCCATCGTAAAAGATATTGAAGATGGCAACCTGAATCAGGACATCGCCCACCTCAATCAGGCAAAAAGGAACCGGGACACCGCCGATAAAACCCTCAGTCTCATGCTCCGGGAAACCTGGAAATGGCTCATGGCCCCCATGGAAGACTTCATCAAGGGAAAGCCTGTCCTTACCTGGGAAGCCGTCTCCCTGCCATCTTCCGGCCAGGCCCTTAGCGAAGCCATTGAATCCAGACTGAAAGAAGAAGAATGGCTGATTTCTGCATGGTCTCCCATTCATCTGAAAAACATACTGGAAAAGTGGTATTTCAAGGATGGCGTCGAAGCCATAAGTGCCAAAAAGGTCTTTCAGGACACCTGCCATTATCTTTACCTTCCCCGCCTGCTCAATGAGGGTGTTCTGCGCTCCTGCATTGCCAGAGGCCTTGAAAGCGAAGACTATTTTGGTTTTTCCACAGCAAGGGACGAAAACCGCTATGTGGGTTTCCGTTTCGGCAGAAGCCTTTCTCTGGATATGCTGGACGATGCCTGCCTTCTCATTCAAAAAGATGCTGCCATCAGAATCCTTGAAGAAATGAGGGATCAGGAAAGAAAAAACGCAGAGGCCAGCACTTTTAAGCCGGAAGCCACAGAAGGGGGAACAGGAGAACCCGCCCCCCCTCTCCGGGATGACAGCCCTGCCAGAGCCGCAAATGGAAGCCGGACAGTCTCTCCTTCAGGCTCATCAAACCCTGGCCCGGCTTCCCCCAAAACCAGTTTCTTCGGAACCGTTTCCTTAGACCCCGTTCGGGCCAAGATGGATTTCAATGTACTGATTGATGAGGTGGTGCAGCAGTTCACCGCAAGACTTGGCGTGAATGTGGAAATCTCCGTTGAAATACACGCCAAAAGCACCGATGGCTTTGACGAGGGCATACAGCGCAGCGTTAAGGAAAACTGCTCTGTTCTCAAATTTGATGCCGCAGAGTTTGATGAGGGCTGAAGGGAAAAAACCAACGAAAAGCCGCAAGCTTCAGCCCTATTTTGTCCATGCCTTACATCATAGAGAACTACGGACAATCCAACGCCAAGCATGTAAAAGAGGACGCCATCTTCGTCTTAGGACGCCACAACGATAATGGCCTCAGACCCGTCCTAAAAAAGCTGGGCTACCACTACGAGCAGGATAGCATCCTCTTCAAGCCTTAATAACAGAGAGGCCGCTTACAAATGGCCCAACACTAGAAAACCCGGACAGCACGGGACTGGCCCCGGACGCACTCGCCATGGCCAAACCCTTCGATTCTACGTCTAACCCAAAGGGGTGGCCCACAAAAGCCACCTCCAAAATTTTTCTTTGATGGTTCGTTTTTTCTTGGGCACTGCGGGAAGGATGTACTTTTCGATAGGGATTATTGGGATACTACCGTTTGCCAGTGGGATGGCTATATATTCGCTGCCATCGCCTCTGTAATGCGTGCCCCTATAAACGGGAAGTTCCCAAGGGGCGTAATCTTTGAATTCAGGTAGGTAAGCTTCTGCGTGGGCTAAAAAATCTTCATAGGTTTTTATGGAACTGGTGTCGAATAACAGATCCATTTCTATGAGATCTACGCAAATGATAAGCGTAAAATCCTCAGGAGACATTGGATCTTTGGGAGAGGGATACTTTTTTACAAGTTCCTCTTTTACCATGTCCTTTAGAAACATAACACCCTCTTTCATGGGGAGTGGGGATACTAAGGGAGATGAAAATTGCCACTATACCTGATTGAAATTTGATTCTTCACTTCAGAGCGAGAGTCTGAACTTCACAAACGGTATATCAGTATTTTTAAACTCCCGAAGGTTTGGTTGCGGTGAGTTACCCTGCGCGCTTAATGAAGATCCCATTCGCCATGGGCTTTTATCTGCTCATACATGGCATCAGGTGCAAGATCAAGCTCCCCAGGCCAGGTAACGGCACCATAAACAAGATCTGCACTGGAAAAAATTTTATCGTCTCGTAAACTGGAAAAAACACCAGCACTATCCGAAAATAAAAATTGTTTCATATTGACATATCCTTCCAGTCCATCAAGGAAACGGACAAAAAGACGATAATCGGGCAACGCTTCTAAATGCTTTAACCTCCAGGGCATGGATGGCGTTATAGGAGGTTCTACGAAAGAGGTTCGATTTTTTGCGGTGACTGCATTTGCGCACATTGATTCCATGCCTCCATTAATTCTGAACGATGCTCACTGGCCCATTCGAGAACCAAAACCATCGCACGTTTTGGTAAAAAACCTTTCTCAATCTCCAAAGTATGAATATTGATCAAAACTTCATACTCAGCATACAAAGCATGAAAATGTGGAGGTGGGTGTTCTTGCCAGAACATCTGAATAACAATCCCATAAAAAACACTAATAGTTGGCATGAACACTCCAAAAAGTAAATTAAATGACAATTAAAATTAATTGCATTGTCAATTCTTGTCAAGCAGGGAACAGGGACTGAGGGGCCGGAATTATATTTTTTCTTCTGCATACCATGAATCTTCATTATTTACAAAAGCATACAGGACAGGGGAGATGGTGAGATCGGTAGCACATGCATTGAGGTCTTTACGGAAACCACCCATATTCTGCTTGACTTCGGGATGCCCGATATAAAGACTCACCCTTAACCCAAAAACAGGAAGGATATAAAATGCGACCTCTAAACACTCTCGCCTCAGAACACTTCGCCGCCAGCTTCTCACGAATCTGGCAACGCCTAAACAAAGAGGAATCCGCCCTCGGTATAATCACTGCATTCCGTGATGAATTCGAAGGAACCCCTAAAAATAAATCCCGTAATCAACTCCTCAAAGCCGATATCAAAAATGCGGGCTTCGGATACTTCAACATAAAAGGGTTCTACATAGAGAACTACGGGCAACCCAACGCCAAGCATGTAAAAGAGGATGCCATCTTCGTCTTAGGACGCCACAACGATAATGGCCTCAGACCCGTCTTAAAAAAGCTGGGTTATAAATATGAACAGGATAGCATCCTCTTCAAGCCTTTCAACAGGGGCAGGGCCTACCTCATAGGAACCTCCCCCACAAACGCATGGCCGGGCCTGGGCGAGATCATAGACCTCGGCCCATGGAGCACCAACAAGCTATGCGAATTTTATACCAAGATGAAAGGCCGCAACTTTGTCTTTGCATCCGCTTCCTACGAACCCTCAAACATGACCAAGGCATACATGAACAAAGGCCTCCAAAGCCACACAGACCCAGAACCCTTCCCTTACCCCAACCCCGGAGAATTTCCAGCCTAAACAATCACTATATTCTGAGTAACTTCACAATTTCTCCTATGGCCAAAAACGAATATTCCCCGGACGAGGAACTCCGGGCTTTATATAACGAACTCGGCGGCAACCTCTCCAAGATGTCCCGCTTCCTAAACATCAACCGTTCCTCCCTCGTCAAATATCTTCTCCGCAGGGGCATCCACACGGAAACTCCCAAAACCACGGATCCCAACGCCCCAGTCACGGACGGAAAATTATTTTGTATTTTTTAAAAAATAAATTTCTTCTTCCGCAGGTTTTTGTATTTGCATGTGTTTTAATAGCAGGAAATAAGCTTTTTCTATAAATAAAAACTTATATTAATTAAAAAACACTCATAAATTCAATACTTTTATTGGGAGGGCAGCATGAAAATTAAAATCCACAGGGGAACTGGTGAAATCGGTGGCACATGCATTGAGGTCTTTACGGAAACCACCCATATTCTGCTTGACTTCGGGATGCCCCTCGTCAATCCGGATCAGACCCCCTTTGATTCCCGCAGCATACGGGGGCTGGATGCAAAAACCCTCATTGAAAGGGGAGTTCTTCCGGATGTTCCTGCGGTGCATGGCCCATCCGATACCCATCTCATTCTTTCCCACGCCCACAAGGATCACTACGGCCTTCTGCCCTGGTTCCACGAAAGCTGCACCACCTGGCTAAGCCCTGCTTCCATGGAGCTGATTGAACTGACAGGGATTTTCACCATGGACAGGTGCAGGGTTCCGAACCCACGGTATTTTGAACCGGGTGTCCCTTTTTGTATCGGAGATATGGAAATTACCCCATGGCCCATGGATCACTCCGCCTTTGACAGCTATGGATTTCTCATTCGCTCAGGCGGAAAAAGACTTTTTTATACGGGAGACTTCAGAAAACACGGAAGAAAACCCGAAACCTTCCGTTTTCTTGAGGAAAAGGGTCCAAAGAATGTGGATTGCCTCCTCATGGAAGGAACGGCCATTGGATGGGAAGGTGAATTCGATACGGAAAAAATGATTGAGGATGCCTTTGCCGCAGAGTTCAGCGACAGCCCCGGACCCCATCTCGTCTATACATCCTGCCAGAATACGGACAGGCTTGTTTCCATATTCAATGCCTGTCGCAGAGCCGGAAAAACACTTGCCATAGACTTTTATCCGGCAAGTGTCCTGAAACGGCTGTCGAGATTTTCGAATCTTCCGGTACCCTCTGAAGCGAATCCTGAAATCAAGGTTTTTTTCCCCTATGGCCTGTGCCGGATGATGACGGATCAGGGCCTTGAGAGGGAGTTCATGTATCCCTTTGCTCCCTTTAAAATAAAAAGGGAGGAAATGGATGAAATGGCAGAAAATCTTGTGATGCTGGTCCGGCCTTCTTTTCATAAGATGCTTGAAAGTTTTGAAAACCTTTCAGGCGGAACCTTCATTTATTCCATGTGGGATGGATACAAAGAGGATGAAAAGTATCAGGGCTTTATTCAGATGCTCCGGGAAAAAGGGATGCATGAAAAGGATTTGCACACCTGCGGCCATGCAGACAGGCAAGCACTTTCGGACATGGTGAACCTCCTCAACCCGGCCAGCATTATCCCCATCCACACCTTTGAGGCAGATACCTTTGTGAGGGTCTTTGAGGGGAGAAGGGTGCTGCGGGCTGTGGATGGTGTAGCTTTCAGCATTTAAGCAAAGGGATGGAGTCTGATGCATAAGGGCCAGAATGATCAAAATTGTGCGGCAGCGACAGTCAACTATGAGAGAAAGGTACTGCTGATGGACTATATAGAAACTACACTGGTATTGACTTTGGCAATTGTAATCTTTTTAGCATTGCTGCCCCTGATATGGGTCGCTTCGGCGGCTGTATTGTTTTGTTTCTGTGTCTGTTACAAATCAATGATGGAAAAAAGAGATTTGTTTTTTGAAAACAAAAGAAAGACAGGGGCTTTGGGTGCTTTAGCTGATGAATGGCCTGTCTTCCATAACAACCCCTTCCTTGCTTATTCAATGGTGAAGTACAAAGAAATGAAGCCATATCAGAATGCCATAAACTGTGCGTCAAATCTGAATCTGAGCCAGGGGTTTTCCGGCCATTCCGCCTGGAGACTTCCCTATGCAAATGAGATGAAAAGAATTGTAAATTCTATTGATTATGACTCAAAATCAAAGCTTGGGTATGTCTGGCTCATGGACAAATCTGAAGACATGCCTGAAAAAGCCGTGTGCTATGATTGCGTGTCCGAAACAGTGAGACTTGAGGAGCCAACCCTTGAGAACAATACCATTCTTATCAGAAAAACAATGGATGGCTCAATTGAGGTACATAATGGGAAAAACCTGTATTGGCACAGGCTTTTACCCTGATTCCTTCTCAGGAGGCTGATATGGCACTATGGTCTGAACTGAAGAAAAAAATGAAAGCTTCCCTTTGTCTGGCTGCAGAAAAGAAGACGGAGAACACAAGTGCCGAAGAGGATACTTCTGCAGCCTTCTTTTCCGAATCAGCACAAGAAAATGATTTTTATGGTGATGCATATGAACCAATCCGAATAGAGGCGAGACGCAGGGCACACATGCAGGAACTTCTTGCACATTTTTCCAGTATCTTATCGGAAAAAAAATCAGAAAAACTCGATATCTTTGAATGTTCATCAATCTTCACCGGGGAAGATGATATGGAAGCCCTTCTGAGCATGGATGATCCTTCCCGTCAGCCTTCAGCAATATGGCTTGATATCTTTGAGGATGCTTCAAAAATAACGGAACAAAATGTGGAACTTGCTCTTGAAAAAATGGCGTATTCCTCCCTTTCTTCCGAGGAAAAGCTGGAGATGCTCATTTCAAAACTTATGGAGATGGATGCCTTTTTGCTGGATCTCAGGAATTTTAATCTACCGCCAAGACCCGTAAAACGGCTTTCACTTGAATTTTCCCATTCCTTTGCATACCCACTGGATTTTTATCTTTCCTATAAAAAAGAGGTTATGAAAAATAACAGAAAGATATTTTTATACAACTGTTGCTGGGGAAAAATACGAGAGCTTCTGTCCATAAAAGAAAAGGATTGGGGACTTGAAATACTGCTTGCCATCTACAGGCGCGAATGTCCTGATGAAAAATCATGGTTTAAGGAGAGAAAAAAAATACAGGATGTCTGTGCTGATTACCGGGACTGCACTGTGCCAGCACCTGCTGATTCATGCAGACAGGAAATTATCAATAAGTGCTGGTCTCGTATTCAGCCATTGATTGCCCGTTTTGAGGACAAGGGAGATGGAACCGTAACCGACAGAGTCACAGGCTTGCAGTGGATGCGATGTGCCCTTGGTCAGACATGGGACCGGTCGAGATGCAATGGAACACCCGTGGATTATGGCTGGGAGGAAGCTATGGAGGCAGCCCGTAAATGCCGTTTTGCCGGGAAAAACGACTGGCGTCTGCCGGATATCCATGAATTGCAATCCCTTGCCGAGACTCTATGCCACTATGAAACGCAAGCCAGCAGCAATGCGTGTCAGGAGCAAACGAGGGCAGATTCTGTCAGCGTCTGTTCAGATTTAGTTGCAGAGCCTGATGTTTTTCCTGACTGCCCCAGGGATATTTTTTTAACCTAAATTCCCGATAAATTATACACCTACAAACGTTATACAAAGTGCTAAAATTGGATGTATGGCTTTGAGATTAAAGTTTTTATTTGTTGTTTTTGGCTAAAAATAATTTTCAAAAATTTTAAAAAACTGCTAGTTTTGCCCCCTTGAAGGTATAATAGCATCTTACTACAAAGGGGGCGATATGGCTTGTATTGTGAAGCAAAAAGTTGGAAACAATACTTATCTATATGAATCAACTTCCTATCGTAATAGTGAAGGAAAACCCAGAAATAAAAGATGTCTTATCGGAAAAATTAATCGTGAGACAGGCGACCCTGTCTACA
>NZ_VLLC01000052.1 GCF_007830435.1 Desulfobotulus alkaliphilus | reverse complement strand
CTTGGCCAAATGAGAGGCTGCGCGTTTGACTCAATGCAGGAGCCGGATGCGTTAGCAGCGCACGTCCGGATCTGTGCCGGGGGGTTGATCTGAAATTGAAAATTGTCAAAATTACCTTTCAGATCAATTCTCTACGGCGACCTTGGTTGTTTGGTTGTTTACATCCTCCCTCTTTTCTTCTATATTCTCTTTAAAAACAGTATGCATTCCTTAAAGCAAGGAGGCCGCCATGACCTGTCCTCGCTCTACTCTGATCAGCCTTGAAAGTACCCCTTGGTATCACTGTGTCTGTCGGTGCGTCCGTCGGGCCTTCCTCTGTGGCAAAGACAAGCAGTCCGGCATGGACTTTGAGCATCGCCGGGGCTGGATAGCAGAACGCATCATGGAGCTTGCCGCCATTTTTTCCATTGATGTGGCTGCTTTTGCCATTTTAAGCAATCATTATCACATAGTTCTGCGTGTGGATGAAGACCGTGCCCTTTCCTGGTCAGATCATGAGGTGTTCACCCGCTGGGTTCAGCTTTTTAAAGGCCCGGATGTGGTGAGGTGTTACCTGGCGGAAGACGGTGAATTAAGTCACTCAGACCAGCTTCAGCTTTCAGAGCTTGCTGGCCTCTACCGGAGCCGCCTCTATGATATTTCATGGTTCATGCGTATGCTTAATGAATCCATTGCAAGGAAAGCCAATCAGGAAGAGGGTATAAGCGGCAGGTTCTGGGAGGGGAGGTTCAAGAGTCAGGCCCTTCTCGATGAAAAGGCCATTCTTGCTGCCATGGCCTATGTGGATCTTAATCCTGTCCGGGCTGGCATGGCAAAAACCCCCGAAGAATCAGACTATACTTCCATCAAGGAAAGGCTGGATGCCCTAAAGCCGCAGGCTGTGGATTCCGGTTCTCCTGAGTTACTGGATACCTCCCCGGATACCCCTCCCGAAAAACCCAGAGCCTCCCTTGCACCCTTTGATGACCTTACGGATATGCCCTTTGCCATTCCCTTTGGTTTCCATGAGTATGTGGAGCTGGTGGACTGGACAGGCAGGCAGCTTAGGCGAAAGAAGATGAGCATTCATGAAAATACCCCGCCTATTTTAAGCCGTTTAGGTGTGGATGCTACCGTATTTGTATCTTCCATGGATACGCTTTTGGAGAAGTTCGGCACCGCCGTGGGTGATCCTGAAGTTTTGAGGATGCATTGTAAGCTGAGGGGGATTCGCTGTATGCCCGGAGTTCGGTGTGATGTCTTTTTCGATGCAGCATGATTTATAGGGCTGGATTTATTTCGTTTTTCAGGGTATGTTTCTTAAAAATTAAGGCTTTTTGAACATCTGTCATCATCAGGTGTAAACGCAGTTTTTCCACTTGTAATTATAATCGGAGTATCCATGACACAGCCTTGGACGGATCTTGATTTTTCTGACCATAAAGATTTTTGCTGGAAAGCCTTCACACACTATGGTTTTGCAGCCAAAGACAGACACGCCCCCCTTCTTCAGGCCGAGCTGACCCATGCCATGAGGTGGTATCCGGTCTGTTTTGTAAAAAGGGAAGAAGGCAGCATTTCAGAGTATCAGATGGTTGTATTGCAGTCTCTGACTCCGGATCTGAACCTCTTCGTAGGCAATAAGGGGCAGTGGCTGGCATCCTATGTGCCATCCTGTTACAGGGGGTATCCCTTTCGACTGAATCCTTCAGAATCCAAAACTCACCTGCAGGTTCATACAGGCGGTGACCTTGTGGTTACAGAAGCAAAGCCCGGCCATGAACCGATATTTACCAGTGATGCAGGCTTTACGCCTAAAGTAGCCCAGGTACTGGATTTTCTGAATAAATGCAGGGAGGATGAAAAGCAGACAGCGGGGATGTTAAAGCAGCTTGCAAAGCATAATCTCATTGTACCCTGGGATCTTCAGACCAAACAAACCCCTGAATCAGCCCCTGAAAAGATCAGCGGGTATTACCGCATAGACGAAAAAGCCCTGAAAACCCTGCCCGGTATCCAGATGAGTCTTCTGGCCCAGACCGGCGTGTTGGGACTGGCCTATGCCCACCTTTACAGCCTTGCAAGACTGGATGATTTCAGGGTGCGGTATCAAAAGCACAGCAGCCCGCCATCGGCTAAAACAGCGGTACCGGATCTTGATGAGTTGTTTGGTGACAGCAGTGATGGCATGTTGAAGTTTTAATGGGGCAAAAGAAGAATGGTCTTTTTTTAAAGAAATGGAGGATGGAATGGTCCGCAGTGTTACAGGTTGTATTGCTTTACTTCTGATGGTCTTTGTTGCTCTTCCTCTTTATGCGGATACAGCTCCATTGGTCAGGCTGTCAACGGGCATGGGAGAAATAGATGTTGAACTTTATCCGGATGAAGCCCCGGTTACCGTAGAAAATTTTTTAGCTTATGTAGATAGCGGTTTTTATGACATGACAATTTTCCACAGGGTTGTAAAAGGTTTTGTGATACAGGGAGGAGGATTTGAGCTGTCATTACACATGAAGGAAACCCGTGACCCCATAAAAAATGAGGCCTCAAACGGTCTTTCCAACCTTGCCATGACCCTTGCCATGGCAAGGACTCCGGAACCTGATTCTGCCACCTCTCAGTTTTTCATTAACCTTGTTGATAATCCGGCTCTTGACTATTCTGCTACAAATCCCGGTTATGCCGTATTTGGTAAGGTGGTGAAAGGGCAGGATGTGGTGGAAGCAGTTGCTGCACTGGATATAGTCAGTCTCGGACAGTTTACTCATCTTCCTGATCCGCCAGTAATTATCAAGAAAGCATCAAGGATAGAGTCGAAACCTGAACCAGATCCGACAGATCCTAAAGATCCGGGCGAAAAAAGCAGTGACAGCTCAGGCTGTTTTATGGATGTTTTGTCTTTTACACCATAGGGCAGCCATCTGGTTGATAGGACAGTCACGGGTTGATTTTAGTCTGTGTGTTTTCCTTGTGGGAATACACAGACCCTCTCACCATCCCTTGCACTTGCACTTATCTCTGAAACCCGTTGGCTGTATGTACCGTCCGGATTTATGGTTTGGTTGTCAGTCTTGACAGTGTCTGCCCTGTTTTTGTGCCAGTCGCTGTTTGTCCGTGTGCAGTGCTATTGGTCCGTGTTTTTTTTCCGTGCTGTCCGGTGGCAGAGGTGAGGGAGACGGGCAGGCACAGGGGCCTGCCCCTACAAAACCTGGTGGCTGAGGTTCTCGAAGCCCCCCTTCCCACTGCCTCTTTTTCAGGCTATGCAGTAGCCGGGTATTTCTGCTACACTTTCAAAAAGAAAGGACACTGCATGGCAAAAACCGAATCCAATGACTACGACAGCCCCTGGAAAGAAGCCGTAGGGAGGTATTTTAAAGAGTTCCTTGCCCTCCTGTTCCCCCAGATCCATGATGAGATAGACTGGGACAAAGGGCTTGTATTTCTGGACAAAGAGCTGCAGAAGATCGTCCGGGATGGTACCACAGGACGGCGGTATGTGGACAAGCTGGCAAAGGTCTGGACCAAAAAGAACCGGGAAATCTGGGTACTCATTCATGTAGAGGTTCAGGGTGAGGCCGAAGACCTCTTCCCCAAACGCATGTATGTGTACAATTTCCGCATCTTTGACAGCTATGACAGGGATGTGGTCAGTCTTGGGGTTTTAACGGACAGTCAGAAGAGCTTCAGGCCGGATTCCTATTCTAAAGAATTGTGGGGCTGTAGCCTTGACTTCCGCTTCCCTATTGTCAAACTTATGGATTGGGAAGACCGTTGGGATGAGCTTGAAGCTAGCGATAATGTCTTCTCTCTCGTGGTCATGGCCCAGATCAAGGCGAAAAGCAGCAAATCAAAGGATGAGCTGAAGGCCTGGAAATACCATCTGGTGAAGCTCATGTATCAGCGGAACTACAGCAGAGAAGACATCCTGCAGCTGTACCGCTACATCGACTGGATGATCAGCCTGCCTAAGGAGCTGGAAGCACAGTTCCTTAAAGAAGTTTACCTCTTGGAGGAGGAAAAAAAGATGCCATACATTACAAGTGCAGAGCGGTTTGGGTTGGAGAAGGGTGTTGTTATGGGTCGTAGTGAGGGTGTGGAGATTGGTACGTACAACGAGAAGTTCCAGACCATCATGCGTCTTTCCAAGCTCAATCTGCAACCTCAAGACATAGCCGCAGGCGTTGGGCTTACCCCCGAAAAAGTCAGAGAAGTCCTTGCTGCCGGGGATAAGGGCCTGGATCTTCTGATTGGTGAGGATGCCACCAAGCATTAGGCTCTGGTGCAGACACGCATACCGCCATTAGGTACCTGTGTCACCAAGCTCTCTTATTTTGATTTCTATCTAACCATGACCGGACGCAGCCCTTAGTATGGGTTGTGTCCGGTTGTTATCTTGTGGTGTATTCTGTGGCTTCGGTATCTGTCTCTCTATATCCTGTTTTGTGTCCATCCATCCTGTTTGTTCCGAACATCATCTTTGCGCTCTCTATCCCCCATATTTACTGTCCGCTGTATGAGCTGATTTTAGGGGTACAGGGTAGTACATCAGCCCTATCTGTTTTCATGCAGGGGGCTGTCTTTTATCTGGCTTCCCACTCCCCGCTTTTCAGTCGTCCTCATCCTCTCTTTCTTCTGCCCTGTCTGCATCTGGCTTGATCAGCACACCCATGGTTCCATCCTCATGATTGACAAATATGATCCCTGCCTCTGTGAGTACATGGGCCAGTAGTTTCATGGTGCTTTTCTTCTCCAGTACCTTCCTTTCCAGCCGTGTTACCGGCGTTTCAGACAGGTGGGCTTTAGCAGCCAGTGTCCTCTGTGACCATCCCAGCAGTATCCTTGCAACCTTGAACTGCTCTCCCTTCAACAGTTCCACATCGTATGCTTTTTCCCTCATCATCCCCCCCTTAGCCATCTTCCCTTTCATCTGCCCTGTCTGCATCCGGTTTGATCAGTACGCCAAAGGTTCCGTCCTCATGGTTGATAAACTCTATCCCAGCCTCCATCAGTACATGGGCTATCAGCATGATGGTGCTTTTTTTCCTGACGTTGTTCTTCTCTGCCTGGGTGACAGGCCCCTGGGACAGGTAGGCTTTAGCAGCCAGTGTTCTCTGTGACCATCCAAGCAGTATCCGTCCTGCCTTCAGTTGCTCTCCTGTGATCAGTTCCACATCGTATGACTTGTCTTTCATCATGCCTCCTTGCTGTGGTTCAGTCCTGTAACGGCGTATGGATTATCCCTGCTATCTGCCTTTCCCACCATCAAGCCCTCTTAACCTCTGGTGTACCCCTGAGTCTGCCCTGGGTTGAGGGTATATCCCACTCTCCACTCTATTATCCATGCTCAGAACACCATAACAATTTGTGGTCGTAGAGGGGAGTATTTTGTCCGAAAAGACCATTTTTATTTTTTTACCGTTTTCTGAGAAAATTCTTGACTTTTGATTTGCTAATAATTTCAGGCATGAATTTTTTCTCTGTTCGGTACCAACATTCTCACGATTTTATTTTAGATTTTTGTCTAAATTGCTTGCATATGAATTTACATCTTTTTAGCATGATGACTGAGGGCAGGGGCAGGAAACATGGATGCAGTATGAATGGAGGATGCGATGCCAAAGATACTTCTTACAACGGGCTTTGTGGCTGATCCACCTGTAGTGGCCAAGGGCAGGGTGGATTACTTTGATACGGAAATACCCGGATTCATGCTGGAGGTGAGGTCTTCTGGCAGGTGTACCTACTATCTGCGTTACCGGGACAGGCACGGCAGGCTACGTCAGGTGCGTATCGGGCCTGTGGATGCCATAAGCCTTGAAAATGCAAGGATGACAGCCAGAGAGATCAGGTCACAGACGGCATTGGGCTACGATCCAGCAGCCATGATGGAAAAGAAAAGGCAGGAGATGACCTTTGGAGACTTTGTAGAGGATAAGTACATCCCCCATGTGAAACTCTATAAACGAAGCTGGGAGCAGGATGAGAGGATGATAGACCGGGTGCTTCTGCCATTATGGGAGTACGCCAAGCTGTCTGCCATAACACGGGATGATGTGCGGGATTTTCAGACTTCCTATGTGGACAAGGGCTATAAGCCTGGGTCTGTGAACCGGATGATGGCATTGGTGAAGTACATCTTCTCCCTGGCAGAAAAATGGGAGTACATCGACAAAAGCCCTGCAAGGGGTGTGTCCAAGCTGGCTGACAATGAGCATAAGGAGAGGTTTTTAACCCATGAAGAGACGGACAGGCTCCTGAAAGCATTGAAGAACTGCCAGAGTACAGTAGTCCCTGATCTGATTGAGTTTCTGATTCTTACAGGTGCAAGGAAGAGCGAGGCCAGCCATGCCAAATGGGAGGATATGGACTTTGAGCATGGCCTGTGGACGGTACCCATGAGCAAGTCAGGAAAACCAAGGCATATCCCCTTGTCTGGTTCTGCCATCAGTGTGCTGAAGAGGCGGGAGGATAACAACAGCCCGTTTATATTTGCCAACCCTAAAACAGGT
This sequence comes from Desulfobotulus alkaliphilus, assembly GCF_007830435.1. Classification (GTDB taxonomy): domain Bacteria; phylum Desulfobacterota; class Desulfobacteria; order Desulfobacterales; family ASO4-4; genus Desulfobotulus; species Desulfobotulus alkaliphilus. The sequence continues at coordinate 5,516 of NZ_VLLC01000052.1, read as the reverse complement.
GAACCGCTGAAGCATTTTCACAATACATGGGATCGAATCAGGAAGGAAGCGGGCCTTGAGGATGTCCGGGTACATGACCTGAGACACAACTTTGCCTCCCTTCTGATCAACCATGGCAGGAGTCTCTATGAGGTACAAAAACTGCTGGGTCATGCAGATATTTCTACCACCCAGAGGTACGCCCATTTGAGTCAGGATACCCTCAAAGAGGCCACTGAAATCGTGTCCCGGAGCATCAAAAGTGATGGTGACTCTGAGTGATTTGGGCTGTGATTTTTAAAAGTGCTGATGGGAAATTGATGGGTCGTTTTGGGTGGTTAAGGTGCTGTAATCATGGGAAGTCTTTCGGCGCTTTTCTGAAAATCGTGATGGGTAATAGATGGGTACTTTTTTTTGTGATGGGTAGGGTGTCTGGTGGGTCGTATGAAATCAATAGGTTACAAGGTGCCGACTGATGGTTGTAAACAGCGTTTCAGTGAGCATATGCGCATATTCGGCCATTTTTGGGGATTTTTGGACGGCGTAACTTACGCCATGGCATTTTCCGGCGTAACTTTGATCAAAATGGACAGAATTTGCCAAAACGCCAGCGTCCGATGCTTTCAGTGTGAAGTCGGGGCGGCGTTGGTGTGATACCGGGGCGGCATCAGGGTGGCGTTTGAATGGCATTGCGTTACCCATGATGCTCCCGATGCGTATTCGATGTGATGCCCGGATGTATTTTGACGGCGTAACGCTGATGTCGGATCAGGTGCAGGTGGTGTCAGTGTGATGTCCGGTGGCATCAGGATGTCAAGAATGTATGAGAGGAGGAGGGTATGAATGAAAAGAAGCTGTATTCATTTAAGGAAATCGGTGAGGAACTGAACCTGAATTACAAGAAGATACTCAATTACCGTAATCAGGTCTGTGATTTTCTGCCGGGATGGTTGAACGCAGCCGCTTCGCGGCAGAAAAGATTTAAATAAGGTACACTCCTTCAATTGCAGCCCATAGCTGCAGCCCAAAACCCATTTGGAGAAGGAGTGTACCATGAACCATCAGGAACAAGAGCGATTCAGCAGGCTTTACGAGAAGCATCTGAAAACCCTGAAGCTTCAGGGCAAAGCCCAAAAAACCATTGAAGCCTATGCCAGAGCGGTACGCAGAGTCAGCAGTTACTTTGACTGTTGCCCGGACAATCTCAGTCCTGAGAACCTACAGGACTACTTTGCAGATCTGATAGAAACCCATTCCTGGAGCACAATCAAGATAGACAGAAACGGACTTCAACACTTCTGGAAGTTTGTTCTGAAAAAGGAATGGGAATGGGTTGAAATTGTAAAACCCCCCAAAGTTCACACCCTTCCTGACATCCTCACCCCTGATGAAATTCAGATGATCATTTCTGCCACCCGGACAGATCGTTACCGGGTATTTCTGCTCACCACCTATTCCATGGGCCTGCGCCTTGGTGAAACCCTGGCCCTTGAGGTGGGGGATATTGATGCAAAATATCAACGTGTCCACATCCGCCAGGGCAAAGGAAACAAAGACCGGATAGTGCCGCTCCCGGATCTGACCCTCATGGTCCTTCGGACATTTTGGATAACTCACCGACATCCGAAGCTGCTTTTTCCCAACCCCAATGGTTCACCAGAAACCATCCGTCAGGCAACAGGCCCCATGGACAGAGGCGGCGTTCAGCAGGCCATGAAAGCTATCGTTGCACAATGCGGCATTAAAAAAAAGTCTCAATTCACACCCTCCGCCACAGTTTTGCCACCCATCTCCTGGAACAGGGCTTAAGCCTTCGCCATATCCAGGGAATCCTCGGTCATGCCAGCCCAGTCACCACCGCCAGATACGCTCACCTTACCGAAGTGACGGAAAAAGACAGCCTTCTTGCTGTCAACAGGCTTGCAAACCATCTCCGTGGGAATTTAACGGAGGTGCAATCATGAAAATAATCGACATCATTAATGAATACTACGAACCCTTTGTGGCCATGTACGGAGGCACCCTGCTGCCAGGGCAGATGAAAGCCCTGCATGCCATGCGGGGTTGCCGCAGCGGAAATTGCGGAGAGCTTTTCATCCAGTGCACAGACTGCGGTCATCAGGAATGGCGGCCCCTTTCCTGTGGTCATCGGAATTGCCCACAGTGCCAGCACCATGAAGCCAGCCAGTGGATCGGACGTCAGCAGGAAAAACTTCTTCCGGTTGATTATTTCATGGTGACCTTCACGCTTCCCTATGAGCTGAGGGAGCTTGCATACCGGCATCAGAAGACAGTGTTCAGCATCTTTTTTTCATGTGTATCCAGTACACTCAAGGATTTTGGTCTCAGGCCCAAAAACCTTGGGGCAGAAATTGGGATGACCATGGTGCTTCATACCCATTCCAGAAAGCTTGATTACCATCCCCACCTGCATGTGGTGATTCCAGGTGGGGGAATTGATAAAAAAAGAAATCAGTGGAAGAAAAAAAAAGGGAAGTATCTTTTCAATGAAAAAGCCCTTGCAAAGGTTTTTCGTGCACGTTTTCTTGACAGCCTGAACAAAGAAGGTCTCACGGTACCGAGAGGAATCCGGTCGGAATGGGTGGTGAAATGTAAAGGCGTTGGAAAGGGTCTTCCCGCCATTAAATATCTCTCAAGTTATCTTTACCGGGGGGTGATATCGGAAAAAAATATTATTTCCAGTAAAGATGGGATGGTAACCTTCCGGTACACCGAAAACACGGGTAAAATTCGATACAGGACGCTGAAGGGTGAGGATTTTCTTCGTCTGATCCTTAAACATGTGCTGCCAAAGGGCTTTCGAAGAATCAGGGATTATGGATTTCTGCACTGCAAAGCCAAAAAGCTGCTTTCACTCGTTCAACATGTCCTGCGTGTCCAGCTTGAAAGTATAAATCCTGTCCCAAGAGCTTCTTTCAGTTGTCCTCGCTGTAAGGCTCCCATGGAGGTTCTGTTTTTCCTTCTGAGACCCGGATGAAAAGGATTCATTGGCAATCACTTGGTATTAATTGAGTGGCGGAGGTGGTAAGACTATGAAAATACAGATCTTTTTTAAAGCCTTGTAAAAGGTCTTGCCCCTCTGCGTCCTCAAAAAATTCTTCCTTCCAGACTACCTCCGGATACGGCCCTTCCAAAAAAAGCTATTTCCTTATAATAGAAACCTGTCGGGGATGCCGCTACGGGCTGGTTCAACACCGGATGAGATCGTGGTTCGTCCCTCACACGATCTATCCTTATCTGTTCGATGGTAAGCATTTCAAATGTTTTCATGCATGTATCGAGATACTTCTTCTGGTGGATGGATTGCGTGGGGAGGGGTACACCTTTCAAATGATCAAGGATATTTTGCTTAAAAAACATACGGTTAAGGATGATCCGTTGCTCAGCGATTGGGTGGATGAGTGTCTGGAGAATTACAGTCATTACTGGTTTAAATGGCCCGATTCTTCAGGTGATCGTGAGTATGTAATGGCCAGTATATGTTTGCGCCAGGACGAACTGGAATATGCTGGTATGAACCAATACAAGCCAGGAGGTGCCGGTATGAACCAAGATAAGCCAGGAGGTGCTGGTATGAACCAAGATAAGCCAGGAGATTCTGGTATGAACCAAGACAGGCTGGTAGGTGCTGGCAGGAACCAAGATGAACCAGAACATACTGTTATAAATCAGGATATGCTGGTAGGTGCTGGTATAAACCAAGACGAACCAGAAGGTACCGGTATAAGCCAGTATGAGCCAGAACATGCTGGTATGAATCAGGATATGCTGGTAGGTGCCAGTAGAAACCAGGACGAGCCAGTACATACTGGTATGAACCAGGACGAACCAGTAGGTGCCAGTATCTCCCGGTTGATGCCAGTTGATGCCAGTATGTGCCAGTTGCTACCAGTAGGTGCCAGTGTGTGCCAGTTGCTACCAGTAGGTGCCAGCAGGTGCCAGTGTGTACCCGGTGATAATTTTAACTTGAATCTGCCCGGTGACATGAACATTACCCTTCCCGATACTCCCATAAGCACAGACAAGGTTTGGGATACCCAGCCTGCCAATGCAAAGGAACTGGCCCATGAGATTAAGGCTGAGCTGCTGAAGGAACTGCCCCCCATGCTGGAATCCTTTCTGCAAAAATTTGCCATTAACCTTGGGGAAGAGCTGTCCCGTACCCTGACCCATGCCTTTCAGAAACTGGCTACGGAGAACAACATAGCCGTAACCGCAATCTGTGAGGCCATTGATGACTTGCAAAACGGTATCAGCAATCTGGACAGACGGATGACCAGCCTTGAAAGGGAGCTGGGCCAGCCAGTGGAAGAACCGTTCCAGCTCTATGAGATAGATGCCAGCAATCTACAGGTGAGCCTGCAGACCCTGTCCTTTGATTTTACAGTGCCCGGCATCCAGTCCGAAGCAGACCTTGCAGAAGATGCTGATCCCCACAACCTGCGGCCTGTTATCGAGAGTATCGTCCATTCCAAGCCCAATAAAGAAGCTGTTCTTGATTGGGTAATGGAAAGAAGGGCAGCCATAAACCCTGCACCGAGTTACAGCGTCCTTGCTTCCATACTCGATGAGGCAAAGATCCTGACCCTTTCCGGCAGGGGCACATGGTCGCCGGGTACGCTGAGGAACATGGTTGTAAAAAGAGAGGCAAGGGAAAACAGGGCATTGGAGCTGGCAGATGAGGAAGCTGCGGATCATGGGGAGGATGGGGCAGAAGATGACCTTCCCCGTGTGGCAGACCTTACGGATGATGGCGGTGTTGTTTCGGATACTTGGCTGGATATAGAAGACGGGACGGATGAAGAAGAACCCTGAAACTGTCGGGGTTACTCCGGGCTGCGGGTGTGGTTCCGGAGTGGCCTCTATATATAAGGTAGAAAAAGTCAGGGCAGAGAGTGGGGGATGTGGTGGTTCGGATGGGTTTCTTTTGGGTTTACCCCAAGGACAGGCAGCAGGTACAGTTTTGCCCATTCAAAAAGTCTAATAAAATCAGGTTTACGATTATGGGGATACCATTCAAAGTAACCTGTCGATATAAACCACAGCCAAAGTAAACACTACGGAAGCAGGTGGATCATGGTTGAAAGAAGAGTGTACGGGTATCTTCGGGCATCCACAGCAGATCAGGACGCAACCAGGGCAAAGGATATGCTGGACAAATTCGCCTCTGAAAACGGTGTGGCCGTGACTGCGTACTTCATAGAAAACGAGTCGGGTGCAAAGCTCTACAGGCCAGAGCTGTTCAGGGCCTTGGGTATCATGCAGAAAGACGATGTGCTTCTCATAGAACAGGTGGACAGGCTTTCCCGCCTCAATGCCGATGACTGGCAGAAGCTTCGGGTGAAGATACAAAGCAAGGGGATTCTCATTGTGTCTCTGGATCTTCCCTTTACCCACAGTCTGATAGTAAGTCAGGAGGAGGATAAGGATTTTCAGGGCCGTGTCCTTGATGCTGTCATGGGTATGATGCTGGATGTACTGGCAGCCGTTGCAAGAAAAGACTTTGAAGACAGAAG
>NZ_VLLC01000051.1 GCF_007830435.1 Desulfobotulus alkaliphilus | reverse complement strand
TGGAAGCGATGGCTTCCACGTCCGCAAAACGATTATCAGGGGCAAGTTCTTCCACGGGCTCCCCTGCCATCTCATCAAAGATTACAGGGTTGCGTTGAATGCAGGTGCGGCAGTTGGACTGGAGAACATCTGCCCTGCTGACGGTCTTTTCTCCCGCAGGGCCCTTCACCGTGATCTGATCTCCGGCTTCGGCGTAGGCGGTTACCTCACCGCCTGCAAGGTCGGGAAGGGCTTTTTTGTCCGCCATGCCCGTGCAGGGAACACCGATGATCACAAGCTGATCCCGCTTGATCTTGTTTTCCACAATGTGGCCCACAATGTTACGCGCATCACAGCCCTTGGCAATGATACCGATGCGGTCCTTGCGGCCCGTGAGGTAGTTGCACAGATTGAGACGGCAGGTCGCGTCCCAGATCAGATCCTTTGTATCCGATGCCTTACGGATGATGGTCGGCTCACTCATGACGGGAAGCGTTCCCTTTTTGAAGCCGATCACGACATCGACCTTCTCTGATTCGAGAAGGCCGCGGGCAATCTCTTTAATCCTGTCGATGTTTCCGCTCATTATTCCGCTTCCTTCATGTAACGCTTCACAAAATTAGTATTGGGACCAACGGCTTTTACAGCATCCGTTACTTCCTTGACCACTTCCACAAACTTGGTGGATTCGGCGGAAGAGATCCATGAATAATGGAGACGACCCTGTTCCACACCCATGTGTTCCATCAGGTCGTTGAACAGCTGAAATCTGCGGCGTGCATAGTAATTACCTTCCAGGTAATGGCAGTCACCAGGATGTCAGCCGGATACCCATACGGCATCGGCACCTTCCCTCAAAGCGGAAAGGAAAAATTTCGGACTCATACGACCCGTGCAGGGGATGCGGATTACCCGGATGTTGGGGGGATACTGAAAACGGCTTACGCCTGCCAGATCCGCCGCACCGTAGCTGCACCAGTTGCAAAGGAAACTCACAATTTTAGGTTCCCAGCTCATGGCTGTTTCTCCTTATGATAGAATCCTTCCAGAGCATCCGTAAAAGAACGCTCTGAAAGGAATTTGGTTATGCACTCATGGTAAAGATCTGCGCAAAAATCTGGCTGTTGTCAAAACCGCCATGGTGGATGGCACCACTGCGGCAGGCCGCCACACAAAGGCCGCAGCCCTTGCAGAGAACGGGATTGATTTCAGCCTTGCCCGCATAATAGCCCGTATCCATGAAGCTGGGGGCAGAATAGGGACATACGCTCACGCAGATACCACAGGAGGAACACACGGCAGCATCCACCCTGGCCACCTGACCGGAGGTATACACCTTCTGCTTGGCCAGCAGTGTCACGGCCCTTGCTGCAGCCGCCCTGCCCTGGGCTACGGTCTCATCCAGAGGCTTGGGATAGTGGGCCGTACCCGCAAGGAAGACACCGTCTGTTGCAAATTCGCTGGGTCCAAGCTTGGCATGGCGCTCCACAAAGAAGCCATCATCATTCATGGGTACCTTGAAGAACTGGGCCAGCGCCTCGTTTCTATTGGGAAGAACGGCTGAAGCCAGTGTCAGAATATCTGCCTTCAGCTCCAGGGGGCGACCCAGCACATGATCCTTAACACGCACCACAAGGCTGTCACCGGATTTTTCCACCACAGGCTTTGCATCCAGCTCGTAGCGGATAAAGATCACACCCGCATCCCTTGCCTCACGGTAAAGGTATTCCTTTTCTCCGTAGCTGCGAATGTCCCTGTACAGAATGAAGACATCCATATCCGGCTTATGCTTTTTCAGCTCCAGAGCATTGTCAATGGAGTGGGTGCAGCAAACGCGGGAACAGTAGGGACGATCCGGCTGACGGGAACCCACACACTGGATGAACACAGCACTTTCCGCAGAGTCCAGAATGGGATCTTTGGTTTTAAACTTGATATCCATCTCAAGACTGGTGAGAACCCTTGGATCTTCACCATACATATACTCTGTGGGCTGCAGGGGAGAAGCTCCTGTGGCCATGACAGCAATGCCATGTTCCAGAAGAAGCTTGGAACCGCCTTTGAGCTGGGTTTTGAAGTTGCCCACAAAACCGTCAACGGTGGCAATTTCCGTGTTCAGGTGAACGGTGATTCTGTCATCCACCTTGATGGCATTTTCAAGATCCGCCACCTTCTCCGCCACATCTTCGCCCTTGATGGTTTTAAAGAGATTCAGGGCCTGACCACCGAGGCAGTCTGATCTTTCAATGATGTGGGTCTGGTATCCCTGACTGGAAAGGGCCTTGGCTGCGGTCATGCCCGCAACACCGCCCCCCACCACCATGGCGGTCTGATTGACGTTCAGTTCGCCTTCACGGAGGGGTTCAAACAGAGAGGCCTTGGCAACGCCCATGCGCAGCAGATCTTTAGCCTTGTCCGTTGCCAGATCCGGTGTTTCCTTGTGTACCCAGGAATCATGGTTACGGATGTTCACCATCTCAAAGAGGTATTTGTTCAGGCCTGCATTGATCAGGGTTTCCTGGAACAGCCCCTCATGGGTCTTGGGCGTACATGCCGCCACAACCACCCGGTTCAGGTTCTTTTCCTTGATGATCTCCGCCATTTTATCCTGGGTATCCTGGGAACAGGCAAAGAGATTGTTGGTCACATATTCCACATAGGGCAGGCTTTCCGCATACTCTGCCAGCGCCTTCACATCCACGGTACCAGCAATATTGGAACCACAGGAGCAGACAAAAACCCCCACTTTTGGGCGGTCACCGGCAACATTTGATTCCGGAACAGCCTCTGCGGTTTTGGTACGGGTATTTCTGGCCGATGTCAGCAGCTCGCCCGCAGCAGAAGCCGCAGCCGATGCGTCAATCATGGCCTGGGGAATATCCTTGGGACCCGCAAAGGCACCCGCCACAAAAATCCCCTCACGGGAGGTGGCTACGGGCTTGAAGGTCTCGTATTCTGCAAAGTTGCCCCTGGTCAGCTTGATCCCCAGATCATTGGCCAGCTTCACCGTGGAAGGATCCGTTTCAAGGCCGATGGAAAGAACGATCATGTCAAAGACTTCCGTCTCAAGACGACCGTCATCGGTCACATAGCGAACCTCAAGGGAATCGGTTTCCGGAATGGGATTGATGGTATGCACCCGGCTGCGGACGAAGCGAACGCCCTTTTTCTTGGCGTTCTCATAGTAGCGCTCAAAATCTTTGCCGTGGGTACGCATGTCCATGTAGAAGATGGCGCAGTCAAGGTCATCACCATTGTGTTCCTTGGCAATGGCGGCTTCCTTGATGGCATACATGCAGCATACCGATGAGCAGTACCCGTTGTCGCAGCGGTTCATGTCACGGGAACCCACGCACTGGAACCAGGCAATTTTCTTCGGTTCCTCATGATCCTTGCTCATGCGGGTAAGGTGCCCCATGGTGGGACCGGAGGCGGAAAGAATCCTTTCAAACTCCATGGAGGTCACAACATTGGGGAATTTGGCATACTGGTAGGTATCAAAGATGGTTGGATCAAAGGGCTTGAAACCCGGAGACAGAACAATGGAGCCCACGTTCAGCTTCAGGGTTTCCGGCTTGTCATCATAATTGATGGCATCGGCAGGACAGATCTTTGCACAATTGCCGCATTTGTCCTTGGTCAGCTTGATACAGCTGGCCGGATCAATGACATACTTCAGGGGTACTGCCTGATCGTATTCCACATAAATGGCTTTACGCTTTTTTAAGGACGCATTGTACAGATCATCAATCTTTTTAGGACATTTTTCCGTACACGCACCACAGGCAATACATTTGTCCATATCCACGTAACGGGGCTTCTTGAAAACTTCGACCTCGAAATTTCCTGCTTCACCGCTGATGGACGTTACTTCACTTAAAGTCAGTAATTCAATGTTCAGGTGCCGGCCGACCTCGACCAGTTTAGGTGAGATAATTCACATGGCGCAATCGTTGGTCGGAAAGGTCTTGTCCAGCTGGGACATTACGCCACCAATGGACGACCCTTTTTCCACCAGATACACATAGTACCCGGCATCGGCCAGGTCCAGCGCCGACTGCATCCCGGTGATACCCCCACCCACGACGACAGCGGATCCAATAACTTCCTTCGACATGGTCTATTCTCCTGTAGCGATTCTGCAGATCCCTTTTTCCGCCACCCCATTATCCAGCGTTTTCAAGGAAATCTGCAACGTTACAAATACCCATATTGCCTGACGCCTTCCGGTTTCAGCACCGGAAACAAGCGCCAGAATCCGTACAAGCATTTATGAATTCTATTAGCACGCCAATCCTTATCGACTAACACCAATGTTGTCAATACATTTGTCCTGTGGGGATCTCAAGCCCTGACAGGAAAATTTACCCTGTTTTTTTCCGGAAATTTCCGCTTTAATACGGCCCTGAAATCGGCCCGGCCGCACCGCCCTTTTATTCAAGGGTAATTATTCAGCACAGCTTATTCCGAACTGCCAATGCTGTAGTTGCAGCAGATTCATACTGTTGCAAGGCTCCGTGGCTATTTGCAAGTGACATTGCAATCGTTTCGGATTCCGGCACTCAAGATCCATAGGCATTCTTGCTCCCGTAAAGGGCTTGAGTTTTTCAGCTTGAGTGCCGGATTGCGTCACGGGCAAACAGCCTGGGGCCTGTGCCTCTGTCTTGCAGGTATGGTACCGGGAAAACTGTGCTGAACAGCAACCCACGCCGTGTTACGGCGTTTTGTCATAAAGGAACTTTTGAAGTTACTCAGAAGCAGCTCACGCCCTGCCAGGGCGTCTTGTCATAGAGTAACTTGTGCAGGATTCAAACTAATTTCGATCAGTGGCGGATAATTGGACATTCTTTAAGTCTTTGAATTAAAAGAACTAAATTCAAGTTGCTCAGAAGTTACAAATCGTCAGAATGGAGCTATTTTTGCAAAAGCCTGATGATGGCATGGGTGTGGCAGGACAGGGCCCCCTGATTTTTCCTGAGGGCGTTCAGGCCCGCTTCCCCCGCTTCTCTGGCTTTTTCAGGAAAGCGCAGAAAAAAGCAGAGTTTTTGGCTAAGGGTATCGGCATCCCTGATTTCAAAGGCGGCTCCTGCTTCCGTGAGCAGTTTTTTTTCTTCTGAAAAATCTTCCATGGAAGGACCGAAAAGGATGGGTTTTGCCCAGGCTGCGGCTTCCAGAAGATTCTGCCCTCCTGCGGGGACAAGGCTGCCGCCGCAGAAAACCACATCGGCCAGGGCATAGAGGCTGCGCAGTTCACCCATGGTGTCAAGGAAGAGGACGGGGTGAGAAAGGGGCAGACCATGGCTGCGGCGCTGGTGGGAAAGGCCTTTTCTGGCAATGTTTTTTTCCATCCCTTCAAGGCGCTTCAGGTGGCGGGGGGCCAGAATCATGCGGAGATCGGAAAATTTTTCTCTGGTTTTTATAAAGGCCTCTGTAAGGGGGATTTCTTCTCCCTTGCGTACGCTGCCGCAGATCCAGAGGGGCGTGTTTTCCTTCAGCCCCAGTCCGGCCCTGTCAATGGGTAAAGGGGTGCCTGTCAGAAAAAAAGGATCCCTTTTGGCGTTCCCGCAGACCCATACCTTTTCCGAGGGGGCTCCCAGCTTAAGAATGCGTTCTGCATCTTTATCGCTGATCATGCTGAATCCGGCCATTTTATTGAAGATTTCCTTTAAAAGCGGACGGAGTTTCAGGTAGCGGGGAAAGGATCTTGGAGAAATCCGGCCATTGACCATGAGTACAGGGATTTTCCGGTCTGTACAGGCCCGTATCCAGTTGGGCCATATTTCCGTTTCCACGAAGACCATAATATCCGGAGGCCTTGCTTCAAGGGCGGCTTCGGGCCATCCCGGAAGATCCAGGGGGGCAAAAACGGGGGTTGCCACGGCAGAAAGCCGTTTTTCCAGCATGGCGATGCCTGTTTTTGTGCATGCGGAAAGGGTGAAGCAGATATCTTCAGGGAAAAGGCTGCGCAGGTACTGTACCAGAGACTCGGTGACCCCGGCTTCTCCCAGGCTGGCACCGTGTATCCATATATGAGGACTGGTGTTGTTTTTTTTTTCAAGAAAAGGCAGCCTGCCCCTGAGCTGCCGGTAGCGCCTTTCCTGTCCTGTCGCATGCATGCCTGCCCAGAGAAAAGGTGTGCCCAGTCCCCTGAGGGCCAGGGTGAGGACTCTGTAATGCCCGTAGGATGGTATACCGGTTGAAGAATTGTCAGGGAAGGACTTCACGGAAATTGCCTCCCCGTATTTCAAGGATGAAGGGCGGTGTCATGGATTCCCGTTTTTCTGAGAAACGGATGCGGCCCGTGACGCCGTCGTAGGCCTCGGACGCCATGACAGACTCAATAAATTCGGACCGGCTGTAGGGGGTCTTTTCCAGGGTTTGGAAGAGAAACATCAGGGTGTCAAAGACCACGGCTTCAATGTAGCCGGGAGGCTCTCCGTAGGTCTCCTTAAAAAGCTCAACAAATTCAAGTACCTGTGGGCGGGTGCTTCCCGCATGGAATCCCGTTGGCAGCAGAACGCCCCGGGCATGGCTTCCTGCCATCTGAATGAAGCGGGGGCTGTGCCAGAGATTGGTTCCCATCACCTGTACGCCTTCCACATCGTGATAGGCCAGCTGGGGAAGGATCAGGCCTGAGCGCTGGGCACTGTCCGGAATGAAGAGGGCGTCAAACTGGATGACCGGTTCCGGTTCTTTTTTCTCTTCCCCTTCGGTAGCCGGAGGGCGGAGATCTTCGGGAAGGGGAAGGTGAAGGCCCGTCAGGCGGCGGATGGGTTCGGAAAAATCCGTACTCCGCTCAGGGTAGCTTTCAACGCCCGTGATGCGTCCACCCATGTTTTCCACCTCATCCCAGAAAAGATCCCGGAAACTCTGCCCGTAGCTGTCATCGGGGTGGAGAATGGCAAAACGGAAAAGGTTGCGGCGGTTCATGGCATGGGAAACCAGGGCACGGACCTGCATGGCCGGTGTCATGAAGTGCCGGAAAATTCCGGGACCGATGTCCGTCACCCCTTCCTGCTGGGTCAGGGTGATCAGGGGGAGACCAAGGTCGGCTGCCGTCTGAAAGGATTCCGGGGAGGCGGCCAGGGGGCCCATGGCAGCCATGATTTTTTTATCATTCAGGGTTCGTATGGCTTCTGAAGCGGCATCATCGTCGGAACGGGTATCTTCTATCAGAATGCGGACGGGCAGAGCATTTTCCTGTTGGGTGTAGAGCATCATGGCCATTTCCACGCCCCTGAGGGCCTGATTCCCAAAAGGTTCGAAACGGCCGGTGAGGGGGAGGAGGCAGGCAATGGCCAAAGGATCAATTTCTTCTTTATCCATGAGGGCGCTTCTGAGGTCTTCGGCCATGTTTTTTCTTGCATGACGGGGGTGTCGGCTGAGAAAATCTTCAAGGATTTCTTCTGCGCTGCGGTAGCGGCCTGACTCCGCCAGACGGATGGCTCTGGCCAGCATGAGACTTGCAAAGGGTTCAGGTTCTGCCGCAAGGGGGATGGTGGAAAGAATGGTTTCGGGTTCCATTGTCCGGGTCTGATTGAAAATTTTATCCAACAGTATGGGTTTCAGGGCTTCCGGCGCTGTGGGAAAAATGAGCACAAGACTTTCCAGGGCTTCCTGGCTGCGGTTTGTGTTGGTAAGGATGTCTGCGTTCAGCATTGCCAGACGAATGTGTATTTCCGGCTGGTCTGTCCTCTGCCTTGCATGCTGGATGCATTCAAAGGCTTTTTCGCTCTGATTTTCTGTGTACCAGGAAGTGCAGCGGGCCAGCAGGGCTTCGGGGAAAAAGTTGCTTTCGGGATAGCCCTGAATCAGTCTGCTAAAATAATATCTGGCATTGCTGCCATTGCCTTCCGCCGCATAAAGGGAGCCGAGTTTATAAAGGGCCTCCGGCGCATGGCGGTGATCCGGATGGCTGGTCAGAAAATGCAGGTAGGCTTCTCTGGCCTCTTCCCTTTTCCCGCTTGCATAGAGTTTTTCAGCAGATTCAAAGCTTTTTTCTTCGGGTGTCTGCCTTGAAATATCCGTCAGGGAAGGCGGTCTGGCGCATCCGGTAAAAATAAAAAGGCATAGAAGACATAAAAGGGAGAGCCCTTGCAGGGTGGCCTTGGCTGTGAAATGTTTTTTCATAAAATCAGCAGTCATTCCATGGGTTGATGGTGGGAGCTGGTCGGACAGCAGGCTTTTTTTCCTGTTCTTGTCATAAAAACTGAAAGTCTATATACACTAAGATCATGGCGTGAGGCAAAAGGGAATTGGTTTTTTCAATTTTTCAAGCAGAAGAAAAGGGGGCAGTATGCAGACAAAAATCATGGTCCTTTTGGGTATGGGCCTTTTTTTTCTCGTAAACCATGCCGGTGCGGAATTTTATCAGTACAGGGATGAAGCGGGCAGAATTGTTTTCACCGATGACCTTTCCCGTTTACCTGAAAAGGACCGCGAGGCGGTTTTGCGTTTTGAAAGCCGTGGCACAGGGGAAGCGGAACCAGCAGGTCATGATCTGGACGCCGCCGAAGCCATTGCAGAGCCGGTTTCAATGGAAGAGAAAGCGGCATTTCTTGAGTCGGAACGCAAAGCCCTTGCGGAAGCGTTCAGATCTCTTGGGGAAAGGCAAAAGGTCCTTGAGGAAAGGGTGGAGGCCCTTACGAAAGCCGACAGGGAGGCCGTGGCTGCCCATAATGCGGAGGTTGCGGCCTTTGAGGAGGACCGGAAGGCCTATGAGCAGAGGCGCAGGGAATACAACAGGGGGGTTGAGGCTTTCAATGCCCGTGTGCATCAGGCCGGTGCTGATGAGGAAAACGAGGCTCCCTGAGAGCGCAGTCTTTCTTTTATTTCAGGAAGCATATCTTCCCAGGTATCCGGGGCTGTCCAGAGGATTTCAGGGTCCGCATTGAACCAGGTGTACTGGCGTTTTGCATAGCGGCGGGTGTCCCTTTTCAGGAGTCTGATGCCTTCTTCCCGGCTGACCCTTCCCTGAAGAATGTCTGCCATATGGCGGTAACCGATGGCCTGCATGCTTTTCAGCTCCGGACCATAGCCCATGGAAAAAAGTTTTTTTACTTCCTGCTCAAGGCCCTGCTCCAGCATGCGGTCCACACGCTTGTTGATACGTTCATAGAGTATTTTTCTGTCCGTGAGAATGCCGATTTTTACCACCGCATAGTCGGGTCTGTCCGAAAAGCCGTGCTTCTGCTGGTGGTTTGAAATGGTTTTTCCCGTGGCTTCAAAAAACTCAAGGGCCCGTATGATGCGGAAGGTGTCATTGGGGTGGATCTTTGCCGCAGCTTCAGGGTCTTTCCGGGACAGGCGGTCATGGAGGCAGGCTGACCCTGTTTTTTCTGCTTCCCTTTCCAGTCTGGCAAGACTTTCGGTGTCGGCGGGGTGCCCCCGGAAAAGGCCCTGAAGCAGGGCCTTTATATAAAGACCTGTACCACCGGCAACAATGGTGAGAAAACCGTTCCCGGCATTCTGTTCAATTTCTTTTCTTCCAAGCCTTGCAAAGGCCGCTGCATCAAAGGCCTCATCCGGATTGATAATATCAATGGCTGCGTGGGGAAACTGTCTGAGTTCCTCCGGATCCGGTTTGGCTGTGCCGATGTTCATATAACGGTAGACCTGCATGGAGTCGGCACTGAGGATGCGGGCTTTGAAAAGGCGGCTGAGTCCCATGGCCATCTCGGTTTTACCGCTGGCTGTGGGACCGCATATGACAAGGACTCCGGGTCTGATTTTCTGCATTTTTTCTCCTTGAATGTAACTGTTCAGCGCAGTTTTTCAGGTACCATACCTGCAAGGCAGATGCACAGGCCCCAGGCTGTTTTCCCGTGACGCAATCCGGCACTCAAGCTCAACAAAGTTGTATTGTTCTAAATTATTGGCTTTGGATTTATGGCTTGAGTGCCGGAATCCGAAACGATTGCAATGTCACTTGCAAATAGCCACGGAGCCTTGCAGCAGTAAGACGCTGCTGCAACTACAGCATTGGCAGTTCGGAATAAACTGTGCTGAATACTTACGACGATTTTATAACAGCCAGATCACACCCCCCTGAGGGAACCCTGCCCCGTTGTTTCAAGAACCGCCTGCCAGAGGGGACCGCCGGGATCCACGTGCCGCCGCCTCCCCGCACAAAGGGCAAGGGGAAGATGCACAAAGGCACCATTGATACAGCCCACCAGCATATCCGTTTTACCGGCCATGGCCGCATGTACGGCGTGACGGGCCAGGAAACTGCAGAAAACGGAATCTCCGGCATTGGCGGGCAGGCTGCGGATCATGTAGCCGGGATCAATGTACTTCATGGCAATGACCTGATCCTTTGCCCTGAAATAACCCTCGATGGCATCCTTGAGAAAGAGGCCGATATCCTTCAGCACCATGTTGCCTGAAGCATCTTTCAGCCCTTCCCTTTCTCCAAAAAAATGCTGCCCTGCCCCTTCGGCCACCACAATAACGGCATGGCCCCTTTCGGCAAGACGCCGGTCCAGAGACCACAGAAGCCCCCCTTCCCCATCCATATCAAAGGGCACTTCCGGTATCAGTACAAAATTGGCATCCTGCTGGGCAAGGGCCGCGGTGGCGGCTATGAAACCGGAGTGACGCCCCATCAGCCGGATAAGACCGACACCCATGGGATAAGCCACGGCCTCCGTATGGGCACTGCGCACAGCCCGTGTGGCCTCTTCCACGGCCGTATCAAAACCAAAGCTTCTTTCCGTTATTGCGATATCATTGTCTATGGTTTTTGGAATGCCCACCACGGCAAGATCCATGCCCCTTTTCCGCACCGTTTCTGCCAGCAGATGGGCCGCCGTGAGGGTTCCGTCTCCCCCCACCATAAAGAGGAGCTGAACACCTGCACGCTCAAGCTCATCACAGATACGGTCAAAATCCTGCGGCCCCCTGGAAGACCCAAGAATGGTCCCTCCCATGTCCAGAATACGCTCCACCAGAGCCGGGGTAAGCTCCAGAGGTGCATGGCCCGCTTCCGGCATAAAACCCTGAAGGCCATGGCGGATACCAGTGATATTCCCCACGCCGTAGCGATGATACAATTCAATGACAAGGGAGCGGATAATATCATTCAACCCCGGACAAAGCCCCCCACAGGTGACAATGGCTGCCCGGACACGGGCAGGATCAAAATAAATGCGCTCCCTCGGACCTGCGGCCTCAAAACTCACAGGTTCTTTCCCCTGCCCTGCGGCACAAAGAATTTCAGAAAGATCAAGGCTCTTCAGAATGCGTGCATCATCGGAAACAAAACGCCCCCCATGGGTAAAACGCAGGGGGGAGGCAAGGGAGCAGACTCCGAGATTCAAAATCTCTGTATCCACAAAGGGTATCCTTTCAAAAAAACGTAACTGTTCAGCACAGTTTTCCAGGTACCATAGCTGCAGGACAGATGCACAGGCCTGCAAAGCTCTGATACGAAACGATTGCAATGTCACCTGCAAATAGCCAGGGAGCCTTGCAGCATACGAAGCTGCTGCAATTACAGCATTGGCAGTTCGGAATAAACTGTGCCGAATAATTACAAAAATAATCTTCTGCCTTCAGAGCCTTGCATGGAACTTAAAGGCTCCTTTACCAAGGATATCATGCAGATGCAGCATACCCACAAGCATTCCTGAGGCGTCCACAACGGGCAGAACGGTTATCTGATGTTCTTCCATGGTGTTCAGGGCGTCATAAACAGGACTTTCCGGTGCCACGCAGCGGGGACTGACGGTCATCATATCCTCAAGCCTGCCCTTGCCACATTTACCCGAAGCCACAAGGTGCCGCACATCACCGTCGGTCAGTATTCCCTGAAGATATCCCTTTTCATCGGTTATCATCACGGCACCAAGGGAAACATGATCCATCAGCTCCAGCACCTCCGCAAGGGGTGTTCCCGTCACCACCCGGGGCAGGGATTCCGTGAGCATCAGATCACCCACACGGCTGGCCAGACGCTGCCCAAGGGCACCGCCCGGATGAAATTTTTTAAAATCAGCGGATTTGAACTGGCGTTTGTTAATCAGGGCCACGGCCAGTGCATCCCCTGCGGCCAGAAGAACCGTCGTGGATGTGGTCGGTGCCAGTCCCAGGGGACAGGCTTCCCTGGCCACCCCCACATTCACCACCACATCCGCCTGCCGGGCCAGCGTGGAGCTGGCATTCCCCGTCATGGCCAGAATGGGGCAACCCATGTGACGAATGCTGGGCAAAAGGACATTCAGCTCTTCGGTTTCCCCCGAATTGGAAAGGGCCAGAAAAACATCCCCGCTGCCCACAAGTCCCAGATCCCCGTGCATGGCTTCCACGGGATGCAGAAAAATTGCATGGGTCCCCGTGGAAATCAGGGTCGCCACAATCTTACGGCCCACAAGTCCCGACTTTCCAATACCTGCAACCACAAGCCTGCCCTTACAGGCAAATACCGCTTCCACCATTTTTTCAAAGGAGGCATCCACCCTTGCAGCAAAATCAAGGATACCCTGCGCTTCAATTTCAAGAACTTCTCTGATTTCTTTTATCATAATGGAGGTTTCCCAGTAACATTTAGGGTTGCCATGGCTTCTTTATCAAAAAAACAGCCACAAAAATCAATCTGATTACCACAAACTTTCAGCCAGAACCTGCAGCCATGCAAACCTCCAGTCAAAGAAATTGCATGGTAAGGATTTTGCCTGTAGTTGCAGCAGCGTCTTACGGCTGCAAGGCTCCGTGGCTATTTGCAAGTGACATTGCAATCGTTTCGGATCAGAGCTTTGCAGGCCTGTGCGAAAGAAGCGGCAAACTGTCTGAGCCGCCACAAAGGCAGCGTACCAAGGCCTGCCATGGTAATCAAAAAGCTCATCCTGCCTGTGGCGGGGAGTTTTTGCCGCTTCCGCACAGGGCAAGAAGCTCCCGAATAAGATTGCGTCACGGGCAAATAGCCTGGGGCCTGTGCATCTGCCTTGCAGGTATGGTACCTGAAAAACTGTGCTGAACAGTTACGATCACCACCGGAAAGAACAGAGAGAACCGGCACTTCCCGAAGATTCAAAGCATGTCGGACACTTACCCGCAGGTCTTGCAGTCTCCCTGAAAGCCCGCATGGGAATACACGAACAAAGATATTTTGCCGACTCATTCCATAACCGGGGAGCCACTATAAACCCAAGCAAAACATGAATCAATTTCATCTTCAGCTCAAGGCTTAAAAAAAACTGAAAAAAACAAGTTGCGTTTTCAAATTGACAAGCTCTCTTCCTTTTTTTATTGTTGCAGGGTTTTTGATCCGGTGACTGAACGGGGCCATATTTTTCCTGATACAAAGAAAGATGGCATTCAGTTCCGCAAGGATGCGGATATCTTAAGCATCGGAATATGTTTTCCGTTCAACCATTGTTCAGAATCCGAGTCCGTATCATTTATATCAGAAGTTTATCATTATTTAAGGAACCAGGAGTTCACCCTATGATCTGCACCACGACACGTAAAGGCCAGGACTGTGTTTTCATGAAAACCAGCGGTTGTTCCTATACCGGAGGCACCTGTCTTTCAGCCGTTGAAACCTGCATGGGCTGTGCCCGCATTACGGAACAGGAAAGCGGCATTTATTGTACGGTATTCCCCGACCCTTCCATCAAATGGAAACTGGGTAACTGCAATATGGCAACCCATCTGAAAACGGAAGCAGCGGCAGACAAAAAGAAAATCAACCCGCTTAAGGCATCCAAACGCAAGTAATGCAAGAAATAAAGCCCTTTTTTTGTCCTGTGAGCGTATCTGTGCCTGCCCCGGAAACGCCGCTGTTTTTTTCGTAACAGCACTGTTTTAATCCAGATATTTGAGGACAGAAACTGTGGCTTTTATTCTAAGAAGCGTCACACAGACACGCAGGAAACCATTGCCTGTCCCACAAGGTACTGACATCCCGCAACCGGAAAAGCCCATCCTTATTTTTTAAGGACATGGGCTTTCCTGATTTAAATCCTGCCTGTCAGGGCATATGCGTGCGGTCACCCGATGGCCTGTCACCAGAGTCAGCCATACGCCAATAAAAACCGACCTTTTGCCAAGGATAGACATGAATCCCTTAGCCGAGCAACTGAACGCAGCTCTTTCCAATGGAAATCCAAAAACCCTTGAACTTTTGTCCAGCGTGGGAAAAAATCTCTTCTTTCCCAAAGGCATTCTCAGCCAGAGCGCCGAAGCAAAGGAAAAAGCCCATGCCATCAATGCCACCATCGGCATCGCACGGGAAGATGGCGGTATCATGTGCTTTCCATCGGTCATGGATGGCCTGAATTATCGTCCGGAAGAATCCCTGACCTATGCCCCTTCCTTTGGAATTCCAGAGCTTCGGAAAGCCTGGCAGGCCTCCCTGTTCGAGAAAAATCCTTCCCTGAAGGGAAAAAGCGTTTCTCTGCCCGTAGTCACCTGCGGCATTACCCATGCCATCAGTGTTTTTGCGGAAACCTGGTGCGATGCCGGAGACACGGTGATCTTGCCGGACATGATGTGGGGCAACTACAACCTCATCATGAATGTCCGCCTCGGCATCCGGTTGCGCCACTACCCCATCTTCACGCCCGAAGGCGGATTTAATACGGAAGGGCTGATGGAGCAGGTACGGGATGAAGCCGAAAAAACCGGGAAAGCCATTGTGCTTTTAAATTTCCCACAAAACCCCACCGGCTACGCCATTTCAAAAAGCGAGGCCGCCACCCTGATAAAAGGGATCAGAGAAATTGCAGAATCCGGCAAAAAAATTCTCGTGGTAACAGACGACGCCTATTTCGGGCTCTTTTACGA
>NZ_VLLC01000050.1 GCF_007830435.1 Desulfobotulus alkaliphilus | reverse complement strand
GACCATACCTGCAAGACAGATGCACAGGCCCCAGGCTATTTGCCCGTGACGCAATCTTATTCGGGAGCTTCTTGCCCTGTACGGAAGCGGCAAAAACTCCCCGCCACAGGCAGGATAAGCTTTTTGATTACCATAGCAGGCCTTGGTACGCTGCCTTGTGGCGGCTCAGACAGTTTGCCGCTTCTTTCGCACAGGCCTGCAAAGCTCTGATCCGAAACGATTGCAATGTCACTTGCAAATAGCCACGGAGCCTTGCAACAATATAAAACTGTTGTAATTACAGCATTGGCAATTCGGAATAAACTGTGCTGAATAGTTACCATTGGACAAGTCCATTTTTTGGCCTGTGTGCCGGGCGAAGCCCCGAGCCTTCTGGTTCAGAGAACCTCAGCCACCGCCCGGAGGGAGAGGGAAGAAAAACAGCCCTCCAAGCCCGCCTCTCCCTTACGGTGTTTTGCAATCACATTTTTCAGAAAGGAAACAGAATGAAAAAGTGGAGTGCAGCCCTTGCAGGCCTTTTTCTCTTTTTTGTTTTTACGGTTTCCGGAAACGCTTCCCCTCTGATTATTGGCATTGATGCGGACATGAGCGGTGGATCTGCAAAGGCAGGCCAGTCCATTTACAGGGGCACACTGCTGGCAGTCAATGAAATCAATGCCAGAGGCGGACTTCTGGGAAAACAGCTCCATTTGGAAGTAAGGGACCACCGGGGAAATCCCGCAAGGGGCCTTGCCAATATGAAGGAATTTGCTGCCATGCCGAATCTTCTCGCTGTGATGGGCGGACTGCATACACCGGTAGCTCTGGCCGAACTTCCTTTTATCCATGAACATGGCATTATTTTTCTCATACCTTGGGCCGCAGGAACAAGCATTGTTGACAACGACTATGATCCTAATTTTGTATTCCGGGTTTCGGTCCGGGATGCGGATGCCGGGGACTTTCTCATCGGCAAAGTGCAGGAGGCAGGATACAAAAAACCGGGGCTTCTGCTGGAGCAAACTGGATGGGGCCGGTCCAATGAACAGGCCATGCGTACAGCCATGGAAGAAAAAACAATGCAGATGGCCGGAGTCCGGTGGTTTCACTGGGGAGCCCAGGACATGACAGCACAGATCCTCTCCTTAAAGGATGCCGGAGCCGATGTCATCATGCTTGTTGCCAATGCGCCGGAAGGGCTTGCCCTTGTAAAATCCATGGCTGCCCTGCCCTGTGAAAAAAGGCTGCCCATCGTTTCCCACTGGGGAATTACAGGGGGTGACTTTGCAAATCAGGCAGGAGAACTTCTCCATGACATCTCTTTATATGTTTTACAGACCTTCTCTTTCAGCGCAGCTCCGGTGCCTAAAAGGGCAGACCACCTTTTTGCCCTTTATAAGAAGGAATATCCAACAACCACAATGCCCGAAGATATTCCTGCATCCCCCGGTCTTGCCCATGCCTATGATCTGGTACATCTCCTTGCAAAGGCAGCAGAAGCCGCAGGCACTTCAGAAAGAAAAGCCGTTCGCGACAGCCTTGAAACTATTTTGTCCCATGAAGGTATCATGGGCACTTACAGCCCTCCCTTTACCCCCCTGCGCCACGATGCGCTGAACCCGGACAGTTTCATAACCGCCTGCTTCAATAAAAAAGGCAACATTGTGCCATGCCAGATCACACCGGCAAAAATGCAAAGTGAGAGATGCCAATGAATCATACTTCCGGTCAGCTCCATGGAGGACATGAAGATATCCGGAAACTGCCCCCCGAACCCAGCCAGAGCTTCGAGAGCCTCAGCCACCTCCCGGATGGAAAGGGAGACGACAACACATCAGGCTTTCAAGCACCAGCCAAAGAAAACCCTGATTTTCTGTCGTATATTCTGTACCGCATGATTCCACCTTCCCTTATCGTTCTTTTTTTAATGGGCTGCATCATTATCGCCGTCACCCGATCTTTCATCCTTGCCAACGCCCAGGAAAGGCTGGAATATGAGGCAGACCGGGAACAGCAGAGGATAGAGGAAAAAATAAAGGATATTAAAAAAATTGCCTCTTCCCTTGCGGGAAACGATCTGATCATCAACGGACTCATTGATACCCTGGAAAGGGAACGCTATCTGCCCCTTTTTTTCCAGTCTTTGAATTTCACAGGTTCCGTTTCATCCCACATTGCCCTGCTGGATTTTGCAGGGCAGGTGATTGTTTCCAATGAGCAGAAAAACTTCTGTGCTTCCTGCATCAAAGCCGCAGAACACCTTAAAAAATCTGGGCTTCCCATTTATTTCGACAAAAATATCCTCATGATTGCAAGCCCTGTTCTGATCCATGGCTTCCATGAAGGAACTGTCATTATTTCACCCTGAAGACTTCGCAGCCCTTCTTGAGCTGGACAACACCCCGACCCCCCTTGCCCTTTTCAGCAGAAATGAAGAACAGGCCCTCATGGCCAATGCAGGTTTCAAAAATGCATTCGGAGAAAAAACACCCGCAATGGACCCCTATCATCTTGTCCGTACAAGAAAAATTCTGGATATTCAGGATATATACCTTGCCGTGGGGCAGGATAAAAAAATGGCCACGGCAGCCCTTCAGTCCATCGGTTTTTATATGGTTGGCATTGCTGTTTCCGGAATCATCCTGCTGATTCTTGCCATTTTTAACAGTACCCGTATGGCTGTCAGGGAGGTAAAAATTTTAAGCGATGGCATCCGAGGAATTGTGGAGCATAAGGATCTGACCCACAGACTTGGGGCTTCCGGTCCAAAGGAGTTACAGCAGATGGTCATAGCCTTTAACAATACCCTTGAGGCCCTGGAACACAGCACCATTTCCAGAAAAGAACTGGAGCAGAGCCGGGAACAGTTCCAGCTTGCGGTCAAGGGTTCCAATGATGGCATCTGGGACTGGGATCTTCAAAAAAACAGCCTCTATCTTTCTCCAAGGTGGAAGGAGCAGCTTGGCTACAAAGACAAGGAAATTGAAAACAGCTTTGAGGCCTTTGCCTCCCTGATTCACAGGGAAGACAAAGACAGGGTCATGGCCTACGCCAATGAATACCTGAACGGAAAGATTGAAAATTACACCATTGAATTCCGCATGAAACATAAAAGTGATGGGGATGTCTGGATTCTGGCCAGAGGAGAAGCCATAAGGGATGAAAATGGTATTGCCTTCAGAATGGCTGGCTCCCATACGGACATCACGGCACTGAAGCAAAGGGAATTTGAGCTGATTGAATCCAAAAAAGAACTGGAGCAGGTCAATTCAGCCCTTGAAGAGGCTATTGCAAGGGCGCAGGCCATGGCCATGGAAGCGCAGATGGCAAGCATTGCCAAGAGTGAATTCCTTGCCAACATGAGCCATGAAATCCGAACCCCCATGAATGCGGTGATGGGCCTGAGCCGCCTGCTTTCTGACACACCCCTCAATGACCAGCAAAAAGACTGGATTGCAAAAATCAACCGGTCTTCCCGCCTTCTTCTGGGGATTATCAATGATATTCTCGATTATTCCAAAATTGAAGCCGGAAAGCTTGAGCTGGATCCCCATCCCTTTGCCCTTGATGAGTTGCTGGAAGAGGTTCAGGATCTTTTCATGGAATCAGCAGCGGAAAAAAACCTTACTTTTACCCTGACCATACCAGAGAACATGCCCAAAACCCTGATGGGTGATTCCCTAAGACTGATGCAGGTATTGAGCAACCTTGTCAGCAATGCCATCAAATTTACGGAAAAAGGCTTTATTTCCCTCATCCTAAAATCAGAATATGAATCCGTGCCGGAAATAGAAAACAGCTCTGGATCTGAAAAACCAGAAACACCACTGGCATATCTTGTCTTCTGCGTAGAAGACAGCGGTATTGGCATGGATCAGGATCAGGTGGCAAAGCTCTTTCAGCCATTTTCCCAGGCAGACACATCCACCACCCGTAAATATGGCGGCACAGGCCTTGGACTTGTCATCACCAAAAGGCTGGTGGAGGCCATGGGAGGAGAACTTGCACTGGCATCCTTCCCCGGCAGAGGCAGCTCCTTTTCCTTTAATCTGAATCTGCCCGTAACTGCCAAGCAACCATTCAGAAAACATGAAAGCTCCGAAGTTCCTTCATTAAGCGGCTACCGCATTCTTCTTGTGGAAGACAATCCCCTGAATCAGGAAGTGGCAACCCGTTTTATTGAAAAAACGGGTGCAAGGGTCATTCTTGCGGAAAATGGACTTAAAGCCATTGAAATCACAGAACGTGAAAAGCCGGATCTGATTCTCATGGATCTTCAGATGCCTGTTATGGACGGCTTTGAAGCGACAAGGAGAATCCGGGAAATGGAAGGCCCTGATGCCAAAGCCCTGCCCATCATCGCCCTTTCTGCGGCGGTAATGGAAAATGACCGCATAAAGGCAAGAGAAGCAGGCACCAGCGGTCATTTGGAAAAACCCATAGATGAATCTGAACTTTATCGCACCATATCCAAGTTCCTTGAACCCTGTTGCTGGGTCAGAAAAATTATTAACAACGAATCCATGGAGCATTTCCCTGAAATCAAAGGCTTTAACCTGAAAAGCGCCATGGCCGCATCCCTTGGAGACAGAACCTTTTATGTGAAAATTCTGAAATCCTTTGCAAGGCAGCTTGGAGATGATTTTATCCCCAAAGTAAAGAATATAAATTATCTCAATGCAAACGAGATACAGCATATTGCCCACACCCTCAAGGGAACGGCCGCAACGGTAGGGGCTGTTCAGGTGTCAGAGATTGCAGCATCCATAGATGCCATCTGCAAAGATGAAAAGATGCCATCTGAAACTATTGTTCTCTCCCTTGAAAGAGCCCTTGAATCGGCATATTCTGAGATCAGCATTTTCTTATCCGCAGAAAAAGTACCGGAGCAGACCATACAAAACCCTGTTGATGAAAACGAAGGGTTTAAAGCGGCAAAAGACCTTCTTGACATGCTCCGTAAAAATGCCTTTGTGGAAGATGCTCTTCTTGATACTGCCCTTGATTTTATAAGCAAAAAATATGGGGCTAACAAAGCTGATAAAATCAGGGATTTTGTGGACATTTTTGATCTGACGGCAGCGGCTGAAGATCTTGAGAAACTGCTTGGGACATAGGAAGCAGGAGTTAGGGAAAGCCTCCAAAAACCATAAAGGAATTTCAGGTATGGCGATGAAACCGAAAAAAAACAGGCTGAAACCCAAAAAGATCTCCCCAAAACCCACCCTTTCCCCATGGCTTGCCATGGCAGGGGGGCTTATCCTGCTGCTTTTTACCATATCCACACCTGTGCAGGCAGAAGAAAAAACACTTAGTAATGATCAAAGACTGAAGGCCCTTTCCATGGCCTCCTTTGAAGCCATCTTTCTTTCGGAAAAAGGCATATGCATTGAGCAGAATCAAAGTGCTGAAACCATGTTTGGCTACACCCTGGATGAAGCAAGGGGAAGGCCGGGAACAGACTGGATAACCCCCATAGACCGCCCCATGGTTATGGAAAAAATGATGTCCGGCTATGGGGGGGCCTATGAGGTACGGGCTCTGAGAAAGGATGGCACAGAGTTCTACGCTGAAATTCAGGGCCGCATGATAGAGGTGGGAGGCAGGCAGATACGGGTAACGGCACTGCGGGACATCAGCGACCGCAAAAAAATGGAAGCAAAAATGGCTGCCAGCACAAGGGTTTTTAAGCTGTGGCTTTTTGGTGTCATTTTTCTGCTTCTTGTTTTGAGTACCGGGCTTTTTTTCAGTATTCTGCAAAGAAAAAAAACCAGTGAAAGACTTAAAGAAAGAACCTGGGCGCTTGAGTCCATTTTTAAATCCGCCAGAACCGTCAGCCTGATCAAGACCGGACTTGACTCCATTGTTGAGGAATTCAGCTCCGGTGCAGAAGAAATATTCGGTTATACCAGAGAAGAAATGGTAGGCCGCCATGTTGGTATTCTGCACACAGAGGCAGAATCTTTAGTTTTAAAAAAATATGTGGCCAGATTAGTGCAGGGAGAAGGCTTTACCATCGAAACCGAACTTGTAAGAAAAGACGGCAGCCTCTTTCCTGCACTCTTCAGTGTCCAGCCTGTGTATGACATCAATGGCATCATTGCCTCTACCCTTGGCATTTCCTTTGACATCAGTGAACTGAAGACCGCAGAAAGTGCCCTGAGAAGAAGCGAGCTGAAATACCGCCTCCTGTTTGAAAACATGAATGCGGCCTTTGCCCTCCATGAAATGATCTACGACAAGGACGGCAGACCTGTGGATTATCGTTTCATTGAAATCAACCCCATGTTTGAAAAACTGACAGGGGCAAGCAGGGAAATGATCACAGGCCGCACCGTTAAAGAAGTCATGCCGGAAACGGAAGCCTACTGGATAGAAACCTTCGGTCAGGTCTGTCTTACAGGCCAACCCATATCCTATGAAAACTATTCAAAGGGCATCGGCCGCCATTTCGATACCTTTGCCTTTTCTCCAGAAAAGGATCATTTTGCCGTATTTTTTGTGGACATAACAGATAAAAAAAAGGCGGAAAAAGAACTTTTTGAAAGGGAAAGATATCTTAATACACTTGTATCCAACACTCCTGCTGTGATTTACACATATACAATTATCCCGGATGGAAATATCCAAATCACCTATATCAATGAAAATTTGAGAAATATTCTTGGTTTTGAGCCTGAAGTCTTTATGGATAACATAGATTTCTGGGCAGAATGCGTTCATCCTGAAGACATGGCATACCTTAAGGAAAAACTGGAGGGTAATGAGCTGACAGTTCAATACCGGTTTAAAAACAGTCAAGGAGCATATCGCTGGCTGCATGATACTCAGAAAATACTTAAAAAAACAGATGAAAGTATTGAAATCATAGGAACCTGGTGGGACATTAGTGAAAAAAAAGAAGCAGAAGCCGAGCTGTCAAAAAGCCAGAAAAATCTGGATATGTTTTTTTCCCAGTCCTTCTCCGGTTTTTTCTTTATGATGCTGGATGAACCCCTTGACTGGAAGGGTGCAGATGAACAGGAAAAGGAAAAACTGCTTGATTATACTATGAGCAGCCAAAAAATGACCAAGGTGAATCAGGCAATGCTTGATCAGTATGGGGCAAAAGAAGAGGATTTTATCGGACTGACGCCACAGGATCTTTTTGCCCATGATATTGAGCATGGCAGGGAAATCTGGAAAGGTCTTTTTGAAAAAGGCCGCTGGCATGTGGAAACAAAGGAGCAAAAACTTGACGGTACTCCAATGATTGTAGATGGAGATTATATCTGTTTATACGATGATGAGGGTAGAATAACCGGCCACTTTGGTGTTCAGCTTGATGTAGCCAGACAGAGACAGGCAGAAGAAGAACTTAAAACAAGTGAAGAACGCTTTAACCGGGCAATTTCCGGAACCGGAGCAGGTCTCTGGGACTGGGATATGATAAAGAACACGGTGTACTTTTCCCCCCAGTGGAAAAAGATGCTGGGCTATGATGACCATGAAATATCTAACGCCTTTTCCGGGTGGAGACAATTGTGGCACCCGGATGATGCTTCAAATATTGAAAAAGCCATCAAAGATTACCTTGATGGAAAATCAGAAAGCTATGAGGTTGAGCATCGTCTCCTGAATAAAGAAGGCAAATGGCAATGGATTCTGACACGGGGAGAAATTGAAAAGGACTCATCTGGCAGGCCCATACGCTGGACAGGCACCAATATAGACATAACGGGCCGTAAACGGGCCGAAGAAGCCCTGAAGATTGCCAAGGAAGAGGCCGAAGCTGGCAATGCCGCCAAGGGGGAATTTTTGGCTAACATGAGCCATGAAATCCGCACTCCCCTCAATGCCGTGATCGGCCTGAGCCGTCTTATGGCGGATACCCCTTTAAATACCCAGCAGCATAACTGGCTTGAAAAAATAAACCGTTCATCCCGCCTCCTTCTGGGAATCATTAACGATATTCTCGATTATTCAAAAATAGATGCAGGTAAACTGGAGCTTGATTACCAGCCCTTTACCCTCAAGGACATCACCGAAGAAATAAAAACCCTCTTTAAAGATGCTGCCGAAGAAA
Organism: Desulfobotulus alkaliphilus; assembly: GCF_007830435.1. Classification (GTDB taxonomy): domain Bacteria; phylum Desulfobacterota; class Desulfobacteria; order Desulfobacterales; family ASO4-4; genus Desulfobotulus; species Desulfobotulus alkaliphilus. The sequence continues at coordinate 7,739 of NZ_VLLC01000050.1, read as the reverse complement.
AGGGACTTGAGCTTGTTCTTTCCGTCTGCCCGGAAATTCCAAGAATAGTAAGGGGCGACTCCTTACGGCTGATGCAGGTTCTTAATAACCTTTTAAGCAATGCCATCAAATTTACTCCAAAGGGCTTTGTTGCCCTGAGCATCGGCCAGAATTTCTGCTCTGCAGAGGAGAAGAGGGAGCATATCCATACTGCCCAAAGCACAAAAGGATTTCTGTTCAGCGTGGAAGACAGCGGCATAGGCATGGATAAAGACCAGATGAAAAAACTCTTTCAGCCCTTCTCCCAGGCAGACACATCCACCACAAGACAGTTTGGCGGCACAGGGCTTGGCCTTGTGATATCAAAAAAACTGGTGGAAGCCATGGGAGGAGAGCTTTCGTTCCATTCGGCACCGGGCAAAGGGAGTACCTTCTTTTTTTACCTGAGCCTTGAAGAGGCTTCTTCTGAAAGAGGCATTGCAGACAAACCGGAAAATTTAAGGGAAAAAATGCGTTTTCTGGTGGTGGATGACCAGAAACCCGCCAGAGCCGTTCTGAGAAAAATCCTTGAAAGCTGGAATGCCAGCGTCCATGAGGCAGGCAGCGGCATGGAAGCCCTTGAGGCGGTTATAACTGCGGATAAAAGTGAACAGCCCTTTGATTTCATCCTCATGGACTGGAAAATGCCCGGAGAGCTGGACGGGCTGGGAGCCATAAAAAAACTGCATGAACTCTACACAGAGGGTATTCTGAAAGGCCCCGAATCACCGGTCTTTGTAATCAGCGCATACAATAGAGAAGAACTTCCTCCTGAAAAGCCCCTTTTCAAAGCCTTTCTTTCCAAGCCCGTAACGGCCTCCGACCTCTTTGACGCCATGGCCGAGGCCCTCGGAAACGAAAAACTTCCTGTCATCACACAAAAAAAGGGGCAAAATATTCCCTCCCTCAGCGGGTACAGAATTCTCCTGGTGGAAGACAACGCCCTGAATCAGGAAGTGGCAACCCGTTTTATTGAAAAAACGGGTGCATCGGTCATACACGCAGAAAATGGCCTTAAAGCCATTGAAATGACAGAACATGAAAAACCGGATCTGATTCTCATGGATCTTCAGATGCCTGTTATGGACGGCTTTGAAGCCACCCGGAAAATCCGGGAAATGGAAGGCCCTGATGCCAGGGCCCTGCCCATCATCGCCCTTTCTGCGGCAGTAATGGAAAATGACCGCATGAAGTCCAGAGAAGCAGGCACCAGCGGTCATCTGGCAAAGCCCATTGATGAGGCGGAGCTGTACCGCACCCTTGCAGGGCTTCTTGAACCTAAGGGCTGGATCAATGAAGAAAAACCAGTAAACGATGTGAACCACTTTCCTGAACTTAATGGCTTTAACCGTAAAAGGGCCATGTCCGCATCCCTTGGGGACAGGGCCTTTTATCTGAAAATGCTTAGATCCTTTGCAAGGCAGCTTGAAGAAGTATTTATCCCCAACACCAAAAAAATAACAAACCTTAACCCGGAAGAAATCCAGCATATGGCCCATGCTCTGAAGGGAACGGCCGCAACGGTGGGGGCTGAAGAAATTGCAAAGATTGCAGATGCCATGGATAAAACATGCAGGCAAGGCAAGCTTCCTCCTGAGCCTCTTATGCATTCCCTTGAAAAAGCCCTTGTATCTGCCGAATATGAAATAAGAAGTCTTTTATCCTTCGGGCAGGATGCGGAAGAAAAAGCCCCCCTGCCCGTCAATGAAGAGGAAGGACTTAAGGCCCTTGAGCTTCTTCTTGCTACCCTTCAACAAAGCGAACTTGCAGATGATGCCCTTCTGGATACGGCCCTTGGTTTTATAAAACAAATGCACGGCCAGGAAACAGCAGATAAAATCCTTGGATTTATAGAGGTTTTTGATATGGATCAGGCCGCAAGACTGATTGAAGAATTGATTCTTCCTTATTCAAAGGAATTTTAATGATTGATATTGAAAATCCTCCTGAAAAATCAAAAATTCTGATTGTGGATGACCAGCCTGTGAATATCCAGTCTCTGGCAAGGCTCTTGAAAGACGACTACCAGATACTTGTGGCCACAGGGGGCATCAAGGCCCTTGAAATTGCACAAAGCCCCAGCCCGCCCCAACTGATTCTTCTCGATATTCAAATGCCGGATATGGATGGTTACGAGGTATGCCGAAGGCTTCAGGGAGATGAAATAACCCGCAAAATACCCGTCATCTTTGTGACAGCCAAAGATTCCGGCTCAGATGAAGAAGAAGGTCTTGCCCTTGGAGCCGTTGATTATATTTCCAAACCCTTTGTTCCCGGTGTTGTCAGAGCAAGGGTTGACAATCAGATCCGATGGAAACAGGCGGAAGCGGAAATAAAAAAGAACAGAGATCAGTTTCAGTCCCTTGTTTTCAATATTCCCGGTATTACCTATCGCTGCCAGATGGATATAAACTGGACCATGATTTACATGAGCCATATGGTCGAACAGCTAACGGGCTATCCTGATTCTGATTTCATAAACAATGCCGCCCGAACTTATGAAAGCGTCATCCACCCGGAAGACACAGCCCATGTGAGCCAGAGCATAAAAAAGGCCGCCGCCTTGGATGAATTCTGGAATATTGAATACAGGATATGCAGACAAAACGGTGAGATCTGCTGGGTTCATGAAAAAGGCAGGGCTGTGAGGGACAATGATGGCAGCATTCTCTATCTGGATGGTTTCATACTGGACATCACAGATCAAAAACGTGCCGAAGCAAAGCTTAAAAAAAGCAATGAAGAACTGGAAAAAGCCACGGCCCTGTCACGGGATCTTGCAGTACGTGCAGAGATGGCAAACAATGCAAAAAGCGAGTTTCTTGCCAACATGAGCCATGAAATCCGAACCCCCATGAACGGTGTCATGGGCATGGCAGGCCTCCTGCTGGATACGGAACTCAGCGCACAGCAGCGCAGATACACAGAAACCCTCTACGCAAGTGCCTCTGCCCTGCTTTCTTTGATCAACGATATTCTTGATTTCTCCAAAATTGAAGCAGGCCATCTGGAACTTGAAATCCTGGAGTTCAACCTGCGGCCCATGCTGGATAATTTTGCTGGCATGTTTGCCTTTAAAGCGGATGAAAAAAATCTGGAGCTGATCATTTTCGTTGAAGATACCGTTCCCGACCGACTCATTGGAGATCCTGGCCGTCTTCGTCAGATTCTGACCAACCTTGTGGGCAATGCCATCAAGTTTACCCATGCGGGCGAAGTGCTGATCCATGTCAGCCTTGAAAAGGAGGACTCTTCCGGGGTCCGGCTCCGCTTTAATGTGCAGGATACCGGCATAGGCATCGCCGAAGAAAAACTCAGCCGTCTTTTCAAACAGTTCAGTCAGGTGGATGCTTCCATATCCCGTCAGTTTGGCGGTACAGGCCTTGGCCTTGCCATCTCTAAAAAACTGATACAGCTCATGCAGGGAGATGTGGGAGTAAAAAGTGAGGAAGGCAAAGGTTCCTGCTTTTCCTTCACCGCCAGACTCCAGACAGCAGAAGAAAAAAGCTGTAAAAGCATCCTGCCTGCAGATCTTGACGGTCTGCGGGTTCTGATTGTGGATGACAATGCCACCAACAGAGAAGTGCTGCGTATCCGTCTGGAATCAATGAATATGATAGTTGATGAGGCGGCAGACGGTCCAGAAGCATTGTCATTTCTCTATCAGGGCCTTGAAAAAGGCCAGATATATCCCTTGGCCATACTGGACATGCAGATGCCCGGAATGAGCGGCGCTGTTCTGGGGCAGGCCATCAAATCCGATCCAAGACTGAAGGAAATCCGTCTTGTCATGATGACCTCCGCCAGTATGCGCGGTGACGGCGTAAAAATGAAAGACATTGGTTTTTCTGCCTATCTGGCAAAACCCGTTCAATACGGCGAGCTTTACACCTGCCTCTCATTGGTGATGGAGGAAAATGAACCGGCTTCTCTCATAACAAGGCATACGGCCAAGGAAGTACAATACCGTTGCGTACCGGATTTTTCTGAAAAGAAAACCACCATTCTCCTTGTGGAAGACAATATCACCAACCAGCAGGTGGCAAGGGGTATGCTTTCAAAAATGGGCTTGAGGGCAGACATGGCTGCCAATGGCCTTGAAGCCCTTGAATCCATGAAAATGATTCCCTATGACCTCATACTCATGGATATGCAGATGCCTGAAATGGACGGTCTCACTGCCACAAAAATCATAAGAAAAACAGAAAAACATTTTTCCATAAAACCAGTACCCATCATAGCCCTGACAGCCAATGCCATGAAGGGAGACAGGGAAAAATGCCTTGAAGCAGGCATGAACGATTATCTTGCCAAGCCGCTGATGGCCGAAGAACTTGCAGCGGTTTTAAACAAATGGCTTGGAACAGATGACAAAGACGGTAAAGACAAAGACTGCAAAAGTCCCTATATCTCCTTTGAGACAGCAGGCCATCAGCCAGACATCCATTCCCGGCCCTGTCAGACCCCTGAAAGGCCATCTGTTGATTCAAAGGAATGCAGATCATCCTTTACAGAATCTTCTTCTGTCCGTCTCGTCTGGAACCCTGAAACCCTTGAAATCATGCTTTCCGGTGACAAAGAGCTTTGTGAAAGTATTAAAGAAACCTTTATTACCCAGGCCCATGCATATGTCAGCAGGCTGAAATCTGCCCTGGAGTCCGACAATGCAGAAAATGCCCGATATGAAGCCCACACCCTGAAAGGCTCATGCGCTTATGTGGGCGCAGAAATCCTCATGGATACGGCATCACATATGGAAGAAATGATATTATCAGGAAATATGGAAGCGGCCCTTTCTCTTGTGCCAGATCTTGAAAATGCCCTTACAGACCTTCTTAAGGCTCTGGGTTCTGAATAAACAATATATGGGGGGCTTTTCATGGAAAACAGTGACCTGCTTACAAACCTTACCGAAAACACAGAGAAACCAAAGATACTGATTGTAGATGATCAGCCTTTGAATATACAGGCTCTGGCAGTACTGCTCAGGAACGATTACCGGATACTTGTTGCCACAGATGGCATCAAAGCGTTGGAGCTGGCGCACAGCCCTGAATCGCCCTCTCTGATTCTTCTCGATATTCAGATGCCGGACATGGATGGTTACGAGGTATGCCGAAAACTTCAGGCAAATGAAAAAACCCGAAAAATACCTGTTATTTTTGTAACTGCAAAAAACACCGGCTCCGATGAAGAAAAAGGGCTGAAACTCGGAGCTGTGGATTATATTTCAAAACCCTTTGTTCCAGGTGTTGTCAAAGCAAGGATAAAAAATCATATTCTTCGTCGTTACGCTGAGGATGAACTGGAAAAGGCATCTGCAAGGGCAAAGGATCTGGCAAAACAGGCGGAGATGGCAAACAATGCAAAAAGCGAGTTCCTTGCTAACATGAGCCATGAAATCCGCACCCCCATGAATGGTGTCATCGGTATGGCTGATCTGCTCCTCACCACCCCACTGGATAAACTACAGCATCGTTATGCCAAAAGCATACAAACGAGCGGCAAAGCACTGCTGGATATTATCAACGATATACTGGATTTTTCCAAAATCGAAGCTGGCAAACTAACATTGGAAATCATAAGCTTTGATCTTCAGGAGCTCATGGATGATTTAGTGGACAGCATGGGTCTTAAAGCCAGCCAGAAAGAACTTGAATTCATTACCTTCCTTGAGCCGGATGTTCCCCTTCACATCCTTGGTGATCCCGGCAGGCTGCGGCAAATACTGATCAACCTCACGGGCAATGCCCTGAAATTTACAGAAAAGGGAGAAGTTCTGGTTCATGTTTCTGTGGAAAGCATGGGGAAAGGAGAAGTACAGCTCCGCTTTCAGATCAGGGATACGGGCATTGGTATTCCGGAAGATAAAAAAAATCTGCTCTATAGTGCCTTCAGTCAGATCGATGCATCCATCAGCAGAAAATTTGGCGGTACGGGCCTTGGGCTTGCCATAAGCAGGCAGCTTGCCGCCATGATGGATGGCGAAACAGGGGTGGAAAGTGTTGAGGGTGAAGGCTCAACCTTCTGGTTCACAGCCCGGTTTGGTCTCGACTCAGATAACAATGAAAGAAGACCAGAGATTTCTGAAACCCTTAAAGGACTTCATATCCTTGTGGTGGACGACAATGCCAGCAGCAGGAACTTTATTTCAAATCATTTGAAAACCATGGGCTTTCAACCTGAAACGGCAGCGAATGCAAAAGAAGCACTTGCTTTGCTGAACACATTCCATGACGGTAAAAAACCTTTTTCCCTTGCCCTCATTGACAGGGATATGCCGGAAATGAATGGCATGGACCTTGGAAGGAAAATAAAAGAGGATACCCGTTTTAAGGAGCTTTTCCTTATACTTCTCAGCCCCCTTGACCAGCCATGCAGCATACAGGAAGAAAAGGCGGGTTTTTCAGCCTGCATCAGCAAGCCCCTGCGCCAGTCGGATCTTTTTCATGTGCTTCCATTTGTTATGACAGGTGGAAACAAGCTTTTCTTCGGATCTGCGCTAAAAACAGGGGAAGACCCTTCACAATCAGACCTGCCTCAGTTTTCAGGCCGTATTCTCCTTGCGGAAGACAATACCACCAATCAGGAAGTGGCCCTTGGTCTTCTGCAGAAACTCGGCCTTGATGCAGATATTGCTGATACAGGATATAAGGTCATCAGAGCCTTTGAAAGCAATGCCTATGACCTTATTCTCATGGATCTCATGATGCCGGAAATGGATGGCCTTGAGGCCACTAAAAAAATCCGTGGCCTTGAGGCCGACAATCTGATCCTGCTTAAGGATTCAAAGGAAAACAGGGCAGAAACAGACTCTCTGCAAAGGGTTCCCATCATTGCCATGACCGCAGCAGCCATGCAGCAGGACAGGGAACGCTGCCTTGAAGCAGGCATGGATGATTTCATCTCAAAACCCGTAGAGCTTAGGGATTTAGCCCGGATACTGAAAAAATGGCTGCCCTTAAATAATCATACAGAAAAAACACCCTTCACCGAGGATGAAAACAGAAGCAAGGCCAGCCTCCATCATCCCCAGAAAACACCGGATGATATTGCAACTCTCAGGGATACAGACCCTTTGATTTTTGATTACGGGGCTTTTTTGAAACGCTTCATGAACGACCGGGCAATCGTTCATAAGGTGTTATCCATCTGCATGGACAGCCTTCCCCAGCGTATGGAAGATCTGAAAACGGCACTGGAAACCAATGACCTTGCCAATGTGCATCTCCTGACCCATACCCTCAAGGGGAAAACCGCCAACATCCATGCAGCAACCTTTTCTTCCCTGGCGGGTGAAATGGAAAAAAACGCTGAATCCGGAAATCTGGATGCGGTAAAAGAACAGATGCCAGACCTTGAACATGCCTTTGAAAAACTTAAAACCTAAATTCCCGATAAATTATACACCTACAAACGTTATACAAAGTGCTAAAATTGGATGTATGGCTTTGAGATTAAAGTTTTTATTTGTTGTTTTTGGCTAAAAATAATTTTCAAAAATTTTAAAAAACTGCTAGTTTTGCCCCCTTGAAGGTATAATAACATCTTACTACAAAGGGGGCGATATGGCTTGTATTGTGAAGCAAAAAGTTGGAAACAATACTTATCTATATGAATCAACTTCCTATCGTAATAGTGAAGGAAAACCCAGAAATAAAAGATGTCTTATCGGAAAAATTAATCGTGAGACAGGCGACCCTGTCTACAAGCCTGAATAC
>NZ_VLLC01000049.1 GCF_007830435.1 Desulfobotulus alkaliphilus | reverse complement strand
CTGGAAGCCCGAAGAAAGCTTTGAAACCGGGCTGAGAAAGACGGTGCGCTGGTACCTTGATCATGAAGACTGGTGGAAACGGGTGCTGAACGGGGTATACAGGTTGGAAAGACTTGGCTGCGAATAAAATTCTTTGTGCAGTACATGTGTACGGCTTATTCGGGTATCAGGTGAAAGATCCGGAAGGTTTTGACGTGCTTTACGCAGTATCACAGGGTTAAATAAGATGACCCTTTTTTTTAAACGAGGGAATATGATGAATGAAGAAAGGTCAATTATTCTTGACAGGTATTTAAAAAACATAGATACGCTGTACAATAACATTCGTTCTTGGTTAAGCCCTTATGGATCGTTCATAATTCAAGAGGAAATTGAAATAACTGAGGAAGTTTCTGGAACATATAAAGCCAATAAGCTTATAATTAAGGATGATAAAAAAGAGGTAGTAGCAAGTATTATGCCTGTTGGTGCTTGGGTTATAGGTGCTAATGGGAGAGTGGATTTAATAGGTAAGCTTGATAAGGTAATTATAGTTAATTTAGAAAAAGATGGAACTCTGCTATCAACTTCAGTACAGGCAGGAGATTATCAGGAGGCTGTTACAAGACAATTTTATAAAGGAATAGATATATCTGGATGGTATTGGATTGAAGATAAACGGCGCGGAAAGGCACATTTATTAGATAAGGAATTATTTTTTGAACTTATATCGGAGGTTTCTGATTATGAGTTCTAGCTGCGTTCTGGATAATATATGGCAATCATACCAGGCAACTATTGACTGTTTTAAAATTGCAGGCAGGAGTGTCAAAAGAGATGAATATTCTTTTTTGGCAAAGACAGATTTTATAGGTACACTTCCTGAAAAAGCTGATGAATTAATTAGAAAAAGTCGTTCCGATGCGGATGACTATGTTATCTTGTCTCTTTGGGCTGTTTTTGAAAGGCAACTTTTTGAATATTTACAGCGAATAAGTAAAAAGATTTCAGTTAATAATGAATCAGTCTTTAACAAACAGCTACAAAACAAAATTGAGGATGAAATAGAATATTGGAAATTAGATGCTATCCTTGATCTTTTTAAGGTGGTTGTCAGTCCAGAGCTGATTGGGAATGCAAAGCAGATCAAAAGATATAGAGATTGGGTTGCTCATCGAAATCCAAAGAAAGGGGCACCTGCCAATGTACCACCAAAAACAGCGTATGAAATTCTCTCGTGTATTTTAGATCGCATAGAAACCCATCCTGATTTAGAAGATGCCAGAGAGACAGCATAGCAGCTGTATGTGGAAGATCATGTCCGCGCCCTCTACCTTGTATTATGCCGTGGTCCTGTTGGTGAAACCTTCAATATCGGCGGCCACAACGAAAAAAGAAATCTTGAGGTGGTGGAAACCATCTGTGATCTTCTGGAAGAAATGGCACCGGAAAACCCCAACAGCCTGAAAAGCGGTACGCCCCATGGATTCAGATGCCTTATCCGTTTTGTGACAGACAGGCCGGGCCATGACCTGCGCTATGCCATGGATGCCTCAAAAATTGAAAGGGATCTTGGCTGGAAGCCCGAAGAAAGCTTTGAAACCGGGCTGAGAAAGACGGTACGCTGGTACCTTGATCATGAAGACTGGTGGAAACGGGTGCTGAACGGGGCATACAGGTTGGAAAGACTGGGTTGTGAAGGCAGGGGGGGACAAAGGCATGACAATGAAAGGCAGGCTCCTTTTCAAGACCACGGAGATTCAGCCGGAATATGTGGCTGAAACCATGGGGTCTGTGAGTATTCAGGGAAAGGAGCTTGCCATGACAACAGCGGAAAGACTGATGAATGAGGGGCATATGCGGGGCCGGATGGAAGGCCGGATGGAAGGCCGTGTAGAAGGTCGTGTAGAAGGCCGGATGGAAGGAGTATACAACGAGAAGTACCAGATTATCATGGAACTTCGGAGCTTCAACATGAAACCTGAAGAGATTGCTAAAATTACCCGGCTTACCCCTGAAAAAGTAAAGGCGGTTCTTGCCGCAGGGGATAAGGGGCTGGATCTTCTTTTGTCCACATATACTCTGCGTGGTGATTCTTGATACATGGGGCAATTTTGAAACGATAGTGTAGGGGCAGGCCCCCGTGCCTGCCCTGGTTTTGGGCAACCACGGGGGGTGCCCCTACAAAAAACCCATTTCCGATTCAGGATCGGGGGATTGTGGAAACGAGTTGCCCTGTGAAAGGCCACCCGGTATTCATGATCATCGTCCTACACCCTTACCGGATCAGGGTATTATACTCCGCATGGTCATTCTTGATATATGGGCTAATTTTGAAACAATATGAAAAAGTTCCTGACCCGTGTGTCTGAAATTTTCGAATGTTTCACGGTTTACCGCTTGGAGTATAGAAAAGGGGTGTCCCCTTTTCTACAGGAGGATATGATTTGACAGGTACGGAAAACAAAACCCTGAAAAATGACTTCGACAGCCCTTGGAAAGAAATTCTTGAGAGATGGTTTCCTGAGTTTCTTTCCCTCCTGTTTCCCAATATTTATGATGAAATTGACTGGAGCCACCAGCCGGTGTTCATAGATAAAGAGCTTCAGAAACTTGCCTGGGACTCAGAAACCGGAAGGCGTTACGCAGATAAGCTTGTGAAGGTCTGGACAAAGAAGAATAAAGAAATCTGGGTTATCATTCACATTGAGGTTCAGGGAGATCCGGAAGAGATTTTTTCTGAACGCATGTTTGTTTATTATTTCCGGATTTTTGATCATCACAGAACAGGGGTGGTCAGCCTTGGGGTGCTTACGGATAACAGCAAAAGCTTCAGGCCGGATTCCTATTCCAGGGAGCTGTGGGGATGCACCCTTGACTTCCGCTTTCCCATTGTAAAACTAATGGATTGGGAAGACAGGTGGGATGAGCTTGAAAACAGCGACAATGTGTTTTCCCTTGCGGTCATGGCCCAGATCAAGGCAAAATCCAGCAAAACCAAAGACGAGCTGAAGGCCTGGAAGCTCTACCTTGTGCGCCTCATGTATGAGCGCAACTATGATAAAAAAACCATTCTTGAATTTTTCTGGGTGATTGACTGGATGATACGGCTGCCGGAAGGACTTGAAAAGAAGTTCCTTCAGGAAATTTACCAGATCGAGGAGGGAAGAAATATGCGATACATTACAAGTGCAGAGCGGTTTGGGATTGAAAAGGGTGTTCTTATAGGCCGTAATGAAGGACGCTATGAAGAGAAGTTCCAGACCATCATGAAACTTCGTAAGTTCAATATAAAGCCCGATGAAATTGCAGAGATTACAAACCTTACCCCTGAAAAAGTAAAGGCGGTTCTTGCCGCAGGGGATAAGGGGCTGGATCTGCTTATAGGTGATATTGATGGCAGGTAGATAAGTGGAAGATCATGTCCGCGCCCTCTACCTTGTATTATGCCGTGGCCCTGTTGGTGAAACCTTCAATATCGGCGGCCACAACGAAAAGAGAAATCTTGAGGTGGTGGAAACCATCTGTGATCTTCTGGAAGAAATGGCACCGGAAAATCCCAACAGCCTGAAAAGCGGCACGCCCCATGGATTCAGAAGCCTTATTCGTTTTGTGACGGACAGGCCGGGCCATGACCTGCGCTATGCCATGGATGCCTCAAAAATTGAAAGGGATCTTGGCTGGAAGCCCGAAGAAAGCTTTGAAACCGGGCTGAGAAAGACGGTGCGCTGGTACCTTGATCATGAAGACTGGTGGAAACGGGTGCTGAACGGGGCATACAGGTTGGAAAGACTGGGGTGCGAAAGCAGGGGGGGGACAAAGGCATGACAATGAAAGGCAGGCTCCTTTTCAAGACCACGGAGATTCAGCCGGAATATGTGGCTGAAACCATGGGGGCTGTAAGTATTCAGGGAAAGGAGCTTGCCATGACAACAGCGGAAAGACTGATGAATGAAGGGCATATGCGGGGCCGGATGGAAGGCCGTGTAGAAGGCCGTGTAGAAGGCCGGATGGAAGGAGTATACAACGAGAAGTACCAGATTATCATGGAACTTCGGAGCTTCAATATGAAACCTGAAGAGATTGCTAAAATTACCCGGCTTACCCCTGAAAAAGTAAAGGCGGTTCTTGCCGCAGGGGATAAGGGCCTTGATCTTCTTTTGTCCAAAGATCAGAGAAAAGATGTCTGATACCTTTTTTGCGGCTTGCACGTGCAAGGATAGTATTGATTGAGTTCGACAAAACGAATCATAAAAAATACCCTGATCATGTATATGGCTCTGGCAATGAGTATTGTCATAGGTCTTTATTACGCCAGAGTTGTTTTGAATAACCTAGGTGTTGAGGATTTTGGTATCTACTCAGTAATGGGAGGGCTTATCCTCTTGTTCTCAGTGCTGAGTGGAACCATGGCTGGATCTGTTCAACGTTTTTTATCCTATGCTTTGGGGGCAAAAGACGAAATACAGGCAAAGCAGATTTTTACGGCTTCGATAGTTATTCATCTTTGCCTGGCACTTATCATTTTTTGTCTTGGAGAAACTCTGGGATATTGGTTCTTTGAAAAGTATCTGGTTATTTCAGCGGATCGGTTTGAAGCCGCATCATGGATTTTTCATACGGTCTTGCTCTCTCTTGTTATGAGTATGTTGTCCGTTCCGGCTCGTGGGATGCTGATTTCCTATGAAAAAATGGGGATCGTTGCATTTATTAATCTCTTAGGCCCTTGCGGGAGACTTTTTGCAGCACTTGCCATCCCTTTTATAGATTTTGATAACCTTAAAACCTTTGCCTTTCTTGTATTGCTGGTTTCTTTTTTAGAAATGGTTCTGGCCTATACAATCGCCTTTTTCTGTTGCCCTACGGCACGGTTTTCACGGTTGAAGAATAAAAAACTGTACGGAGAGCTTACAAGTTTTGCATCATGGGGTTTTTTTGGTGATTTGGCAGCTGTTTCCAAGAGTCAGGGTACAGCGATTGTCATGAATATGTTTCACGGCGTACTTGCAAATGCGGCTCTTGGTGTGGCAAATCAACTGGTATCCAAGGTTGAGAATGTATCTGGCATGATTGTTCAGGCGGCCAATCCCCAGATCATCAAAAGATATGCTGCGGAAGATCATGCCAGTTCCATCAAGCTTGTGACCCAGTCTTCCAAGATATGTTTTGTCTTGCTGTATGCAGCAGCCCTGCCTTTTTTGCTGGAAACGGAATTTATCCTTAAAGTATGGCTGAAAATCGTGCCGGAATATTCCGCAATCTTCGTGAAGCTGGCTTTGTCAGCGGTTTTGATTGATTCCGTATCAAAGTCTTTGATGACTTTGTCCAGAGCCACAGGAAAAATAAGGTTGTACCAAAGTGTTGTGGGATCTTTACTTCTCTTGAATTTACCTCTTTCCTTTGTATTTCTTATGAAGGGTTTTTCTCCGGAGGTCGTCTTCTATGTTTCAATATTTCTGGCCCTTATCGCTTTTTTTGCAAGGCTTGGCATTTTAAAAAGGACAGCGTGTTTGAATGTCTGGAAGTTTTTGACCGATGTCATCGTTAAGGTATTGATATTGTTACTGACTTCTTTTGTTCTGCTGTATCTTGGAAGATATGTGATTTCTTCAGATGGTTATCTGAAAGCATACAATATTATCATGGTTCCGGTGCTGGTGTTTCTTTCAGCCTGGTATAGTGTTCTTGTGCCTGCGGAACGCTTATTTGTCAGAAATCTTTTAAAAGAGAAGTTGAAGCTGTGAAAGATTTTTCTCTATTGCTCAGTGAAGTCCTTCAAAAGGGGATTTGTGTGGGTTGCGGCATGTGTGCTGGTGTATGCCCAAAACATTGCCTTGCAATGGATTGGAATATCCTTGGGCAGTATGAGCCGCAGCCCAACAGCATTTCAGAATGCATTTCATGTGGTCTGTGCATAAAGGTTTGTCCTTTCTATGAGCATGGCATCAATGAAGATGGAATAGGCCAAAAACTTTTTTCCGTTATTCCCAATATCAAACATACAGAAGAAACAGGGTTTTACCTAGGTGCTTTTGCCGGGGCAGCGGATGAAGAAACCCGGCTCAATGGGGCATCCGGAGGGGCTGTTTCATGGCTTTTGAAAAAACTTCTTGAGGAAAAAAGAATCGATAAGGTCATTACCGTCGAGCCTTGTGCCAATCCGGAAAAACTGTTTCGGTACACCATTGTTTCAAGCCCTTCCGATGTGGATCGCTGTGCAAAATCTGCCTATTATCCCGTTGAGATGAGCGGGGTCATCCGTGAAATTATGGCTCAGGATTGCAGGGTTGCCATTGTCGGGCTTCCCTGTTTTATTAAGGCAGTAACCCTCGCAAAGTCTTTTTTTCCAAAACTTCGTCAAAATATTCACTTTACTTTCGGGCTTGTGTGCGGGCAGGGCAAATCCAGAATGTTCACGGAATATCATATTGTAAAGATGGGGGCAGAACCGCAGGATGTGGCTTCTTTTACATACAGAAAAAAGGTTTCGGGTTTTCCCAGCTCAAATTATGCGTTTGAAATGGTAGATGTGTCAGGCAGGCGTATCCGTAAAATGTGGTCCGATGGAATAGGCGATATATGGGGTGGAGATTATTTCAAACAGAAAAGCTGTTTTTTTTGTGATGATATTTTTACAGAATGTGCGGATGCCGCATTCATGGATGCCTGGCTGCCCGAATTTGTCAGGGATGGACGTGGAACAAGTCTTATCATCAGCAGAAATTCTCTTATTTCTCAGCTTTTTTCAAACTCTGGCACCTATACGGATATCCCCGCTGAAAAGGTTATAGAAAGTCAGTATGGGGTTGTGGAAAACAAGCGGGGTTTTATTCGGTATTGTTCTGCGGATATGGATGTTACGTTGAAAAAAAGGGATTTTTCTCTGCCATTGTCGGGTAAAAAAATCAGACTTTTACAAAAAAAATATAAAAATGCCTGCTTTGTTCATCAGGCTTTGGCACAAGGAGATGGCTGGATTGGACGTATCGACAGGCGTGTACGGGGAAGTCTTTTTATAAGATTGAAGAAGCAGATAAAACAACGGCTGAAACAGCTTTTGGGGAAGTGACAGAGAATGAAAAGAATTGGTGTCTTGAATTTTTTTAATTCAAACCAGAACTATGGGGCTGTTTTGCAGGCGGCGGCTCTTCAGGAAGTTTTAAAGGGCCTTGGTCATTCATCGGAGCATATTGATCTGGTAAGGGCTGATCCTGATGCGTCTTTAATGCGTAAGTATTTTAAAAAAATAAAAAAAAACAAGCTTGGTAGGTTGTTTTATTCATGTATCAAAACTGTTTATTTCCAGATTTTAGGTAAGAGTGTTTTTGATCAGTTTAGAAATAAATATATTGTTTCTTCGACGATCAGATATGAGGGAATGCAGGATTTGGAAAAAAACTATTTTGATTACGAAATTGTTGTTGTTGGTAGCGATCAAGTATGGCGTCTGAAATACATAAAAGAATTAGCACCCGCATATTTTTTTTCATTCTTAGGTAGTTCAGTAAAAAAAATTTCTTATGCTGCCAGCTTTGGTCTTGATAGATGGGAAGCGGAAAAAGATTCAGATTTGACAAAAATATTAAAAAAATATCTTCAAGATTTCTCTGCTATTTCCGTTAGGGAAGATTCAGGTGTTAATATCTGTAATGACATTTTTGATGTTGAAGCTCATCATGTTTTAGATCCGACTCTTTTGATTGGAAGGTCATTCTTTGAACAGATTGCTAAAATTAAGGTGCCATCGGTCCGTTCTCGGAAGTTGGTATATTATAAACTGGATAAATCCGATGATTTTAAGGATATGGTTCGCTTTATTGAGGATCAATATGGTTTTGAATCAGAAGATATTTACCACAAGACTGTAAGCAAAAAAAAGAAAGCTTACAGGCCTGTTGAAGATTGGTTGGGTCTTATTGCAAGTAGTGATCTTGTGATCACAGATTCTTATCATTGTGTTTGTTTTTCTATGCTGTTCAATAAAGATTTTTTTTACTTTGCTAATAAAGATAGGGGTTTGTCTAGGGTTGAAAGCCTGTTGCATATGTTTGACGTCCCAAAAGACAGAATTGTTCATAATTTTAATAAAGAACAACTGACCAGTCTTATACAGCTAAAGATTGATTATGCTCATATCAATAGACGGTTGGTTGTCTTGCAGGAAGAGTCTCTACGGTTTTTAAAAAGTGCCATTGATTTTTAGCTGGATAAACTTGCGTTAATTGGAAAGTTTAGGCATTGAGTATAAGGAATTCTTTATGTTGAAATTAAAGCCTTCAATAAGCATTGTAATCCCATGCTATAAAGCAGAACATTATATTGCATGCGCTATCGATTCTGCATTGAATCAGGATAAAGTAGATGTTGAGGTTATCGTTGTTGAAGATGGAGTCTTTGACAATACAAAAGATAAAATTCCCTGCTTGCCCAATGTGAAACACATTCAGCTTGAGAAGAATATGGGTGCTTCGGGTGCAAGGAATATTGGGCTTGCCCATGCTTCATCGGGCTATGTGGTTTTTTTAGATGCAGATGATTATTTTCAAGGTGATTTATTGATAGGTTTATATCAAGCTTTGCTTGAATCTCAAGCATCCCTTGCCCTCGGAAGATGTTTGAGTTTACATGAAGAAACAGGAAAAAGAGTCATGTTTGTGCCGCCATACAAAGAGGGAGAACTGGATGTGTTGAAGCGTTGGTTGGAAGGATGTTGGGGGCCGGGTACTTGCTCAATTTTGTGGAAGGTTGATGAAATAAAACGAATAGGAGGCTGGAACGAAGATTTTGTCTTTAACGATGATGGAGAGCTGGTAATCAGAGCTTTACTGAACGGTTGTAAAGTAGCCCAGTCATTTAGTGGCTATGGCGTGTATAGAAAACATAGCAGCCCTTCAGTATCAAAGCGTAAGGGGTTTGATACATTTGAAAATCAAAAATGCTTGGAGTTCTATGTGATGGACCGCATTAATTCGGATAGGAAATTTAGTGATCTGATCTTGTCTTTAAATGAATTTCGACGAATTAACGCACAAAATGCTTATAAGTGCGGTTATGATAAAATTGGTAAAGATTTTGAAAAACGTTGGGAGTACTACGGTGGCAAATTGCCACTGAGTAGAGTTGGTAAAGTTCCAAAGAATATCTATCTTATTTTGTTTTTACTGTTTGGAATGAGAGATAGTGAGAAAATTATATCTTTATTACGATTATATTTAACTATGATCAAGACGAAATTTTTTAATAGGAAATAACGAGAATAAATAGAATCGTTGGGGATTATTTTTTAGAAATTTGCTTATTTCTATGGCGATTAAAACGAAGAACGATTTGGATCCAGCTATGGTTTTCGGAGATGTGCAATGCAGAATTCGACAAAGCCATCCGCTGTTTCAGGCCTGATGACAAAGATCAGGGTTTTATCTGCGTCGAGTGGCAAAGAAATTTTTAGTATAAGCAGTATTGGTTGGTATAGAGGGGGTTTATGGACATGATTTCTGTGTGTATTTGTACATTTAAGCGCAATTTGGGCCTACAGAAGCTATTGGATGTCTTGTTTCGTCAAATTACGGATGGTTTTGCTTATGAAGTTATTGTTGTCGATAATGATAAGGATAGAGGGGCAGAAGCAATTATTGGCCCTATAATGGAAAGGGTAGAAGGAAGGTTGATCTATGATGTAGAACCCCAGCAGAACATTGCCCTCGCAAGAAATCGTTCCGTAAGTTTAGCTACGGGGAATTATATTGCCTTTATTGATGATGATGAACAGCCCGCAGAAAACTGGCTTTTTGAATTATTGCATGCCATAAAAAAGTATAATGCGGATGCTGTTTTTGGACCGGTAATGCCTGTCTATCCATCCAATACGCCTGAGTGGATAATTAAGGGTGGCTTTTTTGAAAGACCTGAGCATGAAGATGGAACATTTCTTGATACAGGAAGAACAGGCAATGCGTTGGTTAAAAAAGACTGGTTGGATAAATATGAAAAACCCTTTAATGATGTTTACGGTCTGACTGGGGGAGAAGATTCTGATTTTTTTTCAAGAATCAAAGATGAAGGAGCACGGTTTTGCTGGGCAGCCAAGGCAGTAGTACGTGAAGAAATTGAAGATGCCAGGCTCAATAGAAAATGGCTTTTGTCAAGAGCATTCAGGGGGGGGCAGGGCTATGCGGATAGACTTTTAAAGAGTAAGTCAATGATAAGAAAAATGACTCATTGCTCTATGCGTCTTGCGGGTGCTTTATTTGCTCAGGTAGTGGCTATTGCAATGTTGCCTGCAGGATTTTACCGGTTTGTCTGGTGGCAGAGAAAAGTTATGTCCAATCTTGGGCAGGCCTCAGTTGTTTTTAAATATAGGTATGAAGAGTATAAAAAAAAGTAATTGGTATCCATATAAGCAGGTTTTTATTTTCTTTAAAGGTCCTTTTTTTGCTGTAATCAGATTTGAAGAATGGCTACTTTGAAGAGTTAGTTTTAAACTTCTTGGTAAGTATTGTTTTGTTGTTTTTTATGTGCAATTGATTTGGGGAGTTAGCTTTGTCAAGCGTGAAGCGTGGTTTAATTAATGTTGAGTTCTTGCATATAATTCCGTTCATTCTTTTTTGGCTATATTACTCTGGTATACCACATTTATTATGGGGTTATTCGGATGGAGAATCAGACAGGATTCGGCAAATTGTTTTAGGGTTGGCTTATCTTGTGGCATTATTTTGCCATGTCTTTAATCCTCTTGTTATTAAAAATTTATTATATATAAAGGCGTATCTATTGGTTGTGTTTTACGCAATTTTGTCTATTTTATGGGCGTATGCAATAAATCAAGTGTTTATTAATGCTGTTCATCATATTGGGTTGGTTTTGACATTGAATTGTGCTGTGTATTTTCTCTTGAAAAGGCCAGAAGTAAATGTTTTTAAATGGTTTTTTGTTTTTTCTTTAATAGTAATGATGCTTTCTGTTTTTCTGTCTGTACTTGTTCCTCATGTTGGTCATCATGTATCGCAACGTTGGTCTGGTGTCTATGCCCACCCAAATACATTGGGCTTATTCAGTTTTTTTGCTTTTTGGTCCGCTTCATTCTATTTTGTTATGATTCCAGATGTCAAAGTTCGACTTCTTTGCGTGGTTTTAGCACTTTTGGCATTTGTTAATTTGTTTTTTGCAAATAGCGTAACTTCTATAATATCTTGTATTATTCTTTTGCTTTTTATTCAGTTCTTTAATGTAAAGGAACTTTCACTCTCATTAAGAGAGGGTTATTTTTTATTTGCGGGTATGATTTTTGCCCTTTTCTTTACAATAGTTTTGGTAGCATTAATTTTTCCTGGTTTAGATGTTGCCAGTACATTTTTTTCTGTATCTGGAAGGGACGAGAATCTTACTGGTAGGACTTATTTGTGGATTTTAGCATTTGAACTGATAGAAAAAAAGTTTTTGCTGGGGTGGGGTTTTGATTCTTTACGATATTTTAACCACGTAAATCTAATTAATTATAACCAGTTTCATAATGGCTACTTGGATATTATGGTTAAGGGTGGTGTTGTGGGTATATGTGTTTTTTTGGGTTTTGTGTGTTTTTTTTTGAAAAAGTTGTATCAATTCAGAGGTATAAAACCAGTTTATTACAAGGCTTTTATAGCCTTTTTTTTTGTTGTTGCAATCGTGAATATAACTGAATCTTCCTTTTTAAGAATTGGACATTTTTTTTGGTTTTTTATATCTTTTATTTATTTTTATGTGTCGATTATACTTATTAAAGGTCCACGCTTATGAATATTTTAATCATACAACCACTTGTTCCACACTACAGGCAGAGTTTTTTTGATAGGCTCTGTAACCGGAGCGATCTTCTTATTTTGTTTGGAAGAAATGATAAATCTTTCAAATTAAGTACGCAAGACCATATGAAAAAAGTAAAATCTTTTTTTGTGGCCGGGGCAGAATTTTTTTGTATCTATGATGACCTAAAAAAGCGCAGGCCGGATGTTGTCATTACCTATGGTGAAGTAAAACAGCTTTCCAATATTCTTTTATTTATTTTAAAACCATTTTTTAAATATAAGCTTGTCTTCTGGTCCCATGGTTTTAAATATAAGAAAATGAATCTGATAGACAAGCTCCGTCTTTTTCAGCTCAAGAGAGCTGACGGGGTGTTGTTTTATACGGAAGCCTGCAGGCGTGATGCAGAAGAACGTTTTGGGGTTAAAAATGCCTTTCATTTAAATAATACCCTTGATTTTGGTGTTGTTCTTCCTGTGCCAGAAGAAGAAAAAGAAATTAATAAAAAAAAATACAATATACGAACAAAAATCAATGGGATTTTTATTTCCAGATTTACACCTCTTAAAGCGCCTGAGCTTTTGTTGAAATTGATGCTTGAGATACATAAAAAAAATTCGGATATAGGGTTTATTATTGTAGGCGATGGACCATGTAAGCCGGATTTTTCCTCTTATGATTTTATTTATGATTTTGGCAGGGTTTATGATGAGGCCTTCAAGGCTATTTTGTTTGGCATGGTGGATTTTTCTTTCATGCCAAATGGTATTGGCTTGAGTATTGTGGAGGGGTTTATCCATGGCTTGCCTATGGCTACTTTGAAGAATGGCGTATCAGGCGTGGCGCATGGTGTTGAAGTTTTATATCTGGAAAAAAATGTTACGGGTGTTATTGCTGATTCCGAGTCTGATTTGGTTGACTATCTCTCAGATGTTTCTACGGAGGAGTTGCAAAGAATGGGTAATAATGCCCGTATGTTTGCTTTGAATAACCTGAGCATGGACAACATGGTAAATAATTTTTGCCATGCAGTTGAAAAAATTAAACGTCTCTGAATGCTTTGAATATAAGGAACTTTATCCATGAAAAAAGCCCTCATCACCGGCATCACCGGACAGGATGGCAGTTACCTTGCCGAATTCCTTCTGGAAAAAGGCTATGAAGTCCACGGCATCAAGCGCAGGGCCTCCCTTTTCAATACCCAGAGGATTGACCATATTTACCAAGACCCCCATGTGGACAATATCCGCTTCCGGCTCCATTACGGAGATCTTTCGGATACCAGCAACCTGATCCGCATCATTCAGGAAGTGCAGCCCCATGAGATTTACAACCTTGCGGCCCAGAGTCATGTGGCGGTCAGCTTTGAATCCCCTGAATATACGGCGGATGTGGATGCTCTGGGAACCTTGAGAATTCTGGAAGCCATCCGCATTCTCGGCCTTGAGAAGAAAACCCGTTTTTATCAGGCCAGCACCAGTGAGCTGTATGGTCTGGTTCAGGAAGTTCCCCAGAAAGAAACAACCCCCTTTTACCCCCGCAGTCCCTATGCCGTTGCAAAACTCTACGCCTACTGGATTACGGTGAACTATCGCGAAGCCTATGGCATGTATGCCTGCAATGGTATCCTTTTCAACCATGAGTCCCCCCGAAGGGGAGAAACCTTTGTCACCCGTAAAATCACAAGGGGGCTTGCCAATATTGCCCATGGCCTCGAAAGCTGCCTTTATCTTGGCAATATGGATGCCCTCCGGGACTGGGGCCATGCCAAAGACTATGTGCGTATGCAGTGGCTGATGCTGCAGCAGGAATCCGCGGAAGATTTTGTCATTGCCACAGGAAAGCAGTACAGCGTTCGGGAATTTGTACTCTGGAGTGCAAAGGAGCTGGGTATTTCCTTGAGATTTGAAGGAAAGGGCGTGGAAGAGCGAGGTGTTGTGGATGCCGTGGAAGGAAAAGATGCTCCGGAAGTGCGTGAGGGGGATGTGATTGTCCGGGTGGACCCCAGATATTTCAGGCCAACGGAGGTTGAAACCCTTCTTGGAGATCCAACCCGTGCCAAAGAACGCCTGGGCTGGGTACCGGAAATTTCTGTTCAGGAGATGTGTGCGGAAATGGTTCAGGAAGACTTGAAGATCGCAAAGCGTCACGCCCTCTTGAAGCTGAATGGCTATGAGATTCCCGTATCTCTTGAATGATGTTTTTTCTGTATTTGGCAGAGGGGATGGCTGAGCTTTTTCATAAAATTTGGTGGAGGGTGTGATGGGGCAGGGTGGGCAGGATAAAATTTTTGTGGCAGGTCACAGGGGGATGGTGGGCAGCGCCCTTGTACGGCATTTTTTTTCTTCGGGCCATGAACGTCTGTTGCTGCGCTCCCGTCAGGAGCTGGATCTTCTGGATCAGGGGGCTGTTTTCGATTTCATGCAGAGGGAAAAGCCGGATCAGGTGTATCTGGCGGCTGCCAAGGTGGGCGGTATTCATGCCAACAATACGTATCCGGCTGAGTTCATTTATGAAAATCTTGCGGTTCAGTCCAATGTGATCCATGCGGCCCACCTTGCCGGTGTTCAGAAGCTGATCTTTCTTGGAAGCAGTTGCATCTATCCCAAGCTTGCGGCCCAGCCCATGCACGAGGAAGCCCTGCTGACGGGTTTTCTGGAACCGACCAATGAACCCTATGCTGTCGCTAAAATTGCGGGCATCAAGCTTTGCGAGAGTTATAACCGCCAGTATGGAAGGGATTACCGCAGTGTCATGCCCACCAACCTCTATGGGCCTGGGGATAATTTTCATCCTGAAAACAGCCATGTGGTTCCGGCCCTGTTGCGGCGTTTCCATGAAGCGGTACAGAACAGTGCGCCCGAGGTGGTGATCTGGGGAAGCGGAACACCCATGCGGGAGTTTATGCATGTGGACGACATGGCGGCGGCAACGGTTCATGTGATGAATCTGGACGATGCCACGTACAAGGCCCACACCCAGCCCATGTTTTCCCATATCAATGTGGGAACAGGGGTGGACTGCACCATCCGTGAGCTGGCAGAAACCGTGGCAAAGGTGACGGGATATAAGGGGCAGCTTGTTTTTGACAGTACAAAACCCGACGGCACCCCCAGAAAGCTTCTGGATGTCACCCGCCTGAAAGAGCTGGGCTGGGAGGCCCGTATCAGCCTTGAGGATGGGCTTCGTAATGCCTATGCCTGGTTTGTGGAACATCAGGAGAATGTGAGGGCATGAGGAGATTCACCGCATGGCCCACCGTCCCTGGGGTACCTATGAGGTGCTGCTGGAAGACGGACAGTATAAAATCAAGCGCATCATCGTGAAACCCGGCAGCAAGCTTTCGCTCCAGAAACACTTCCACCGTAACGAGCACTGGATTGTGGTCAGTGGTACAGCCACGGTGACTGTGGGGGAAAAGACCTTTCTTGTCCGGCCCAACCAGTCCACCTACATTGAAATGGGGGAGATGCACAGGCTGGAAAATGAAGGAAAGATTGATCTTGTCATGATTGAGGTGCAGCTTGGGGAATATACGGGTGAGGATGATATTGTGAGGGTGAAGGATGTGTATGGGCGCTGATGGCATTTTTTAAGAAAGAGGAAGGTGGCAGGCCTTATGTTGCACAGGGTACATGTGAATTACAGGTTTTATGGAGGAGAAGACGCTGTTTTTCTTGCAGAGGGCGAGATCCTCAAAGCAGGACAGGTTGAATATACAGATCACTGCTTCAGCAATGACAGCATTCAGGGGTTTTTTTCAAAGCTCTCTCTTTTTTTTACATCCTGCTTTAATTTCAGACTTTCCCATGTGTTCAGGGAGTACAATTTTTCAGCGGGTGACATTGTGCATGTGCATAACCTTTTTCCGCTGATTTCTCCTTCTCTCTTTTATTTTATGAAAAAAAGATCTGTTGCAACGGTTTATACATTGCATAATTTTCGCAATATCTGCCCCACAGCACTTCTGATGGTTGATGGAAGGCCGGATGAAAGGAGTCTTGTGGAAGGGCCTTACTGGGCCGTTAAAAAAAAGGTGTACAGAAACTCCTTGTGGGGAACGCTGGCCCTTGCCAATAATATTCAGCTCCATAAGACCATGGGAACCTGGTCAGAAAAAGTGGATCGTTTCATATGTCTTACCCACTTTGCGAAAAACAAATTCATTGAGGCAGGTTTCCCGGAAAACAAGATTTGTGTGAAGCCCAACTGTGTGATGGATCCGGGCTATGCGGATCAGGAAAAAACGGGGTTGCCCCTTTTTGTTGGCCGTATGTCCCCGGAAAAGGGTGTTCGGGTGCTGGAAAAAGCGGCAGTCAAAGGACGCATGCATGTTGACTGTATTGGAGAGGGAGACACAAGGCCTGAATCTGCTTATTGCAACTGCCTTGGGCTGCAGCGCCGGGATGCTGTGTTTTCTGCCATGGGAAAAGCTCCCTTCATGATTGTTCCTTCACTTTGGTACGAAGGATTTCCCATGGTTATTGTTGAGGCATTTTCTGTGGGAACGCCCGTTTTATGCAGCAACATCGGGAGTCTGGCGGAGCTTGTGGAAGACCGGGTCACCGGGCTTCATTTTGAGGCGGGCAATGCTGATGATCTGGCAGAAAAAATGCAGTGGATGCTGGATCATCCCGATGAGGTTGCTGAAATGGGCAGGCGAGCCCGCAGGGAGTATGAAGCAAAATATACGCCGGAGCGAAATTTTGAGATATTGATGGATATTTATCGTCAGGCCGTGCAGGAGGCTTCAAAGAAATGAAAATCCAGCGTGTTCCCGTTATCCGTATGGGGGTGGATCTTATCGGTTTTGATCAGGCCCTGAACAAAGTGATTGAACTGGCGCACAGGGGGGCTGGGTTCTATGTGTGTGTTTCCAACGTGCATATGTGCATGGAGGTTTTTGATTCTGATGACCTGAAGCGGGTGGTGGATGACGCGGATCTGGTGATTGCGGACAGCAGGGTCATCTATGCGGCCCAGCGTATTCTTGGGCATAAGTCTGGTGGGCATGTCCGGGGGCAGGACATCATGGATGCCCTCTGTGCCCGGAGTGCGCGGCAGAATCTGAGGATTGGCCTTTACGGCGGCTCCGATGCCGATGTTCTGGAAAGGGTGGAAGACAGCATCCGGAAACAGTATCCTGATGCGTCCATTGTGTACAGGTATGCGCCACCTTTTCGGAGTCTGACACCCGAGGAGGACAGGCAGGTGATTGATGAAATCAATGCGGCCCGTGTCAATGTGCTTTTTGTGGGGATCGGGTGTCCCAAGCAGGAATACTGGATGGCGGCCCACAAGGGTAGTCTTGACTGTGTGATGCTTGGGGTGGGTGCTGCCTTTGACTTCATATCAGGCGCAAAAAAACATGCGCCCCGATGGATGCAGAAGTCAGGCCTTGAATGGGTTTTTCGTCTGTGCAGTGAACCGAAACGGCTCTGGAAACGCTATTTTAAGCAGAATCCAAGATTCATCTATCACTTTTTTAAAGGGCTGTTTTTAAAAAAAAGGAAGGTCGTCTAAAGACCGACAGGATTCCTGCTTTGTGGGATGGCAGGGCTGCGGAGAGGATTGTTCAGGTTTTGCTTGGTGCGGGGTGAGTTTTATAGTTTTTGAACTATTTCTTTTGCAAAAGGGGGTATTGATGAAACTCACCGTGATTTTAGAACCCTGTGAGGAAGGTGGTTATACGGTATGGGTACCGTCTCTTCCCGGATGTATCAGTGAAGGGACAGAGCAGGTGGAAATAGCATTGTGAATAAGATTCCGGAAGTTGGCTATGAAAAGCGTATAGCTGTGCGGGGGGGAGAGGGTATGATAATTTACAGGGTCAAGTTCCTGTGTCTTTACTTTCCGGTGGCTTCGAGTGCCTCAGCCACCGGGAGAAGCCCCCAAATCCGCTGACTGAGGCCCTCGAAGCCAGGGGGAGAAGCCCCCAAAGCCGCTGGCTGAGGCCCTCGAAGCCAGGGGAGCCTATGATGAAGTTGCAGGCGCAAGACCATCCGGGAGGAAAAAATGAAATATCCCTATGCCATTTCTGACTTTGAAAAAATTATTGAAAATAATTATTTTTATTGTGACCGCACAGATAAAATTCCTTTGCTTGAAAATGCAGAGTCCCAGCTTTTCATAAGGCCAAGGCGTTTTGGCAAAAGCCTTCTTCTGTCCATGCTTGATAATTATTATGATGTTGCCAAAAAAGATGATTTTCAAAAATTATTCGGGCATTTAAAGATTGGTCAAAACCCAACCCCATTGAGAAACTCCTATTTCATTTTAAGGTGGGATTTTTCCTGTGTGGATGCAGCAGGAGATTATCATGGAATCAAAAAATCCTTATACAATCATATCAATGCCAGAATAGAGCGTTTTATCACCTATTATAATTTTATGGGTTTTTCTCTGCCTGAAATTAAAATCAATCCCGATGATGCCATCTATACAATGGAGCGTCTTATTTCAGCGGTAGAGGTTTCTGGATACGCTCTCTATCTCCTGATCGATGAATACGACAACTTTGCCAACACCATTCTCATGTCTTCTGCCGACAAAAAAGAAGATTATGACAAGCTTGTTAAGGTAGAGGGTGTTTTAAGAACGGTTTTCAAGGCAGTAA
>NZ_VLLC01000048.1 GCF_007830435.1 Desulfobotulus alkaliphilus | reverse complement strand
GATGTCGTTGAAAAAGGCTTTGACCGCATGAAAAACAATCTTGATCTTGGCAGGCTAAGGGTTCACAGCAATCACAAGGCCTGGAACAAAACCTTCGTTGGTTTTTTGGCGCTTATATTGTTGTCAAAGATCCATTACACGATGGTGCAGGAAAAATTGTACTGCAAAATGACAATGAAAGAGCTGATTTTAACTTTATCCAAACTACGCATTCAGGAAATTAAGGGAGTTAGAATCCTTTTCCCATTAACCAAGCTTCAAAAAACTATCTTCAAAGCCTTTGGAGCTAAAGAGCCTTCGTAGGTATAAAAATGAGCGGGATTTTAGGTTCCATGAAAAACTTTTCTGCCTTTTCCTTGCTGCCGTGGCGGTAGGGGGTGGCCACCAGTTCCTCGGCCTTGGGAACGGAGAGGGTGGCAAAGAGGGAAGGAAAGAAGGGCTTCAGGGAACGGCGCATCCAGACATAAAAGAAATCCGAGAGATCCGCATAGCCGATATTGTCGTAATAGGGAGGATCTGTTGATACAATTCTGTTTTTGCTTATATTTTGGCTGGCTGCATCAGCTTGATAAGTAAAACCTTCTCCTTGACTGGGTAAATACAAAAGACTTTTCCAAACCCAGTCAGACGAGTTTCCTATCCAGTTGCCACAAGAATTAGAGAAGGGGTTTGCTTCTGCATAGTCCCAAACCATAGGTATAGCTTGTCTTGCAAAAGTGTTTCTTGTCGCATCAACTTGGCTTCTCCATGAAACAATAGAACTCCATGCATCACTTCCCCTGTTTATTCCAAATGCCAAATATACAGCCAAAGTATCCCCATAGGCCGTAGCACCGGAGCCACCTGCATCCAGCCCTGTGCCGTCATCTTTCCAGCCTGCGGCTTTGGCATCGGCGATGGCTTTTTCCCTTGTCTCCTGTACCAGGTCGGAAAAGGTGGTGAGGGCCACAAGCTGTCGGGGGGTGAAGAGATCACCGTAAACATCAAGTCCATAATTGGAAACATTAACACGGCATTTTCCGTGTAATGGTGCTTCAGGCTTCCACATTGGGTGTGCAGAACAGGCAATGGCTTCCATTTCTTCTGTGGGTGAAAGGTATATCCTGCCGCCTTTTCCTTCCGCCACAATGGCCATGAGTTTCTGGCCCATTCTGTTTTCTGAGCCTTCATTCCTGATATGTTTATAATCCACGGGAACACCCGAAAAAAGACAGATAAAACCACCCCTTTTTCCTGCTGTGGTTCCTGCCTTTGTCCCTTCAGGCGGCGTTCCTGTTTTTACCTCAAAGCGGTAGGTATCCCCTTCCACCACGGGCTGCACGAAGGCTTCCTTTCCCTTTTTACTGGACAGTACAAAGCTGGAAACCAGAGGAACATCCACATGGGAAAAGGCGGGGTTGGGGCTTTTTACGGTTCTGGCCCAGAGCCAAGCAATGACGGTGAGTTCCTCATCCACAAGGTGGGCCAGATCGGGCCGGGCTTCGTTTTTGCCCGGCGCACCTTTGACCATTTCTTCTGTGATCCGGACTTTGGGGTAGAGCTGGCCGATTTTTTCAAAGGCCCTTTCCCGCATCCAGAGACCATAGCGCCGGACATCTTCGGCAAGGCCCATGGCCCCTTTCCAGATTTCCTTTGTCCGGGTCTGTTTATCTTTGGCCGGAACGGGGCCTACGGGTTCACTTCCTGCAAATTTCGGCGGAATTTCAATCATGGCCTTGTTGATCATGACGGCCACGGGGTTGAGATCCGAGGCATGGCTTTCAAGGCCCAGGCGCTGGGCTTCCAGGGGGATGGCACCGCCGCCTGCAAAGGGATCATGGAAGGCGGGCAGCTTTTCCGGGTTGAAGAGGGTGGCTGCTTCCGGGTGGTTGCGGTTGAGGTGGCAGGTTTCCTTCCAGCTTTCGAGGATGCAGGCCCTTGCCCTTTGAAGAACCGTCTCGTTGTTTGTGTTTTCCCACAGCACCAGATCCCGCAGAATCTGAAACAGCTCTTCCCGTTTTTTTTCCGCTTCTATTTTATTGACACCATGGCCAAGTTCCCGCTGATAGCCCGGATCATTCACCATCTGGGCAAAGAGAACGGCCCTGGCTGCGGCAAGGGGTCGCCTGGCCCACCAGAGGTGCAGGGTGGAAGGATGGCCATGGCGGATGGATTTTTCCCTTGCGGCTGCGGCATTGATGTCGTCTAAGGGCAGGGCGACCTCTATCAGTTTTTTCGGGCTTTTAATGGCTGTCATGGTTTTTCTTTCTTCAAAATATCAAGGAATCCTGCGGCCCAGGGAGGGCCGTTTTAAAGAAGTAAAATCAATGCTTATGGCAGATGGGTATCAGAATCTTTTTTTGATGTCCCTGTAAAAGTTTTCATGGGAACCCAGAGCCATCAGCTCCAGTGTTATTGTCCCCTCCTGATGGCTGTACCCAAGTAGCGTCAACTGATTGAGCATCTTGAATTTGTAAACACGAAGGAAGGCAAGATCTCCTTTTTTCTGTTCACCTAAAAGCGGATTTTCAATGAGTTCCCTGATGGCTTTGTCCAGTTCGGCTTTTTGGTTCCCATGCAGTTTTTTAACAGCCTTTTTAAAAGCAGGGGTCTGGAGAATCCGGGTAATTTCAGCCAAAGGTGTACTCCTCTAATTTTCCGGCCTCTTTTTCGGCTTTGGCAATGATGGCCTGACGGACAAATGCATAGGGTAGATCGGGGTTGTCTTCCATAATTTCACCTATCTTTGCCCAATGTTCGATCTGTTTGGGTGTTGTTCTGTTGAGGGCCTTGCCCATGATGGCTGCTTTTTGTACGAGAGTCTCATCAAGGCGAATACTTGCTGTTGTCATAAGTGACCTCCTTTCCTTAATTCAGGGAAATTGTAGCAACTTGCTACAGATGTGGCAATATGACTTTATTATCGTTTTAAAATCTTATGAAAGAAATCAATGGACAAGATGGTTTAAAGACTTTCTTCCGGCCTGAGGGCTTTTTCAAGGAGATGATCCAGCCTGTAGTTGCTGCTGGTAATGCCAAAGTCCGGCTCCCTTTCAAAGGGATTTTTTATGTAAAAGGGGCCTTCAAATTTATCTCCATCCACAAGAACGATGGCAAGGATGAATTTATCTGTCTGGTTCAGGGCGCAGAGGATTTCATTGCGGGTGATGGTAATGAAGTCTGCGCCTTTGGCCCTGCCCTTAACCTCGATGTGACGATCCGGCCTTATGGAGCCGTCTTCAAGCTGGGGCGGTCTTGCGGTGATGTCCCAGCCGCATTTTTCATGGGAAACATCCTTTCCACTGTGGCCGAGTTTTTTTTCTGCCTCCATGACGGCCTGCATGGCAATTTCTTCTACCCGCTTTCGGGCTGCGGCATCGGTGCAGAAATTTCCTTCTCCTTTTCGCTGGGCCAGAAGCCCTGCGGGGATCACCAGAGCGCCCCCAAGGATGATGGGGGTGCTGGACACCACCTCTTTCATGGCGGCCACTTCCTTTTGCCGCTGCTCAAGCCTTGCGGTCAGTTCTTCGGCTTCCCGTTTCCGGTTTTCCGGCTGCATTCTGGGTTGTCTGCCTGCCTTCACATCCTCTTCCAGCTTGAGGGCCTGACCGTAAAGGTAGTTGATTTCCTTCACAAGCCTTTCCTGAACCGCCCCAAGGATCTTGTCTGCCTGACGGATGCAGCGTTCCCGGACTTCCGTATAATGCTCCGGCACCAGATGCTCTGAGGCGTGTTTCAGGGCAAGGTCTTCCAGTTTGCTGCTGATCCAGGGAGCCTGAAGAATGTCTTGGATGAGGGGAAGATCGGCTTTGTCAAAGGGTTCAAGATCCAGGTGCGGTGCCCATCCTCCACGGGTAGCAAGGCCCTGTGCATCCATGAACACAAAGTGCAGCCTTCGGGAGACTTCCTTTGGGGAAGTGCCGCTGCTTTGGCGGATGCTGTGATCCACCATGAAGAGCAGGCGGGGTTCCGTGCCTTCGTCCGCAGGGTCTAAAAGAACAGCCCCCTGCTTTAAACGGCTGCGATGGGCCATGAGGATGCACTCCGTTGTGGCCTTCATCAGGGGATGGCCGGGGTGCAGGAGTTCTGCCCTGTTGTTTTTTCCGGGAATCCGGTTTTTTTCAAAACACACCCTCTCATACCTTTTTAATACGGGTGTCCGGGATTCGCCCATTGCCCTGTCCTGCTCCCTGATGGTGGCGGGTACATGGCGGATTTCAAAACGCTCCTTTTCCCTTGGCCGCAGTTCACCCCCAAGACTTTTGAAGGCTTCCACGAAAAAGGCATGGACAAAATAGGGCTGAAGTTTGCGGGCTTCGGCCTTTTCCATTTCCTCCCGCACGGCATAGAGTTCTTCAAGGCCCATGTGCTGATCCACCAGGGCCTGCCTTTTGAGGATTTCTTTGAGGTGTTCTGTGTCGAGACAGCTTTCTATCTTCCTGTGGACTTCTGCCTGTCTTTCGGGGGATTCGCCGTAGAGGATGGCCTCAATGAGAAGGTCTTTCAGGGAATGGTTTTCAAAGGCCTCACCGAGAATATCAAAGACCTTGCCGCCCAAGGCTTTTTTCTCCACTTCGATTTTGTCAAAGAGCCTCTGGAAGACATCGCCCTCACGGGTTTCCTTTGCCACAAGGTTCCAGAGGTGGCAGATCTCGGTCTGGCCGATGCGGTGGATGCGTCCGAAGCGCTGTTCCAGTCGGTTGGGGTTCCAGGGGAGGTCGTAGTTCACCATGAGATTGGCGTTTTGAAGGTTTACGCCTTCACCTGCGGCATCTGTGGCCACCAGTACCCTCACCTCGTGGTCGTTGCGGAACAGCTCCTGGGCCTTTCTCCGGGCATCCCGGTTGGTGCCACCGTGTATGGTGATCACGGCTTCCTGTCTGCCCAGAAGGGAGCGGATGCGGTTGACGAGATAGTTCAGGGTATCCCTGTGTTCGGTAAAAATGATGAGCTTGCGAAGTTCTCCATTCTCAAGGCGCATTTCCGGGGTGTCCTGCAACATGCGGGAAAGCTCTTCCCATTTTTTGTCCTTTTCCGACTGCACAAGGGCGCAGGCCTGTTTTTCAAGACCTGCAAGAATGTGGATTTCCGCCTCAAGCTCAGGAATGGATTCCGCAGCGGATGCCTGATCCACTACCTGATCCGCATACAGCTCATACTCTTCGGCATTGAGTTCTTCTTCAAGGTCATCGAGATTGTCCGGAATATCCAGCTTTTTTGTGACGGTGAACTGGCCAAGGGTTTCTGCCACCTCATCGCCCACCTGCATCCCCCTTGCCACAAGGCGCATTTCCTGAAGGCGGGATTCCAGTTTTTTGTGCCTTCGTTTGAGGGACTGGTAAATGGCCTCCGGGCTGGATGCCAGCCTGCGCTGCAACTGGGTGAGGGCAAAGCCCACATTGTTTTTTTTCTGGCCGGAGAGTTTTTCCGCACGGTTCATCTCATTGCGGACATATTCCGTTACCGCCGCATAGAGGGCTGCTTCCGCATCGGAGAGGTCATAGCCTGCGGTGTAGGCCCGGCGTTCGGGAAAAAGGGGGGTGCCGTCAAACTTTAGAAGCTCTTCTTTGACCATGCGGCGCATCATGTCCGAGACATCCACCTTGTGGGCACCTTCCCGGAACTTGCCGTAAAAGCGGTCGGAATCCAGGAGGGAAAGCCAGATCTGAAAATCCTCTTCTTTTCCGTTGTGGGGGGTGGCTGTCATCAGAAGAAAATGGCGGGTGAGGGAGCCTAAAAGCTCGCCCAGTCTGAAGCGGTTTGTTCTTTTCACCTTGCTGCCAAAATAGGAAGCGGACATCTTGTGGGCCTCATCCACAATAATGAGATCCCAGCGGGTGGTTTTGATTTTCTCCTGATAGTCCTCATTGCGGGAGAGCTGATCCAGTCGGCAGATGAGCTGGTCCTGCTCCTCAAAGTAATTTCCTGAAGGGCAGGTTTCCTGCTTTTCCCGGCTGAAAACTTCAAATAAAAGACCAAACTTTTCCCGAAGTTCGTCCTGCCACTGCTCGCTGAGGGAGCCGGGGGAGACAATGAGAATGCGTCTGGCATCGGCCCGGAGGATCAGCTCCCGGATGAGAAGACCTGCCATGATGGTTTTTCCCGCTCCGGGGTCATCGGCCAGCACAAAGCGAAGGGGCTGGCGGGGCAGCATGGATTCATAGACAGCAGCAATCTGATGGGGCAGGGGTTCCACGCTGGAGGTATGCACCGCCATCATGGGATCAAAAAAACGGGCCATCTGGATACGAAGGGCTTCCAGGGCAAGCTTGAAATCTTCTCCCGCCGCATCAAAGGCCCAGGGTCTGCCTTCTGTCACAGGAAAAAGCCTTGCCTCGTCATTGCGGTAGAGCATCTGCTCCCCAAGGCGGCCCTGACTGTCTTTATAATATACGGTAAGGGCGTGTTCTCCCACGGCTTCCGTCTGAACAATTTTTACGATCTCTTCGCCCTGTATGCCACGGACCATGGCGCTGGTTTTGATTTCTTCAAGTTTCAGCATGATGGGAACACTCCTTTTATCCCCTGTCAGCCTGTTGCCATGGATGCAGTCTATGGCACCGGACGAAGGTCTGGGCTGTTTTGCAGGAATACATTTGATGCACCATATGCAATCAGAGACTGAGGGTCAAGGTTCAAGGATAAATCTGGTTTTATCCACCCTGGGAAGGTATTGAGAAAGACAAAAGAGCATCTTTTCTCAAGGGACATGGGCAGTGCCAGATTTTTTGATCTGCGGGATTCTCTGGGGTTATACGCTTCAAGGCCCGAGAAGTTAAGCAAATGAAAAAAATATTTTTTATACCGTTTAAAATCAAATATTTGTTTTTTGAGTCACATGAATTTCTCTGTCCAGGCAATCCATACCCCTACTAATTTCCTGTAGCATCTGTGTTCTGGGGGATGGATTCTCCTTGGCAAAAACAATATAATTTTCTATAGACAAAAAGACCCCAATGGTAAGTACGATGAGAATGCTGGCAACAACAATTTTCAGAAAGATTTGGCCCAGAGGACTCTGCGGGAGCATCTTAAGCATTTTGAGTATCATTATCTTCTCCTTTATGATTGTTTAAACTTTGAAAGGAGGATAGCAGGGCCGTTTGCAAGAAATAGGTCATATATAAAAAAAATTAATAAATCATCGAAAGCCGAAGTACAGACACTTTTCAGACAGGGAAAGAAAAGAGAATGCGTGATCTGCATTTTATTCAGGAACTCATGTTTCATCTGATGGAAGCCCCGGCAAAGGACATTCGAACCCTCTCGCAAACCATGGGGGCAGATTCTGAAACCGTGATCTCGGCCATTGAATCGCTGCGACATGACTGGGGTTGCCAGATAGCCCACAGTGGGGGAAAATATGTTCTGACGAATACGGGAAACTTCCCGGTCAGTGAAACCCCTTTTTCCGTTGAACTGAAACCAGCGGATGTGATTGCCCTCTTTTTTTTGAAAGAAAGAAGCTCTTCTTTAAAAGGAACCAAACTGGATGAGCTTTCCGGACAGGCACTTCAAAAAATCAGCAGGCATGTTCCCGGAGTTTTTCGTCAGCTTGAAAAAATCAAATCCCTTTTTGTCAGTATCAAAAGAGGCAGCAAGAATTACGGGCACAGGGAAAATGAAATTTTTACAAAACTCATGCGTGCCATGCTGATGCAGAAAAAATGCAAAATTTCATACCACTCCTTCAGTTCAGAAAAGGTTTCAGAGTACAGCATCGCGCCCCTGAATTTTTTTGAATACAATGAAGGCACCTATGTTTTCGTAAAGATTGATGGCCGTGACAATATCATGACCCTTGCCCTTGAAAGGATACAGTCCGTTGACATTACGGAAGAAACCTATAAGCGACCCGAAGGTTTTGATCCGGAATCCTACCTTGAGCTGGCCTTTGGCATTGTGGATGATGAACCCTTTGTACTGAAAGTGCATGTGGCCCGGAAGCAGGCCCGTTATGTGAGGGAAAGAATCTGGGGACAGGGGCAAAAAATCACCGAAAACCCCGATGGCTCCATTGTCATTGAGTTCAAAACCTCAGGATGGATGGATGTAAAACGGTGGGTGCTTTCTTTCGGGGAAGAGATGCGGGTTCTGGAGCCGGAGCGCATGGGAAAAGACATCGTGGATACCATGCAGAAAGCCCTTGACTCTTACGGGCAGGCCTGATGCCTGAAATTCATAAAAACAGGGGATGGATCAATGGGTGTTGGAAAAAGAGCATACAATGAACTGAAAAAACTTACTTTACTGGCAAGGCCCCATGGAGCAACAGAAACAACGCTCATGATCGCTGGAAGCAATGAAGATAAAAGATCGGCCCGGAGTTTCATAGAGAAACTCAAAGAAAATCATATCCCGATAAAAGAGAATGCAGAACTCCGTGAAATTCCCAAAGAATACAGGATGATGAATCTGCTGAACCCCAATGTTCTTCTGACGGAAGTCATGGCCCTGCACCTCCTCAAGGGAGAATCCCTGCTTTTTAAAGATGCGGGTACTGCCAGCCATCTGAAAAGCGCCTTTGAAAAAATTCAAAAGGCCATGCCCGATGATGTGGTGGAAAAGCTTGAAAAAATACAGGAAGTTTTTTTGCCGGTAAAAAAGCTTGTCAAAGATTACAGCGGCAAAGGGGAAATCATCCATACCCTTGTCCATGCCATGGCCCACAGAAAAGTATGCAGGGTCAGATACATGGCCTTTCAGGATGAAAAAACAAAGGAATACGCCATACACCCCCTGCACCTTTTTCCCTACAGGGGGGGAATCTATCTTCTCATCCATCTTCCGGGGCCTGACGTTATCCGTATGCAGGCGGTGGAGAGACTTCAGGAAGTTCATCTGCTTGAAGAAACCTTTTCCTATCCCCAAGACTTTGATCCTTCGGCACACTTTGAAAAGACCTTTGGCATTGTGGCAGACAGGCCGGTAAAGGCCAGAGTATGGCTCAGCCCAAGGCAGTCCGGAATGATTAAGGCAGAAAAACGATTTAATAAACAAAATAAGATGATCCGCTTTCTGGAAGAGAATGAAGAAGGGACAATAATGGAAATCGATACCCTTGGAAGATCTGAGCTCAAAAACTGGATTCTGTCCATGGGAAAAGATGCCATGGCACTGGCTCCCGAAGACCTGCGTCAGGAAATCATTGCAAGCCTGCAAAACAGCCTGAATCCTGTCGTATCAGGGTCGGCTTAATAAAATAATCATGCAGACTGACACTGAAACACGCTCTTCTTTCATAAACCCCCATAAAAAAGGCATCCATCACATGACACAGGCAGACCTGTTTCAACAGTGCGCACTGATACTTAAAGCTGTCAGCCTGATTCAAAGACCACAGGGCGCAAGACTTAAAGAGCTTGAAAATTATCTTGGAATGAGCCGTAAAGATATTGTCAATCTTACGCAAACCATGTTTGACCTTGGATTCAGACTTGAAGACTTTTACGATGAGGATGGAGAAAGATCTGAAAATAAGGGGAAAGTTCTTAAATTTGAAAAAAACTATGTAAAAAGAATGCCGTCCATATCCCTGCAGGATCTGGATCTCACGGAAGAGGAAATCATCGCCCTTTACCTTCTCAAGGGGGAGAGGGATGTTTTTGCAGGTACAGTCATAGAAGATGAAATTCAGCGTTTTTTTCTGAAACTGAAAAATCTCCTTCCGGAGTCCCTGAAGGATCAGCCGGACAGGCTTGAGCATATTTTTATTCCGCTTCCTGATTTTTCAAGAGATTACAGGGGTAAGGAAAAGCTTATCCATACTCTGACGGAAGCCATACAGAAGAGAGTGGTCTGCAACATCAGCTACCAGCCTCTGGATGCTGAAAAGAAAAAAACCTACGCAGACACCCGGCCCCTGCACCTTTTCAAGCATAACGGCAGTCTTTACCTTCTTTTTTTATTTGCTGACAGCAGTAAACCCTACATCCTTGCCATTGAACGCATTGATTCTGTCCGACCCTTCCCGTGGAAAAAATTTACCCTGCCAGAAGATTTCAAAGCCGAAGACCTCTTCCGTGACACCCTTGGCATCATACGGGATAAACCCATGCAGGTGAAAATCCGCCTTGAGTCTGGCCTTGTCAAATATGTACAGGAACGGCCCCTGATGCATAATCAGATTCTGGAAAAACAGGATGACGGTTTTTATATTCTGAGTTTCCGTGCCTCCGGACGACCGGATCTGAAAAAATGGATTTTGCGTTCAGGCGGCAAGGCAAGGTTACTGGAACCCCAAGATCTTCGCCTTGAAATTGAAGATGAAGTTCGGGAAATACTCCAGAAATACAGCATCACACCGAAACAGATACCTCTACCGGAGAAGGATAAAGCTCCGGGGCATGGGTGAGAAAAATCCGTGGGTACATACGGCGCAGCTTAGGGTAGCCCACGGTTTCTGTCTGGAAGGGCTGGATCATCAGCCCTTTTTTTTCCATAAAAGCATAAAGCCCTTGCTCTTTAGGCCACCGGAGCCGCCCGCCCTTTCCCCTGCGACAGGTTTCCCGGAAGTCTGCGGGCAATGCTGACCAGAGTCCGGAATAATCAAAGGGAAGGTCTCCTGCCAGCGCCACTGTCCCCTGCCCGGTTTCAATCAGTACGGCCTGATGCCCCGGACAATGCCCCCGGTGTGATGGAGGAATAAAAAGATTGATATGCAGGGCATTTTAAATAAAATTATGGTATTGAATCCTGCATTATATTTTTCAGTCTGATATGCATAAAATTCATCAGGAATGGTGTCAGGAAAACAATATGAAAGATATCCGTTTATCCATTGCAGGACTCCTTATTTTTCTTGTCTTCTGTACTCCCCTTCCCCTTTTGTCCCAGGAGAATACCGCCAGCCCGGAGCCTGAATTTCCTTCCGTTCTGGAACTCAGCCTCACCGAAGCCATCCATCTGGCACTGAGACAAAACCGCACCATTGAAAGCGCCTATCTCTCAAGAATACTTGAAAGATTCAGTCTGGGTCAGGACATGACCCGATTTTCCCCCAACCTCGAAATCAGTCCCCAGGCCAGCACAAAAACCACAGGCACAGCCAGAGACTATGCCTCCGACGGCCCGGATACCGCGAGATCCCGCACAGACAGCTCCGGCCTTTCCCTTGTCAGTACCGTCACCCAGAAAATTCCCACGGGTGGTGAAATCATCTTTGCCTGGGAAAACGGCTTTGAAAGCCGTTATCACAAAGAAGACGGCAGCTCAGGAGAAAGACAGAGCGGGCTTTCCCAGTGGTCTGTGGGATTCCGTCAGCCCCTTCTCAAAGACGGTGGCCTTGATTACAACACCGCCCCCCTCAGACGGGCAGCCATGCAGGAAGAAAACAATATCCGCTCCTTGAGGGATACACTGATCAGCACCATTTCCGGAGTTATTCAGGATTACCGGACCCTCTTATCCCTTTATCAGGACATGGAGGTGCAAAAGGATGCCCTTGCCAAGGCAAAAGAGCAGCTTGAGGTGACAAAAACCATGATAGAAACGGGAAGACGGGCACCCAACGAGATCCTCCAGTCCGAAGCCAACCTTGCCCGTCAGGAACTGGCCTTTGAGGAAGCAAGGGCGCAGATGGACGATGCCCACCTTGCCCTCCTGCAACGCCTTGAAATCAGTGGAAACACCACCCTCATCCCCACGGAAAAAATCACCTACAAACCCATAGAGCCTGATTTTGAAGAATGCCTGACACTGGCCCTTGAAAGGGATAATTCCTACCTCTCTGCCCTCACCTCCCTTGAAATGGCAAAAATGGGCCTTTCCGATGCAGAGAACCAGAGATTATGGAATCTGGATCTGGAGGGGGGCTACAAAGACGGCTGGAACCATCGCAACAACGACCCCTCCTACCGTCAGGAGGACTGGTGGCTGGGCCTCAGCCTGAAAATTCCCCTGCCCCTCTACGGAGATCAGAAATACAGCAGGGAAATGCCCCTGCTTTCCGCACGGATACAGCTTCGTAAAGCCAACATGCAACTGCTCACGGCCAGAGAATCCCTTGAAAACAATGTCCGCAATGCCGTGCGTCAGGTGGCTTCCAGCCTCAGACGGGTGGAGCTTGCTTCAAAAACCCGTCAGTTTTCCGAAGAAAACTTCCTTGTAAGCGAACTTCAGTTTAAGCTTGGAAGGATTTCCAATGCGGATTTCATCCGGGAACAGGACAAGCTCCGGGATGACAGGCTTGCGGAAATCCGGGCTATCATGACCTACCAGAACAGCCTTACCCGTCTGGATGCCCTGCTGGCCACCACACTGGATACCTGGAACATCGCCTTTGTCACCGAACGCGCCGATCTGGAAGCGGAATACCTTGGCGGAAAAACCTGGATGCTCCACCGCTGACTCCAAAGGACAGACCCATGCATACAACACCCGATATTCAAAAGGATTTTCACCAGAGCGTTCTGGACAACATGAAAGATGGTGTCATGGCCCTGAACTTTCAGGGCAGCATCACCCTTTTCAACCCTGCGGCTGCGGCCATTCTGGGGCTGGATGCCAGCCTTGTGCGGGGACATACCTTTGCCGAGGTCTTTCTTGCTGCGGAAGAAGATAATGATGCCTTCAACCAGAAGGTGCTGGATGCCGTTACCCGAAAAAAGGTGGGACAACGGGAAACCGTTGCCTTTATCCGGCCCGATGGCAGGGAAATGACCCTAAGCCTTTCCTCATCCTGGCTGCACCGGGAAGAAGAAAGGGAAGCGACCGGTGTTGTGGTGGTTTTTTCAGACATTACGGAACTGACGGTCCTTCAGGAGCAGGAAAGGGAGAATGCCAGAAAACTGGCCAGGGCCTATGAAGAGATAGAGGCCAGCAACTTACGACTGACGGGGCTTCTCAAAAAGGTGCAGATGGTCAGAGGCCTTGCCACGGCAGGCATCATCCTTTTTTTTGTGGGACTTGGCTATTTTCATTTTCAGGGTTTTTCCAACCTCTCTTCCCCTGCAAAGGAAACGCCCCCCCCACGAGCACTGGCCGAAGGAAGTCAGGGCATCCACACCGTAAAAACCAGCCCCGTTTCCTCCAGCATTTCCCTTTCGGGCCGCCTCCAGCCCTTAGAAGAAATCATGCTGACAGCTCCCTTTGACGGAAGAATCCTTGAGCGCCACTTTGCCTTTGGTCAGGTGGTGGAAAAGGGCGATCTTCTTCTGCTGCTGGACGTTTCTGAAACAAAAATGAAACTGAGAGAAGCAAAAAGCAGCTATATCAAA
Source organism: Desulfobotulus alkaliphilus (assembly GCF_007830435.1). Lineage (GTDB taxonomy): Bacteria > Desulfobacterota > Desulfobacteria > Desulfobacterales > ASO4-4 > Desulfobotulus > Desulfobotulus alkaliphilus. Next base: position 5,112 of record NZ_VLLC01000048.1, on the reverse strand, counting down.
GTGCTGCAGAATTATGAACAACTGGTCACATGGGAAGAAAGTACGGAAATGGCAAGGGCCAGACGCAGCCTGCAACGGGCGGAAAGCAGCCTTGAAAACCATATCCGCCAGCTTGAGGAAGCCACACTCCTTTTTGACAGGGGGATTATTCCTGCTCAGGAGCTGGACAGGGCAAAGCAGCAGGTGGAAACCAGCCGCATGGATCTTATCTCCAGCCGGGAAGAAATGGCGTCCACCCTGAAAAAAGCCAGCCCTGAAAACCTGAGTATCGCTAAAATGGAGCTGGACAATGCCCGTATCCGGCTTGATGAGCTGGAATCCCTCATTTCTCAGGCAGAGGTAAGGGCTCCCGTATCCGGTGTGGTGATTCAGCCCGTTACGGAAGAGAGTAAAAAACAGTCACTGGATCAGGGGGCCAGGGTGCAGGCGGGTACTGCCCTCTTTGCCCTTGGGGATCTCAGTGGCCTTAAGGTCTTTTCCCGGGTGGATGAGGTGGAGATTGGCAGGCTGTCTCTGAATCAGAAGGTAAGGGCAAGGGGCGATGCCTTCCCCGGCATCCTGCTGGAGGGGCATCTTTCCCACATATCCGCCCAGGCCACCTCAGGAGGCGGCAGGGAAGCGCCGGGCTTTGACGTACAGGTCACCCTTCCTGAACTCAGCAAAGAAGCGGCTTCAGCCATAAGGGTGGGCATGAGCGCAGACCTTGAAATCCTTGTCTATGATAATCCGCAGGCCTTGCTGGTTCCCCTTTATCTGGTACGGCCCGCAGGCAGCCATGCCATGGTACGGGTTGTAAAGGATGACGGCAGCATGGAAGAAAGAAAGGTGACAACGGGCATCACCACCCTGGGTGCCGTGGAAATTCTCTCAGGGCTTGAACCCGGAGAACGCCTTGGGGGATGGACGCCATGAGCCTTCTCAAGCTGGAAAAGATAAAAAAATCTTTTACCCTTGGGCCTGTGCAGGTCCATGTTCTCAAAGGCGTGAGCTTTGAGGTACATGCCGGAGAAATGATCGCCATCATGGGCACTTCGGGCAGCGGTAAATCCACCCTGATGAATATCATCGGTTTCCTTGATCAGCCCGACTCGGGCCGCTATCTTCTGGAGGGCAAAGAAACGGCGAGACTCTCCGACAGCGAGCTTTCTTCTATCCGAAACCAAAAAATTGGTTTTGTTTTCCAGCAGTTCAACCTCCTTGGCAAACTCACGGCCCTTGAAAATGTCTGTCTTCCTCTGGTGTACAGGGGGATTCCTGAAAAGGAACAAAAGCCCATGGCCATGGAAATACTGGAAAAGGTGGGCATGGGAGACAGGGCCGGACACAGACCCATGGAACTTTCAGGGGGCCAGCAGCAGCGGGTGGCCATTGCCCGCGCTCTGGTGGGAACCCCCTCCATCCTGCTGGCAGATGAACCCACGGGCGCCCTTGATACCCGTGTGGGGCAGGAAATCATGGATCTCTTTCTGGAGCTGAACAGCACACAGAAAATCACCACCCTCATCATCACCCATGATCCCCGCATTGCCGCCCAGTGCCCCGGAACCGTGCGCATGCAGGACGGATACGTTGCCGGTACGGAGGAAAGTCCATGATCCTCAAAGCCAACCTCAGGGAGGCATCCCGTGCCCTGATCTCTTCACGCCAGCGCTCCATCCTTGCCCTGCTGGGCATTATCATCGGCATTGCTTCCGTCATCGCGCTGGTTTCCATCGGAACCCTTGTCCAGCGAGAAAGCATGCGCCAGTTCATGGAAATGGGAACGGATATTCTCTCCGTGCAGGCGGAGCAAGGTCGCGGGGGAGGCTCACCCAAAGGCTTCCGGCTGCAGGATATTGTCATCATACCCGAAAGCCTGTCTTCCATCGCTACAGTGGCTCCCTATGCTTCCTCCTATGGTGAGCTGAGAAAAGACGGAAAGCGCATGAGCATTCCAGGCCTTGGCGTTACTGAATCCTTTTTCCACATGAACAGGCTGGCCATGGCAGAGGGCCGCTTCATCTCCGATCTCGATGGCACCACCGCCCATGCCTGTCTGAGCAGCAATCTTGCCGAAAAACTGAAGGCTCAGGGCATTGCCACCCATCCGGGAAGTGAGCTGTATTATGATAACCGCAAAATTACCGTGATCGGCACTCTTGAACCCGCAGCCATGGGCGGGATGAGGCCCTATGAAATTCAGGAAGGCCTTCTGATGCCCCTTCCTGCTGTACAGCGAATGTCCTCCCAGAGTATCATCAGCACTTTCATGGCCCGCCTGTCTCCGGGTTTTACCACGGTCCAGGGAACAGAGGAGATCAGAGCCCATTTCTCAGCCCTTCCGGACAGGATGGAAGTCCGCATCATGAGCCCTGAAGAGATGATCGCCCACATGGAGCGGCAGTTCCGCATGTTCACCCTGCTTCTGGGAGCCATCGGCAGTATTTCCCTCATTGTGGGCGGTGTGGGGGTCATGAATGTCATGCTGGTTTCCGTTACGGAAAGAAAACGGGAAATCGGTATCCGCAGGGCTTTGGGGGCGAGAAAAAAGGACATCCAGTGGCAGTTTCTCATAGAATCCGTCCTCCTTTCTCTGGTGGGTGGCCTTGTGGGAAGCCTCATTGGTGTGGCAACCTCCTGGGGTATTGCAAGGTTTTCAGGATGGCAGTTTGAAATTGTCCATGGGGCATTGGTTCTTGGTGTGGGTGTTTCCGTGGCCATTGGTATCTTCTTTGGCTATTATCCTGCACGGCAGGCTGCGGCTCTGAATCCCATTCAGGCCCTGCGTACGGACTGATGTCCTTACCAAATGCCCCCCCGCAGGGGCAGACCGCCTGCACCTAAAGGGCACGGAGCCCCTTAAGATACCCCCGCAGACACACAGAACCTGAATACATAAAAATATGGAAAAAAACATGACAGAGAACAGCCCTTTGCCTCCCGATGCCGAACGCCTTCTCAAACTGATGGAACAGATCTGCCACGATCTTGTCTGGAACCGCTATGACCGGGCAGAAGCCCTTTTTGAACTGACCCGCAGCACCCTTTGTCCGGAACCCATCGCAAGCCTTGCGGAATCCTTTGGCATGATGCTGGTGAAACTGGAAGCCAGAGACTTTCAGATGGAAGAAATGCTGAAAAATCTCAAAGAAACCAGTAAAGCCTTGGAAATTTCCCGCAGACAGCTCCTCAAAGAAAACGAAGGCCTGAAAAAAGGGCTTATGGAACGCTTTTCACCCAAGCGCATTGTGGGTCAGAGTCAGGCCATGCGCCATATTCTGGACCAGACGGAGCGCATCGCAGACACAAGCGTTAATGTACTCATCACAGGGGAAACGGGAACGGGAAAGGAGCTCATCGCCAAGGCCCTTCATTATAATTCCATCCGAAAAACCGGGCCTTTTATTGCCATCAACTGCTCGGCCATTCCGGAAAGCCTGTTTGAAAGTGAGCTTTTCGGCATAGAAAAGGGCATAGCAACGGGCGTGAACATGAGAAAGGGCCTTGTGGAGCAGGCCGGTGGCGGCACCCTTTTTCTCGATGAAATCGGTGACATGCCCTTAAATATTCAGGCCAAGATCCTCCGGGTGCTGGAGGAAAGGGAGGTCACAAGGGTGGGCGGCTCCACCGTTATCCCTGTGGATCTGCGGGTGGTGGCAGCCACGCACCGGGACCTGAAGGCTGAAACAAAGGCCGGACGTTTCCGGGAGGATCTTTTCTTCCGCCTTAACGTCATCTCCCTTGCCCTTCCCCCCCTGCGGGAGCGGTCCGAAGACATCCCCCTGCTGCTCCAGCGTTTTCTGGACCTGCACTGCCGTCAGATGAACCGCCCCCTTCTCAAAATAAGCAGGGAGGCCATGGACTGTTTTCTCACCCACAACTGGCCCGGCAATGTGCGGGAGCTGGAAAACGAGGTGGAAAGGGTGGTGGCCCTCTCCTACTCCGAAACCATCCGGGTGGAAGATCTGTCTTCCCATCTCCGGCAAGAAAAGGCCGCTGCGGAAAGCAATGCACTACCCGAAAAAAAAGCCGCGCCCTTGCCCATGGATGACAGTGAAAGCAATGAGAACCAACCCATGGAAAAACTCTTCACCCTTGAAGAAAACGAAAGAAAACTCATTGAAAGAACCCTTGAAGCCGCAGGAGGTAACAGGACACAGGCCGCCAGAATGCTTGGCATCAGCCGGGAGGGTTTAAGGAAAAAAATGAAAAAACTTTTACCCGAAAACAACCAATGATCCATCACTGATCGAAATGAGTTTGAATCCGGCACAACTTTCCCTATGACAAGACGACCTGACAGGGCGTGAGTTGCTTCTGTCAAAATACTCCGCAGAGAAAGGGAGAGTGTTTTTCCCCCTGTCTTTTCAACAATCCCGAAACCAAGGGACGGGGGTGTGAGAATAACTCCGGGATCCGCGGCCTTTGCCAGATTTACCCTTCCAGCTCGACAATCAGCCTGTGACTGAAACGCTATGGCAGTGAAGAGGAATATACCAAGCAGCTCATCAACCAGTTCAAACACGGCAGCGAACCAGAAATCCTCATTGTTGTTGATAAGCTGCTCACGGGTTTTGATGCCCCCAGAAATGCAGTCCTCTATTTGTGCAGGATGCTGAGGGAGCATACACTGCTTCAGGCAATTGCCCGTGTCAACCGGCTGCATGAAAGTAAGGAATTTGGTTTTATCATAGACTATGCAAGCGTACTTGGTGAACTGGACAAGGCCCTTACCATGTACAGCGCATTTGAAGGCTTCGATGAATCCGATCTGGCTGGCACCCTGACATCCATTCACAGCGAGACCGAAAAACTGCCCGCCCGGTATTCTGATCTTTGGGATCTGTTCAAAACGGTGAAGCACTCCTGTGACGAAGAGGCCTATGAAGTGCTTCTTGGCGATGAGAGCATAAGGGAAGAGTTTTACAGTCGCCTTTCGGAGTTTGGAAAAACACTGGCCATGGCACTCTCTTCCGAAAAATTTCTGACCGAAACCGATGATAAAACCTTATCCCGATACAAGGCAGACCTCCGGAAATTCCAGTCACTCAAGGCATCCGTCAAGCTCCGCTATGCAGAGGCCATTGATTACCGGGATTATGAGCCAAAAATCAAAAAACTGCTGGACACCCA
>NZ_VLLC01000047.1 GCF_007830435.1 Desulfobotulus alkaliphilus | reverse complement strand
TCTCACGATTAATTTTTCCGATAAGACATCTTTTATTTCTGGGTTTTCCTTCACTATTACGATAGGAAGTTGATTCATATAGATAAGTATTGTTTCCAACTTTTTGCTTCACAATACAAGCCATATCGCCCCCTTTGTAGTAAGATGCTATTATACCTTCAAGGGGGCAAAACTAGCAGTTTTTTAAAATTTTTGAAAATTATTTTTAGCCAAAAACAACAAATAAAAACTTTAATCTCAAAGCCATACATCCAATTTTAGCACTTTGTATAACGTTTGTAGGTGTATAATTTATCGGGAATTTAGGATATAATGATGAAGGTGAAACCCTTCGCACAAGTTTGAGCCGAACCCGCCTCACGGGCCTGGGGCCTGATGGCCGCGTGGCAGAATCCGTCTCCGAAGATATCCACGGCAACCTCACCCGCATGCGGGTGCACCGGGATCGTTCCACCGCTTCAGAAACCCGCCATATGGAATCCCCATCCAGTCCGATGGCGGAAGTCACGGTGTCCCGCTTTGGCCTTACTCTTACGCATAGGGACACCAGCGGCCATGAACGGCGCTTTGGCTGGGACGCCTTAGGTCGCCGCATCAGCGAGACCGATCCCCGGACGGGCATCACCCGCTTTGCCTATGATGAAAAGGGCCGTCTGGCCTCGGTGACCGATGCGGCGGATCATACCACCCGCTTTGTTTATGACAATGAAACCGGCAGAAAAATCCAGGAGATTGATGCCAAAGGCCAGAGCGTTCGCTACGCCTATGATATGAGAGGCCAGCTCACCGCCACCTGGGGGGATGCCACCTATCCCGTGCGCTATGGCTATGACGCCCTCGGCCGCATGGTCTCCATGACCACGTTCCGGGAAGGGGAGGGCTTTGAAGGGGAGGCGTTCCCCCAAGATCCTAATGGCGACACCACCTCCTGGATCTATGACGAAGCCACGGGTCTTCTTCTGGCCAAGCGGGACGCCGAAGGCCGGGACGTCACCTATCAGTATGACGCCGCAGGCCGCATGAGCTCCCGCACCTGGGCGCGTCAGGAGGCAGGCGCGGATCTTGTCACCACTTACGCCTACGACGGGGCCACGGGGGATCTTCTCGGGGTAAATTATTCTGACGCAACGCCGGGCGTTACCTTCACCTACAACCGCCTTGGCCAGCAGAAAACCATCACCGATGGCCTGGGTACAAGAACCCTTTTCTACAACCCAGCCCTTCAGCCCGTATCCGAAAGCATCACAGGGCTTTATGAAAGAAGCCTTGCGCTTGGCTATGAAGAAATGGGCCTTAAGGGCAGGATCTCCGGGTTCAGTCTCCAAAGCCCTGACTCAAAGACCTACGCCATATCCTATGGCTTTGACCGGTTCGGCCGCTTTGAGAGCCTGAACTGGGAAGTTTTGAATCAGAAGGATCAGGTTCGCTACACCCGCGTTCAGAACGCAGACCTCATTGCCGGTTACGAGACGGACAGCGGACAGATCACCTCCTACACCTACGAAGCCCACCGCAACTTAAAAACCCGTGTGGAAAATGCGTTCCACACCCGTCTGATCTCGGCCTATACCTACGGCCATGACGCCCTTGGCAGGCGGGAGAACGTCCGGCAGACGGGTCTTGCCTTTGTGAAGGATAATTTTAACCTTTATACCTACAACCCCCGCAGCGAGGTGACGGCCAGCCGCAGCTTTGAGGGCGAAGACATAAGCGATTTAAATCAGGCTCTTAGCGAGAGGTTCCGGGAATACAGCTATGATCCCATGGGCAACCGCAGGGCCGCGACCCTGGGGCCGGAAGCTCTGGAGTACAGCAGCAACCCCCTAAACCAGTACACCGCCGTGACGGGCCTTGCCTCCATCACCCACGATGCGGACGGGAATTTCAAGGAAATGGGGGACAGGGTTTTTGTGTGGAACGCGGAAAACCGCCTGATCCGCACGGAACCCAAGGCGGCGGCTGCTGGAGATAGCCGCACGGAATACGCCTATGACTACATGGGCCGCAGGGTGCAGAAGATAAGCTATTTATTTGACGGCACAGACTGGGTAAAAGAAGAGGAACGCCTTTTTGTCTATCAGGGTTGGAATCTCATCGAAGAAATCCGCCTTGGGGAAGGAAAAGAAGAAAGCCGCTACTTTGTCTGGGGGCTGGACCTAAGCCAGAGTCTTCAGGGCGCAGGGGGTGTTGGCGGGCTTCTTGCCATGGTGGAAGAAGGCGGCTCCCATCTCTACACTTTTGACGCTAACGGCAACGTGGGCCAGGTGGTGAAGACCTCCGATGGCAGCCTTGCCGCTGCCTATGAATACGACCCCTTTGGCAGGCTCACCGCCAGCAGCGGCGGGATGGCGGAGGTAAACCCGTTCCGGTTCTCCACGAAGTACTTTGATGGGGAAAGCGGGTTCTATTACTACGGCTACAGGTATTATGCGGTGGAGCTGGGGAGGTGGATTAGTCGAGATCCCATCGAGGAAGAGGGGGGGATTAATCTTTATGGGTTTGTGGGGAATGATGGCCTTAATTGGGTAGATCTTCTCGGGCTTACGGAGATTGAGTTCCGTGCCATGATTAACTTTACATTGGGGGTTGAGTCCGGTGGGATGATGATTCCAAAAATCAGCATTGTTGTGAGCGGTCAGGCAAAATGTACAGAGAACCTTAGAATCACAGCAGATTTCAGTGTGGATGCATACAGCGGTGGTATGGGGACATCCAATAACTCGCGTGGTAATGGGTATGAGTTAGCCGGTTTTTTACGGGTGACCCACGGAGATGGGGTAGGCCATGATTTGCCCGTAACCCTGATCAGCCGCAACACCCATTCTGCTTTTCCGGATAACTTTAAAAACTCAGGAACCTGGGGTGGGGGCTATGCCATGAATGCTGGGACAAGTAGATGGACCTCCCATCATATTTTTGCAGCAAGGGGATCGGACTGGGCCTTTGATTATCAAAATGATCAAGGAAAATATCCCTTCTTGCCTCTTGGTAAAGGTACTGATGAGGGGAGGACAGCCAAAGCCATTCTTCATGTGAAGTTGAAAAATGGGGCAATCGTGCATTTTGGAAATGAACAATTTACTGGGATTCCTCGTGATCATCTTAATCCGAATAAAACTTCTAAGCATTTTTATGATCAAACCGAAACAGGCAAGGATTTAAATCGTAGCGATACATTTGCTGGAGTTACTCAAAATGGGCAGACCTATAGGTTGGGAGCCAGTGGCTCCCATTGGGCTCAGAATTTTGTTCATAGACTTAAATTTAATGATGTACCTCTTTTTGAACAAACAGACCAGGGAAGGGGGTTTGTTGAGATTGAAGGAGGGGGCAGATGGTAATGTGGAGGGGGATCTGTATGGTGGTTTTGTTTATATGTCTTTTTTCTGCTTGTGCCCTTCCTGCAAAACGGGATGCCTATGGCCGTGCTGTGCCCCGCTGGCCAAACTGGACTTTAAAAACAGACAATCCAGACCCAGAGGGTCTGATTTGCTATGACTGTATTTATGTCGAAGATTTTGGAAATTATGGGGTTTATCCAGGGTATGTTATACGTAGGTATTGGGCATCTGGGCATGTCTGGGGAAAAGGTGTTGAAGATTATGATGATTTAGAAACAATAAACTCGAAGTTCGGTGGAGGTATTGGGTATTATCGTGTGGAAGGACCACAGATTCTGATTGAACAATATAGCGGTGGTGAGGGGGGGCATTATATATATTCAGAGGGATTTATAGAAGCAGACGGGAGTATTGTGATCGTATCCATGGGATCTTTTTCAGATCAGCTTATATTTCCAAGACCGAAAAAACATATACCCATCAAAGCAGGAAAAGTCGATTGGGAGCCGGACTGGTGATGCATTCGTGTCCTAAAAAGATTTTTCATTGTCCTGCAAGACGAAAACCCAGGGTTTTGCTACGCTTACCGGTCCATTCTGTTATTCGATTGGCAGAGCGGCAGTTACCTGCATAATTGCTCCAACTGCCACCCCGGACGATAACTCCCGAGCCTTTTGTATTGAAGGGATTAACGCGGGGCAGGTTTTCATAATCTTCTCTGTAGATATCCATCACCCATTCCCACACATTGCCGTGCATGTCATAGAGGCCCCATGCATTGGGCTCCAGTGAAGCTGTTTTGATTGGGGTCTTGCGGTTTTTTCCTGTGGGGCAGCCTGACATGGGCAGGCCACCTGCATAATTGGCCTGATTCGTGGAAAGGCAGGGGCCAAAAGCAAAGGGAGTATTTGTGCCAGCGCGGGCGGCATACTCCCATTCTGCTTCTGTAGGCAGGCGTACCACGAGGGTTTTGTCCATCTTGTTAAGCTTTTGGATGAAAACATGAACGTCTTCCCATGATACCTGCTCCACAGGGCAATCAGGGCCGCAGTCTTTAAAATAAGAAGGATTGTTGCCCATGACGGCCTCCCACTGTGCCTGGGTGACTTCCGTTGTCATGATATAAAAATCCATGGTGATTTCTACCTGGTGGAGTTCTTCATTGTCATATCGGGCTGGCTCATCATGGGGAGATCCCATCCAGAATGTTCCTGCCGGTATTCTTACAAAAGTCATTCCCAGAGAGTTGGTAATTCTCGGTTCATTGGAAGAGAAGGAGCCTTCACCGGGCCTGAAGTCCCTTATCTCTTCATATATGGTTGGCGGAAAGAGTTTATCTAAAACAGATACAGGGTTAAAAGCCTGCAAGGAAGAGCAGGATACTAAAATAATGAGGACAAGATTTAAGGATATGATTTTAAAAAACAAGGAAATGATTTTTTCCATTATATTTCTGCTTTTTGATGGGCAAGAATGTTGCGGAGTCAAATACCACCGGCAAAGCCGGTGGCCTGAAAACATGGAACCGCTCAAAGCGGTTAAAAAACCTGGAGCCACCTAAAGGTGGCTACCCAAACAAGTTCAGCTGATCCAGACGTTTGTCTTCGCGCTCCTGATTCCGGATATATTCACGGACTATGTTCTCGTCCTTGCCAACTGTAGATACATAGTAGCCTCTTGACCAAAAATGCTGTCCGGTAAAGTTTTGCTTTCTGCCCTGAAAATTTCGCGCTATCTGAATCGCACTTTTGCCTTTCAAAAATCCTACTACTTGAGAAACCGAATACTTTGGCGGTATCGACAAAAGCATATGCACATGATCTGAATGCAGATGCCCTTCCAAAATCCGACACTGCTTTTGGCCTGCAAGATCATGCAAAATCTTACCAAGGTACTTTCGAATTGATCCATAAATCTTCTGTTTACGGTATTTCGGGATCCATACAACGTGGTACTTGTAATCCCAGCGGGTGTGGCTTAAGCTTTGATCGTCATACATAGGAAGTCTCCACCTCATGAACTTTGAGCGGTTCTGGGTGGAAGACTTCCTTTCTATTCCCGGAAATGTCAAACTTTGGGAGTCCCCCGGCAGAGCCGGGGGTTTACTATTTTTTTATTAAGTTGTATCCGCAAGGCAGAAAGCATCAGAAAATTAACACATGGCATCAGGGCGTTTCTGTTTTGATCTGCTCTTCAATGATGTCTGTCAGGCCCAGATCTTGAGCTTGAATCAGATCCATGCCCCTCTCTCCCAATGCGATGATTTGATTCACTTTTTCCAAAGGCAGGTTGACAGCGGCGGCAATTTTGTCGGGGCTTATGTTGAAATTGTAAAGGCGCATAAGAGTCTGGAATTTTTCCGTACGGAGTTTTTTGATGGTTTCCATACGTTCTTCCATCTTGCCTTTGAGATGGCCTTTTTTCTCCCACTCTTCTGTCCATTCGGTCATTTTTTCAGCGAGCATGGCTTCCACCTCCGTGAGTGCATGGTATTCGGGTACGGCATCTTTTTTGAACCGCGTCCTGAGCAGGCGGCTGAGCCATATGGCAAAGATGCGCTGGATATTTCTGTATTCATCAGACTCAAGTTTTTGGATCAGATCTGCAATGCGTGCTCGAATTTCTTCGGGTGTCGTACACATCTCAAAGGCGATCAGTTCCCGCACAAGATTGAGATCCACGCCTCCCAGCTCCGCCTTGCTGATCCGGTTTTCATCAAGAAGCCAGTATCTGAAACTGGGGATAAAGGGTTTTAAAGAATCCTGAACGGGGTGGATCAGCTCCTTGATATCAAGGGGAGTCTGCCATGCTCCCCTGCCGTTGTAGATCACCATGGGGACAACGGGTGGTAGGGTGTCGCCCCGTTTAAGGTTCTGGGTACGGATGATGTCCTGATAGAGCAGACCGACATACACCATGAGGCGTACGCCCATAAAGTAGTCATCCGATGACTGAAACTCAAGCAGCAGATAGAGGTAGAGCCATTTTCCCCTGAACCGTACCCGCCATATGGTGTCGCTGTGGCGTGAACGCATGTCTTCGGTGATGTAGGTCGTAGAAACCGGTTCCAGGGTATTGAGGTCAATTTCATGAACCCAGTCTTCTTTCACAAAACCGCAGAGAAGATCCCGAACCATTTCCGGATGAGAAAAAAAGAGTTTGTATCCCGTATCGTGGGGATTGTGTTCATTTTTCATGAAAAAACCATAGCAGAAAAATGATTTTGTCGGGAATGAAAAAGTGTTTTTTGTTTCCCTGTGGGGCTGCGGTGGGGAGGATGTCATCGCGCGGGTGGATGGGAAGGCGCTTTCAAGGTCGGGGCTGGAGAGCCTGATCCAGACGAAGGCCATGGACAGGGCGGATATCCGCCATGCCCGCAAGGATGGATAGATGGGTTTGATGGGGAGAGGCAGGAGGATGGGGAGCATGGGCAGGCTGGAAGCTGGCGGGCTACGCTGGGGCGTTTTTTTTCTTCTGATTCTGGTGCTGACAGGATGCAGGCTTCCTGCGGTGGAGAACTTCAAGGCCGAGGCCCTGCGCACGGAGCCCGGAGTGCGGCTCACCTGGACACCTGTGGCGCATAAGGATCTGGCGGGATACTGGATCTACCGGAAGGCTCAGGGCCAGGCTGAGGCCCTGAATCTCTCTTCTGTGCTGTTGCCCGGAGATACGCGCTTGTATGTGGACCGCAGTGTAACCCATGGCGTGGTGTACGAGTACGCCGTGGTGGCTGTGGATCGCAGGCTGCAGCCGGGGCGTCCGTCGGATGGGGTGAAGGTTTTTGCCGCCTGGAACGCCACGACTCTTTCCCGTCCGGATCTGGATTGGCAGGATCCCCATGTGAAGATTTCCTGGCCGTGTGAGGATTTTGAGGCCTATGAGCTCAGCCGGAGTGAGACGGAAGCGGGTGGGGAGATTCTGGGGAAAGGCCGGGAATGTCAGATTTTGGATGATCTGAGCGCGGCGTTTACAAAGTGGCATTACCGGGTGCGGGGAATCCGTGTGCTGGCCGATCCCCTGAGCGGTGGGCTGCTGGAGCTGCCCGGCCCCTGGTCACCTGGGGCAAGGGTGGAGGCCCATGCGCCCGATGCCTTCAGCCTTGGGGGCTGCACGCGGAACAAGACGGGGGACTGGGCCCTGAATGCGGGAGTGGGGCTGCCTGTGACCCTGAGTGCATCGGTTCTGGCTTTGGAGGGGGAGATGAAGATCAGGGCCGTATCCGGGGAGCATGCGCTTGTTTCTGCGGGCAGCGGCTCGGGTTTTTCTCTGGCGCTTCCCGCTCTGGGAGCCTGGCGGGTATCGGTTTGGGACAGCAGCGGGAACAGGCTCTCCCGATTTTCCTTTTCTCTGGTGCAGGATACGCTTGCGCCTCTTGTACAGGTGGACGGCCCGGAGCACGCGGTAACAGAAGCGCTTTTTCATGTATTCACAGGCCGGGTGTCCGACGATACGGGGGTGCACAGCATGAAGGCGCATTCGGATCGGTATGACACAGACTTTGCCCTGCTTCCCGGAGAGGCAGAAGGGGATTTTGTGGCGGAACTTCCCCTGGCTTTCGGAGACAACCGTATCACCTTCAAAGTGATGGATCCTGCGGGCAATGAGACCCGTGTGGAGCGCAGGGTGGACAACCGCTCTCCCCTGAAGCCGCGGATCCGTCTGCTGCGGCCTGGGGCCGGAGAGCGGGTGTTCACAGAAAAACTTAAGGTGGAAGGGGAAGTGGACACGGATCTTCCCGGGGAGGCTTTGACCCTGGTGCTCCATGGAAGGGGCGGACCCTGGGAGTACAGGCCTGCAGGTCAGGGCGGGGTTCACCCCTTTGTGTTTGAAGAGCTCTTTCTTGTGGAAGGGCCGAACTATTTTGACCTGGAAGTGCGTACGGATCATGGCGGGGTGATGCTGCGCAGTGGCGTTCACCGCTTTGTCCCCGCAGGGGAGGGCGGGCCGCCCCGGATTGAGATCCGTCATCCTCAGAAAAACGCCATGGTGCAGGAGGACAGGGTGCAGGTGCGGGGCACGGTGTACAGTCCGGATGGGGTGAAGGGGGTCTGGGTGAACGGCAGTCCGGCCCGGACGGGCGGATCGGCTGAGGCCCTGCATTTTCAACACACGGTTCACCTGGGAGAGGAGGGGTTTGCCCATCCCGTGCATGTCCGTGCGCAAAGCGGCCTTGATGTGGAATCCAGCCTGGAGTGGACGGTGATGCAGGATAAGACCGCACCGGAGATTCTCCTTGACGGGGATCTGCGGGCTTATCCGGAGATGAACGAGATTGTGGAGCAGGGCTGGATGCTGTCCGGCCGGATCCTGGAACCCCATCCCGGCGGTCTGCGCATAGGGCAAAGTCCTCTGGCCTTAAGCCCTGCGGGCGAAGGGGTCTGGTCCTTTGCCACGGGTCTCGATTTAAATCCGGGGGTGGAGAACACCTTGCGCCTTGTGGCCTGGGACAGGGCGGGTAACCGCACAGAAAAACTGCTGGGTCTGCTGTTTATGGCAGCCAGAAGGCCTGAGATTCTCTCACCTCAGGACGGGGCTGTTCTGGTCACAGGGCAAAGGCTCCTCACCCTGCCTCTGATCTGCCGGGTTCCGGATCTTGAGCCGGAAGACCGGGTAGCCCTGAAGCTGGACGGAATCCTGGTTCCGGATCTTGCCTTCAGCGGCACCACCGGCAGGGCTGGGCTTGTGCTGGACGGAGCCCCGGGTTCCCATTCTCTGGAGCTGGAGGTGCTGAATGCCGAAGGCCGGGTTCTGGGTCGAACCCGATCCAGCTTTCAGATCCAGGATGAAGCCACCCTTCCCTTAAGCCTTGAGCTCAGACCGGGGGAGGGGGAGACGGGCGTGGCGCCTGGCGCCTTTGTGAGTCTCTCCTTTAACCGGATGATTAATCCGGATGCACTGGAAGTTGTGCTTGAAGAAACGGCCCACACCTTAAACTATAAAGAAACCGAACCCGGCCGGGGCATAGAGGAGATGGGGGAGATCCCCATGGAGAGGGTGAATCGGGAGAGGGAACCTGTACCGGGCGGGCTTTCCTGGTTCCCGGAGAAGACCCTTGCGGCCTTTTATCCGGAGCGGGATTTTGCCTGGGGAGCCACCGTGCATGTGACGGTGCGGTATCAGGGCGAAGAAATTCTCCGCAATGTCTTTACCGTGCGTCCCCTTCCCACCTTTCTTCAGGGTTTTGTGACGGATACCCGCATGACGCCCCTTGCCGGGGTAAGGGTGCGGCTTGCAAAACCGGACTTAAGCGTAGTGACGGACAAGGAGGGCAGTTTCGGGTTCGGCTTTGGGGACAGAGCTGAAGACAGTCTTGTTCCCGGCACTTACCGTCTTGAGGTGAATCCGGGTATGGAGCATCCGGGCCTTGGCAGCCTTGAGCGCAGGGTGCATGTGGCGGGAGGGGAGATGAACCGTGCGGGCATGTTCCGCATTCCCGTGATCCGCGGGGATCTTCCCATGGTTCTTCTGGGTTCGGGTATGGGGGATGTGAGCCTGGATCACGGGGAGCTTGTGCTGGATCTTGAAGATGCCCGCCTCTTTTTTGGGGACGGCCGGGATAAAAAGCCCGTGACCGCCGTGTTCCTTGAGTATGAAGAAATCCCCTGGCCCATGGACAGTGTCATGCCATCCTGGATGTACATGCTGACGCCAGGTCCTTTGGAGGTGGAAGGGCCTGTGGGGCTTTCTTTTCATATGCCCGCCCTTTACGGCTCCCATGATTATGTGGAAGCCGTTGGGGATCGGGTGGTGCTGGTGGGTTTTGATCCGGATACGGGCAGTCTGAAACCCGCAGGTGTGGGTCTTGTGGATCGGGAGGCCAGGCGGGTGCGCTCGGAGCGGCTGGAGCTTCGCAGGCTGGATGCCTTAGGATATGCCTTTGTGGAAGAAGGTGCCCAGGATCTTCTGAAGGCCTATGGGGAGGGACTTCTGCATCTTGCCGATCTTCTGGGAAGGCTGGGGGCAGGCGCTGCCGGTACGGAAGAATGAGTTTTTTTGTGGGGCAGGTCCTGTTTTCTCCCTTTGGGAGAGGGGCCGGGGGTGAGGGCAGAAAGCCTTGAAAAAGCCTGATGATGTCCGATGTGTCAAAAATGGCCGTACAGAATATAAAAAAGATGTTCACCAATACGGGATTGATTTTCATGAAAACATTCTTAAACGCTCCGCAGAACCGGGTGACTGGCGAGGCTTCTCTCTTTATCAGGGGACTTTTCATCAGAAGTCTTCTTCTCACGGCCTTTTTCTGGGGGCTCTGGCTTTCTGCGGTTCCGGCTCCTGCCTTTGCAGACTGGGGCTTAAACCCACGTTTTGTTTCCGGCGCCGTGGGTACCCGCGGGCTGATCCTTGAGGACGGCGCACCGGTCTGGGTGGCCTATGGTTCCAATGGCGAGGTTCTTGAAAAAATCGGTCCTGCCACAGACCGCTACCGGGATGCCCGAGCCATGGCCGCTTCAGAATACAGTCAGCGGGTGGCGGCGTTCCGGGACGCCCTGACCAGCACCTCCCTTCCCGTATCCATAGAAAATCTTCCCCTGGTTCTTCTCGGAGTTTCTTTTCATCCGGACACAAAAAGCATCCTGCGCATTGCCCCTTCGGCCCTTTCTCCCGGCATGAAACCCCTTCTCCATGAATCCCCTTTAAATCTTAAGGACGTGCGGGATCTTGGGGAAGAGATCCGCTCCGTGCTTCTGGATGACAAGGGCTCCCTTCTTCACGCTTCCATCGGGAACATCGGGTATCTTTCCGGGTTTTACAGTCAGGCCGACGGTACGCCCGGCGGGCAGGCCCTTGGGGGGTATAGGCAGGGCGATACCCTCTGGGGTCCTGTGTCCGGGGCTTTTGTGAGCGCAGGCGGAGACTGGAGAAGTGGCAAATTCACCCGCGAGGATGGCCACTTTCAGCTCATGTACCATCTGCCACCCTGTCCGGGCTTTTCTTACAACCTGGATCACTTTGTCTTTGGTCAGCTTCTCTACCAGGAGTTCAATCCCAAGCGGCCCAGACCCGTTGGGCACTACTTTGTGCAGCGGCCCATTTTTGATATGTGCTCCGGCGGTTCCGCAGCCTTTGGCATGCCAACCAGCCTTGGGGCAGCCATGGGCCAGATGGCTGCGGCGCAGATGGATGCGGGGATCAACCAGAGTTTTCACAGAAACGTGAACCTTACCGTGGATGTGGCAGCCATCACGGGCAGGGCTTTTTTGCATGAAAGGGTGGGCGGCCCGGTGCTGCCCCTTGGAGAAAAGACCCGGCGCAGCGCCAAAGCCAGTTCCGGCTGGGTGCTTCCCGCCCACCTGGATTTTAACGGAGACGGCAGACCGGACACCGCGGAGCTGGATCCTGCCACGGGCCTTGTGCGTATCTGGTTTGAAGGCAAGACCGAAGAAAACAAGGATACGCCGGATCTTGAGCGTTTTGGAGACACCTTCCTGAACCTCAAGGATGAAGGCCTTGTCTCTGCCATTTCTGCCGGGGATGCAGAAAAGATAGACACCCACATCTACCGGGCGTCCAGCGGCATGCAGATCATGGCATCCAGGGGGCTTCAAGCGGGCAGCCTGATCAGCGAGGACAAGGCCGCGCTCTCCTACCGCATGCTCTACCGGGGGCCTGGAGATTTTGCCTTCCGCCATGGGGGCAATGCCATGTCCATCTGGCAGAAGGAGAGGCTGAACCCGGCCCTGCAGGGATTCTGGGCCGACCACCTCCGCCCCGGCGAAGCCGTGCGCGTCTATCTCATCAACCGGGCCACGGGCTACATGGGCTCGGCCGTGACCACCATCGGCGAAGGCACCCAGTCCGGGCTCATCAGTACCCAGACCCCCACCATCGCCCTCACGCCGCCCAACCTCAAAGTCCAGGTGCGGCGGGTGCATGCTGTGAGCCACGGCGCAGACCAGGGCGAGATCCGCGATCAGTTCATCGGCTTTGAAGGCGCAGGGCTTACCAGCGACACCTTCCTTGAGATCAGCACCCTCTGGATGGACGCCGACGGCGGCCCCCTTCCCGATGATCTTCCGGGGTTCACGGGACGCCTTGCCCGTGTGGTGGCGCCGGGCAGCCTGGGCGGAGAGATCCGGCAGTTTCGTATCCGTCCCGGCCGTCAGGTGCAGGTCCTGAAGCTTCCCGAAGAAGGTATTGATGCCGCCCATTTTTACATCCACGTGAGTCCTCTGCCCCCTGAGGGTGTGGTGGGAGCCAGCCCGGATTTTTCTTCCGAGTTCAGCTCCCAGGGCGGACTTGAGAACCCTGCGGATCTTCTGGGCTATCGCCCAAAAACCTTTGTTCCCATCCTTGTGCCCGTCTTTGACCGGGCAGCAACGCGGGAGGCCGAGCGGCTCCGCAGCCTCCGCATGAAAAAAGAGGGCGTCCCCCTCCCAGAAATAAAACCCATTTACCACTGGGTGTACCGGCCCGAGATGCAGTTTTCTCTTCTGGATCTTAAGGTCGAGGAGCCGGAGAAGGAGCCGGAGAAGGAAGAGCCAACACCCCCCGCAGGCCCTGTGCTGGATGGCGCCCTTGTCTGTGAGGAAGGGAACCTTTTCAATCTTTTAAAAAGTGATCTCCTGTACACCCTGGTTGCCTCGGAGCTTAACCCGCTGCCCCTTTTCGGTCAGACGGGAGAGATGGTCTTTTCTTTTGGGGGTCAGGAGGTAAAGGCCACGGTTCAGCTGCAGGGCGGGGAGATCAGGGCCCAGACCTTGAAGTTTCAAAACGCGCCGGATCTGGCTTCCCTCACCCCAGAGGAGCTTGTCACCTTACGGCTTTACCAGAACCGGGACGCGGCCAACGTGCTATGGGAGTACGCCACGGTTCTCATGCCCTATATCGAGATTGATAACGGCAAAGGCTTAAAAAATCAGGCCATTGCTCCGGGAGCCACGGCCACGGGCAAAGCCGTCACCCTGCCCAAAGACCGCAAGGTGCGCTGGAGTCTTCGTGCGGCCAAAAAGGGTGTTCATGTGACCCTTGATCCAGAAACAGGCCGGATTGCTGCCGATGACAACACGGAAGACGGCTGGATTTTGATCCGGGCCACGGATGAAAAAATGCCGGAGCGGTTCCGGGAGGCTTTGGTGCATGTGGGCTGTGCTCCATGCACGCCCTGCGAGGGAACGGCCTGCGAGAACCGGGATCAGCCCGGCGGCGGAGCGGCCCGGCTTGCCAGTGTGGAAGCCCACTTTGCCCTGGGCCTTGCCGAAGGCGGTCAGTCCGCAGGGGAGCTTTTTATCCTTGGTGAGGCATTGGGGCTACACCTTGCCAGCCCCAAATCCCTTGGCGTTTCTGTCATGGCCAAGGATGTTCATCTGTTAAGGGACGAGTCGGGCCTTCCCCGTCAGGTGGTGGCACCTGAGACCTTTGTGGACATTGTGGTGACGGGCGCAGGAGCCTATGAGATGCGCTTTTACCACCCGTCCGCAGCAGCAGCCCAGGGTGATGACGGGCTTTTTGAACCCATACCCGGTGAGACTCCCTTTGTGGTCTGGGAGGTGGAGGGCACCTTTGACAGCCTCATTCTGCGGGAAGTCCGCAAGGGCAGCGTGACAGGGCGGCATCGCTACGAAAGGTCTGGCAACACCTGGCGGCTGATCCGGGCCGATGGGGAGCTTGTGGAAGAAAAGACCCTCACGTCCGATGGGCTTGAGGTCCGCAAAACCCGCGACGCCAAAGGGCATGTGGCCAGATCCCATGGCATCCGCAGGGCCGAGATCGCAGGCCGCAGTGTCATCACAGAACGCATTCAGGATCCGGGCGGAGCCAACCTCGTCACCCGCTATGTGCACGACAGTACGGGCAGGGTGAAGGAGGTGATCCGGCCCGATGGTGCATGGACCCGCAGTGAGCGGGACGATCAGGGCCGCGTCACAAAGGAGATCCGGCCCCACGGGGAAGACGGAGCCGATTCGGAAGAATCCCTGCACAGCTACGCCCCCGTCTCCAGTGAGGACAGCCAAAGGCTTGAGGATGCGGACATCCCCCGGCTTACAGAAATCCGCATTCAGGGGGTGCTCACCCAAAAAATCTGGCGGGTGTTCACCCTGGACGCCGAAGGCCGCAGGGTGGAGATCCTGGAAGAATCCGCCAGTCCCTCCAATCCCTTCGGGGATGAGGCCAACCGCAGGACGGTGAGGATTTATCATAAAGAAGACGGCGGACTGGCTTCGGGTAAGCTCTTTCGGGAGATTGCTCCCGAGGGCCGCACCCGCACCCACAAGTACGTTCGCGGATTTTTTGATGGGGGATCGGGGCTTTCTGCCCCAACCTTTAAGGCCGATCCCGGCGGAGCCTTTGTGGAAGAATCCGTCATTCACGGGATCTCAGGTGCCGAAGAAGGGGTCTTTTCAAAAACCACCGTGGAGATCCGGGTGAAGGACGCCTTTGGCCGCACCCTCATGACCGGAGAAAAGCTCTTTGACGGCGGCTATCATCTGGCCCGCTGGCAGGTGTCCACCCTGGATGATCTGGGTCGGGTGACCCATACCCGCAGCTCCGACGGCAGCCGCACAGAAACCACCTGGTCCTGCTGCACAAAAGTCTCGGAGCGGGACGCTTTGGGTGTTTTAAAAATCTACACCCACGATGCCCTCAACCGGGTGATCCGGGAGGAGCGGGAGGGCTTGGGCGGCGCCATCGTCACAGAATACACCTATGACGCCGCAGGCAGGGTGCTGGAGCAGCGGGTGGAGGCGGGGGGTCTTGTTCAGACCACGAAGAGCTTTTACGACGGTGCGGGCCGCAGGATCCGGAGCCTTGATGCCTCAGGCCTTGAGACCCGCTGGGAGTATGATGTTCCGGCAAGAACCACTACCCGCATCAGCCCCGGCGGGGCCAGGGAGGTGACGACACGCTCAAGGGACGGCAGGCTGCTTTCGGTGACGGGCGACGCCGGGCCTTCCCGATACTATGCGTACGGGGTCACGCCCGAGGGGTTCACCTGGTCCAAAACCCATTTTGGCGCAAAAGACAGCCCCCTCTGGGAAAAGGAATATGCGGACGCTCTGGGCCGCACCTTAAAGACCGAGCGACCGGGCTTTGGCGGTGGCGTGGTGACCACCAGCTTTTCTTACGATGCCAAGGGCCGCCTTGCGAAGGCCCAAAGCCCCGGCACGGCCCCGACTTTGTATGAGTACGATACCCTGGGCAATCTTGTGATGACGGGGCTGGATGTGGATGAAAACGGCATCCTTGAAGAAAACTCCCAAGACCGCATCACAGCCACAGACACCCGTTTTGTGAAGCTTGGGGCGGACTGGTGGGAGCAAAGCGAGACCCGCATCTATAATGATGAAGGTGAAACCCTTCGCACCAGCCTGAGCCGAACCCGCCTCACGGGCCTTGGGCCCGATGGCCGTGTGGCAGAATCCGTCTCCCAAGATATCCACGGCAACCTCACCCGCATGCGGGTCCATCGGGATCCCGCCACCGCTTCAGAAACCCGCCATATGGAATCCCCATCCAGTCCGATGGCGGAAGTCACGGTGTCCCGTTTTGGCCTCACCCTGACCCATAGGGACACCAGCGGCCATGAGCGGAGTTTTGGCTGGGACGCCTTAGGCCGCCGCATCAGCGAGACCGATGCGGCGGATCATACCACCCGCTTTATCTATGACAACGAAACCGGCAGAAAAATCCAGGACATCGACGCCACAGGCCAGAGCGTTCGCTACGCCTATGATATGAGAGGCCAGCTCACCGCCACCTGGGGGGATGCCACCTATCCCGTGCGCTATGGTTATGACGCCCTCGGCCGCATGGTCTCCATGACCACGTTCCGGGAGGGTGAGGGTTTTGAAGGGGAGGCGTTCCCCCAAGATCCCATGGGCGACACCACCTCCTGGATCTATGACGAAGCCACGGGCCTTCTTCTGGCCAAGCGGGACGCCCAAGGCCGGGACGTCACCTATCAGTACGATGCCGCAGGCCGCACCCGCACCTGGGCGCGTCAGGAGGCAGGCGCGGATCTTGTCACCACCTACGCCTACGACGGGGCCACGGGGGATCTTCTCGGGGTAAATTATTCTGACGCAACGCCGGGCGTTCCCTTTCCCTATAACCGCCTCGGCCAGCAGAAAACCATCACCGATGGCCTGGGTACAAGAACCCTTGTCTACAACCCAGCCCTTCAGCCCGTATCCGAAAGCATCACAGGGCTTTATGAAAGAAGCCTTGGGCTTGGCTACGAAGAAACGGGCCTCAAGGGCAGGATCTCCGGGTTCAGTCTCCAAAGCCCTGACTCAAAGACCTACGCCATATCCTATGGCTTTGACCGGTTTGGTCGTTTTGAGAGCCTGAACTGGGAAGTTCTGAATCAGAAGGATCAGGTTCGCTATGCCCGCGTTCAGAACGCAGACCTCATTGCCGGTTACGAGACGGACAGCGGCCAGATCACCTCCTACACCTACGAGCCCCATCGCAATTTGAAAACCCGTGTGGAAAATGCGTTCCACACCCGTCTGATCTCGGCTTACACCTACAACCATGACGCCCTCGGCAGGCGGGAGAACGTCCAGCAGACGGGTCTTGCCTTTGTGAAGGACAATTTTAACCTTTATACCTACAACCCCCGCAGCGAGGTGACGGCCAGCCGCAGCTTTGAGGGCGAAGATATAAGCGATTTAAATCAGGCGCTTAGCGAGAGGTCCCGGGAGTACAGCTATGATCCCATGGGCAACCGCAGGGCCGCGACCCTTGGGCCGGAAGCCTTGGAGTACAGCACCAACCCCCTAAACCAGTACACCGCCGTGACGGGTCTTGCCCCCATCACCCACGATGCAGACGGGAATTTCAAGGAAATGGGGGACAGGGTTTTTGTGTGGAACGCAGAAAACCGCCTGATCCGCACGGAACCCAGGGTGGCGGTTTTGGGGGATAGCCGCACGGAATACGCCTATGACTACATGGGCCGCAGGGTGCAGAAGATAAGCTATTTATTTGACGGCACAGATTGGGTAAAAGGAGAGGAACGCCTTTTTGTTTATCAGGGCTGGAATCTCATTGAAGAAATCCGCCTTGGGGAAGGAAAAGAAGAAAGCCGCTACTTTGTCTGGGGCTTAGACTTAAGCCAGAGCCTTCAGGGTGCAGGGGGTGTCGGCGGGCTTCTTGCCATGGTGGAAGAAGGCGGCTCCCATCTTTACGCTTTTGACGCCAACGGCAACGTGGGCCAGGTGGTGAAGGCCTCCGATGGCAGCCTTGCCGCTGCCTATGAATACGACCCCTTTGGCAGACTCACCGCCAGCAGCGGCGGGATGGCGGATGTGAATCCGTTCCGGTTCTCCACGAAGTACTTTGATGGGGAAAGCGGGTTCTATTACTACGGCTACAGGTACTATGCGGTGGCGCTGGGGAGGTGGGTGAGCCGGGATCCCATAGGGGAAGCCGGTGGATATAATAAAAAAATGGTAAACCCCCGACTTTGCCGGGGGACTCCCAAAGTTTGACATTTCCGGGATTATAAAGGAAACCTCCCTTTTAGAACCGCTCAAAGCTCTATAAAGGGAGATTTCCTATGTACGACAACCAAAGTTTAAGCCACACCCGCTGGGATTGCAAGTATCATGTTGTCTGGATTCCCAAGTATCGTAAGCAGAGGATTTATGGTGCAATCCGTGAGCATCTTGGAAAAATTTTCCATGATCTTGCGGCTCAAAGACAGTGTAAGATTTTTGAAGGTCACTTGCACTTAGATCATGTTCATATGCTTTTGTCGATTCCGCCAAAGTATTCGGTTTCTCAGGTTGTGGGTTTTATGAAAGGGAAGAGTGCCATCCAGATAGCTCGTACCTTTCATGGACGCAGGCAAAATTTTACTGGACAACATTTTTGGGCACGAGGCTATTATGTTTCGACCGTTGGTAAGGATGAGAAAACAGTTCGTGATTATATCCGAAATCAGGAGAACGAAGATAAGCGTCTGGACCAATTAGACTTGTTTGAATAGCCACCTTTAGGTGGCCCCTGGTTTTTTAACCGCTTTGAGCGGTTCCATGTTTTCAAGCCACCGGCTTTGCCGGTGGTCTATGACTTCATTGCTTTTACAAATCATGCAAAAGAAAAAGATATGGTTGCGATCATGGATCTGTCCGCAACTTTATCTTATCGAGACACATCCAGTTTATTGCTGGCTGTATCCCATCCTAAAGCAGAGGGCCAGATCGGGCGGTTGGTTGAACAGGTATTTACCCTTCAATCAGCTCAATCGAAAGCAGATCTATCGAATTTTTTGACCATCGCCGCCCATGCAGAAAAAAATATTGGCAAGCTTCTGGATGTGGCAGGAGAAATTGATTTGTCTTTCACAAGCACTTTGTCTGTGGTGGATACGGTTAATTTTCTTGAAGCAGCAAGTATGCCGGATGCCGATATTGCGAACCTGACCAGAATGGGAGAAGGTCTTTTTGGTCAAGACAGAAGCAATTTCTTTTATGCAGCCTCAA
>NZ_VLLC01000046.1 GCF_007830435.1 Desulfobotulus alkaliphilus | reverse complement strand
AAAATACAACATCATCCGGTATTAGCACCGCTTTCGCGATGTTATTCCGAATTCAAGGGCAGATTATCCACGCGTTACTCACCCGTGCGCCACTTTACTTGTCCCCCGAAGGGAACTTTCTCGTTCGACTTGCATGTGTTAAGCACGCCGCCAGCGTTCATTCTGAGCCAGGATCAAACTCTCCGTTGAATCTCTGGTACTACCCCCACCTTAAAAAGGCGGGATACTCAGGGCATGTTACTTTATCTTTCACTATCTGATTTTCAAAGATCGACTTTTGCGATCCGCCGCTCCGTGAGCAACGAGGCGCAAACTATCGATTTAGACCCTCCCTGTCAACGACTTTTTTCAAGCTTTTTTATTTTTTTTATAACCCTTTATAAAAAAAGAACTTATTGATCAAAAAAAGAATCATGATTTACAGTTTCCCTACAGACAGGAGGTTTAAGACTCCTTCCGGGATGAAATATATTCCCAGCCAGCCCAATCCCTCCGCCTTCTCCCAGAGAAAAAAGGGCAGGCACAGGGGCCTGCCCCCACAAGGATATTCTGCGACTCCCCCAACCTGATACCTATGGACAAGAATGCGCCCTGTGGCGAGGGAAGGAACCTTTTTTTATTTCAGCAGCTCGCCCAGCTTATCCGCCCTGAAACCTTCAACCATATAGCCATTAACAAAAAAAACAGGCGTAGACTGAATACCCAGCGCCTGGGCATCCATCCTTTCCTTTCTTACCTTGTCCGCATATTTTGACTCCAGATGAGCCAATGCCGTATCGGCATCTTCCCCCCAGTTTTTTTTCAGCTCAGGGAAAGCCGTCATAAACTGATTCAGGATGGCCTTGGGATCCTGAATAAAACGAAGTTCTTCGTAAACAAAATCTGTTATCTCAAGCACTTTAAAATTTCTGGCCTCGGCATCTGCAAGGGCCATGCAGACAAGCTCTGAAATCCGGTTCAAAGGGAAATGGACCAGACGCAGGCTTTGCATCCTTTCCCTCTCTTTTTTCAAGAACGTCCACCCCTGTCGGCAATAGGGACAAAAAGGATCTGAAACAACGACAACCTCATTCACTCCGCTCCCCTGAAAAAGCGGCTTTCCAAAATCCGCAGGGAGCTTTTCTATGCGCCGAAGAAGAGCCATGGGCTCTTCAAACAGGCTGCGGCCCGAAGACAGATCCTGAATGTCCGTAAACTGCATCTGGCCTTCAGCATCGACCACGAGAAGAAGGACTTCTTCCCTGTTATCAGGTGGCGGCAATATCAGGGCCACCTTCACGGCAAACAGAACATTTTCTTTAAACTTGATGGGAATCTGCTGATCCACCCGTACCCGGTCCGGGCTAAAACTCTGAAACCGCTCATCCTTCTGCCCCCATGAAAGCACCGTACGCTGGGCAATGCTTTTTTTCAGATTTTCCACATTTAAAGAGACAGTTTCTTCTGAAGATGCCCCGCCAAAGGCAAACAGGGGAAAAAAAGAAACGCAAACAATCAAAGCAAAAAAAAGACTCCTGAAAACCACCTTCATAGAACCCCTCTCAAATAAAAGATCAAAAAGACGAATAAACAATCAGGCCAGTTTAAAGCCAGACCTGCGGCAGAACACCTTATAATAAGGACAGGGCTTTCTCCGCAATACGGTCCAGGGCAAGCACGTGCTCTGCTGCACCAATTCGTATGGCTTCCTTGGGCATACCAAAAACAACGGATGTCCTTTCATCCTGGGCAATGGTCCTTGCTCCGGCATCCAGCATTTTTTTCAACCCCATGGCCCCATCGGCCCCCATGCCCGTCAGAATAATCCCAAGGGCATTGGCTCCGGCATAATTTGCCACAGAATCAAAAAGGACATCCGCCGCAGGCCGCTGATGGTGCACAAGGGGTCCCGTTTTTACCTGTACATAATAGCGGGCACCGCTGCGGCGTAAAAGCATATGAAAGTTGCCCGGCGCAATGAGTACCTGCCCCGGAGTCACGGGATCACCATCTTCGGCTTCCTTGACGGACATGGCACAAAGGTCATTGAGACGGGCGGCAAAAGCCGTTGTAAAACGGGCGGGCATATGCTGCACAACAAGAATCCCCGGAGCATTTACCGGCATCCTTGTCAAAACCTCCCGCAGGGCTTCGGTGCCGCCGGTGGAAGCACCCATGGCGATGATTTTATGGGTGGTCACACGCAATGCCCTTACGGGTTCCACCCCGCCCCGCTTCACAGGGGCTTCCTGCACATCCTGCCTCCTGTCCACCCGCACACCGGCAACCGCCCGGATTTTTGCCGCCAGCTGCACGCTCATATCCCCAACGGAATAGGCGGAAGTCGGCTTGGATATTACCTCCAGAGCGCCTATGGCCAAGGCTTCCAGGGCCAGTTCACTCCCCTTGGATGTAAGCGAGCTGACAATAATCACAGGTAAAGGATAATAGCGCATGAGCTTACGCAAAAAAGTAAGCCCGTCCATGCGGGGCATTTCAATATCCAGTGTAACAACATCGGGTTTAAGATGCACAATCTTGTCTCTGGCAACATAGGGGTCCGGTGCCGTACCCACCACCTCTATGCCCGGTTCCCTGGACAGCTCCTCCGTAAAAACCTTGCGCACTATGGCCGAATCATCAACGACCAGAACCCGGATATTACCTGCTCCCATAGAATTTCCTTCCGTATTCTCTCCGGATCTTCAGGCACCAAGACCCATCCATACCCCAAGGGGGCCATCCACGGACTCTACCATTAAAAAAATACCCTTCCGGCTGAAAACCCCATGGCTGCCATTCGCCGCATCAATAATTTCAGGAATTCCGAGACAGAATTCCATATGACAGTCATAATTGCTGAAGGTATTACCCGCCACCATATTGGTGATTTCCTTGAGGGTCCCTTCCATATCCATGGCGCTGACTTCCCTCTCTCCCATAAAATCCGCCGTCATCAGGGCCAAAAGCTCTCCGGGAACAAGCATGACAAGGCAGCCGCTGAAAGGACCGTCAAAACAGAGGATGGATGCCTGAATATCCGGCAGCGACAGAAGCCTGCTGCCCGAAAGGGTTTCGTCCGGATCAAATTCAAGGGGCATGTAGAACATGGTGCCAAGCACCTCAGAAATCGAGTTCTGCATCGCCTTCTTCAGATTCTGTTCCATGGGGCTCTCCTAGTATGGCGACGATTTTCTCCCTTATCTGTTCCGGACTGAAAGGCTTTTTAATATAACCCGCAGCGCCCATCTGCAAAAAAGCCTCCACTTTCTCAAGACTTCCCTCCGTTGTTACTACCAGCACAGGGATTCCTGCCAGAACAGCATCCTTTTTAAATTCTTCTATCATTTCCATGCCATTCATATCCGGCATGTTGTAATCCGTAACCACAAGGTCCAGCCAGCTTTCTCCCACCACAGCCAAAGCCTCCCTTCCATTGGAAGCTTCCAGAAAATCCGCATCCCCATACCCTGCAGCACGGATTGTTTTTTTGATTACGGAACGCATGGGCTGGGAATCATCCACCACCAGCATTTTATAAGCCATGAATATCCCCCTTGTGACCTCTGTCAAAAAGATCCGATCAGATCTTCCACTTCCCGGATCTTATCTCCGAAACCGGCAATAATTTCCTGAAGATCCCTTGCCCCAAGCCCCAGAGCCTTTAAAGCTTCCCTGTGGAAGCGGTAGGCCAGCCCATCCAGACCCACACCGATACCCAGCATGATACAGACCTGATCTGCCACATAAACCACATTAACAGCATGATCGGAAAAACCCGCACCTTCGGGCATGTGGGAGTTCCGGATCAGGGTCTGCAGGCGGGGACTGAATCCCCACTTTTTCGCAACAATACCGGAAAGCTCCGACTGATCCACGCCAAGAATTTTCTTTTCCGCCTCCCGGAAACTGTAATTTTCCACAGCCACCAGATGCTGTATACGCTCAAACCGATCCCCCACAAAACGGCTGAGTATCACCTTGCCGATATCCCTGAGAAGACCCGCCGTAAAAACAAGATGCCGGTCTGCAAGGCCCACACGGATGGCCAGATCCCTTGCAATGATGGCACAGCTTACGGCCTTTTTCCACAAAGCCCCCTCATCCAGACCATAGCCTCTCTGTTCCCCTGAAAAATTACCTGCCCCACATTTCATCACCACAAGATCCACGATGCGGTCCATCCCCAGAATATTGATGGCATCATGCACGGAATCAATGGTACGGCTTCTTGCAAAGTATGCAGAATTGCACATCTTCAGAAGGTCTGCGGTAATATAGGGATCAAAACGGATCAGTTCGGCAATTTTCTGCGTATCCGCCATGGGGTCTTCCGCCAGCGCCAGCACCTGCTGGGCAATCTGGGGCATGGGCTTTAAACCGTCGATTTCACGGATCAGTTCCGAAACAGCGCTCATAGCTTTTTCTCCCCTTCTCCGCCCACTTTGATGTGAATGTCCCCTGAGACAATTTTCAGCCGGACAGTACGGTTCACATTGCCTCCCACATCCTCATGGTTTGCAATGACATTATTGCGGAAAAACATTTTTTTCACTGCCATATGGTTTCTTTTCCCGATATTGAAAAAACCCTGCTGATCGAGAATCTGAGCACCTCCCGCAATGACAACCTTCATGCGCTGTTTTTTTGCCCCTAAGGCATAACTGGCCTTGAAAAGCGCTGGAATTCCTGTATCCGCAAACATATAGGGATTCTTTCCGGCTTTTTCAGGATCAAGGGAAGATTCCGGCAACATATAATGGAGAATTCCCCCGACCTTGACCACCGGATCATAAATAACAATGCCAATACAGGAACCCAGAGAATAGGTCACCAGTTCTTCGCCCGGATTTGCGCTGACCTTCATATCGGAAACGCCAACAATCACTCTCACCGGCCCTCCTCTTGCCCTTCGGTCATCATTTCTGAATTCCGCCCCTTCACCCCTGCCGGCTCCAGAGTTTCCGTCATATCAAAAAGACCTGCCATATCCAGAATCAAACCGACGCATCCGTCCCCCAAAATTGCAGCACCCGCAAGGAAACCAAGCCTGCAGAAAGTTTCTCCCATGCTTTTGATAACAAATTCCTCTTTACTCAAAAGCTCATCCAGGAGCAAAGCCCTCCTGCGCTCTTTGTTTTCCACAACCACCACCAGCGCTTCCCATGGCTGCGTTCTGTCTTCTGTCACACCGCAAACCTGACCAAGGCGGATCAGCGGTACCAGAGAGCCACGTACCATGACCATCTCGCCATGGCTGGCTACGGTGAAGATATCTTTTTTTGCCGGACGGAAGGATTCTAAAATGGCAATGGTCGGTATAATATAACGCTCCCTTCCCACCCGGACCAGCATCCCGTCAATGATGGCCATGGTCAGGGGAAGGGCCATGACAAAGGTCGTCCCCTTTTTGGGTTCTGAATGGATATCCAGACGCCCCCGCAGGGTTTCCAGCACCCTTTTCACCACATCCATCCCCACCCCCCTGCCGGAAACATCGGTAATGGCGGCGGCCGTGGAAAAGCCGGGATGGAAGATCAGCTCAAAAATCTCCTGCTTTGTAAGATGGGCATCCGCGGCTATGATTCCCCGCTCAACACCCTTGGCATAAATCTTTTCCGCATCCAGCCCCCGGCCGTCATCGGACATCTCAAGCACAATACTGCCACCCTTATGGTAGGCTTTCAAAAGAATCGTACCCTTTTCCGGCTTTCCCGCAGCACGCCTTTCTTCAGGCCTTTCCAGTCCATGATCCACGGCATTGCGGATCATATGAACCATGGGTTCATAGAGGGTTTCCACAACATTGCGGTCAATTTCCGTATCCTGACCGGACATTTCAAGGGCAACCAGTTTTCCTCCCGCCCTTGAAAGCTCCCGGACGAGTCGGTGCATCTTCTGAAAGGTGTTACCGATCTGTACCATGCGCATCCCCATGGCCAGACGCTGGATATCCGAAACAATCTGTCCAAGGCGTCCCATGTTCTGGGAAAAATCCCTGGCCTGATTCAGGGCCTGTTGCCGCAGCATGGCCTGGGCAATCACCAGTTCACCCGTGAGGTCCACAAGATTATCGAGCTTGGCCGTATCCACCTTTACCTGCAGCGTGGCTCCCTTGCCATTGCCGTTCTGTCTTCCCCGTTTCTGATCCCTGAGGGCCGAAACCACATCTTTAGGGGTGACTTTTTTTTCTGATATCAGAATTTCGCCCAGAGGTTTTCCCTGGATTTTCTGTTTTTTCAACCCCTCTTCTACGGCCTGTTCATCAACAAACCCCCTTTTTACAAGGATTTCTCCCAGCCTGCCGGATACCGGACTTTCCTTATACTGCTCCATCCGCTCCATGAGAGGCTGAATATCCACATCACAGGCCTCCATGCTGCCGCCATTGCTGAGACAGCTTCGCACACAGCCTATCAGAGCCCTCAGGGTATCCACGGAACTCAAAATAAGGTCAATGAACTCCTGACTGAGCCCCGTCTTTCCCGCCCTTGCATTGTCCAGAAGATTTTCCGTACTATGGGCAAGGCGGTTGATTTCAAAAAGATCCAGAAAACCAGCAACGCCCTTGATGGTATGAAAGGGCCTGAAAATATCATTGAGTATTTTCACATCCGCAGGGTCTTCCTCCAGATCAATCAGACGCACCTCAATGTTTTCAAGACTCTCAAGGGATTCCACCACAAAATCTGCAAGAATTTCAAGATCCTGATCCTTAAAAATTCTTTCACCACAGGCAACCTTACTTTCAGCATCCGCAGACAAAACACTTTCCCTGCTTACCGTTGCTGCGGGCTGTGGCTGATCCGAAGGCAGGCTTCCCCTCAGTTCAATAAAAAAAGATGAAAGGTCTTTGTCCCAGTCAAGGCCGCGGCTAGAGGCCCTGTCCATTTCCTGCAGAAGGGTAATGCCGTTTTCCAGTGGACCGGTATCCGCAACCTCACCAAGAATCAGACGTTCCGTAAAAATCCGTACACCCGAAAGAAGCTGACCCGCAGCCTCCGGCAGATCCGAAGCCGCCACGGATGCGTCCAGACGATCCAGATCCGAAAGCAGCATACCCAGCGCCGGAATATCATCGGCCTCAAGCATGACAACCTTCAGGGCCACTTCATCAAGAACGGTCTGGACATCAGATACCGTCTTTTCCATAAAAAAACCTCCCTTAAAAAGACTCAGCTCTTAAGGTAAATGGTCGGTTGGACATAGCGGAAACGATGTTCTATCCCCATCAGACTTTCGGAATGACCAATAAAAAGATACCCCCCCTGCCTCAGTGACTGATGAAATTTTCCCACAAGGACTTCCTGAGTAGGTTTATCAAAATAAATCATCACATTGCGACAGAATATGACATCAAAACGAAGGCCTGAAGGAAGCGGATCCATGAGATTAAAACGACGGAAAGTAACCATGCTTCGGATTTCCGGAATCACCCGGACCTGCCCCTGCATTTTTCCCCTGCCCTTGAGAAAATAACGGCGGAGAAGATCCTGGGGGAGTCCTGCAACCCTTGCCTTGGGATAGATACCGGACTGGGCCGTATCCAGAACACGGGTGGATAAATCCGTCGCCAGAATCTTTACCTTGAAAGCGGTGGAAGAACCTAAGGCTTCAGAAAGACAGATCCCAAGGGTATAGGGTTCTTCTCCTGTGGAGCAACCCGCACTCCAGATATTGATCTCCCGTCGGTTCTCCCGCTTCATCTGGGCTGTCATACTGTCCAGCGCCTCTTTTTCAAGAAAATCAAAATGGCGTTTTTCCCGAAAAAAACTGGTGAGATTGGTGGAAATGGCATCCAGCATCAGCACCAGCTCATCGCCACCATCCGGTGACTGAAGATATTTGAGATACTGGGAAAAACCAGCAAAGTTCAGTTCTCTGAGACGCTTGGAAAGACGGGACCGGACCAGTTCTTTTTTGCCCTCATGCAGAGAAATCCCGCACTTTTCATACACAAGACGGCTGAAAAAACTAAAATCTCTGTCACTCAGATCAAACGTAGGAATACCAGACATGATGCCCCATGAATAGGTGGCGGGAGACCCGGAAATCCAGAACCTGATTTTTCAAGGCAAACCCCGTAACAGAATATGGACAATATTCGACAGACACAAAAAAGGTTTTTTAGAAATATCAAAAACAAAAAATTAATGAAAGGATGGGAATCCGGTCTTTTCAAAAACCGGATTCTGAATCAAAAATATATATCATTAAAATATTTTTACGCTGAAATTGCAAGTCCGCCACCCAAAATAAAAACGCCTTCCCCAAAGGAGAAAGGCGTTACCCAATCACATCATAAGCTTGCGGACAAAACCTGATGGCCTAAAAGGCAACACCATTGCGGCCCTGATTTTTGGCCCGGTAAAGCATGGCATCTGCCTGTGCCACCATATCCTGACTGTCCATGGAGGCATCCGCCTCGGCCACACCAAAGCTGGCCGTGACCTGCAGCCCAAGCGCCTCTCCTGCCTCAACCCGAAGCCCTTCAATGGCAAGGCGCAGGCGTTCTGCCAGATCTGCAGCCTTTTCTCCGTTCGTTTCAGGAAGAAGAAGGGCAAACTCTTCACCCCCATAGCGGCAGAGCAGATCTCCTGCCCGGATTTTGCGCCGTACCTCCAGTGCAACGCTTCTTAATACGGCGTCTCCTGCAAGGTGGCCATAGCTGTCATTGACGGCCTTGAAATGATCAAGATCAAAGAAAACCAGAGCAAAATCCTTCCCATGCCGCTTCACTGCTGCCAGATGTCGTTCCAGCTGACGATCAAATTCCCTGCGATTATAGCATCCTGTCAGGGCATCTTCGGAAACGGCTCCCTGCAGACTGCGGATGCGGACATGGTTGATCAAAGAAACCCTCAGACCGGCAAGGAGGCTTTCCAGAATATCATTGTGGTGGGCAAGCATTCTGCGGCCCGTGGCAAGGTAAAGGTGGGCAGTGAAACTGGATTCTTTAAAGCTCCGTACCTCCAGATCCTCTCTGGAAATCAGCCTCTGCTCCACGGTTTCTTCAATGTTCCCCATAAAGCGGATATCCACCCCATCTTCCAGTCCGAGATCATCTGACACAATGCGGGAAAAGGCATCCCGGAACATGGTGGGGTCAATCCATACATCCACCCCGGTTTCATCCCGTATGACAAAGGCAAAGAGGCGGTAATTCAACATCTCCGAAAGGCAGTGGGATACTTCGGCCAGCAGACCGTCCAGATCCTCCTTTTCCTGCATGGCCAGCAGATGCTCATTCAAAAGACGGTAATCTTTATTCTGAACCCACCCCAGCATCCGCCCTATGGCATTCATGCTGTTTTTCAGTGTCATCTGGGAAACGGGATGGATTTTCATAGGGCCTCCTTATGGTGCAATGGTCAACAAAGCAAACTTGAAGTTTTCTTAATGCAAATGCAGTGCCACACAAAAAAACACCGGATTAAAGACCATTACAGATAAAAAAGCCGCTTTCAAACCCTTGCCGGGGTGTCGTTTTCCCGACGAGCGTCAAGAAACCAACAACACCGAAGCGCCATCAGCAGCCACACATTCCACACCTGCACATCCGGCCTGAAAGCCATGGCGGAAGCGTCCATATGGGGTATTCAATTGACAGATAAAAAATGCGCCCTATTATGGAGCATAATTTATGATGGTGCATTCAGGCCATCAAAACCAGCAAGAAAGAAGGATATCCATGGAAACCAGAGAAGAATTTCTAGCGCAGATGATGGAACAGACCAAACCCCTCTGCCCCCACTGCGGAAAAGAAATGAACATATGGGAAGTACCGCCCTACACCTTCAGTGACGGCCTTGGGTGGGGCTCCCCCTATGTCTATGTATGTTTTAATGACCTCTGCCCTGCATTTACCGAAGGCTGGGGGGAAATTGAGGCCAATTTCGGCCATAAATCCTCCTACCGCTGTCTGCGCTATCCCTTTGAGGAGCGCTTTGAACTCATGACCGTTTTCGGACGGGAGGGGGGGACCGAAGGCCTGATCACACAGGATTCCCTGAATGAACAGGAACAACTGAAAGAGGCTATAAAAACAGGCTTTTCCATTCTGGCGGACTGTTATGTGAATCAGGACATCATTAAGATTGTATCCATGCTTTCGGACCACAATGAACCCGTGCGGGTGCGGTTTAAGGCCATAGAAATGCTTGGAGATATATGCGACACCCATGAAGCCGTTGAGCCCATGCGGAACATCTCTCCCTACAATGAAAAAATGAAAGAAGCCCTTCAGGAAGCCATAGACAAAATACACAAACGCTGCTTTACAAGGGAATGCCCCTTCTGCATGGAAATTATTAAAAGAAGGGCCAACACCTGCAAGCACTGCGGCAAGGATGTTGACCCTGTTGTATAAGAATTCCTGATTTTTTTTAGAATACAAGGTGCTGAAAAACATGAAGGGCCGCATCCCAGATGGGAAACGGCCCCTTTATTTCTGGGCAGATATTTTTTTTTCTGATTACCACTGTCTTTCAGCCATATAAACCTTAATCATGGAAATTATAAGATCAGATTTTACGCATGTTAGCGGGCACCCGTAAAGGGTGCCCCTACACAAAACAGGGCCGTAAAATCCATTCGTAGGGGCAGGCCATGGGCCTGACAACAACCGGACCAGCAGGCTGTGGCTGAGTCAGGGTAGTAATCAGATTTTTTTTTACATCACCACACCCTCAGCCCACATGGCGCTGCACATTCACATTCAGGGTATCATAGGTGCGGAAAACAAGGCCCTGCCGCAACTTCCTGTCTTCGGAAAGGGGCGTCAGTGTTCTGGTATTTTTCCATGAGATGAGATCATCAAAGGAAGGGAGAAAAGAAAGACCTTCACCAATTTTTTTACCGGTAATACCATCATGCACAAGGGCTGTGACACCATCGGAAACCGCTGCAAAGGGGAGCTGATGGGAGGGGACCATGATGCGGGCCGCAGCCACGGCCTCACGGACCCTGGAATCTAAAGAAGCGGCAGCACATTTGATCAGCACAAGGGGCAGCCCGTCCACGGACAAAACAAGATCCAGCTCCGTTTCATAGACCTCACCATCAAGGTTCAGGACAAGGGGATAATCAACGGCGATGGCCTCTTTGGGGTAGCCCCTGGTATTCACCAGATATTTTTCCACAAACTGCCTGTTTTCCTCAGCACCCACATTGGGAACTTCCCTGCCTGTTACATAATCACAAAGGGTATCCATGCAGCACTCCTTCTATGCCCCTGCTGTCTTTGCCTCAGGCTGCCTGATACGGCTTGCCCCTGTCATGGCAGCGGGAATCCCAAGCCCCATGATCTCCAGCACCGTCGGCGCCACATCCCCAAGACGCCCCGGAAGAAGCTGACAGTTTTTCCGTTTCTCATCCACCAGCAGCAGGGGAACGGGGTTACAGGTATGGGCCGTATGGATCTTTCCCGCAGCATCCTGCATCTGCTCGGCATTGCCGTGATCCGCAGTTATCACCACAGGGACGTTATTTTGACGCATGATCTCCACAATGCGGCCCACATTCCGGTCCACGGCTTCACAGGCCCTGCATGCGGCATCCATTTTTCCCGTATGGCCCACCATATCCATATTGGCAAAGTTCAGAACCATCAAAGCATAGCTGCCCGAATGAAATTTCTCCAGAAAAGTATCCGCCACAAGGTCGGCACTCATCTCTGGCTTTTCATCATAGGTTTCCACATCCCGCGGTGAAGGGACCAGCACCCTTTCCTCTCCGGGAAAGGCCCTTTCTTCTCCCCCATTGAAAAAATAGGTGACATGGGCATATTTTTCCGTCTCCGCAATGCGAAGCTGAGAAAAATCTGCCGCACTGACCACCTCAGCCAGAAGATCCGTCAGAACCTGAGGACCAAAGGCAACCTTGAGATCAAAGGCGGCATCATAACGGGTCATGCATACCCAGTCCACCTCAGGCATGCTTTTACGGGTAAAGGCGTCAAAGCCTCTGTCCGTGAAGGCCCGGGTGATCTGACGGGCACGATCTGCCCTGAAATTAAAAAAGACCACAAGATCCCCTTCACGGATCAGCCCCTCCTGTGAACCCGCAATTTTCACAGGTTCAAGGAACTCATCCGTCACCCCCGAGGCATAGGCCTCTTCAAGGGCGGCAAGGGGATCCTGCCGGAGACGCCCCTCTCCTTCCGTATACAGATGAAAGGCACGACAGGTACGCTCCCAGCGGGTATCCCTGTCCATGGCATAAAAACGGCCGCAGAGGGTGGAAACAGAAACCTGCGCCATGGGTGCTATGAAATCCATCAGATCTTTAAGATAAGCAGCCCCTGCCATGGGAGGCGTATCTCTGCCATCAAGGATGGGATGCAGGGCAACCTTAGGCAGCCCCCTTTTTTCCGCCATGGAAATGAGGGCTTTAAGATGGGAAATTCTGGAGTGCACCCCCCCGTCGGACAGAAGCCCCATGAAGTGGCAGGTGGCTCCTCTCTCCCTGACCGCATCCATGGCCCCGATCAGTACAGGATTATCATAAAATGTCTGATCCTCTATGGATCTGTCGATGCGCAGAAGATCCTGATAAACAATACGGCCGGCCCCAAGATTCAGATGCCCCACTTCGGAATTGCCCATGATGCCTTCGGGCAGCCCCACGTCAGGCCCGCTGCAGGCAAGGCTTGTCACCGGAAACTCCCGCATCAGATTGTCCAGCACAGGTGTGCAGGAAGAACGGACAGCATTGCCCGGCCCGGCATCCGCAAGGCCCCATCCATCAAGGATCATCAGAAGGCAGGGCCTCACATCAGACATCCCCTTCCCCCTCATCCTCCCACTCCGGCGCCTCGTCATCCTCCCACTCCCAGAAGACTTCCTTTTCCGCCTCAGGATCCGGTGACTCCAGTGCTTTTTGCGCCATGGTGGCAATGAGCTCTCCGGCAAATCTCGGGGCATCCGCCCAAAGACCTTCCAGATCATAAAAGGAGCGTACAGGCTCATGGAAAATGTGAACCACCACATCACCGTAATCCATCAGCACCCATTGCCCCTCTTCCACACCATCAATGCCCAGAGGTTTGATTTGGACCTCTTTAAGCTTCCGCCGCATATGATCTGCCACTGCCTTGGCCTGGCGGGTGGAATTCACGCTCATCACAAGAAAGGTGTCGGCATAGGAGACAAGGTTTGCCAGATCCATGGCAACGATATTTTCAGCCTTACGGGCACAGGCCGCTTCAAGAAAAGGAATCAGACTTTTTTCACTATCTTCATACATGGGTATACAATCCTCGGTCACGGATATAGGCAGCAACCTTATCCGGAACCAAACCGGTGACGGGGCGCCCTTCAGAAATCCTTCGGCGGATCTCCGTTGCGCTCACCGTAAAAGGGCTGACGGAAATCCTGCGGATTTCCGGTCGGCCGGAACAAAAAAAGCGGTTTCCCTCACAGCCGTATTCCGGAAGAACCCTTTCCAGAATACCCGGCGGGGTATCGGGCCTTGTCATGACCCTGAATGGAACCAGAGCCAGCAGTTCTTCCCAGCCATACCAGCTCCGGATACCTGCCATGGCATCCATGCCCAGAAGAAAAAAAAACTCCTTATCCGGGTTTTCCTGCTGAAGAATCCTGACCGTATCCAGAGTATAGGAAGGCCCTTTACGGCGGAGTTCCAGATCCGTTACCAGCAGATCCGTCTCCCCCTCAAGGGCCAGAGAAACCATATGAAAACGATCCTCAGCAGAGGCCAGATCCTTATTCGAAGACTTCCATGGAGGCACCCCCGCAGGGACAAAAAGCACACGGTCCAGATCTCCTTTTTCCAGCACCTCAAGGGCAAGGCAAAGATGCCCCATATGGATCGGGTTAAAGGTTCCGCCGAATATGGCTGTTTTCTCCCGTGCCGCAGACATCAGGCACGGACCTGCCCGTCTCCGAAGACCACAAATTTTTCCGTGGTCAGCTCCACCAGACCCATGGGACCATAGGCATGGAGTTTGGATGTTGAAATACCGATTTCAGCACCCAGCCCAAGCTCCCCGCCGTCATTGAACCGGGTGGAAGCATTCACCATCACAGCCGAAGCATCCACCTCCCGGATAAAGCGCCAGGCCCGGCTCCAGTTTTCCGTGATAATGCTTTCCGTGTGGCCGGAATTATACAGGCTGATATGATCCATGGCATCATCTAAAGAATCCACCACCTTCACAGAAAGGATGAGATCCAGATATTCCGAGGGCCAGTCTGCATCCGTTGCAGGCTCCGCATTTTTTACCAAAGCGCAGGTTCTCGGGCAGCCCCGCAGAAGAACACCTGCACCTTCAAGGGCCTCCGCCGCCAGAGGCAGAAAGGAGTCCGCAACCTTTTCATGGACTAGAAGGGTCTCAAGGGCATTGCACACACCGGGACGCTGGCACTTGGCGTTCATTAAAATGGCCAGTGCCTTTTCCTTATCCGCGTCCACATCCACGTAGAGGTGACATACCCCTTTATAATGTTTTAATACAGGGATTCTGGAATTTTCCGTAACAAAACGGATCAGCCCCTCACCGCCACGGGGAATGACAAGGTCAATGAGTTCTTCCTGCTGAAGCAAAAAGGGCAGCGCCTCCCTGTCCGTCATGGGAAGCACCTGAACCGCATGGGCAGGAAGACCCGCCCCTTCAAGGGCGGACTGCACCGTTTTTGCAAGGGCCATATTGGAATAAAAGGCCTCGGAACCACCCCGGAGAATAACGGCATTACCGGCTTTCAGACAAAGGGCTGCGGCATCCACGGTCACATTGGGCCTTGACTCATAGATCATGGCAATGACACCCAGAGGAATACGCATTTTCCCCACCCGTATGCCACTGGGCCGCAGACGGACTTCTCCCATGGTTCCCACGGGATCGGGCAGCAGCGCCACTTCCCGGACACCCTGAATCATGGCGTCCATGACCTTATCCGAGAGGGTCAGGCGGTCCACCATGGCCGCAGAAAGCCCACGCTCTCTGGCGGCATCCACATCCTTTTGGTTTTCAGCCTGAATCATTTCCCTGTCGGCTGCAAGAGACTCACAAAGAAGCGCCAGCGCACGGTTTTTGGCTGCCGTTCCCGCTGTCGCCACCTTTCTGGACGCTTTTCTGGCTTTAAGGGCCATGTCCTGAATAATTTTTTCCATTGATCTATCCTTCACCCCCAGCATCCTTCAGGGCTGTTTTTCATCGGATGTAATGGCCAGATTATCCCGGTGCACCACCTCATCATAGGGTTTGTATCCCAAGGCCTCACGGATCTGTGCCGTTTTAAGCCCCATGATTCTTCTCACATCGGCGGAGGCATAATTGCAGAGTCCCACTCCGATCTCATGCCCTCTGCTATCCGTCAGACGCACAGGCGCTCCCATGGAAAATTCACCCTCAACCCCCACAATACCGCCGGGCAGCAGGCTTTTCCCCCGCCTGAGCACGGCCTCGGAAGCACCGCTATCAAGCACAAGCTGACCCTTGGGTTTGAGATTAAAGGCGATCCAGCACTTTCTGCTCCGAAGCCTTACGGTGCCGGGAACAAAAAAAGTCCCCAGATCTTTACCCGCAAAAAGATCCGTTAAAACCTCAGGCCGGGTTCCCCTTGCAATCACCATGGGAATACCCGCCACCATGGTTTTTTTGGCAGCCCGCAGTTTGCTTCCCATACCGCCCGTGCCAAGGGCACCGGGGATATCGCCTGCCAGTGCTTCTATTTTTTTTGTAATGGACCTGACTTCGGGAATGAGTTCGGCATCGCTGCTGGTTCTGGGATCCTTTGTGAAAAGCCCGTCCATATCCGTTAAGTTGATCAGGATATCCGCATCCATGAGCAGGGTGATCATTGCGGAAAGATTGTCGTTATCCCCGAATTTGATCTCTTCAACGGCCACGGTATCATTTTCATTGATGATGGGCAGAACCCCCCAGTCGATGAGGGTATTGAGGGTATTTCTGGCGTTGAGGAAACGCCTGCGATTGGAAAGATCTTCCTGGGTCAAAAGCACCTGAGCCACGGATTTGCCAAAGGTTTCAAAAACCTGCTCATACTCCATGATCAGACCTGCCTGACCCACGGCTGCCGTGGCCTGACGCTTAGGAATTTCAACGGGCCTTGAGGCAAGCTCAAGGCGGCGCATTCCTGCAGCCATGGCACCGGAAGAAACCAGAATCACTTCACGCCCCCCCTCCATCAGCCCATGGATCTGCTGACTGATGGAGCGCAGGACGTCAACATTCAGGCCCCGGGAGGCGGTAAGGACATTGCTGCCCACCTTGACCACCACCCGTCTGGCCTTTGCAAAGCATTGGGATCTATCCGTCATCTTCGCTGTTAATCTCTCGGGTCAGAAGCTCAAGAAAGGTATCCAGATTTTTCCCTGTGGCTGCGGAAATCCCCACAACCCTGTATGGAGAAAAAAGGTCTTTGAAACGCAGCGCCTTTTCCCGGGCCTCCGGTATATCCATCTTATTGAGCACCACAAGCTGGGGCTTTCCGGCAAGCTTTTCACTGTAAAGCTTCAGCTCACGATTTATGGTTTCAAAAGCATGCAGGGGGTTTTCCGGGGCCATTTCCATGGCATCAATCACATGGACAAGGATACGGGTTCTCTCCACATGGCGCAGAAAGCGGTGTCCCAGCCCCACCCCCTCATGGGCACCCTCTATAAGTCCCGGAATATCCGCCACCACAAAGGGTTCTCCCCAGGGCGGGCTCACAACGCCGAGATTGGGCACAAGGGTGGTGAAGGGATAGTCCGCCACCTTGGGTTTTGCTGCGGAAATGGCCCGTATCAGGGTACTTTTACCGGCATTGGGAAAACCGATGATCCCCACATCTGCGATCAGTTTCAATTCAAGGCGCAGAAACAGGTATTCCCCTTCCGTACCCGGCTGGGCAAAGCGGGGAGCCTGATGAGTGGAGGTCATGAAGTGGCGGTTCCCCTTCCCTCCCCTGCCGCCTCTGGCAAGGAGAAAGGTGCTGTCCGGGGTATCCAGATCACAGATCCGCTCACCGGTTTCACTGTTCCAGACCACCGTACCCGTGGGAACCTCAAGGACCAGATCCTGTCCCCTGCGGCCGGAACAGTTGGACCCTTCTCCGGGCCGTCCCCGTTCCGCAGCATGGTGTTCCCTGTGGCGGAAACGGTAAAGCGTCCGTTTGGCATCGGACGCTTTCAGAATCACATCACCACCGTCTCCCCCGTCCCCGCCATCGGGACCTCCCTTGGGAATAAACTTTTCCCTGCGAAAACTTACACAGCCACGACCGCCGTGGCCGGATTCAACGGTAATTTCTGCTTCATCTACAAATTTCACGCCTGGTATACGCTGACTTTCTTCCGGTCACGACCGTAGCGTTCAAAGGTCACCCTGCCGTCTGCCTTGGCAAACAGCGTGTAATCTTTGCCCATACCCACGTTCTCACCAGGATACACTTTTGTTCCAACCTGACGAACGATAATGCTGCCCGCCTTCACCACTTCACCGCCAAAGCGTTTCACGCCCCGGTACTGGGGATTACTGTCACGACCGTTCCGGGTAGATCCGGCTGCCTTTTTATGTGCCATCTGACATACTCCTTATCATCTTCAAAGAGATTCACGCAAAATTATTGATCAGGCCTCAATGCGGTTGATGCGCAATGCCGTATAGGGCTGGCGATGGCCCTGCATCCTGCGGTAACGCTTTCTCCGCTTATACTTGAAAACCAGCACCTTTTTAGATTTATCCTGTTCCACAATGGTGGCGTGAACCGCTGCACCTTCAAGGATGGGCTGACCGATTTTCAGCG
This sequence comes from Desulfobotulus alkaliphilus, assembly GCF_007830435.1. GTDB lineage: Bacteria > Desulfobacterota > Desulfobacteria > Desulfobacterales > ASO4-4 > Desulfobotulus > Desulfobotulus alkaliphilus. The sequence goes on along the minus strand of NZ_VLLC01000046.1, from coordinate 1,383 downwards.
CATCCTCAATTCTGGCCAGCAGAACAGAGTCCAGCACGATCTCGGCACCAACCTCTCCGGCAATTTTTTCAACTCGCAGGGTCTCCCCTTCAACTACCTTGTACTGCTTGCCGCCCGTTGCAACCACAGCATACGTCATGGATATATCTCCTTCATATTATAATACATTCAAGACCTTTTTCACTTTTCTGACTGCTGGTCGTTTCCCTTTCACACCATCTTTCGGCTGCCTCCCTGGGGCCGGCGGTGCCACAGCGGATGGATCCGAAAAATCTTCAGGCAACAGAACAGCACCCGCCGCAGGATCTTCTGCGGACGGCAGACATTGCAAGACCTCGGCCTTATACTGGTATTCCAATGCCTTTATTTTAAGCCTGTAACCAAGGATCATCCAAAGAATCCCGGCTGCAGTGCCACAAATCACAAGGAGGATGCCCACCACCCGGAAGACATCCAGAAAGGCCGCACCCGCGTGATCCAGAAAAAAGAGAATCTCATCCATACGGTACAGCGCCCCAGCCGCAAGCCCCAGAAAAAGCATCATAAAAAGAAAAGGGATCTGCAAAAGGGTATGCAGCCATCCGGGGCTTTCACCGGAAGCCGACTTTGGCTTCAGGGATTCCTCGCCAAAAAGAAAAAGATTGAACGCACTCACCACAATACCCAGAAGAAAGGTCATGGCAAGGGGGGCAAGGAAAGCAAAAAGAAGATAGGTTTTCCATGGAAAGGGCTGGGTTCCATGCTCAAGCCGTCCTTCCCCCAGAAGCCCCAGCTGAAACATCCAGCATCCAATAAAAATAGCCACCTCAATAAACATGACCAGATAAACAAACTTCTTGAAAAAAACCTTGACCTCATCCTTCGAAAAAAGACGGGCCATTCCGGAAAAGCTCTGTTTCGACCGATATTTTTTCAGATGATCATCGTCCATTTTCCCATCCCGAAAGGCTGGATTTCACATAAAAACACCGGGTATCTATACGTCATCCGGACGAAGGGGTCAATCCCTCATTTAAGCAACACTCCAAACAATATAAAAAATCAAGAATTTATGCAATTATTCAGCACCGTTTATTTTGAACTGCCAATGCTGTAATTGCAGCAGCTTCGTACTGTTGCAAGGCTCCGAGGCTATTTGAAAGTGACATTGCAATCGTTTCGGATTCCGGCACTCAAGCCAAAAACCCAAAGCCTACTATAAAAAGCAATAAGCTTTTTCAGGCTTGAGTGCCGGAGTGCCAATAAGAAGCGGCAAACTGTCTGAGCCGCCACAAAGGCAGCGTGCTTAAAGCCTGCCATGGTAATCAAAAAGCTTATCCTGCCTGTGGCGGGGAGTTTTTGCCGCTTCCGCACAGGGCAAGAGGCTCCCGAATCCGGCACTCA
>NZ_VLLC01000045.1 GCF_007830435.1 Desulfobotulus alkaliphilus | reverse complement strand
CTTGAAGCCCCTTTTGTCACGATACGCCACGGAAAGGTGCCTGAGGTTCTCGAAGGCACCGTCAATCAAGGCTTCCTTCTTTTTTCGGCTCCATCCCTGAACCTGCTTTTCTCTGAAAAACGCCTCATCAATCCTTTGGTATTCTTCAATATAAAGCAGTTCAACGGGCAGTCTTTTTCTTGTGTGGTTCGATCCTTCGCCCGCTTGATGCTGGGCAAGTCGGAGTTCAATATTGTTTGTACTTCCAGTATAATAGCTCCCGTCTGAACATTTTAAAATGTACATAAAACCTTTATCCATCACTCAGCCTCTTCATCGTTATCATTTTCTGGCGTCCAGTCCACCATAAAGTCCCTTGTAGCCATGGTTTTGAAAGATGGCAAAATCAAGGTTGGATTCCACGCCTGCCTGCTGCGCCGCTTCCACCAGTTTTTTGTTGTGTTCCTTCATTTCATTGCGAAGAAACAGGCGTTTTTCATCCTCTTTAAGCCTTTGAAATGCCTCATCGTCCGCCAGCTCCTGCCGACGGGTCTGGATGGCAAAATAGGTTTGTCCGTTGGCTATGACTGGTTTGGAAGGGTCGCCATTTTGGACGATCAGGTAACAGGCATATCGGGAGAGTTGATAATCTTCAATTTCCCGCTGGCTACCTGATCCGAGTTTGACCATTTTTCCCACTTGGGAAAAATGGTTGGCAGATTCCTGTCCAGAATTCTTACAGGCAGAGATTGCTTTTAAAATAAAACGTTTAAATTTGTCCCAACTGGAGTAATCAAGTGCAGCTTGGAAATCCCTCGCATACCAGAATTCAGTGTTGCTATCTGTAAGCTGTTTGAGTTCCTCGAATGTCCGATGATGGCGTTTTTCAATATCTTTACCGCTCATTTACAATTCCTCCACAAAGACCATTTTCGTGACGTCGGAAAAATGGATGGATTAAATCTGTGCAGATTCGTGTCCATCCTTGGTTACCTTTGAATCTGTTGAAGCTTTTCCGCCATCATCTTGCGGACTTCCACCAGCTCTTTTTCCAGTGCATCAATTTCCTTCTGCACCGCATCGATGTCGATTTCCTCTTCCTCTTCAAAGGTGTCCACATAGCGGGGAATGTTGAGGTTGAAGTCGTTTTCCTTAATCTCGGCAAACTCGGCCACATGGGCATATTTTTCTTCTTCCGCCCGGGCGGCGTAGGTCTCCATGATCTTGCCGATGTGCGCATCCGAAAGGGTGTTCATGTTTTTCCCGGAAACAAACTCCCGGCTGGCATCGATAAAGAAAACGTTTTTGCAATCTTCACGGACTCCGCCTTTTTCACGGGAGCGGTCAAAGACCAGAATGGCCACCGGAATGTTGGTGGTGGGGAAGAGATTGCCCGGCAGGCCGATCACGGCATCCAGCAGGTTTTCCTCGATCATTTTCTGGCGGATACGCCCTTCGGCCGCACCCCGGAACAGAACGCCATGGGGAACCACCACGGCAACCCGGCCCTGCTTTTCAAGGGCGGTTTCCACCATGTGGCTGATAAAGGCCCAGTCACCTTTGCTCTTGGGCGGGACACCACGCCAGAAGCGGTTGTACTGATCACTCTCGGCATTTTCGGCACCCCATTTGTCCAGCGAGAACGGCGGATTGGCCACCACACAGTTGAACTTCATGAGCCGGTCATTTTCCACTAAGAGCGGGCTGTTCAGGGTGTCGCACCATTCGACACGGGCGCTGTCGAAGCTGTGCAGGAACATGTTCATGCGGCAGAGCGCCCATGTGCTGCCGTTGGACTCCTGTCCGAAAAGGGCAAAGTTGCGCATTGCCTGAGTGCTGTCCGCATTACGGGCCACCTCTTTGGCTGCCTGAATCAGAAGGCCGCCCGATCCGCAGGCCGGGTCACAGATGCGGTCGCCCGGTTTGGGGCCTGCCAGTCTGGCCACCAGCTCGGTCACCTTCAGCGGGGTAAAGAACTCTCCGGCCTTTTTTCCGGAATCGGAGGCGAAGCGTTCAATCAAATAGATGTAGGTATTGCCGATCACATCTTCGGACACGAGGCTGGGCTTCATGTTGAGCTGGGGCTTGTTAAAATCTTCCAGCAGGGTTTTCAGGCGTTTATTGCGATCCTTTGTCCGCCCGAGGTTGGCCTCGCTGTTAAAGTCGATATTGCGGAACACCCCTTCGAGTTTGCTTTTGTTGTTCTCTTCAATATGGTCGAGCACAATATTGATCAGCTCACCGATGTTGGCGGCGGACCGGCGATCATAGAGGCTGTAATAGGTGGCGGGAAATTCATCCAGAACCGTATCGATGCCGGTTTCCGTATTTTTTTCGGTGAGTTTTACCATGGGGAGAACAAAACGGTCGCGCTCCAGTTTCCGCTGGATACGAACCTCATCATCCCCATACTGTTTCCGGTATTCTTCGTAGTGGTCCTGCCACACATCGGAGATGTATTTCAGAAACAGCATCACAAGGATGTAGTCTTTGTACTGCGCCGGATCAACAACGCCCCGGAAGGTGTCACAGGCCGCCCATGCTGCGTTGTTGATGTCTTTCTGTTCTATTTTATTCATAATATTTCTCCTTGATTTAAACCACAGAATACACAGAATACACAGACATGGAATTGGTCACTTGACTATTCGCTCAATTGTGGCTTTTGGATAATGGCCAAAGTTGATGATAAATCCTAACTGCAATCCGGTTGCCTTCAGATAGTTGTGTAGCTGAGCGCGGTGTATCTCGCAAACTTCTTTGACTGCCTTGAGTTCAACTATAATTTTGTCAAAACAAATAAAATCTGGCTTGTAGATCTGTTGAAGTTTTTCATTTTTATAAAGCAATTCCAGTGCGGGTTGTGCAACAAAAGGGATATTCTGTTTACGGAGTTCTTTCTCCAGACATTCCTGATAAACCGCCTCCAGAAAACCACACCCCATTTCACGGTACACTTCAAAAGCAGCCCCTCGAATTAGGTAGCTCTCGTTCTTGAATAAAAAATCTTTCTGTGTATTCAGTGTGTTCTGTGGTTTCATTAATTTGGTCTTTCTGTGGGCGCTTTTGCTAACTGCATTAATAATCTTGAAATGTATTGTTCACGCTTTTCTGCCAGCCTGTGAAGCAGGGTTTGTTCCCTTGCCAGGAGACAGGCCAGCTCTACAATGTTTTTTTGTTTTTCCAGAGTTGGCAGTGCCACCTCCAGATCTTCAATGGCCTGCTTGCTGATCATTTTCTGAACCGTGCCCTTGGCCCTGCTGGTCAGAAAAATCTGCGCATCCCTCTGGCTGATGTACCAGTTCAGGTACTCGGGCAGCACCTTCTCCGGTCTGCTTATCCTTATCCTTAGTAGAGGAGCGGCAACAACGGCCTTCTCCGGATCTTCAAGAAGTATTGCTGAAGTGGTTACAAGACCACGAGACCTGAATATCAGATCCCCCCTCCGTGCGAGGTGATGCTCTTTCACGGCATCCATATTAATTTTTACCAGATCACCGCAGCCGACCGTGTTGTCATCCAGAAGATCCTTCATCTGAATAACGGCAACGGTACCGTTTTTCGAGGCTTCGAGACGGGATCTGAAGGAGTATCCCATCTGCACGCTTGCCAGTTTTTTTATTTTCATTCAGCGCCCCTCAATATGCTGTAATATTATTTCTGCAAATATACGAAGGCAAAAGGGGTTTGTCAACGGGTGTTTTGCAAGAATGCTGTTTCTGTATTTTTGCTGCTTTTATCATGATGTCGGGGTTGCCATGGGAGGCCAGGCGGGGGAAGTCTGGTTGCCCGTCTCATCCGTCACCCGAAGAAGCATTTTCTGAAGGATCAGGTTCTTGTTTTGAATTTTTACCTGAACGGGGAGGGGAAGAAAGAGCCGGTCTGCCATGGCTCACACGTCTTAAGCCATGGCAGAATCAGACTCCCAAAGTCTTCAGGATGGGGGTGTCATGCGGTAGGTGTAGGCAATCATCATCTGGTTGCGGTCTTCCATCTGAAGGGCCGCCTCCAGTCCGCCCACATCGAGGTTGGCGTTGATGGCTTCCTTGGTCATGCGGATGCCCATGGAATTTTTTTCCATCATGGTTTTGGCAAGGCCTTCGGCTGTCTCGATCATGGCATTGCGTTCCACCTTCCGGCTGGCAAAGCCCAGAGCCATGGCCGTGTCCGCATCCATCCAGTTGCCCGTGAGAAGATACTCATAGGCCCGGCCTGCGCCGATGAGCCGGGGCAGGAAATAGCTGGAGGACATGTCCGCACCGCCAAGGCCGATGTTGATGTAGGCTGCGGAGAATCTGGCATTGTCGGCTAGGATACGGATATCGGAAGCCATGGCAAGGGAAAAGCCGATGCCCGCTGCCGCACCGTGTACACAGGAGATGATGGGCTGGGGAATGCGGCGCATGGCAAGAAAGAGGCGGCTCATGCGGGCCTGGGCATTGTAGGCATCCACAGGACTCATGGCCATGATGGCCGGGGCATAGGTTTCCACGTCAAGGCCCGCGCAAAAGCCCCGTGAGGCTCCGCCGTCCAGAATGATGACACCCGTTTCATTGTCGTAGCGCCTTGCCTGGAGAAAGGCCTCCAATTCATCCACCATTTCCAGATCAAAGGCATTGTATTTGTCGGGCCGGTTCAGGGTGAGGTAGCCGATGCGGCCTGTCTGCTGGTACGTAAGTGTGTTCATTTCTGTATCCCTTTTCTGGCAGTTCTATAGAGTTGTTTTTTCGGGTTTATCATTCAATTACAGGGTCATCCGCTATGAGCGCCGTCTTCTGAAACGGGTAATGCCGTCCGCCAGCAGCATTTTGATGATGGACGCCCAGACGTTTTCATGGGGCCTTGGTTTCTGTCCTTTGGCGAGGTAGCCCATCTGCCGTTCATACCAGGTGATCTCCAGCATGGCGATGTTGTCCACAGCGGCTATCCCCGTGGATTTCGGTGTGACAGAGCTTTTGTATGCCATGCCTTTGTCGCCGGCAATGTGCAGGGGCAGGCTGGGGTCCAGCACCATGGGGCGGCCCAGCCCCACCATATCCGTATTGCCCGAGGCCAGTGCCGCCACCATGCCGGAAGCCGTGCGGAATCCTCCGGTGACCACAAGGGGGATAGTCGTCATCTGGCGCACCTTGCGGGCATATTCAAGAAAATAGCCCTCGCTGCCGCCGGGTACACCCGACATCATGACGGGTTTTTCATAACTGCCGCCGGAAATTTCCAGGAGATCCAGTCCTTCTGCGGCCAGAGCGGCCGCTACTTCGGCAGCCTCTTCCGGATGATACCCCTCCTTGCGAAAATCCCCGGAATTGAGTTTGACCCCAACGGGGAAATCCAGCCCCACTTCTTTACGGATGCCCCGGTACACCTCCATGAGAAATCGCATGCGGTTTTCAAGGCTCCCGCCCCAGGCATCCTTGCGCTGATTGTGCAGAGGAGAAAGGAACTGGGAGGCAAGATAACCGTGGGCTGCATGTATCTGCACGCCGGTAAATCCGGCCTTTTTCGCTATTCCTGCGGATCTGGCAAAGGCCGCGATGATCCCCATAATTTCTCCCTCCTCAAGGGCCTTGGGCCTGGCAAAAAAACGCTGAAGCCCCGGATGCAGGGGGATGGCCGAAGGGGCTACGGGTTTGGGCGAGAGGTTTTTGGGGCTTTGTTTTCCCGGATGATTCAGCTGTACCCATATTTCAGAGCCTTCTTTTTTACCGGCCTCTGCCCATGAGCTGAGCATGGGCAGATCGTCTTTCGTATCCATGACCACATTGCGGGGTTCTCCCAGAGCTTTTCTGTCCACCATGACGTTGCCGGTCACAAGGATTCCAGTACCGCCTTTACCCCATCCTTTATAGAGATTTACCAGTGCTTCGGTGGGGCGGTTGTCTTCGGTTCCGAGGATTTCACTCATGGCCGATTTGAAAAAGCGGTTTTTTACCACGCGACCGCAGGGCAGGGTGAGGGGTTGGAACAAAATATCCTGTGTACTTTCTGGCATATACTTCCTCCTTTATGAGAAGTGTTCCGTCTGTATACTGAGGGTGAGTGCTTCTTTTATCATGAGACGATGGCACAAAGCCTGCTCTTTAGGAAGGTGCAGGTTAAAAAAATATATGAATACGCTGATTGTCAATTTCTGGAAAATACCAGTTTTTTCCATTATGCATCACCACTTCACCCTTTTTTTTGTTTACCCATGGGCTTAAACTGTCATAGAGATCTTGGAGCGGATACCCTCCATGACCTTCTGGCAGATCAGGGTTTTCTGGCGGCCAGTCTGAATCGTCTTACCGGTATTCAGAATCAGGAATTTCTGCGTATGACCCTGCATGGGGGTAAGGTGAATAAAAAGTTTCTTGATATCTGCCGCAGGGTGGAGCAGGGGGGGGCTGTTGGCCCGATGAAATTTCGTTATACGAATTCTGCCGTTTTACGGAGGGATGAATACCGGGTCATTATAAGAATGAATGTTAAAACCCAAAGCCAGATATTTCCCATCATCTGGTAAGGTGTTTTCACATCTGGAACATGGAGGCTGGCCTGACGGAAGGTGGCCTGATCCATGGGAGTTTTTGTGCCGTCTTTAATCTCGCCTGTGGCAGCAATGTGGGCGCCCATACCCGTATTGGTGCCACGGATCATGGGACGCCGCTGTTCCACCGCCCTGAAAAGTGCCAGTCCAAGGTGAAGTTCTGCTGCTTTTTCATGCACAAACCAGCCGTCATTGGCAACGGTGACAAAGGCATCTGCCCCCAGGGCAACACCCGAACGGCTGATATCCGGAAAACCGCTTTCAAAGCAGATGAGGGGTTGTACTTGCAGGTTTCCTTGCAGAGAGAGCAGGGCCGGGCCGGGTCCACGATGGAATTCATAGGGTTTTCCAACAAGTTTTTTTAAAATGGGTAAGTGCTCTCCAAAGGGTGTGGCTTCTCCAAATGGAACCAGCCTTGTTTTACGATAAAATTCTTTGATCTGTCCGTTTTTCAGCAGGGCCATGCTGTTGTACATGGCAGTGAGTTCCCGCATGGGAACGGCCGTAAGCCTTTCCGATCCCTCAGGGTTTATCAGGGATTTCTGTTCTTTCAAACGATAATGATATTCTGTGCAGGTAAAGAGGATGGGGCTGCCGCTGGTCTTTTCTGTCCGGGCAAGGGCTTGCATATCCAGGTTGTCGCAGGCAGGAGTACCGGGGCCTTCCGGCCAGAGAATGAGATCCGGCGGTGTCAGATGCTGAGAAGATTTTTCTGTTAGCTGTATTAAAGCAGGATGATTGCTTTGCCGCAGATTTTTGTTCAAAAAATCTGTTTTGAATGGGATATTGGGCTGTATGGTACGGACCGTTATATGTGATTCAGATTGAGATATCTCCAGGGTTTTCAGCTGATGAAGGCGCAGGCTGCCGTAGCCCGGTACAAGGCAGAGCAGAAGAATAAAAAACGTGAAATTGCGTATCTTTTCTTTACATGGGGAAGGACTCAGGATTTCCGCCAGAAAGGCATTGGAGAGCAACATGAAAAAGAGAACGAAATGCATGCCGCCGATGTCTGCAATCTGGATGGCTCTGGTCCATGTATAAAGGCTTATGGCAGGACTGCCGGGGCAGAGTCCGGGCCAGATGGCAATGAAAAGGGTGAAAATACCTGCGGTGAAAAAGGGGCCTGCGGTTTTTCCATATCTGTTGGCAATGCCGCAGACAAGACCCGCAAGTCCGTAAGGAAGGCCCTGATACAAAACAAAGAGCAGGGTGGCAATGAGTGAGGCGGGTACGGACCAGCCCATGAGTTCACGGCAGCCGCTATACATCCAGAAGGTGGAGATCAGCCAGAAAAGGCTGCCGCCTGCCCATCCCAGAGCATATCCTTTTGCTGGCTGGCATCCCCTCAGTGCCAGAAAAAAAGGGATAAGGGCTGCAAGGGGAAGCCAGAACAAAGGTCCGGAAGGCAGGGATAAACCCAAAAGGCCCGCTGCCAGCAGCAGGGCAAGGCAATGGCGCAGATCACTTGTATGGTAAAGGGAATGGATTGGGAATCCATGGAAAAAACTCATGTTTCATACCTGTCCCACGATGGTGTCTTCTTTTGCTGTTTACAGGATCTTTTTATGGGATCTTCCTGAAAATACTGAAAAGATATTTTTAAACCATTATCACTGTGGCATCTGAAAATATTGCAAAAAAGATACCATGATACGAAATGGTTTATCCATATGCGCTTTACAATATATTTTTTAAATGGCAGGTTTGTTGGCATCCGACTGCTTTGTTGGTGCTAAGGATGGTGGCGTTTTCGTTTTTTTCTAAGACCATTGCCCGTATGGACAGGTAATAAATGGTCTGGTGTGTTTTTTTGCCGAGATGTTCTGACACCATGTATGGCTTTGAAATATTTTTTAAAAGGGCAGAATCAAACGTTCTGATGGTGGGGAAAGAAATCAGAAACATTTTAAGAGGCGTTTAACATCTGTCATATAAGCTTCGTTTTTTAACGAGGCATAAAACTCACCTTACAGAAATTTTGAAATAATCCCACAGATAACCGCAGTAAAACTCATGACTCCCCCCATCGGTGTGAATATAAGTTTTTACTTCAGCACCACTAACCTTTTTACCCGTGTTGTTATTATTGAAGTCAATCTGGCTGCATTTCACATTGCGACGCACATTGATAAAATCAAAGATCCCCTGGTGGGAATCAATATTGCTGCATTTGTAAATGATATAGTTGCCACTATCTCTTGCCTCATAGCGAATATTCCACTTCTGCCATCTGTTAAGTGCGTCTGACTCTATGTTATAGATAATGCAGCAACTAGCCATCTGCTGCAATTGTTGATTAGAGTACGGACAGCCTTCTTCAGGGCGCCAGCAATAATCTTTATATGGGGGACATTCCCCCCAGGCGCCACTGCATAACATCAGAGATATTAAAATAAATGTCATTTGACGCTTTTTAATCAGGCATTTGAATAAATTTTTCATATTTGCACAAGCTCCTCGTTGTATTGTTAAGTTTACTAACACCAACACCGTCGAAACTGCGTCCCCGCAAATAGCTGCTGTAGTCGGCATATGGCAAGGATGACCAGAATAAATAAGCAAAAAAAACCTGATTACCGGTATCCTCCTGAAACCGGGAAGCTGTTACCTGTAAGTGTCTGCAGCAAATAAAAGATCCGTATTTCCAACAATAATTGAAGATTTTTTCTAAAAAACCCCTTTTAATGAACATATTATTTCATCATGACCCTTTGTTAAAATATTTCTTTAATAATCCCTTTTGCCATAAAAATCTTTTGATTCTGAAATTAAAAAACAGCATTATGATAGATGCAGACTTACATAAAAACTTTTTTTGCAAAGATCATACCAGGGTATCTATGTCTGTCCTTGCGGGCAGTAAGCATACTAAATATTGAAAAGGCAACCTTTTTGCCGCCAGTTTTGTTGGTATATGGCAATTATGTTGCCAGTATGGATGCCATTTTGAAAGCTGTTACAGCTTCTTCACAATATGGATACGCTATTGTTTCTCTGGTATCCGTTTTGCAATAAAATATTTTTACCAGATAACACTGTCCATAGAAATGTTCCGTGAAGGATCAGGAAATAATTTAATGGATGAAACTACTTAAGAAAGGAAGAGGCGATGAAAGAAAAAATATTTCAGAGGCAGATGCTTCCCCAGAAAAATCTGGTGCTTGTTCTCGGAATGGTAATATTTTTTTGTGTAGCCGGAACCGTTCAGGCGGCACAGCAGCCCCAGCCGCCTCCCCGGTTTCAGGAGGTAGAAGGAAGCGGTGGCTCCATTGTCCGGGACAATAACACAGGGCTTGAATGGCAGCGTTGCCCCCATGGTCAGAGCTGGACAGGTGCAAGCTGTAGCGGAACGACCTGGACGGGAAACTGGCAGGATGCAACACGGGTGACAGCTTCGGCTGGATTCCGGTTGCCGACCATTGATGAGATGAGAACTCTGGCACCCTATGACCAGGGGGTCTTTCCAGGTTCTGGCTGGTTTTGGTCTTCCTCGCCTGTTGGGAAGTATGATGCGAGGGTTCTCTCTTTTGACAGCGGCCGTTCTGATATTCTCGGTAAGCTTGGCAACTACCGGGCGCGCCTCGTGCGTGGCGGATAGTGATTCTGGCTTTTGGCCAGCAAGTGCTGATTTTCCATGAAGTCACAAGGGAAAAGGGGGGGTGTCAATAAAAGAAAGGTTTTACGGTTTTTATATGGACACTGACAGACAGACTGACTGACACCCGGCAGCTTTGTTGGTGCTAAAGTTGATGGCGTTTTTATGCTTTCCCAGGGTCAGAAGACCCGCTGCCAGCAGCAGGACGATGCTTATCGGATAAAAAGGAGGCCGTAATGGCGAAAAAGATCATCTGGGATAATTCTGTAAGGGTTTTGGCTTGTCTGATTCTGTGGGCCATTTTTCTGTTCCCGGCCATTGTCCGGGCAGACAGTCACAGGCTGATTGTGGAACTGGAAGATGCTCCCCTTGCCCGGTGGGGCAGCCAAAATCCCGGTGTGATGTCCAAGGGCCGCCTGAATTTTCAGCAGGCAGAAACCCGGAGTTATCTTTCTGCCATAAATGCCCGGCAGGATAAGGTTCTCACCAGTATGAGAACGGCTGTATCCGGCGTGAGGATGGCCACTTTCCGGGATGAGGAAAACCGTATGCGGGAGCACAGGTACAGTGTTCTTTTTAACGGTTTTACCATCGAAACCAATGGGGAAGATATCAATACTGTCAGGGAAAGGCTGAAAAAAGTACCGGGTGTGAAAGCCGTACATCCGGTAAAATCCTACAGCCCTTCCATGTATAAAAGTCTGGATCTTATTAATGCCCCTGCCCTTTGGCAAGATCCCGTCATCGGTGGCAGGTTGAAGGCTGGTAAGGGTATCCGGGTTGCCAGTATGGATACCGGTGTTCACAGGGATGCTCCCATGTTTGATCCGGCAGGTTTTTCCTACCCTGCGGATTACCCCGACGGCGGGCTGGGCTTAAAGGCCAACAACAATGGGAAAATCATTGCTTCAAGGGTTTATTACCGGCCCGGAGATCCTCCTGCTGCCGGGGATCTGGATCCATGGCCCGGATCTGAGGGGGGGTCCCATGGAGTGCATACGGCAGGAACGGCTGTGGGGAATGTTGTTCAGGCAGATTTTTTTGGCAGCACCTTTGAAATCAGCGGGGTGGCCCCTGCGGCCTGGGTTATGAGCTATAAGGTATTCTATCAGAGCATGGAGGGTCTCAGTACCTTTGAGACTCCCGAAGGCATTGCCGCACTGGAGGATATGGTGAGGGACGGAGCGGATGTGGTGAACTGTTCCTGGGGCGAAGGGCCTTTCAGCACGGGTGGTGAATATGATCCTATGGATACGGCTTTACTCAACGCCTGGCGGGCGGGCCTTTTTGTAGTCATGGCCGCAGGGAACAGCGGGCCATATAAAGGAACCACGGATTATCCTTCGGAAGAATATATCAGTGTTGCGGCCAGTACCACCGGTGGCAGTATTGTCGTTGGAACCATTGCCATAGCCGGGCCCTTACCTGTTCCGGAAGAAGACCTGAAGCTGGAGGCTGGCATTTCAGATTATGGTAATGTTCCTTCTCTGGGTTCCAGAAGCAGATATTTTTTCAAGACAGCAGCAAGTGTGGCACCGGATAATGTGACAGCCTGCGAACCCTTTGAAGGAAAGCCCTTTGAGGGGCTGGCCACCGTGGTAAAAAGGGGAGGGTGCAATTTTGATGATAAAGTTCTGAATGCTCACAGGGCTGGTGCTGATTTTGTGGTTATCTATAATAATAATGGCGAAAATATCTTTAATCTTTCCTGCTATATGGAAAACTGTGATGAAATAGGCACCTTTGCTGTTTTTACGGGTGAGTCCCATGGAAAGACCCTTGAAAGCTGGTATGATCGTCATAAAGAGAACTCTGAACTGGTTTTTGATTTTACACCCTATCAGCTGGGTAACAGTCCCGATGAAGTTGCCAAATTCAGCAGCCGAGGACCCGGGGTAGGGTATACGCTGAAACCGGATATTATGGCTCCTGGTGTGAATATTCTTTCTCAGGGATATGGTCCCCTTGCAGAGGGTGAAGAAAGACACTTAAGTTTTGGTCAGATTTCCGGGACATCCATGGCTGCCCCCCATATAGCCGGAGCTGCGGCTCTTTTAAAACAGCGTTACCCCCTATGGTCCAATGGAGATATTAAATCGGCTCTGATGTCCACGGCAAAGTTTATGGATATCTATACCCACGACGGTAAACCTGCCCAGCCCCTGGATATGGGAGCTGGAAGGGTGAATCTGGCAAAGGCCGTGGATCCCGGAGTTATTCTCACGCCCCCGTCCCTTGGTTTCGGGATTGTTGAAAAGACAGGGGAAAAAACACGATCCCTTTCTCTGCGTAGTATTTTACCAGAAGAAAAAACCTATCATGTCAGTACCATTTATACGGGTGACGGCTTTGATGCCGTCCGTCCCTTAGATGGTTTTCATGTGGAGCCTTTATCCGTGACTTTGCCAGCCTTTGGCACGGCCGCCATCAATGTGCGCTTTGATGGGCAGGGCGCAGCCGGTGATCATCAGGGATATGTTCTGCTGGAAAGTGACACGCACCGGGTTCATTTTCCCGTATGGGCAAGGGTTCAGGAAGCCCGTGGCAGCGGTAAAAAAATACTTCTTCTGGATATGGACGGCAGCTCCTTTGATGAAAACCTTGAAGATTACAGAAGATATTATATCAATGCCCTGAATTCCCTTGAGAAAACCTATGATGTACTGGATGTGAATCCGGATGCAGAAGGTTTGCAGCTTCCGGAAGCAGCTGTTCTTGCAGCCTATGAAGCGGTCCTCCTTTTTTCCGGGGACAGCCGTGAAGAAACCCTTGTGCGCGGTGATCTGGATCGCCTTATGGAATATGTCAATGGCGGTGGTCTGGTGATTGCCATGGGCCAGAATATGTTTTCCTCTGTTCTGAGTGCTTCGTCCTCCTTTTACACAAGGTTTCAGGTGGAGGTGATTTCCGATAGCCTTACGGAGGGCCATCTGCCGGAACTTCCTGTGATTGCTTCTGAAGATGTCCCCCCTGCATTCAGGGGCATTTTTCTGGATCTTCGCGAAGGCGGAGACGGGGCTGCCAATCAGAGAAATATGGATGCGTTCAGTGAAGGTATTGTACGTTACCCCGGCAGAACTGCCGCAGGGAATGGTTATCTGGTGCAGGTTGCAAAGGATCTTCTTACCCTTGAAAAGCCCGCCCTTATTCATCCGGGGATAATGGTGGCTTCTTCCATGGGGCTGGAGGGGATTAATAATGATACCGGTGCTATGTCAAGGGAGTTTTTTCTCCGTGGAATATTCAGCTGGGCCCTTGATCAATCGGATATTACCATCAGGGATATTTCAGGCGACTATGAAAATCATATGGAAATGAGCCGTTTTGATCTGGCGTACTCTTCGGATACGGAGGGCGTTGAGCCCGTATCCGTCCGTTGGGATATGGGAGACGGAAAAGAGTATCAGGGACCTTACGGGTCACCCATGATTGGTTATGTCTATGAAAAGTGCGGCCCCTATACCCTGCGTGCGGAGGTTGTGGACAGTTTGGGTAATCATACCATCGGAAGTCTGGATGTAAATATTACCCGTTGTCTTGATAAGGAAGAAAAACCCGCCCCCGGATCCTCTTCAGGTTCTTCATCGGGTTGCTTTATTCGTGAGCTGGTAGCGGGTTTTTGACGTTTTTGCAGAGTAGACATGCTTATTCCCTCTCTCTTTCAGTCACAGAAACCTTTGCCCGGCGGACAGAGGAAGATGGGAAACCTGCTGAATAATTACAGTCCGCTTACTGAAGCAATATCTTTCGCCTAAAGGCCCTACCGGTGCATATTCTCGTGCTTTTTCTGGCTGGTCTGGTATTTCTGGGTGCAGACTATCCTGATTTTTAGTCTGCGGGATGCTCTTAAAAAAAATGGTTCCGCTATGGCAGAGAGCATGGGGGAGGGGGAGCAGCATGAAGCACTTGTATGAAAGCCGGGAGGATGGCAGGGCAGGAATGGGAGAGCCGGGGTGGGCGCTCTCTTTTTTCCTTGGGCTGATCCATGTGTCCCTTATTTTTGACGGCATTATTTTTTTGCCCAACATGATAGGCAAGGCCACGGGAACACCTGCGGATCAGGTAGCCTTTGTCACCTTCGCCACCCTGCTGGTGGCCGCCTTTGGTACCTTTCTTCAGGCCTTCAGTCCGAAAAATCTGGGCAGCGGTCATGTGCTTTTCATGGGTTCCTACTCCGCCTTTCTCGCCTGCACCCTCATGGCCGTGGACATGGGGGGCCTGCCGCTCCTTGCCACCATGACCCTTCTGTCTGCACCTGTGGTGTTTCTTTATTCTTATTTTCTGCGTTTTCTGCGTCACATCGTCACTCCGGCTGTCGGGGGGGTGCTGATCATCCTCGTGGCCTTAAGCCTCATGCCCATTGCCATTGAACTCTGGCAGGGGGGCGATTCTTCCCAGCCCCATTTCGGTTCTTCCCAGAACTACCTTGTGGGGCTTGTGACCATGGGCGTTCTTGTGATTTTTATGCTTTTCGGCAGTCACAGGCTTCGTCTCTGGACGCCGCTTCTGGGCATTGGGGCAGGTTGTCTTGCGGCCTCTTTTCTGGGACTTCTCACTTTAGAGCATGTTCGCCATGCGCCCTGGTTCGGACTGCCTGAGGCCCGGTGGCCGGGTCTGGCACTGGATTTTCAGATGGCCTGGCTACCCCTCGCAGGCGCTTTTTTTATTGCGGCACTGGTCAGCGCCATGGAGGGAACGGGCAATATCATGCTCTTGCAGCAGATTTCCGTAAAAGGCTTCAGAAAGGTGGATTATACCTGTATTCAGAACGGGCTGTATGCCGACGGACTGGCCAAGGGGCTCTCCGGCCTTGCCGGAGGCGCACCCGTGGCCACCTTCTGCGACAATATTCCGCTTCTTAAAATGACCCGTGTAACTTCAGCACGGGTGGGCCTCATGGGGGCGTTGATTCTCTTTGTGCTGGCCTTCATGCCCAAGGTGTCCGGCTTTCTTCTGGATGCTCCTTCCGCCGTGATCGGTGGTATGCTTGTACCCATCTGCGCCATGCTGTTTTATGCGGGGTTCGGGTTAGTTATGCGCTCGGGTCTTTCCTTTCAGATGGGTCTCATTCTGGGGATTTCCCTCTGTGCCGGACTGATGGCGGAAACACGGAATTTCTTTCCCTCCATCATGCCCGTGGATCTTTCGCCCATTCTTCAGAACGGGGTGGCCATGGGCGGGTTTGTTGCCATTTTTTTCAGCACCCTGCTGTATCTTTTTCCCAGACCGGGTATGGCCCTGCACCTGACACCTGCGCCTGCTGCCATGCCAACGCTTTTAGAAGGGCTTGAGAAGCTGAAGGGCCGTTTCCGGATGGGAGATGAGGTCTTTTTACGCCTGCGGCTCTGCTGTGAAGAGACCTTTTCCCACCTCATCGAATATGCTGGAGAATCGGATAGAAAGTGTCTTTTTTCTGTCCGGCTCTGGGAAGAAGGTGTGTTTGTGGAGGTGATTATCGGTGAAACCGTGGATGAGGTTGATCAGGGGATGCGGCCTTTCACGGGCATCAATGCCACGGAGGCGGAGCTGGATCGGATCGGTCTTCTGATCCTTTCCAGAATGGCAAAGGATGTGCAGCATATCCACATCTCCGGATATACCTATATTTCCTTTGTGATCGAGCTTTCCTGAACGCTTGTTGCAGAACTTTGTACACAGACCTCATGTCTTTTTTGTGTCTGCATGCTTTCTTTCCATTATAATGTTCTTTATGTGACAAACGATAACTTTATGGGCACATGGCAATTGTTTTGGCGGTTGGCTGGATTTTTTTGAAACTTTTTTCCGGTAAAGGGGTATTTTTTATTCTGGCATAGCGGTTGCAATTATTCATGCCAGTGTTGCTGGACGAGGGGGGCACTGGTCATTATGGGGCGCACCTTTTGTATGATCAATAATTCTTTTTTCACTTAAAGGCGCTGCCTGTGAATATTCTCGTGCTTCTTCTGGCTGGTCTGGCATTTCTGGGTGCAGGCTATCTGTTTTACGGCAGGATGATTGCCCGTATTTTCGATGAGAATGACGAAAATCCAACTCCGGCAATGGCCATGGAGGATGGAAGGGATTATGTTCCGACCCGGACGGGCATTGCATTCTCCCACCACTTTGCCTCCATTGCCGGTGCCGGACCCATTGTTGGTCCCACGGTGGCCATGCTGTTTGGTGTCATTCCTGTCTGGCTCTGGCTTCTTCTGGGAACGATTTTTTTTGGAGCCGTCCATGATTACACCTGCCTTTTCACCAGTCTCCGTGAAAAGGGGCGTTCCATGGCCGAGGTTTCCCGTTCGACCTTGGGAAGGGCCGGGTTTTTTCTTTTCATTGCCTTTACAACGGTGATGATCCTTCTTGTCACATCGGCATTTCTGGGCCTTAGTGCAACGGCGCTGACCTCTCTCGTGCCTCTGGCGGAGATGAAGATCAGCGGCTCCGGTTTTCTTCAGACCATTGTGGGTGCCGATGGCATCGAGAGGGCTAAAATTGGTGGGATTGCATCCACATCGGTGATTATTCTGACAATATTTGCCCCCCTCATTGGCTGGATGCTTTATCGCAGAAATGTCCGTTCTGCCATTGTCACACCCGTGGCGATTATCATTGTGAGTATGTCCGTTGTCTTCGGCATTTTTTTTCCCGTATCCGTTGGCATGCATACCTGGATGATCATTCTCACGGTGTATGTGGTGATCGCCTGCGGTGCCCCGGTCTGGACCCTTCTGCAGCCCCGTGATTTCATGAACTCCTTTATTCTCTATGCGGGTATTTTTTTGTTGCTGGCGGGTATTGTTGTGGCCGGTCTCAAGGGTGTAACAACGCAGGCTCCTGCCTTGAATGTGGCGCAGGGGAACATGAAACTGGGGATGATCTGGCCCTTTCTTTTCATTACCGTTGCCTGTGGTGCCATCTCCGGCTTTCATTCGCTGGTGGCCGGAGGCACCGTCTCCAAGCAGATCCGCCTTGAATCCGATGCCCGGAAGACAGGATACGGTGGAATGGTTTTAGAGGGCGTTTTTGCGATGGTTGTTTTGCTGACCCTTGCTGCCGGTCTCTCCTTTGATTCTTATATGCAGATTGTCTGGCCGGAATCAGGACCGTCCAACCCCATCCTTGCCTTTGCCCTGAGCATGGGCTCCCTTCTCCATATGTCTTTTGGATTGCCGGTGGCTTTCGGGACCATTTTCGGAATTCTCATGGTTGAAGGTTTTGTGGTGACCACCCTGGATACGGCCGTTCGACTCAACCGCTATCTCTTTGAAGAGCTGTGGTCGGTGCTGTTCAAAAAAGTCCCCGCCATTCTCCGGTCCTACATTTTCAATGCAGCACTATCCGCAGGCCTGATGCTCTGGCTGAGCTGGACCAATACCTTTACACTGATCTGGCCAGTATTCGGAGCCGCAAACCAGCTCCTTGCAGCCCTCGGGCTGATTGTGGTCTCCGTCTGGCTGGCCAAATGGAAAAAGCCGACACTCTTTACCCTGATTCCTGCCATCCTGATGCTGGCCACTACGGTCTGGGCTTTGTGGGTGATGCTTTTTGACAAATATATTCCAGCGGGAAAGATGCCTCTTATTGTTACGGCTATCCTGCTGATGGTGCTTGCACTGGCTGTCATGGCCGTTGCGTTTACGGAGATGAGAAGAATCTTCCGTTCTTCCCATCCTTGAAATGTTTGATTTCCTTAAAAAAGGAGGAATGTATCCATGAAGGGATTGTTGCAGGGCATGTCCTTTTTTATCACCGCAGCGGTTTTGATGACGGGCTGCATGGGAAGCAGGGAAGCCGTCGGTACAAAGGCATTGCAGGATACGGCAAAGACAGGCCGGGGAGAAATTTTCAGCAGCAGGGCCGGTGTGCCGTACAAGGCCGTCATTGCCCACAGGGGAGCTTCGTACTACGCCCCGGAATCAACGGAGCAGGCTTATATTCTTGCCCGGCAGATGGGGGCCGAATATCTGGAGATTGATCTCCAGAGAACCAGAGACGGCGTTCTGATTGCTTCCCATTGCAATGATCTTTCCCAGAAATCCAATATTCTGGATGTCTTTCCCGGCAGGGCCAAAAACCGGATGAGCGATTTTACCCTTGCAGAGCTGAAGAGCCTTGACGCTGGCTCCTGGTTTAATGACAGGTTTCCCGGCAGAGCCAGAAGCTCCTTTGTGAACGCAAAAATTTCCACACTGGAGGAAGTCATCAACATCGCAGAGGGAAAGCTTGCCAATGGCCAGCCGGACCCCAACGACAATGGCAACAGGCCCGGACTTTACATCGAAACAAAGGTGGCCACTTTTTTTCCCGGTATAGAAAAGGATCTTTACGAACTTCTTAAAAAAAGAGGCTGGCTTGCCACCTCTGTAAAAAAGGCCCCCGCCGGATTTGATCCTGCGAAAAATGTTGGCGTGCAGTTCACCACTGGCAGAACCATCCTTCAGACCTTTGAGCCGGAAAGCCTGCCGCTGCTCAATAAATACATGCCGGAAACGCCTAAATGTTTTTTGCTCTGGCTGTACACAAAACAGGAAGCCATGGACTGGGGAAGTGAGAAGGTGGATCAGTTTGCCCCTGATGCCAATCTTGCCAAAACCTATGGCCCTTTGAGAAAGGATGAACCCCTGAATCAGGCAGAAGGGGAGACCTATGCGCAGTTCAGTGCAAAATGGGAAATCCTTTCCGAAGAAAACTACAGGATGTGGCTGAAATGGGCAAAGGATAACGGTGCTTTGGCCGTTGGCCCCGGAACCCGGCTGGCCGGATACAATGATCCGGAAAAGGGGGATCAGAGCTACATGGACCTCATCGATCCATGGTTTAATGAGACTGCCCATGACATGGGTATGCTGGTCCATGCCTATACCCTTGATGAAACCGTGGATATGGCCAGAGCCAATGCAAGCGGAGTGGATGGTATGTTTACCAACAGGCCCGATGTGCTTCTCCGGTTCTATGGAAAAACCCTCCATGCAGGGCTGGAAGAGATTTTCACTGCCTATGGCTGGTAAGGAGAAAGGAAACTGTCTGGCATTGTCAATGACCCATCCCTGAAGGAAGGGGCTTGTAAAATCAAGCCCGATTGACCAGAAAAAGGGCACCCAGTCCGCTGCCTTTGTAGCAGGTCCTTAAGATTCATTCGGGGGGGGCTTTTTTTGCTCTGGACCTTGAAAAATCATGAGGAACCTGCGACGCAGGAGGGGCTTTGTCTGAATCTGCATGGTTTAAAACGATTGTTTTTGAAAAAGGGGCGGCCCCGGTCGCAGGAAATCCATATGGTATATATCCGTAAAATGTTTATCTGGTCCGCTCTGATCTTCGTATCCGCTGTTTTGGCAGTGGTTTTGCAATGGGCTTCGCTTCCGGCGGCAACCCTGCTCGG
>NZ_VLLC01000044.1 GCF_007830435.1 Desulfobotulus alkaliphilus | reverse complement strand
CCGAATTCAAGGGCAGATTATCCACGCGTTACTCACCCGTGCGCCACTTTACTTGTCCCCCGAAGGGAACTTTCTCGTTCGACTTGCATGTGTTAAGCACGCCGCCAGCGTTCATTCTGAGCCAGGATCAAACTCTCCGTTGAATCTCTGGTACTACCCCCACCTTAAAAA
Organism: Desulfobotulus alkaliphilus; assembly: GCF_007830435.1. Classification (GTDB taxonomy): domain Bacteria; phylum Desulfobacterota; class Desulfobacteria; order Desulfobacterales; family ASO4-4; genus Desulfobotulus; species Desulfobotulus alkaliphilus. Next base: position 19,890 of record NZ_VLLC01000044.1, on the reverse strand, counting down.
GGCGGGATACTCAGGGCATGTTACTTTATCTTTCACTATCTGATTTTCAAAGATCGACTTTTGCGATCCGCCGCTCCGTGAGCAACGAGGCGCAAACTATCGATTTAGACCCTCCCTGTCAACGACTTTTTTCAAGCTTTTTTACTTTTTCCATAAACATCTTAAAAAACAGGATTTTAAAACACAAAAAAAATCAAAACCCCTCACAAAGACCAACAAGGATCTCCTTTCTCCCCTGCCATGGCACCTTATTTTGCCCTGTCTGCGGTCATTCATATTGACAGTTTTTTTCTGGCGGCCTAAATTTCTCAAAGCAAAGAGATACACGTACATCATTATATATAGGAAAAACACATTTTACGGGGAGCATTATGATGGATTCAGGTTCTGCCCAGAAAACCCATGAGCCTGTGCTCTATGTTGGTATCGGTGCCTCGGCCGGTGGGCTGGAAGCCATCGAAGAGTTTTTCTCCCGTATGCCAGACAATACAGGACTGGCATACATTGTCATTCAGCACCTGTCTCCGGACCATAAAAGCCTCATGGTGGAGCTTCTCTCCAAACGCACCCCCATGCCCGTACTCCGGGCAGAAACGGGCCATCAGGTTACCGCCAATACCATTTACCTCATTCCGCCCAAAAAAAATCTGACCATTTTTCACGGCAAACTGATCCTCAGTAATCAGGAAACCGGCAAAGGCATCAACCTTCCCATCGATCTTTTTCTTTCCTCCCTTGCCGAAGACAAAGCGGAAAAAGCCGTGGCCATCATTCTCTCCGGAACAGGGAGTGACGGTACCAGAGGTGTTCGTGCGGTCAAGGAAAACGGTGGAATGATCATGGTTCAGCGGGAAGACAGCGCCAAGTTCGATGGCATGCCCCGCTCTGCCATTGCCACAGGCCTTGCGGACTTTATTCTGTCTCCGGATGAGATGCCGGCCCAGCTCATGGCCTTTGCCAGTCACCCGGCGGCTTCAACGGCAAAGGCCCAGCCTGCCATTTTGACCGATGAAGACAATCTTGCCCGGATTTTTGTTACGCTGAGGCAAAAAACCAAGGTAGATTTTACATTTTACAAACCAAGTACCATTGTCCGCCGTATTGAGCGGCGCATGATGATCAACCAGATAGAAACCCTTGAAGATTATGCGGGACTGATTGAACACCATCCCGGTGAAGCCATGATCCTGTACAGGGAAATGCTCATCGGAGTTACCAGTTTTTTCAGAGATCCTGACACTTTTCAGCTTCTTTTTGAAAAATACATGCCCGCACTTTTCCAGAAGGCAGGAAAACGGGAGATCCGCTTCTGGGTTGCAGGATGCTCCACGGGCGAGGAGGCCTACACCCTTGCCATCCTTGCAAAGGAATGCATGGAAAACCTCGGTCTCAACCATGATGTCAAAATATTTGCCACGGATATCGACAGGGATGCCATTGTCAAAGCAGGAAACGGTGTGTATTCCGAAAGCATTGCCGCAGACATCGCACCCAGCCTGCTTTCCAAGTATTTTTACCACAGGGGAGACTGTTTTCAGGTTGCCAGAAATATCAGGGAAATGGTGGTTTTTGCCCAGCACAACCTCATCAAGGATCCACCCTTCACAAAAATTGACCTGATCAGCTGCCGCAATCTTCTCATTTATCTCCAACCGGTTTTACAGCAAAAAATACTTGAATTTTTTAATTTTTCACTCATAAAAAATGGTATTCTCCTTCTGGGATCCAGTGAATCCATCGGAGACCTTACGGACTGCTTTGATCTGCAGCACCATAAATCCAAAATTTTCCTGTCCCGGGGTCAGGGAATCCTGCCCGCCCGAAATACCGGCTTTTCCTCCCTCCATGAGAAAGAAAGCCCCCCTGCCCCCTACTACACAGGCATGGAAAGGGTACGCAAGCATCAGATGGCGGAAGACCGGCTGATGGATCGCTTTCTGGAGCTTTTATCGGAATACTATATTCCTGTATCCATTATTGTTAATGAAAAAATGGAACTGATCCACAGCCTTGGAGATACGGAAGGCTTTCTGAAACTGCCGCCGGGCCGGGTCATTTATGATGTTTCAAAAATGACCCCGAAGGAATTGTCCATCCCGCTGAGCACAGGGGTTCAAAAGGTCTTCAGGACAGGCAAGCCCATTTCCTACACCAACATCCATACCCAAAGAAACAGACAGGGCATCCGGCTGAATCTGAAAATCATTCCTCTGCCCGATAAAAAAGGGCATGAGGCCCTTGCTGCAATTTTTCTGGAACCCCTCACGCCCCAGGAACATACGGAAGAAAAAAAAGAAGCCGTATCCTATTATGATCTCTCCGATGAAGTGACCCAGCGCATCAAAGATCTGGAACATGAGCTGCAATTTACCAAGGAAAATCTTCAGGCCACCATTGAGGAACTGGAAACGGCCAATGAAGAACTGCAGGCCACAAACGAAGAGCTCCTTGCCAGCAATGAAGAACTGCAGTCCACAAACGAGGAACTCCAGTCCACCAACGAAGAGCTGCATACGGTAAACTCTGAGTTTCAGAACAAAATCATGGAACTGACGGAAGCAAACAATGATGTGGAAAATCTTTTAACCGGCTCACAGATTGGAAAAATCATTCTGGATGAAAACCTCTGCATCCGGAAATTCTCTCCCCATACCACCCATCTTTTCAATCTCGTTGAAAGTGATACGGGCCGCCCTCTGATCCACCTGACCCACCGCCTCATGGATTTTGATCCGGCAAGAACGGCGCGCATGGTGCAGGATACGGGTAAACCCGTGGAGCTTGAAATTGAATCCGAGCAGGGCTACAGCTATCTTGCCCGTATTCTTCCCTACAGGGTTTCCCCCAGAGTTCATTCCGGTGTTGTCATGACATTCGTAGACATCACAGAACTTCAAAAAGCCAGAAAAAAATTGCTGCACCAGAAGGAAGCCCTCAGGGATACCATGCAGATTGCCGGTATCGGAAGCTGGTTTTATGAACCACAAAAAAAAGAATTCCATGCCTCCCCTGAGATTGCTCACTACATACCGGACCCATGCAGGGATATTGAAACCTTTCTGAGTATTCAGCCTCCCGATGGCAGCCCTTCGCTGAGAAAAGCCATGGGAGATGCAGAAAAACAGGGCAGGCCCTTTGACATTGTTTTCATGGCAAAAACCACAGAGCATAAAGACATATGGCTTCGCTGCATCGGAAATCCTGAATCCGATCACCGCAAGGGTGTCCTCCGCATCACCGGTGTCCTTCAGGATATTTCAGAGTTCAGACAGATGGCCGCAGACCTTGAAAAGGCAGCAGCCCGCCATGATTTTCTCTTTGAAACCATGGACAGGGGCATCGTTTACCAGAAAAAAGACGGTAAAATCATTGATGCCAACCCCGCAGCCCTTGATATCCTTGGACTGACAAGGGATGAAATTATGGGGCGCACATCAAGGGATAAAAGATGGAAAGCCATGGACGAAGAAGGAAAAAACCTTGAAGAACAGGATCACCCTTCCATGACAGCCCTGCGAACGGGCCTGCCCGTTCGAAATTTTATCATGCAGATTTACAACCCCAGAGCCAAAGAAACCCGAAGAATACGGGTTGATGCTATTCCCATCTTCCGCAAGGATAATACGTCGGCAGATCAGGTTTACACCCTTTTTGAAGACATCACAGGCCATCACCCAAACAAACAAAATGCCCCGCCGTGAACAAAATCCGGACAGGACATCCTTTACAAGAACCCGCAATGGGCTTATCGTTGCTCCCGAACAAGGTCCCCTGACCCGAATCCATTGATATCTGACTTTCTTCCGATCCCTTTACTCTTCTGTAAGGAGTTTTTCTGTGAAACCTTCCCAGGCAAGGCTTTATCCCGAATATCCTGCCTCCATATGGCTCCTCGGGCTGCTGCTGATGCTGAAAGCCCTTTTCTGGCTCTTTGCCAATCCACTGATAGAAGAGCCTCTGCTCGGCATGAAGCACGTCATCACCACCCTCCCCTTTCTTTTTCTCTGGAGGGCCGTGTGGAACCGGAAAAGCTGGGCTGTGAAGGCCGCCATGGTGCTGACGGCTGCAGACCTTGTTTTTTTTCTGCTGTTTTTCCCTTCCGCTCTTCTGATACCCTTTGACATTTATCCCATTGAAGTCCATGCCCATCAGGGGCTGTCCTGGTTTATTTTCGCTTTTTTAAATATCCTCATCACCCTCTGTTCTGCCATGATCGGATATGCTGTCAATATCATGATTCTCATAACCGGCTTTTTTGCATTAAAAAAAACCGCTGTGACAGAAGCTGCATCTTAAGGGCTGACTGAAATATAAAAAAGATAGTAATTATTCAGCACAGTTTATTCCGCACTGCCAATGCTGTAGTTGCAGCAGCTTTGTACTGTTGCAAGGCTCCGCGGCTATTTGCAAGTGACATTGCAATCGTTTCGGATCAGAGCTTTGCAGGCCTGTGCGAAAGAAGCGGCAAACTGTCTGGGCCGCCACAAAGGCAGCGTGCTGAAGCCTGCCATGGTAATCAAAAAGCTTATCCTGCCTGTGGCGGGGAGTTTTTTCCGCTTCCGCACAGGGCAAGAAGCTCCCGAATAAGATTGCGTCACGGGCAAATAGCCTGGGGCCTGTGCATCTGCCTTGCAGGTATGGTACTTGGAAAACGGTGCTGAACAGCAACCCACGCCGTGTTACGGCGTTTTGTCATAAAGTAACTTTTGAAGTTACTCAGAAGTTACAAAAGATATTCACAAGGAGGGAAAATGGCTGGTCTTCGCATTTTTTCTGATTTTGCCTGCCCGTACTGCTATCTGGCAAAGGCTATGGTGGAAAAAACAGGAAAGAATCTCTCTTTTTCCACCCTGTGGGTTCCCATGGAGCTGCACCCGGAAATTCCTTCCGAGGGGATTGCCTTAAAAGATTTTTATCCCGGTCTCGATACCGCTGCCTTTACCCGCAAAATAAACCTTAAGGCAGCTCCCTTCGGCATCCGTTTCTGTGAAACCAAAAGAATGGTAAATTCCGGAAGAGCCATACGTGCTGCAGAATTTGCAAGGGATGCCGACTGTTTTGATTCCTTTCATACGGCCATATTTGAAGCCCTTTTTACAAAAAACGAAAACATAGGAGACCCTGCAATTCTCAGAAAGATTGCAGCAGAACAGGGCCTTGATCCCGATGCCATGGATCAGGCCATTGACAGCCATGTCTATGAATCAAGGCTTCGTACCGCTGCCATTGAAACCGCAGAACGAAATATCCGGATAACACCCACCTTTGTGGTTCCGGGGCATCCGCCCTTTGCAGGCCTCCCTTCGGAAGAAAAAATGCTGTTTATTTTAAAACAGGCAGCAATGCTGTGAGTGCCATTGCTGCCCCCACCATCCAGACCCTGAGAATGCGACTGATCCCCGTCAGCCCCAGATTGCTGGAAGCAGAAAATCTGTCATTCAAAAAGCTGTCCAGACTTCTCAATGCTGAAATACCTGAAAGATGGCCACCCGCAAGCCTTCTTCCCATGAAAAACTGGTTTCAGGAAAGGATAACAGGCCATCCTCACAAAACAGGCTGGTTCCTATGGTATGGCATTCTCGAAAGAATCCAGACAGATATACTTGTAATGAGCTGTGGTTTCATGGACCCTCCCGATGTGCAGGGCGGCGTGGAGCTCGGCTATGCCCTGCTCCAGCCATGGCAGGGAAAAGGCCTTGCCAGTGAAGCAGCACAGGCCCTTCTGGCCTGGGCCTTTTCCCATCCTGAAGTCACCCATGTACGTGCGCACACGGCCAGAGGCAATCTGGCCTCTTCCCGGATTCTTGAAAAGTGCGGATTCATCCGTCTGGAAACAGATCCAACCAAACCAGCCATCGACCGATTTATCTGCTACCGGCCTTCATCTGAAAGCATGGATATTTAAGGAGCAGATGCCTTAGCAAGAATCTCCCTTACCATGGGACCATCTACAGCCCTGTCCTCTCCGAGGCGGAATCCCCGGCGATCCAGAATATCTGCCACAACAAAAACAGCCTCATTCGGAATTCCATAATCAGAAAGTCTGACTCCCAGCCCCATTTTTTTAAAAAATGCTTCCGTTGCCGCAATGGCCGCTTCAGCCATATCCCCGGAATCCTCAAGGCCCAGAACCCTACGGCCATACTGCTCAAGCTTGGCCCTTTTATGTTCTTTACGCACACGCAAAAGGGCAGGAAGCACAAGGGCCAGAGACTCACCATGGGCCAGTCCAAAGGCCGCCGTCAGCTCGTGACCGATCATATGGGTTGCCCAGTCCTGGAAAACACCGCAGCCAATCACACCGTTCAGTGCCTGGGTGGCACACCACATGATATCCGCCCGCACATTATAATCTTCCGGATATTCCAGAACCTTTGGGCCCTCTTCCATCAGGGTCATCAGCAGTGCTTCTGCCTGTCTGTCCTGCAGAGGAGCATGGATGGCATGGGAAAGATACTGCTCCAGTACATGGACCAGAGCATCCACCACACCACAGGCACTTACATGGGAAGGCAGGGAATAGGTGGTTTCCGGATCCAGAATTGAAAAACGGGGAAAAACCTTTTCCGATGCAAAGGGCAGCTTGGCTCCCATGGAACGCCTTGAAATGACAGATCCTGCATTCATTTCTGAGCCCGTTGCTGCCAGGGTGAGCACAGAGCCAAAGGGAAGGGCTGTTTTTATTTTTGCTTTACCCGTCACAATATCCCAGGGATCACTGCCTTCATAGCAGGCTGCCGCCACAATGAACTTTGCCCCATCAATGACAGACCCCCCGCCCACGGCAAGGACAAAATCTATTTTTTTCTGCTTGATTCTCTCCACGGCTTTCATACAGGTATCATAATCGGGATTGGCCTCAATGCCTGAAAACTCTTCCCATTTACGGGATTTCAAAGCCATGGCAACCTGATCAAAAACTCCGTTTTTCTTTACGGAGCCGCCACCTGTCAGGACAAGCACAAGGGCATTTTCCGGTATCAGCCGGTCCAGTTCTGCAATTTTACCCTTCCCGAAGACAATACGGACGGGATTGTAATACTCAAAGTTTTTCATCTGTGCTCCTTTTTGATTTCTGATGATTTCCCTGACTCAGCCCCAGTTTGCTGGTCCGGTTGTTATCAGGCCATAAGACGAGCAGATAATTTGATGCGGAAAGGGGCAGGACTGCCCCTGCGAATTTTTTACGGCTAAAAAAACCCGGGATTCCGCAAGCCTGTAATGGGTTGGAAATTCCGGGTATTTTTATTTTCATGAGGGGTAACTCGGCAAAAAAATGCCTCTGCTACCAGAAACGGCTTTTGTAAGGACGGGTTTTATCTTCAGGATCACGGATGTAAAGAAGCCGTATCTGCTTTTTACCATTGACGGAAAGAATGATTTCACTGACCTTTACCAAAGTCCAGCGAATGGCAAATGAAAAGGCCTCATTCCTCTGTCCCGGATCAAACTGCCGCAGCCATGTGCATTTTCCCATGGTAGGCACTTCAATCTCATTGTCCATGAACAGAAAAACACCACTGTCCGTGCACTGTATAGTTGCGTATTTATAAAAAATCACTTCCATGTCTCCGGTGTTCCACAATTATATTCCCAGAATATGATTTACCGGAAACACTGCACCCTTGCAATAGTCACTTAACAAAAGTGTTCTTTTTACTTTTTGTCTGAATCCATGGCAAACTCATTGATATGGACTGAAAAGACCTTTAAATACCCGCCAGAGGGTACTAAAAACAATATTTACTTTCAGTACATATCAAAAAATATGCCACGGATTCAGATCCTGTCCGGGTTATAAAAATCTATTTTTTCCTTTTTTTTACGTCCTGCAGAGCCTCTCCCATGGCCCTTTCCGTACAATCCAGCCAATTCCAGTAACATTCATCCTGATGGTCCTGTGTCTCTTTGACCTGTGCTTCTTCCTCCACTCCTCTTCTTGCCAGCATGTTGCCCTCCACACCATACTTTAGGTTTTTGATGCGCCGCACCCCCGTTTGCGGCTCCTTAATTAAAACAGTGTCAGAATTGTTAGCAGCTCGTATTCAAAGAATCAATAATAAATTAAGCATCTCTTATATTTTTTTAAAAAAACAAAAAAAGATCCGACACATCCCATGCTGCGGGATGCCAGATCTTCTGAAAATAAAGGGGTACTGGAACTTTCTGTCCGCAAAATTCTGTAAGGGCTGCACACGGACAGAAAGCCCAATACTGGGGACCTACAAGAAGAAACTGTGCCGGGCGGGAGGGGGGAGACCGGTTCAGCATCTTCCGGAGCGTGTGGAGGAACGCTCCTTTTCCGAAGAGGTTGGATAGTTATTCCCATAAACGTGGTTTTGTGTCCATGGGGTGATCCCATTATTTTTCTGGGGGTTTTTCCTGATTCTTCAAGAAATGTCCGGATGAAAGCGCCTGTATTGCACGGCTTCCGCCAGATTATTTTTTGTAACATACTCAGATTGCTCAAGATCTGCTATGGTTCTGGCAATTTTAAGTACCCGGGAAACCCCCCTGGCCGACAGGCGCAGACTTTCCGCCGCACGGGATAAAAGTTTTTCCCCCCCATGGTCCGTTCTGCAGAACTCCCGTATTGCAGAAGCATCCATGGCTGCATTGCAGACATAGGGCCTGCCTGAAAAACGCTCTGCCTGTACAGCCCTTGCCCTTACAACCCGCTCCCTTACCCTGAGGGAAGCCTCCCCCTCTCCGGCACGGCGGAAATCCTGATACGCAAGGGAAGGCACCTCAATCTGTATATCCATCCTGTCCATCAGAGGACCGGAAATTTTCCCCCGGTAACGGTCCACGGCGGACGGAGCACACCGGCATCTGCCATCGGGCTCATCGGCATACCCGCAGGGGCAGGGATTCATGGCCGCCACCAGCATAATGGATGCAGGAAAGCGTACGGTACAGGAAGCCCTTGAAACCGTCAGCATACGATCTTCCAGGGGCTGGCGCAGCATATCCAGCAGACTTTTCCTGAATTCAGGAAACTCATCCAGAAACAGTACACCATGGTGGGCAAGGCTGATCTCCCCCGGCCTGGGATGTCCCCCGCCACCCACAAGACCGGCATCACTGATGGTATGGTGGGGAGCCCTGAAGGGCCTTGTCACCACAAGGCCTGTACTGGCGTCCAGAAGCCCTGCTGCGGAATAGATCCGGCTGGTTTCCAGGGCCTCATCAAAGGAAAGGGGCGGCAGAATACCGGGAAGGCGGCGTGCCAGCATGGTCTTGCCCGATCCGGGAGATCCGCTCATGAGAATATTATGGGAGCCTGCAGCCGCAACCTCAAGGGCCCTTTTGGCATGCTCCTGCCCTGCCACATCCTTTAAGTCGGCATCCCACACGGAAGTAGTTAGGCATGAAAAATCAAAGGGTTCCCTTGCTTCAAGGCGTTTCCGGCCAGCCAGATGATCCACGGCTTCTCCCAGATTTTTTATCCCAAAGGCAGGAATTTTCCCAGATGCCGCAGCTTCTGCGGCATTGCTGACAGGAACCAGAAGACCCCGGATATGTGCAGCATCCGCAAGGGCAGCCACGGCCAGAGCCCCCCGCACAGGGTTCACACGACCATCCAGAGACAACTCCCCCAAAGCCAGATGGGAAGCCACCACATCCGGAGACAGAAAGCCCGATGCGGCAAGAATACCCAGTGCAATGGCAAGATCAAACCCCGTTCCTTCCTTTCGGATGTCCGCAGGAGAAAGATTTACGGTAATCCGTCCCTTGGGAAAACCATAGCCGCCATTGCGCAATGCCGTGCGGATACGATCCCTGCTTTCCCGCACCGCCGTTTCCGGAAGTCCCACAATCTGAAATACGGGAAGTCCCCTTCCCACATCTACCTCTACGGTTACGGCAATGGCATCCACACCGATAACGGCAGCGCAGCAGCTTCTGGCAAGCATATTTCTAACTTTCTTTTTACCGGATTAAATAAAAATATGGATTTCCATAAACAGTTTTGTTTTAATAGCCCGACATCCAGAAGGATGCAATATACAAAAAAGGCAGGAAACGGACTTTTTATGGCATTGAGATCCAGACAACAAACCCTTGCTGCACCCATATCCTGTTCAGGTACAGGGGTGCATTCCGGAAAAGAAGCCACGCTTACAATAAAGCCTGCGCCTGAGAACCACGGAATCCGCTTCTTCCGGACAGATCTTCCCGGCACCCAGGGTATTCCGGCCCTTTTCAGCAGGGTTGTGGATACCAGCCTCGCTACTGTCATCGGAGAAAACGGCATCATCGTTTCCACCATTGAACACCTCATGGCAAGTTTTGCCGGGATGGGTATAGACAATGCCCGTGTGGAACTGGACAATTACGAAATGCCCATCATGGATGGCAGTGCTGCTGTTTTTTCACAAAAAATAAATGAAGCCGGTATTATTGTTCAGATGGCTCCGAGATCCCACTTCATAGTGACCCACCCCATTGAAATTGCTGACGGTGATAAGTTTGTGGGGGTCTATCCCGATGAAGATTTCCGTATCACCTGCACCATAGAATTTCCCAATCCTTTAATCGGCAGACAGACCATCAGCATTCTGCTGGATGATGACAGCTTCCTTACGAAAATTGCACCAGCCAGAACCTTCGGATTTCTCCATGAAGTGGAATTCATGAAACAGATGGGGCTTGGCCGGGGTGGGTCCCTGGAAAGTGCTGTGGTTGTCAGTGGAGACAGCATTATCAATGAAGAAGGCCTTCGATTTCCGGATGAATTCGTTCGACATAAGCTTCTGGACTGTATCGGAGACTTTTCCCTCATTGGCATGCCCATACAGGGCCACATTAAAACCATTAAATCCGGCCATCTTTTCAATCATCATTTTATAACAGAGTTTTTTAAAAACAGAAGATGCTGGGAAACCATGACTCCTTCCGAATCATAAAAAGGTTCCATTCCCAAAAAAGAAAATAGAACCTTTTTAAGTATCTTTTAAAACAATTTTAAAAGTATTCAGCTGATGGCAACCAGCTCAATATCAAAAACCAGTGTTTTCCCGGCCATGGGAAAATTCGCATCCACGGTTACATCCTCGCCATCAATACCGGCAATACGGATGGGAATAACCGTACCGTCTTCCATGCGGCTTTCAAGAATCATCCCTTCCTCAAGCTCCATACCTTCAGGAAAAAGACTTTTTTCGTATACAGCCACAAGCTCGGGATTGTGAGGGCCATAGGCTTCCTCAGGGGGCAGTGTAAACTTTTTCTTTTCTCCTACGGTCATACCAAGCACAGCCGCATCAAAACCGGGAATCATCTGACCACTGCCCACTTCAAAGCTTAAGGGTCCGCGAGCTTCTGAAGAATCAAACTTTTCACCTTCCGGAAATGTTCCCGTATAGTGCACCTGAACCTGATCGCCTTTTTCCACCTTACGCATCAAAACATCCATTTCCGGCTGACGGGGATAATAAAAAAAGGGAGGGGTCAACCGGATACCTCCCTTTTCTGTTCATCTTTATCCACCTGAGGCAGATAAGAATACTGTGTGATGGAACAATTGTTTTCCTGAAACACTACTCAATTACACCGAAAATATATTTCCTCTCCGGTCAAATCCCTGCTTCCAGATAAAAACCTTCTGTTCCTTCTGCATCACTGGCGCTCAGACCTTTTCAAAAAACTCCTTTTCCGAATCGCAGACCGGGCACAACCAGTCTTCCGGAAGATCCGCAAAGGTAGTTCCTGCGGGGATACCATTGTCCGGATCTCCTTGCGCAGGGTCATACACATAGCCACAGGGACATTCATACTTATCCATTGTAAAGCCCTCCTTTATGTGAAGTTTCTTCTTTCCATTCTGACACAGGAAAGACCCATGTACAAGCATGAAAATACCTTGCCGGTCAACAATCTCCGGTTCAAATCATACGGAGGCCGTACAAAGATAAATTCTCCCATAAAAAAAGGAGGACCGCAGCAACACAGTCCTCCTTTTAATCAATCATCAGACAACAGCTTACTTCATGTATCCTTCAGGCAAATATCCACAGGGATCAGTGGGGTGTTGTATCCCCTGATTCCTGCTTAATACCTACAACCATTTTGAAGAGCAGGGTCAGAACCAGAAAGCCTGTGGCAAAAATGCCCATGCTGATCACCAGCTCAAGAGCCGTTGGCGCATATTCTGTGTACTCATGCAGGGGGTTGGGAACAAAACCTCCCGTTACAAAACCAAGTCCCTTATCAAGCCAGGTACCGATGAAAACAATACCACAGATCCATGGCAGCAGGGAAAGATTGTTTCTGTATTTTGGTATCAGAAGCAGAACAATCCCAGTAACCATAAGAATCATGGATGCCCACATGAAGGGAACCAGATTCCCCGTTCCCCAGAACAGGTAGATGAAGTGATCCATATGCTCAGGGTTCTGGCTGTAGAAGACCACAAAAACTTCACAGATAAAGAAAAACACATTGGCAATAAGGGCATAGCAGACAATCTTGGAAAGAGTCCGCAGGGCCTTTTCACCGGAATCAAAACCAGTGGTTTTCTTAAGAATAGTGGCCAGAATAATCAGGAAGGCAGGACCTGCTGCAAAGGCGGAAGCCAGGAAGCGGGGAGCGATAATGGCAGAAAGCCAGAAGCCCCTTCCGGGCAGACCACAGTACAGATAGGCCGTAACCGTATGGATACCAAAGGCCCAGGGAATGGAAATCAGAGCGAAAATTTTCACCCACTTTTTGGCAGGAACACCATTGCGTTCTGCCTCAAGCACATTCCATCCCACAAGAATGTTAAGGAAAAGATAACCGTTGAGAACAATCATATCCCAGAAAAGCATGGAATCCGGACTGGCATAAATGATCACGTTCATCAGACGGGAAGGAAAACCCATGTCTGCAATAATGAAAAGCAGACACATGACAATGGAGGCAATGGCCAGAAACTCACCGAGAACGGTAATTCTGCCAAAGGCCTTATAATCGTGCAGATAATAGGGAAGCACCAGCATAACCCCCCCTGCGGCAACACCCACAAGGAAAGTAAACTGGGCAATATAGAAGCCCCAGGTCACATCACGGCTCATACCTGTGATGACAAGACCCTGATCCAGCTGCTTCATCCAGGCAAGTCCCGCCACCCCGATGATCAGCAGCAGGGAGGCGATCCATATCCAGTACTTGCTGCTTCCATTGATCGCTTTTTCCAGCATGGTCACCTCACACTATGTAATAGACGGAAGGGCTTGTACCCAGACTTGGCTTCCGTCGGATGGTGGTATTGGCTCTGAGGGCCTTACGGACATTGGAGTCGGGATCATCCAGGTCACCGAAAAGAATAGCGCCTTTGGACACTTCCACGCAGGCAGGCATCTGGCCTCTGGCCAGGCGCTCATCGCAGAAGTTGCATTTTTCCACAACCCCGATCATACGATGGGGATACATGGGGTCCATCTCCTTGATAAAAGGCTTTGGATCCCGAAAATTAAAACTTCTGGCTCCGTAAGGACAACCAGCCATACAGAAACGGCAGCCGATGCAACGATGAAAATCCATCATGATAATGCCATCTTCCCGCTGGAAGGTGGCCTTGGTGGGACATACCCGCACACATGGAGGATTCTCACAATGGTTGCACAGGGCAAGAATAGGAGCTTTTTTCAGCTGTTCTGAAACATAGGGATTGGTCTGCATGGGAAACACATGCTTATAATCCGAAGGCCAGATCCACTTCAGCTCCTGCTTCCCTTCAATGCCGGGAACATTATGTATACTGTGACAGGTCTCCTGAATTTTTGCCGCAAGATCCGCATCAATCTTACGGGTATCAATCACCATGCCCCAATGGCCAGCCTTGAGACTTTCCGCCCGATGCTTAAACCTGGCTCCTGCGGCTTGTGCAGCCTTTTCTTCCTTCGAACCCGAAGAGGCAAAGGCAGTCAGCACAGAACCCGTTCCTATACCGATGGCAGAGACACCGGCAATTTTCAGAAACTTGCGTCTGCTTTCCTTCATCACTTATTCTCCTTTGACGGGTCTATGTGGCATTCCCAGCAGTAGAGTGTACCCACACCGGTATAATCATGGCAGCTGTCACAGAATTCCGCAGTGGAGGTATGGCATCCGAGGCATGAGTTTTCTCCGGAAGAAAGACTCATATTGAACTCCTGGCCACTTTCACTCACATAGATATGCTTGCCTTCACGAACCACAACATCCCGCCACTGATCAAGAAGAGCCATGTGGTTGGCAGCCATCCACTCCTTGGACTCCACACAGTTTCCGGCTTTTTTGGCTGCTTCGGCAATGACAATCTCCGGTGCAGCACCGGACTTGCCGGCATTCAGCCAGAAGGGCAGCGTAATCAGCACCGCCAGTACAAGAAGTCCCGCAAGGACTTTCAATTTATCACTCATCTGCGCCCTCCGCATTCTCTAAAGGTTCAAAACGCAGGTTGGTTTCCCTTTCATGCTCTCCGTCCAGAACCAGGGCATTACCCACCAGTTCATGCAGACCGGTGACAGAAACGCCAGGCACCCAGTAATCCATGAGAGGAGGCAGAACAGCACGGTCGATGGCGCAGACACATGACAGCATATTTACACCGTATTTATCATGGACATGCTTGACAGCATTGGCCCTTGGCAGCCCACCACGCATACGGAGCTCCATAATTTCCTCGGTGTTCAGACCGGAACCGGAACCACAGCAGAAGGTTTGCTCCCGAATGGTATTTTCGGGCATTTCATAGAAGTTATTGCATACATTCTGCAGTACATAACGGGGCTCATCCAGCATACCCATGGCACGGGCCGGATTGCAGGAATCATGATAAGTTACTTTAAGATGATCGTTACGGCCGGGCTTCAGGTTAAGCTTGCCATTACGGATCAGGTCTGCAGTGAACTCAGCAATGTGAACCATTTTTGTGGATGCGGCATTCTTGAACACCGTACCTGTTATGGGAGATTTGGGAATCTCCATTTTCGGACCCGTGGGACCATTCATGGTATCCATATACTGATTGATAACCCGCCACATATGACCGCACTCGCCGCCAAGAATCCATTTCACACCCAGACGCTCTGCCTCATGGTACATTTTGGCATTGATCTTTTTCATCATGTCTGAAGATGTGAACAAACCGAAGTTACCACCTTCTGAAGCATAGGTGCTGATGGTATAATCAAGACCAATGGCCTCAAACAGCATCAGGTAGCCCATATAGGTGTAAGTGCCGGGATCGGCAAAGGCATCACCGGAAGGCGTGATGAAAAGAACTTCAGCACCTTTACGGTTAAAGGTCGGGTTGGGCCTGACACCGGTTATTTCCTCAATGTCATCACAGAAGAAATCAATGATTTCCACCATGTTCTGGGGCTGAATCCCCAGATGGTTCCCTGTGCGGGAACAGTTGGCCACGGGATCCTTGATCCAGTTGATATTCAGACCAAGAAGGTTGAGAAGCTCACGGGCCATCATGGTAATTTCTGCCGTGTCAATACCGTAGGGGCAATACACGGAGCAGCGGCGGCATTCCGTACACTGATAGAAATAACTGAACCACTCTTTAATCACCTGAGGGGTGAGTTTTCTGGCTCCTGCAATGCGTCCCAGTATCTTACCCGCCATGGTAAAATCATTGCGGTAGATGGAGCGCAGCAGCTCTGCCCTGAGTACGGGCATGTTTTTGGGATCACCGGAACCGATGTAGTAATGACACTTATCGGCACAGGCTCCGCAACGGACACAGATATCCATGAAAACCTTCAGGGAGCGGTATTTATCCAGTCTCTCCTTAAAGCCTTCATGGACTATTTTCTGCCAGTCCGGCGGCAGTTGCCAGTCTTCATCTGACGGGCTCCAGACCCTTGCATTGGGAAGCCCGAGATATTCCAGAGTCTTCGGCTTGGCCGGGTAACAGAACCTTCCTTCGGAGAGATCCGGTGGAACGTCCATCCAGCTCTCTTTACCCGGTGTTCTGTCTATCTGGATCAATTCATCCGCATTGGGAATATCGACCATGGTTTACTCCTTCTTTTCCACCGGCAGGCCGGCCTCGATCATCTTCTCTCTGAATTCGTCCTCATAATCCGCATAGGTAACGAACTTCAGCTTGGGATTCCAGGGATTAATATGACGTACGGCCCGGCTGTTGTTGGCCATATTCCTTGTGGGGCTCAGGAAAATACCGCCGGAGTGCATCAGTTTTGAGAAGGGAAAATAAGCAAACAATACGCAAACAAGGAAAAAGTGGGCATAGAAAAGACCACCGATACCTTCAGGCACCACAGGGCTGAAGGTGGCAAGGCTCATGGTCATCTGCTTCACCGTGAAAATATCCACCTTGGCAACATAACGCATCAGTATCCCTGTACCTGCAATGGAGGCAATCAGCAGAACCGGAAAATAATCCGCTGTAAGGGAAATGTAGCGTACCTGGGGAATAAGAATACGGCGGGCAAAAAGAAACAGGGCCGCACCCAGCAGCAGGAAACCGGAAAGGAGAATACCGGGAAGCCCTATCTGCAGAATGCCATCCAGCATTTCCACCACCTTGAGAAGGGCGGGGATGGGCTCCAGGAAAAAGCGAAGATGCCTTACCAGAACCACAAGGAAGGAATAGTGGAAAATCAGACCGAAAAGCCAAAGCCAGATTTCCAGGTTATAAACGACCTTTCCTTCACGGATCTCGTTTTTCGTATTGCGGAAAAGAGACCGGAAAAGAAAGATTTCCAGCAGCATGCGCACAAGAACATCCCTCTTATTCGAGGGATTGTCGTACTTGGAGTGCTGGATCCAGGAAAAAGATTGCTGCTGCCCGCAGGTGGTCGGAATGCGGAAGGGGACAGGGGATTTTACCCATCCCAGCATCCGCATGGCGAACCCTGCAAAAAACAGCACCATGGCGGCATAGGGTATGATGACCCCAAACAGATAGGGCATCCCGCTTCCACCGGCATAGCCGATCAAACCGAGAACCAGTACCGCCGCAAGGGAATAAAGCAGGTGTTGATTCATGGACACTACCTCTCTCTTCGGCAAGAAACACCGATCCGGAGTTAACTCCGGTCCAAAATTGATTCTGCCGACAGCGATAACCCGGCGACGCTGGCCCTTTACCGCTGCCATTAACCCCTATAAACAGGACTTTCCTTAGTAAAGAAAATCCGTATTTACAATGCCAAGAATCTTTAAATCTGTTCTGAAAAAAGGGACTCTGCCCATTCATACGGGCCTGAACCCTTTGCCCGACAGACAAAAAAAGCCGAAAAGACAATACCTTTTCAGTTGGTTATGGCTTCTTTTTTTTCTGCTGCATCCTTCTGCATTTTTCTAAAAATCCGCTGGGGAAGAATATCCACCCCCAGATTTTCCACCTCACAGAGAATATCCGCCTTTTCCAGAAGATTAATGCTCCTTTCCACCACATGACGGGATTTAAAGGACCATATCTGTTCCCTGCAGGCCATGTAAAGACTGAAGGCTATCAGGGAAAGATCATCCACTCTCTTGTCAAAGGCATAGAGCATGGACTGATTTTTTTTATCTTCCAGTATTTTTGAACCCAGCGCTTCACGGGCAAGATCTTTGAGATAAAAAACAAAGGTCACCGCTTCTTTGGGCGTAAATTCCTGCACGGCACGGATACGGATGAGGGGGTCCAGAAGCTTTTCAAGCTCCGCATCCCCAAGCCCTTCCACAAGACCCTTAAGTACTTCCGGAAGAACCGTGTGCAGCGTATGTCCGACGGGATTGGCAAAAGGATCTTTTTCATTGAGAAAAAAAGACTGGCTGCGTCTGGACGGATAGGTTCCTGCCACAAGCGCCACCCAGCGTTCCGCCATTTTTTCCCTGCTGTTTCCAAACAATGCCTTAAATTCCATCCTTCTCCCCTGCCTGCAATTTAATTAGGGTTTTGCAGTACCCCTGATACGGTTACTGAATGACTTATCATCATGAATGGCGACTTATACTCGATGCCTCCTTTATATGTCAAGAATAAAAGCAAAAATAAGGACTTACCCCCTTACAGAATCCCCACCCCCACAAGGCACACTATAAGTGTTAATTTTTAACACAGCATACTATATATTGACAAAAAACAGGTATTCTCCCATCATACTCCGCTTTCTTTGGATTTTTTTTAACAAGGGCTTTTCATCTCCCGTATTCAGGTAAAATCCCATGGGCTTCAGGAAGGACAGGGCCCCTTCTTTCTGTTAAACAATAACAGGCCATGGGAGTCAAAAACATGTAACCCCTTTCAAAGACCTTACAAATACCGCCTGAACATATCTGAAAAAAACAAGAAGAAGCAATAAAAGGACGAAATAAATGATTCTATTTTCAATGCAGCATAAGACAACAAGTGCAGCCACGGGCTACTTCCATCCCGTCCCCGTTCCAGAGCCCCATTCACGGATCTTGTACGTTTATGTCAAAGGAGACCGGAAGATTCCTTTCTGAGGGCCTGCCTGATTGAACGGCTCCTTGGGATGTCTGCCGATGAACATAAATTTTTTTTTTCATCGGACTTTCTGCTCCACGCCCTCCACGAGGCCAGTAAAGCATCCGGTGCCCAATGGAAGCTACCGGACCATAAAAATCAGGAAAAATCCCCTCTGGCCTACCTGCGCATTCCCCTTTATCCGGAAAACGCCCCCTGGATTCAAGTTTTTTATTCCAACATTTTCCATCTGTACCCCCCTTCGGCCGGGAAGACAGACAGCCTGCCTGAGCCAGAACTCAGCGGCCCGGCCCTTTCGGAAACACCGGTCCCCATAGAAAAAATCCCCCTTTCATCCATGCCCTGCCCCCCTGTGCCGGAGCCGGAAGATGTTTTTCATGCGGCCATGGAGAGGCTCGCCCCCCATAAAAAACTGATGACTTCGGAAAAGCGCCATACCGCATCCTTAAGCCCCATTGCCCTTCTAAGGCAATGGGATCTGGACAGATCTGTGGAAATCCCCCGATATGAACACCGCCTCACCGGCATACAGACCAGCTACGGCAGAGGCCTTTCTCTGGAAAATGCCAGAACCGCCTGTATTATGGAAGCCGCCGAAAGAATCACCGCCTTTGCCGGTACCACGGGCAGTGAAATATCCATGCGCCTGCACCCTTCCCCCATCCGCAAAGCCACCTTTTCCCAACTGAAAAAAGAAGGCATGGAAGCACTGGACCCCAACAGCCTTCTTCTGGAAGCCCCCATGCCGGATCAGGCCCTCTGGTGGATGCCCGGAGAAAAAACAGGTCTTTTGTCTAAAAAGCCCTGCCTTGTTCCCGTGCAATGCGTTCTTTTATTCAGCAACCTGCCCGAACCCCAGCTTTTCACCGCACTGGGTTCCACGGGGCTTGCCGCAGGATCATCAAAGGAAGGTGCCTGCCTTGCAGGTCTTCTGGAAGTCATAGAAAGGGATGCCGAAGCCACCATGCCCCATAACCCGGAAAACTGCTTTCAGATTGCATCCCGTGATCCGGAAGTCTCCCGGCTTCTTCAGGCATACAGGGATCAGGGTGTCCATCCCTTTTTTGAAGATATTACAACGGAGTTTGGTATTCCCTCCTACCGCTGTCTGATCATGGGAAACAAGGGAGAAGTTGTGCGGGGAACGGGAACCAATCTGAGTGGCAAAAAAGCCCTTATTTCCGCCCTCACGGAAACCCCGTGGCCCTTTCCCGGTCCTCCGGGACAAAAACCCCACATCAAAGTTATCCGCAGCCTGGAAAGTCTGCCGGACTTTTCAACATCCAATCCGGCAAACGACCTGAACAGGGTGGAGAACTGCCTGCTGGCCAATGGATTTACACCGGTTCATGTGGAGCTGACCCGCAGGGATCTGCGTATTCCCGTGGTGAGAAGCCTTGTTCCGGGGCTGGAAATTCTGGGAGATTTCGACAGGTTTTCAACGGTAA
>NZ_VLLC01000043.1 GCF_007830435.1 Desulfobotulus alkaliphilus | reverse complement strand
TGTAAAATCTGTCATGGACACCAGGCCCGTTTACCATAAACGTGATGAAACCATACGAGGTCATGTCTTTTGTAGTTTTCTTGCTCTTTTACTCCGCAAAGAACTCGCCATGAGACTTGAAGCAGCTGGTCATGACTTTGAATGGGCAACCATCCGCAATGATCTTGAATCTCTGCAAAGAGTCATTGTGGAAGATAATGGTCGAAGACTTGCACTTCGTACAAGAAGTCATGGCGTATGTGGAAAAATATTCAAGGCTGTTGGCGTAGCCATGCCACAGGCAATTTGCGAAATATAAAAAAGAGCGTTTTGGGAAAACAGGATGGCAGGTGGTGCCAAAGGTTTGTTATTGCTTTTTATCGTACTGAATTCATTGGATTATTGAAATCGAACTGTAGAAGATGAGTCAAAGTGCTTCTGTTTTTAAACTCAATTTTATATGGGGTGATCATGTCTTGTCTTTCGGAATTTAAAGTTGTGGCTATTATGGATAAAAGTGAAGATTACATCACTGAAAATCTGTCAGAACAAAAACCTTCTTTTCTGAAAAATTTTTTCAATAAAATAAAAAGAAAAATTTACGATTTATTTCTTGGTGGTATTTTATGACCCGAAAAATTCCCTATGCCGTGACAATCTTTGGATTAAGCCAACGCTTGAAAATAAACCCATTTCAGAAATAGTCCCCCTGCATCTGGAAAAAATCAAAAGCGCCATGAGAGCAGAAGGAAAAGCACCCAGGACAATTCAATACGCATTGGCCGTTACCCGCCAAGTGTTTCATCATGCCAAAAGGCATAACATCTTTAAATGGGGTCAATCCCGTGGGAAAGGTAAGGATACCTTCCGAGGACAACAGGCGGACAAGGTTTCTTTCCCATGAAGAAGCAGCCCTGCTTCTGGCAGAAATAAAACGCAGGAGTAATGAGAAGCTCAAGAAAGGCAAGGCATACAGGGACAAGATACGCCTGCAATAAGAAGGTGCCCATTTAAGAATATGCGTTATGTGAAGCAGTGTCTGCTCTTATGATGTTCAGATACATTTTTTATACGGTGAAGGCAATGGGAGGGACCGATGGGGTACAATTAAAAAAGTATGTTTTGGTATAACGAAGAAAATACGACTCTATCTGCAATGCCAAAAACAATCCCTCATTTTCCCTCAGCGTCAGTTTTAAAACTGGGATAAAACTGGGATAATTTTAAAAAAATAAAAAAAGGCTTACAGCCTTATGCTGTAAACCCTTGATCTCCTTGGCGCGCCCGGAGGGATTCGAACCCCCGGCCTGCGGATTCGAAGTCCGACGCTCTATCCAGCTGAGCTACGGGCGCTGAATTTTTTTATGGGGTGAGTAGAGGGGCTCGAACCCTCGACCCCAAGGACCACAACCTTGTGCTCTGCCAACTGAGCTATACCCACCACAAAAACGAGATTGCTTCTACCAGCCCACCCGCTAAAATGCAAGTTTTTTTTATCCGGACAAAGAAAAAAAAGTGCATTTAAAAAGGAAAACTTGACCCGAAAGACCTTATGCACTAATTGTTACAGGATTTTATGGCAGCCTTGGCAGATAGTCGCCTAAAAAACGCCCTGATCCAGAGGATATTTGCCGGACAGCGGAAACACTTCCCCAATGGAGCTTAAGAGGTATCTTGAAAGAAATCATTCTGGGAACAGCCGGTCATATTGACCATGGAAAAACCAGCCTTGTCCGGGCACTCACAGGCACGGATACGGATCGCCTGAAGGAAGAAAAAAAACGGGGGATCACCATTGAGCTGGGTTTTGCAGCCCTCAATCTCCCCGATGGCAGGCGACTGGGCGTGGTGGATGTACCCGGCCATGAAAAATTTGTCAAAAACATGGTCGCCGGTGCTTCCGGAATTGATATCGTTGCCATGATCATCGCTGCAGACGAGGGGGTGATGCCCCAGACTCGGGAACACCTTGAAATCTGCTCCCTGCTGGGAATCCGCCATGGCCTTGTGGTTCTGACAAAATCGGACATGGTAGATGAAGAGTGGCTGGAGATGGTCACAGATGACGTGCGGGATTTTCTTTCCGACAGCTTTCTTGCGGATGCCCCCCTCATCCCCGTATCTTCCCACACGGGCAAAGGGCTGGACACCCTCATTCAGGCCATATCCGACATGGCATCCCTCATCCCGGATATCCGGAACACCACCGTATTCCGGCTCCCCGTGGACAGGGTGTTTACCATGAAGGGTTTTGGTACCGTCATCACAGGCACTCTCGTATCCGGCTCCGTCAGCGTAGGAGATACGGTGATGGTCTATCCAGAACTGACCCAGTCCCGGGTAAGGGGCCTGCAGGTGCACAACGACAGTGTCCAGACCGCCGTATGCGGCCAGAGAACCGCCGTAAATTTTCAGGGACTGGATCTTTCCGAAGTCCAGCGGGGAGATGTCATTGCACCACCCGATGCCCTGAAAAACACCTTCATGGTGGATACGGATTTTCATTATCTGGGAAGCAATGAAAAACCCTTAAAAAACAGAACAAAGGTCCGTTTCCATACGGGAACCAGTGAAATCACGGCCCTGACCGTTCTTCTGGACAGGGATACCCTTGAGCCCGGCGAGAAAGCACCCGTCCAGTTCCGTTTTGACAGACCCATGGTCTGCGTCCGGGATGACCGCTATGTTGTACGCTCCTACTCCCCCATACGCACCATTGGCGGCGGGGCCATACTCAACCCCGTACCCCGGAAGCACAAACGCTTTCAGGACAATATCATAGAAGGACTCAGCCACCTGAGTGAGGCGGGCAGCGAAGAGGCAGCAGCCTTTCATCTGATGCAGGCAGGCTTTGCAGGCGCTTCCATGTCTGACCTGCGGCTTGTGACCAATCTTTCGGAAAAGCAGCTCACGGCGGTTCTTCAGAAACTGCTTTCCAGCCGCAGCATTCTGGTGACGGACAAGGATGCCAAAACCTATATCCACGCAGATGCCTTCCAGCGCCTATGCAGCTTTGCCACAAATTATCTTGAAAAATATCACGCCAGCTATCCTCTGCGGGAAGGCCTTTCCAAGGAAGAACTGAAAAGCAAGTTCCCAGCCTATATTCAGCCCCGCCTCCTCAACCAGGTACTCAACCAGCTTGTAAAGGACGAAAAGCTGAGCCAGGAAGGGGATCTTGTACGACTCAGCACCCATAAAGTGGCCCTGCAGGTGGATCAGGAAGCCCTGCGCCTGAAAATCCTTGAAAACTATGAAAATACAGGCATTACCCCCCCCTACTTCCGTGAAATCGTCCGGACTCTGGATAAGGCCCAGGCAGAAGCAGCCCCCGATGTGATGAAAATTCTGATCCGGGAAAATCTCATGGTCCGGGTGAAGGAAGATTTTTATTTTCACCGCCAGGCCCTGGACAGCCTGCAGGAAAAGGTGGTGGCATTTCTGCTGGAAAACGAAGAAATGAACCCATCCCAGTTCAAGGATATCTGCGGAGGCATTGCAAGAAAATATGTCATACCCCTGATGGAGTATTTTGACGGCATTCATCTCACCATCAGAATTGGCGACACCCGCAAACTCAGAAAACAGCAGCCACGGGAAACATAGCTTACCGGGTCTGGCAGGCAGCACCCCCGTAATATTTCAATCACCTGAAAGCCCAAAAGGATTCTCCATGCACCAGGACAGAGAAACAAAAGAACCAGAAGGTGAAAATCAGTCTTTAGAAAAAACGATCTCCAGACAGCAGGGCCTGGCCATTTTTTTCACCCTCTTCGGACTATGGCTTATCATATCCCTTTTTTCACTCATGGGTTCGAATCAGACGGATTTTGAAAAAGAAATGAGCCTTGCGGAAACCCCTTCCATGCTGGATACAGAGGGCGGTCGCATCATCCGGCCCGGCAACGAAGGCCATGTAACCGCATCTCCCGTCAGGGAAAGCGAACCTTCCCCCGCGGCCTCCCCCGATGAAGGAGATGCGGACAACAGGGCTGAACTTCAGCCCCCCTCAATTGACATAAATGGAGAAGGGCTGGGCAGTGTTGTGGGATGGGCCTTTGTGGAAGCCGCCATGCAGCCCATGCGTTATGAGCTGTATGATCGTTTCTGGGGATGGCGTCCCAATGACCTGATCCGTCCTACGGACAACGTCAACAACTTTCAGCTGGGAACCCTTGAGGTCACAAGAAGAACGGCGGTAAGGCTGGCAGAAGACATTTCCCGCACCGGAAGCGCAGCCTCCATTGATCCGCATCTGGAACAGGCCATGAACGGATTTATGATCCGGCCCACCAAATTCTGGTTTCCTTCCGCAGAATCCCAATACAAGGCATCCCTGAGGGCAATGGCAAAGTATCAGGAAAATCTGGTCAAAGGCGACGCCAGGTTCTATAACCGCTCCGACAACCTGATTCCCCTTCTCATTGCCTACAAGAATCTGCTTGGAAGCTGTAACGAAAACCTTATCAAAACCCATGAAAGCGACGGTCGTCCTGTCAGCTTTTTTAAGGCCGATGACTACTTATACTATTCCAAAGGCGTTGCCAGCGCCATGGCCACCATCCTTGAGGCGGTGGAACATGATTTTTATCCCATGCTCCAGAAACGCGACGGCCTTGACTCCCTGCGAAAGGCCATTTACTACTGCAGAAAAGCGGACGAGATCGACCCCATTATTGTACTTAACAGCAGTCTCAACAGTCTTCTTGCCAACCACAGGGCCAACCTGGCCGCCCACATCTCCCTTGCCAGATTCCATATCGGTGTGCTGATCACAACCATTTCCACCTGAGTCTTTCCATCTGAAGGGGCCTTAAAATCCCTTCAGATGGTACACAAAATCCTGAAAGAGCCTCAATCCGTTTCATGACAGCAGAATGCCGATGTGATGGCATCGAGAAAGATCATACCCGCCACCGTGAGACGGCAGAACCCTCCACCGTGTTCAATGAAGCCCTTCCTTTCAAAGGTATCCAGCACAGACCTGTAATCCTTAAAAAAATCCCCACCGAATGTACCCTCAAAGGCCGCCACATCCAGCCCCTTGCGGGTTCTGAAACCCAGATAAAAACTTTCCATACGCATGGCCTCGCTATCCAGCACCTCTTCCATGTCTAAAGGTACCTTGCCCTCACGGAGAAGATCCGCATAGAGCCTCAGATCCGGCACATTGCTACGCCGCACAGGAGGCAGCCAGGAGTGGGCCGCAGGCCCAAAACCCATATAGGGCTTTTTTTCCCAGTATCCCCGGTTATGCCGGGACTGATACATTGGTGCTGCGGCAAAATTGGAAACCTCATACCAGGGAAAGCCCTGATCATCCATGAAATTCAGGGTAAAGCGAAGGAGATCTGCCACCTGTCCCTCATCGGGAGCCCGCATCCGGCCTGCGGCCAGATCCCTGCCCATGGGCGTTTCCGCTTCGATGGAAAGCATATAAAGGGAAAGGTGCTCCGGCTCAAAGGAAAGGCCCTTTTCAAGCTCCCTTTCCCATTCTCCGATGCCCTGCCCCGGAAGCCCGTAGATGAGATCCAGTCCCATATTGGAAAACCCGGCTTTTCTGGCCATTTCCCAGGCCTTTTTCGCCTCAGCCGCACTGTGCCCCCGCCCTAAAAATGCCAGCACCCTGTCATCCAGACTCTGGAAACCAAAATTCAGGCGATTTACCCCCATTGCCCGCAGATGCTTAAGCTGTCCAGAGGATATGGTTCCGGGATTGGCCTCCAGGGTAATTTCTGCATCGGACCCCATACCATAATGGAGGTCCACGGCCCCAAGAAGCCTTTCCACATCCCGGCTCCCAAGGAGAGAAGGCGTTCCCCCGCCAAAGTAGACCGTATCCACAGCAAGGAACTCTGGCGCAGGGGTCAGGGCCATCTCCCCCAGAACCCCGTCCAGCCAGCGGGAAATCATGGTTTCATCCAGCGTGGAATAAAAATCACAATACCTGCATCTGGACCTGCAAAAGGGAACGTGGATATAAATACCAAAGGTTTCAGGCATCAGATGAAGCGCCGCATGAGATCATCAAGCACCTCTTCCAGATTGTCCGGCCGGATATTGTAACGCTGACAGGCCTCCGCCACCCGCTGCCTTCTGCCCTCATCTTTGAAATCCTTCATTCCCCGGTAAAGCCCCATGCGACGCCCCACCTGATACATCATGCGCCCATGCTCGGGAAGATCCAGAAAAGACTGAATTTCCGCTATCATCTGGGATTTATCTTCGGGCAGTCTGCCCGCAACGGTTTCAAAGAGGTTGAGCACATGGTCACTGGTCAGGGTACTCTGGATACCCTCCAGAGCCATGATAAAGCCCAGAAGCTCCCTTGCCACTTCTTCTCCGCTGCATTTATCAAAGTGACCCGCCTGCCAGTCACCATACAGCTCCGTATGCTGGGGAAGGGCAAGGGTTCTCAGCCGGATAAAGTCCGGATTGATGCGGTTCAGGGCATCGGCTGTGTCCATGGCATGGGCTTCGGAAAGATCCCTGCCCCCGAGTCCGGGCATCACATATTCCGAAAGGGAGATCCCCGCAGCCTTCACCTTCTGGCCCGCAAGGATATGCACATCCCTTGTCACCCCCTTCTGTATCCTCTCCAGCACTGCGTCACAGCCCGATTCCATGCCCACATGGATGCGGTTCAGCCCCGCATCTGCCATGGCCTGCAGCCTGTCATCGGGAATTCCTTTGATGGTTTGGGATCTGGCATAGGAAGTGATACGGCTGATCCATGGAAAACGCTCCATTATATGGCGCAGTACCGTAATCAGGTTATCGGGCTTCATAATAAGACTGTTGGCATCCTGCAGGAAAACCGAATCCATCCCATGGGCCATCCAGTGCAAGGTTGCATGGAGGGCATCGAGATCCGGCCCGGCAAGATCCTTTCCCGCATGCATGACCATATCCCTTGTAACCGGCCCGCCTGCGGCATGGGCCTGAAGCTTTGAGAGATGGCCATGCACCGTGTCAATGTCTGCCAGAACATGCTCCATGGGCCTCAGGCTGAAACGGGTCCCCTTGTACACGGGGCAGAAACGGCAGCGGTTCCAGGGACAGTTCCGGGTTACCCGTATCAGAAGGCTTCCGGCCTCGCTGGGCGGACGGATGGGGCCCTGCTCAAAACCGGCGTAAACCTCTGTTTCTTTTTTCTTTTCTGACATATAAACACCTCTTTTTTTTATCTGATTACGGCTGTCTTGTAACTATTCAGCACAATTTTCCTTTGGTAAATCGAAGGCCTATAATCAGGTGCATAGACAACCGGACCATTTGTTCGTGACGCAATCTTATTCGGGAGCTTCTTGCCCTGTGCGGAAGCGGCAAAACCTCCCCGCCACAGGCAGGATGGGCTTTTTTATTACCATGGCAGGCTTTGGTACGCTGCCTTTGTGGCGGCTCAGACAGTTTGCCGCTTCTTTCGCACAGGCCTGCAAAGCTCTGATCCGAAACGATTGCAATGTCACTCACAAACAGCCCGATTGTCTTTTTTCGAAACCAATGCCTTGAAATCAATGCACAATCTTACAGGGAAAAAATATATTAGGTAGTTCCACCATATTTTACACTTGCCCCCTGTGCGTAAACGAATCACATCCGCCTCAGGACGGATATTCAACATAGGGATATTCAGGAAAATGGCAAGCCGCTTTGACAGCTCTTCCCAATGAAGGTATACAAAATGGTCTTTTAATGCAGGGAGATCCTTTTCATGAAACATTCTGTCTTTGTATGGTCATTTCTTATCCTGAGCCTTGTACTTGGGGCAGGCCTTGTTCTGCGGGACAGCCTGAGGCATTACGCTTTAACCCCCACAGGAAGCAACACCGATGAAATCCTCTTCACAGTAAAGCAGGGAGAAGGCTTCCGCACTGTGGCAGAACGTATGGAAAAAGATGGCCTCATCACAGACGCCTTTTATTTCAGGGTCCTTGCCCGCATACAAAAAAAAGATACCCGCATCCACACCGGCGAATATCCCATGTCCCCTGCCCTTTCCCCGCAGACACTGCTGGACATGATGGTATCGGGCAGGGTGAAACGCTACCGGGTAACCCTGCCCGAGGGCCTGAGAATAACAGAAATCGCCCGGAGGGTTGCGGAAACAGGCCTTGTGGATGAAAAGGAATTTCTCATGGCCGCCACAGATAAGGGCCTTGCGCAAAAGCTTGGCATTCCGGCAGACAGCCTTGAAGGGTATCTCTATCCGGACACCTATTTTTTTACGGCGGGGGACAATGAGGAAACCATGATCCGAACCATGGTACAGCACTTTAACAGGGTTTTTACGCAGGAAAAAAAGGACCGGGCCAAGGCCCTTGGCATGTCCATGCATGAAGTGATCACCCTGGCCTCCATCATTGAAAAAGAAACGGGGACCCCGGAAGAAAGACCTCGCGTCTCTTCGGTATTCCACAATCGTCTCAGAAAAGGCATGCGCCTCCAGACCGACCCCACGGTGATCTACGGCATACCTGATTTTGACGGCCGAATTACCCGGACCCACCTGCGCACGCCCACGCCCTACAACACCTATCATATTCACGGACTGCCCCCCGGCCCCATTGCCTCACCGGGAAGGGCTTCCATCGAAGCGGCCCTCTGGCCCGAAGAAAGTCCCTACATTTATTTTGTTTCCAGAAACGATGGCACCCATCATTTCTCCACCAACCTTGCAGAACATAACCGCGCCGTGCAGAAATACCAGCGCAGCCACAGACGATCCGGACAATAAGGTGATGGACCAGTCTCGCCCATATCAGACCATGTGCACAATGGCCGTGGAAATTCAGGCACGGTGGATTCCCGCAAAGGGCGATGTCTATCTCACCCCGCAACAGGGCAACCATCCCTGCTTCTGGAGTGGACCAGAAGGGGAAGATACCTTCCGAAAAGGCTTTGCCATACGAAGGGAAGGCAATATTATTTTTCTGGAAGCCCGGATCTGGCTGCCCCGCCTGAATCAGCTCATGGATCTTGCCCAGATTCCCGGAATCCGCTTTCAGGATATGACCTTCCGTTTCCATACCTGGGCTGGCAAACCGGGAGAAAGGGAGAAAGACCCTGTAATGCAGCAGTACAAAAGCCTGGAACAGTTGTGGCTGGCCTTTATCATGGCCAGCCATTTCAGCAGACAGTGGGATGGAACCCGCTGGGTTCTCATCCCTCCCGTAACCGCCTGACAATCCCTGAAGGAATCCATGTCTCTTTACTCCCCCGAAGAATGGTCTTCCCGCAAACTTGCGGGCCAACGCCTCATGATTGGCTTTGAAGGGCCGGTCTGTGATGAAAGAATCCGCAGTCTCATTGCCCGCATCCTTCCTGCGGGTGTGGTACTTTTTTCCACCAATGTCAGAAATCCGGAGCAGGTGATCCGCCTGAACCGGGATCTTCAGTCCGCTGCAAAAGAAGCCGGGCTGCCGCCCCTTATCATTGCCATGGATCAGGAAGGCGGAAGCGTTGCAAGGCTCAGGGAACCGAATTTCAAAGAATTTCCCCCCATCAGTGAACTGAAAAACACGGAAGAAGCCCGGGAACATGCCCGGTGCATGGCTGTGGAATTAAAGGCGCTGGGAATCACCATGAACCTTGCACCGGTTCTGGATGTGGCAGATAAAGATACAAGTATCATGAAAAAACGCGCATTTTCAGGGGATGCGCAGGCCGTCACAAATATGGGGCTTGCCATGATTGCAGCCTGCAGACAGGAAGGCATCCATGCTGTGGCCAAACACTTTCCGGGTATCGGTCGAACGGTGCTGGACTCCCACCATGTGCTGCCAGTGCTGGATGCAAAAAAAAGCCTTTTGGCCATAAGTGATTTTCTGCCCTTTGGGGCTGCCATCAAAGCTGGTGTGGACGGGGTTATGATCTCCCACATTCTCTATGAAAAACTGGACCCTGAGTGGCCGGCCAGCCTTTCCACCATCATATCGAGAGACCTTCTGAGAAAAGAGATGGGCTATGAAGGCGTGGTCATGACCGATGACCTTGACATGAAGGCCATCCGCCTGCCCATGGAAAAGGCGATGGAGCGCATGGTTCTTGCCGACATTGACCTTGGCCTCATCTGCCATGAAGGCCCTGCCATTGATGAAGCCTTCAATACCCTTGTGCACATGGCAGAAAAAGAAGAAAACAAAGCCCCTTTCATCCGGTCTGCGAAACGGGTTCTCCGGGTGAAATCCAGCCTGTCTTAAGTATCGGCAGGGGAGTTTTTCGCATTGAAAACATAGAAAAAAAGACACCCCTTGACCGAATCAAACCGGAAAGGGGTGTCCATATTTAAATCACTGAATAACAACCCACGCCCTGATGCGGCGTTTTGTCATAAAGTAACTTTTGAAGTTACTCAAAAGCTGTTTTTTTGTAGATGCGCCATCCTGCCGCATTCTTTAAAGCGGCTGGAAGCCGCTTCTACTTTTCCAGCGACCTATGCTGTGCTTTGGGATCTTTCCACTAAAGAACTATTTTTTCCCTGTACTTCCGAATCCCACCACAGCAAATGCCATAATCTCATGGCTTCCCTTGCTGACCTTACCATCAGGTGAACTCTTTCTTTCCGCATCAATACCGTAGGAATAATTAAGGAAGAAAGGCAGCACACCGGCTAATTTTGTAGAAATATTAAGTGAAACACTTTTATAGCTTGTTTCAGGATAATCACCCTGACCAACCACCTTGTTGTCTTTTGGCATATAGAGAATGTTGAATCCCGGTTGAATTCTCGTATCCCAGAAATCAAGGGGTATCCCAAACTGAATTCTACCAATAAGATAGCGATCATGCCTGAATTCACAATTATAATAACCGGGCATAATTGCATGGGAAGCTAAGTAGCTTCCGATCTTTTCCGCATTGTTGATGTCCACATCTTTATGATAGGCCCCCCTGATATCAAAAAGGAGATTATAGTCCCCTGCAAAGTTGTGATAAAATCCCAGATCCGCATACAATTTATGGGACTGGCTAATATCCTCTGGCAAGTAATCGTTCGTGTCATATCCTGACCGGTGCATATACTCATACTTTGCCGCAAGCCTTACACCATGTTTGATCCTGCCCATATTTCTTTCCTGCATGTTCTGAAATACAAACTCAGTACTCCCAACCTGGGCAAAGTGGTTTTCTGGCATTTCTATTTTTGCATCCTCTTTACGGTAGAAATAGTATGACGGACGATACCTGAACTTTATTTCCACCTTTTGGTCAGCCAGTCTGTAATCAAAAAACATAACAGGAGCTATATAGTTACCATTGATAGTTAAATCTTCATCAAAATATCCCTGATCAAAGCTTCTGAAACCGCCTTCTATTGTGTGGGCAAGGATGGGCTGTATGCCAAAGTGGTATCTGCCCCTGTCAACACCAAAAGTATTGGATAGTGTTGTTGTCGTTAACCTTGCTTCATTATACATATTGTCGCCGATGTAGTTCATATAACTGGCCATAACTATAGGAGTTACCTGTCCGTCACCATCATCTACCGGATAGTTCGCTCCCAGAGCACCCATAAAAGCAAACTCCCTTTTTTCAAGAGCAAAAGCTGTACCTGCCATTGAAAAAATCATAAGTGTCGATACTAATAACCTCAATTTTTTCTTCATATTAAAGCCTCCGCTATTTTTGTGCGGACGGTTTCTCCGTACCGCTTTCAGTAAAACCTCGACCCGTCATAAAACTTTTTTATAAAATCAAAACGTAACTGTTCTGCACAGTTTTCCAGTTACCATACCTGCAAGACAGATGCACAGGCCCCAGGCTATTTGCCCGTGACGCAATCCGGCACTCAAGTTGAAAAGCTCAAGCCCTTTACGGGAACAAAAAGTCCTATGGACCTTGAGTGCCGGATTCGGGAGCTTCTTGCCCTGTGCGGAAGCGGCAAAAACTCCCCGCCACAGGCAGGATAAGCTTTTTAATTACCATGGCAGGCTTAAGCACGCTGCCTTTGTGGCGGCTCAGACAGTTTGTCGCTTCTTATTAGCACTCCGGCACTCAAGCCTGAAAAGGCTATGCTATTTGCATAACAGGCTTTGGGTTTATGGCTTGAGTGCCGGAATCCGAAACGATTGCAATGTCACTTGCAAATAGCCAAGGGGCCTTGCAACAGTACAAAGCTGCTGCAATTACAGTATTGGCAGTTCAGAATAAACTGTGCTGAATAATTACATCAAAACAAAGGGCCACACAAAAACATCCTATGATTTTAAATCTTTATAATTAAAATGCATTTTGATACTGATATGTAAAAAATACTGCCTCACGGCACACTCTTCTCCAATGCATTGCTGGGCTGCAACCATGAATTACAATGGAAGGCGTTGCGCCGTACTTATTATTTCAGCAGCTAAGCTGCTGCTTTTAAAACCGGAGCCACTACAACTTCAGCATTTTTATGTACAGGCTTAGTTACAAAAAATGACATGAAAACGGCAAGAACACATAAGACAAAAGCAACATGAAATGCTTGAGTAAAATCATTCTCAAATATACCTGCCAAACGGGTTCCCACTATACCGGCGACCCCAAAGGCAAAGATAACAGCACCATAATTTTTTCCTAAATTTTCAGTACCATAATAATCTGTAGTAAGGGCTGGAAAAGTTGACAGAAATCCTCCAAAGCAAAAACCTACCAAAGAACCCAAAGCTAAAAAGCTTACATAGCCCATCTCAATATAACCCATCAAAAACATTGCCAATGCCATCAAGGAAAACATGACGGATAATGCACGAATTCTGCCAATTTTGTCTGAAAAACCACCCCAAAAAATTCTTCCTATTGCATTAAACAAAGCAATTGCCACAACAACATTGGCAGCAAAAACCGCATCCAGCTTAACCAAGTCTGTTCCTATATTAACAGCTACACTGATCACCAAAAGACCCGCTATGCAACCAAAATGAAACATAAGCCAGATTAAATAAAACTGTTTCGTTTTGACCATCTGTCCGGTTGTGAAATTCAAGTTTTCAGCCACTGCCGATCCAACAAATGGCCTCCAGTGCAAAGGCCTGTACCCAAGGGGGGGTGAAACCAGCAACTGAGCTGCGACCAGAAGAATGGCACAATAAATAACACCCAGATACAAAAAGGTATTATTAACTCCATAATTTTCTATGAGAAATAAAATTATAGGTTTTGAAATCATTGCACCAAGACCGAAGCCCATAACCGCTATTCCACTAATTAAACCACGTTTATCCGGAAACCATTTTATACAGGTTGCCAATGCAGGGCCATAAACCAACCCCGTACCCAAACCGGCAAAAACACCATAAAACAGATAGAGTTGCCATATTTTCGAAGCAGTGCTGGATAACATTAATCCGAGACCAAATAATATAGCACCTGCCGTAGCAACCTTTCTGAAACCTACCTTATCAAAGATTCCACCACCAATGATCCCTCCGAAACAGATAAAGACAACAGTGATACCAAAAGTTAAGGCCACACCTCCCAGATTCCAACCCGGATTAGCATCTAATAATGGAATATTATATAAACTCCACGCATAAACACCCCCTACACATAGCATCATAACGAATGCTACAAAAACCATGAGCCAACGACTGGTTGATTTTTTTTCCACCTAAGTCTCCTTTTTTATGTCTGTTTCAAAAAAGCCATAATCCGCATTATGCATAAATACAGACAAGGCCTGTATTCAATGCCTAATGCCACCCACCACCAAGAACCGACTTTACCCATGTAAACCATGTTCAACAGACAATGTAAAGCAATTACTGTTCCCTGACACCGTTACCAGACACAACCACCCCAATCTGCAGCAAAAAAACCAGCCAAGAATCCTGCAAAGAGCTTGAAACAAAGCAAGAAACATCAATCCATAAAAAAAACCTTGTTTTTATGCCGTGGGTGATGGAGCAGGGCATAAAAACAAGGCTTGATCCTGAAAAAAATCAATAAACAGACTAATAAAACAAATACATATACAGCAAGCCATCCGTATAAGATAAAGAAGTTTTCTGCCCAAGGCAAAAAGTTCGACATTGCAGAACACAACAGAGACAGAAAGACAACAATGCCCCAAAAACCAGCAACAAACACATATAAACAACAAATACAGCGCATTAAAACAATAACAATAAAACCCCGTTCAGTTACAAAAAATACACATTAAGGCTGCAAAAAATATCATTAAACCTAAAAAGAATAAAAAGTAAAACATTTTTAATGCAAACAAAAAAACAAGCACTGCCTAATGTGATAAACATTAGGCAGCGTACAAACCACAAAAAAAGTTACTGAACAAAGCCTGCTTCAGGACGGGTCCGTACTCCCGGGAGGCGAATCCTTTTTTTCACTGTCGCGCCAGAGGTGAAAAAATCCCGTCAAGCCGCTTTTCATCCGCTCCCATTCTTTTTTAACGGAAAAAGTCCCCGTATCCAGCCGTCTTCTGTTCATCTGCACATGCACGGCTTTCATGCAGTGCATCTGTATGGCAGACTGCAGCACCTCCAGATTGAAGGGCTGCCCGGATAGGGGCAGGGCAAGGGGGATCATTTCATCCACATGGAGAAGGGAAAGATTATACTCCAGAGCATCACGGATCAAGGCAGCCGTGGCAGAATCCCCCTTGAGGTCTGGAGGGGGCTGCCATTTTCCCGGAGCTGTCAGCCTGTCTACCTGATGCAGCACACCGAGCATAACGGGCAGTCTCCTCGTTCTGTTTTTTTCATCAGCCTGCCATGAACGGAGCCTGTTCATAAAATCCATATCCAGTTTCCGGGCAGGCTGGTTCGCCCGCAGAACCCAGAGGACAAGGTCGCAACTCACAATTTCTTCCAGAAGGGCTTTCTGCCCGGCCTCACCGCCATCCAGACCGGGAAGGTCCACCATATTGAGAACCTGCCCGTCTTCCATGCGGCACCGGTACACCTGCCCCCTGTCCGTTGCCGGAAGGGCATCCACTTCCGCATGCATGGCTCCCGTCAGGGCATTGACAAGGGTGGATTTACCGGCACTCACCTGCCCCAGCATACAGATACGCAGGGGCTCGGGCGGCAGGGCCAGACGTTTTTTATCTTTCTGTGCGGCCTTTGACTCTCCAAGCTCCTCCTGATCCAGCCGGAAATGCCCCCCATAAAGATCAATGCCCGTCCGCAGCACTTCCACAAGAAAGAGATAACGCAGCTTCTGCTGCACCTCTTCGCTCATTTCGCTGAAAACCTGACGGAAAAGATAACTGCGCAGCTCAGATATCCAGCCCTCCGGAGTCAAAAGCCGCAGGGCACGGTACACGTCATAAATACGCTTTCCCTTCCGGAATCTCTCTTTCTGGTCATGGATAAGAAAAAAAGAAGAAATTCTGATGTGGTCAATGCCGGGGACATGCTCCCTGAGCACTTTTCTGTAACGGCTGCTGATGGTCTCCCCCACCTTCAGAATCTCAGGCAGGGTAAAGGCCCACTCTCCGTGCTTTCCTGACCTGCCGTAATGGGCAGCCACCCGCCTGAGAACCTCCAGTCCCTGCTCATGGAACCTTATCCATTCCGGCCTTTCCTGGATCAGATCCCCTATTTCAGGCACAAGGCTGGCATAAATCTCCCTGTCCCGGGGCAGCCAGTGCGAAGGCAGATCCTCTTCGGGCAGAAGCTCCAGATCCACGGGGATGGCCTTTCCCTTTTGCCTTCCCCGCCTTGCGGCTATGAGCATGGCAAGGGTGATACACAGGCTAAAAAGCAGAAGAATAAGGGCAAAATCAAGAAAGTAAGCGCCAGCAAACACCGCATACAGGCCAAAGCCTGCCAAAACAAATACGGGCATAAAGGCAGAGGCCAGCATCAGCGGGAAAAAACGGTCCATGAGCCGGGCCATGGCCTGATAGCCCTTAATCTTTTTTATCATGCATCACCCTGGTCATCCGGGTAAAAACCCTGTCAAAACGTTCCTGCATCTCCTCGGGAGAAGGGGGATCTCCGCTGTTCTTCCCATAAAAATACATACAGGCCACACGGCCTAAAGCATAGGTGAAACCATAACTGGCACCCCCGGCTGAACCCCCGCCGATGATCTGACCATAAACGGGTATGAGCTTCACAAGCTGCCTGCGGCCAAAGGCAGCGGCATACTGCAGGGCAAAGCCTGCGCCCATGGCTCCGAAAAAATCCCTGAGAAGCGTGCGGTTCCACTCCAGCCCATACTGCCTTGCCAGACTGTGCAGCATCTTGGACTGGATGGCCGGAACGGAAAAAAGTCCAAGTCCCGGCACCACATCCGTTGCTGCGGCAGCCCCCGCATACCACATCACTTCCTTTTTGAGCTTAAGAAAATTTTCCTCTTCCACCCCGGCGTTCATTTCCTCTTCAAAAAGAGCGGCAATGACAGGCAGATGTTCCTGCAGCTTATGGATCAGGTCTGCAATGCCCGCTGGCCTCCCATCTTTTCCAATAAAATCTACGGCCACCTGATCCGCAAGGCCCCAGACCCCTTCCACCTGATTTTTGTTATGGCGTATGCAGCGCTGTCTCTCATCAATACTTTCAATAAGTTCAATGCCCGTATGCACAAGGAGCAGATCCCGGATTTTGCCGGAGGCGCGAATCTGATGAAGGGCCCGGAGAACCTCGCTCTGTTCAGGATCTTCCGCCCGCATGACAACAATCAGGGCATGGCTGGCTGCCCCGCATACCCTGATATCCTCCGAAGGCTCATAATCTGCCTCGGACAGTCCTCTGGTATCAAGAAAGGCCATGAGGGGCTTTTCCGGAGGAAACACATAGCGCAGAGCCGTAGGCGTACAGGGCCGGAAACCATTGCCAATCTCCACCCCGTCAAGGCCCGTTACCGTCTGAATCAGAGAAGATTTTCCTGCCCCTGTTTTACCCAGCAGCCAGAGGGTGGGTAAATGCTCCCTGCTGTATTGAAAGGCAGGTTTCAGTTCGCTGTTTTTTTCTGGGTTCAGCATTTCCACCATTGTCTTGATCATTTTATTCATGGAGCCTCCAGACAGCCAGCAGTCAGAAATGACACCGGATCAAAAAAAACGGATAAGATGCGGATGAAAAAAATACAGGCAGAAGGTGGCATATTTTGATCTCAGGGCGCAAGCCTGAATGTGACGGGTTCTCCGGATAAAAAAGGCCTGAGCATTCAATACCGTGAGCTGTTTAAGAAATAAGCAAAGAAATCAAGGTAAGTACCCAGGAAATCTGACTCCTGCATAAAAATAAAGGAAGAGAGCCTCCGGATTCAAGCTCTTCAGTGTAAAGAGAGGAAAGGAGAAAAATTTTTATTCACTGCTCTGAAAAACCAAAGGCACGGCTCTTTATAAATCGCTTTTTCATCTCTTCATATCCTCCTTTTTCCACGTAACTGTCAAAAATTCGGGTCAGATCTTTCACCAGATCCGGATCACTTTTCAAACCTGTAACAAGATAGAAATCCTTATGAAGATCCGGAAAAGTATAAACTACCCGAAGATCTTCCGGATCATAACCCAGCTCCTCAGCCAACTGAAAAGCAACAAATATATTACCCGCCCATATATCAATACGGCCTGCCATAAGCTTTCTTATGTTCTGCCTGTAGCCCGATGCCTTATCCAGCATAAGTCCCAGCTCTTCCTGAATTAAAGAAAGGTGCTGGTCAACCACGTCCTCTATCACCGTACCGATAGTATGCGCAGACATATCGCTATCGGCATCAATGCTGATATCCGCTCTTTTCCGGAGAGCAACCAGACCTTCATAGGAGGGTCCCACAGGACCTATCCACTGAAACAGCTCTTCCCTTTCAGGTGTTCTGGCCACACAGAACTGAAAAATATTCTCCCCGTCTCTGGCTGTGACATAGGCTCTGGCAAAGGGATAAAGCAAAACATTGAAATCATAATCATGTTCGCCAAAAACATTTTGAATAACATCCATACAGATACCAGATATACTGCCGTTTTTCTTATAACTGTAGGGTGGGTAATCATCCGTCACCATCTGAAGGGTTTTGGCTGCAGCAGTAAGAGGCAGTATGATAAGGCATATCAGAGACAAAAAATATCTGTGCATGAAAGGTATCCACATTATGTATGTTGACAAGATTATGCAGGCATTCATGCAGCTACACCAGCCTGGAGCTGCATGAAATGATTCTGCACACAAAAAAATGCGTTTTACCTGACACATTCCCTGGCTGCCGTATCACAAAAAACCCAGAAGATGCCGCAAAGCACACCACTTACTGAATGGACCTTATCATTGCATGATCCATCTTCATAGCGGGATGCACAGAGACATTCCGGGCTTTTGTGAGACGATAACTATTCTACGGACAAAGAATCGACAACCCTGACTCAAGCTTCAAAGCGACAGCATTATTTTAAGCCATACTTCTGAAGTATGGCATCATACTGACCGCCCTCTTTTATCTTTTCAAGGCCTCTGTTGAATGCCCCCACAAGCTCCTTGTGCCTCGGATGGGCCAGACTGCTGGCAACATGAATACCATTGCGTGCAAAAGGATTGTCCACAAATTCAATTTTATCCAAAAGTTCAGGAGCTTCCTTCTCAATAATCCCCCTTGCAACAATCTCATCCTCAAGGGTCAGATCAATGCGGCCCCCCACAAGCTTGCGTATATTCAAAATAAAGGTTGCCACTTCTTCCTGTTTAAAGTGCGTTGCGGCAGCAAACTCATCGCTGTAAGCGTAATCCCTTATTGTTCCAATGTTTTTACCGGTAAGACTGTCCATACCCGTATATTCAAAATCATCTCCCTTTCTTTTAATAAATTTTACAGTATTAAAGGCATAGGGCTGGCTGTAGTAAAAGCGTGTGGCACGATCATCGTTGTACCAGAGGGTAAAAAGAATATCATAATCCGCATCAAGAACTCCGCGCTTTGCCCTGGCCCATGGAAGATATTCAATATCGACGGTCTTGTTTTCTGCTGCATAGGCAGCCCTGAGAATCTGTACAGCAAGACCTTCTTCCGGATCACTGGGATCACAGAATGATGGCCATGGATCTGTTGCTGCCTTGATGCTGCCCGCATGGCTGTAACCAAGGGCAAGTGCAAAAAAAACAACCAGAAATAAAATGATTTTTTTCATACATATTCCTTTCTCATCCGTTGTTTTTACCAGACTCAAAGCCTCTCTCAACCACAAACCCCTTTGCTGATATGGAGCATGGAACTTTTTTCATGAAACAGGCTTTCAATACGACTCCCTGAAAAAGCAGACAACCCGTTAAAATATCAGAGATAAAAAACATCTCTTCCATTTCTCAAAATAAATATAGTTTGATTTTTAAATTATATTTACACGACAAAACACCGTTGTCAACCCTCAAATCCTGTTTCAGGACGGCTCCGTACTCCCAGCCGGAAAAATCTTTTTTTCACTGTCCCGCCAGAGGTGAAAAATATAGTTTTGAGAGTGCTCCAAGGCCCTTTTGCCCTCACCTTCCTTAATGACCTTAAAGTCCTTAAAGTCATTAACGACACCAATCACGACCAGCCTCTACGCCATAAAGGAGCAGGTAGGGAAGGAACAGAATCTGCACCTGCGAATAGATTGTGCTACCCCTGTTTTGTAGGGGCAGGCCCCTGTGCCTGCCCTGGGGTGAGGGTTCCATAAAAAATATTCTGATTACCACTGTCTTTCAACCATACAAACCTTCATCATTAAATTATATGACCTGATTTTACGCATGTTAGGGGCACCCGTAAAGGGTGCCCCTACACAAAACAGGGTCGTAAAAACCAAGCGTTAAGGGCAGGCCTTGCGCCTGCCCGTGTTAAACCTCAATTCCCGAAAAATGTAACTATTTACACAGACATCAAGCTATAAGTACCTATAAATAAAGGCATACCCAACTATTTAGTGCTTGATTTTTTGAAAAAACATAGTTATATTCTATCGAGTGTAACTATGGAGGAAAAAAATGGCAAGCATAACCCATCACCACAACAAGAAAACCGGAGCAATTTATGTGTACTCAGTTGAAAGTTATTGGGACAAAGAAAAAAAAGCACCAAGAAATAAACAGGTGTGTTTAGGACGGCTTGATCTTGAGACAGGGGAAGTCATTCCATCTAAAAGGCGCAAAAACAGGATTGAGGGTGGTGAAACTGATCCTGG
>NZ_VLLC01000042.1 GCF_007830435.1 Desulfobotulus alkaliphilus | reverse complement strand
AGGGGCTCGCCAATGGCACCGGGTTCCTTGGTGCGGTCAAGGACGGTGATGCGCTCCACCGTGGAGGGCAGGGCAGCAAGGAAGGCCTCGTTCACAAAGGGACGGTAGAGACGGACCTTGATGAGACCCACGCGCTCGCCCTTTTCCACAAGGTATTCAATGGTTTCTTCAATGGTTTCACAGGCAGAACCCATGGCGACAATGACACGGTCTGCTTCGGGATGTCCCACGTAATCAAAGAGATTGTACTGTCTTCCCGTCAGTGCGGACACCTTTTTCATGTAGTCCGTCACGATATGGGGCAGCTCTTCATAGAAGAGGTTGCAGGCTTCACGGCCCTGGAAATAGATATCCGGATTCTGGGCGGTGCCGCGGATTTCGGGGTGCTCTGGATTCATGGCATTGTGTTTGAATTCTGCCACGGCCTCCCTGTTTACGAGCTTTGCCATGTCTTCATAGTTGATGGCTTCTATTTTCTGAACCTCATGGGAGGTGCGGAAGCCGTCAAAGAAGTGGAGGAAGGGGATGCGTCCTTCAATGGCTGCCAGGTGGGCAACCAGCGCCATGTCCATGGCTTCCTGTACGGAGTTGGAGCAGAGCAGGGCAAAGCCGGTCTGGCGGCAGGCCATGACATCCTGATGGTCCCCGAAGATGGAAAGGGCATGGGCGGCCACGGCACGGGCCGTTACATGGAAGACGGCGGGCAGCAGTTCACCAGACATCTTGTACATGTTGGGGATCATGAGCAGAAGCCCCTGGGATGCCGTGAAGGTGGAGGTCAGGGCACCTGCGGCAAGGGCACCATGCATGGAGCCTGCGGCACCGGCTTCGGACTGGAGCTGGCGCACGGTCACGGGCTGACCGAAAATATTTTTACGCCCGTCCGCTGCCCAGGCATCGGAAATTTCTCCGATGGGAGTGGATGGGGTAATGGGATAGATGGTGGCAAGGTCACTGAAGGCATAGGCCACATGGGCCGCTGCGGTGTTGCCGTCGATGGTCATGAGCTTTTTTTCTTTTGCTGCCATGATGTCTCCTTCAAGGGTTATGCCGTGGGTTGCACGGCTTCATGGATAAAGCTTGTGGCTTGTTCAAAACAGATAAGGGCATTGGGGGTCTTCCTCTAGCCCATTCCTTTAAATGCAAAGAAGCTTAAAGAGACCACGCCTGCGGCAACCAGACCAATGGCCGTATCCCGGAAAGGGCCGGGAACCCGCACTTTGAAAAGTCTTTCCCGGATACCGGCAAAGAGGGTGAGGGCCAGACCAAAACCCAGGGCATAGGCCGTGGATGCCACCAGGGTTTCCATAAAGGTGTACTCCGCACTGATGGCCAGCAGACAGGCCCCCATAACGGCGCAGTTGGTGGTGATCAGGGGCAGAAAGATGCCCAGACCCGCATAAAGGCCGGGAGCACTTTTTTTAAGGAACATTTCCACAAACTGCACCAGCGAGGCAATGATGAGGATAAAGGCGATGGTACGCAAAAAGGTGATGCCCATGGGTGCCAGCAGCCAGTGTTCCACCATCCATGTGACGGAACCGGCCATGACCAGAACAAAGAGAACGGCCATGGACATGCCCACAGCGGTTTCCATTGCCTTGGAAGTACCCATGAAGGGGCAGATGCCCAGATACTGGGTGAGGACAATGTTGTTAATAAAGATGCAGGTGATGGCAAGGAGGATATAGGTTTCCATGGCTGGCTCCTATCGGCGCTGACTAATGAGGTTCATGAGTCCCAGGAGAATACCCAGTCCGATAAAGGCACCGGGCGCTTCCACAAGAAAAGTCAGGGGCTGATATCCGGGACCGAAAATGCTGTGTCCCAGCAGGGTGCCGTTGCCAAAGGCTTCCCGGAGAGCGCCAAGGGCAGCCAGTGAAAGGGTGAATCCGATACCGATGCCAAGGCCGTCGGCCAGGGACGGAAGGACGCTGTTTTTGCTGGCAAAGGCTTCGGCCCTTCCCAGAACAACACAGTTAACAACGATGAGGGGAATGAAAATCCCCAGTTTCTGGTAAAGGGGATAGGTGAAGGCCTGCATGAGCATATCCACAATGGTCACAAAGGTTGCGATCACAAGAATGTAGCAGGCAATGCGCACCTTGGGCGGAATCTGATTTCTCAAGATGGAGATCAGCACATTGGAGCAGACCAGTACAAAGGTGGTGGCAAGGCCCATGCCAATGCCGTTTTCAACGGTCATGGTAACGGCCAGTACGGGGCAGAGTCCAAGGACCAGACGGAAGGGCGGAATTTCTTCCCACAGTCCCTTGAGGAACTCTTTATGCAAAGGACGCGGCATTTATTCCTCCTTTTCCCTTTTGGAAGATTCAAGTTCCGGTTTAAGGCGCAGATAGGCCGAAGAAGCCCGTTCCACGGCCTGAACCACTGCACGGGCTGTGATGGTGGCTCCACTGATGCTGTCCAGGCTTCCGCCGTCCAGGCGAAGGCTGTCCGGTGCTCCGGCTTTTTTGCCCTTAAACTGGCGGGTAAAGGAGGGGTCATCCTTGGCTCTTGATCCAATGCCCGGTGTTTCGCTGTGGGTGGTGACACCTGCACCCACAAGGGTATCGTTTTTCAGGCTGAATCCCACCATTACATGAACATCTCCGGAATAGCCCTGTGCCCTGTCTTCCAGCACCATGATGGGCTCATTGTTCACCCTGCCCGGAAAGATGAGATAATCACGGGTGCCGTCGTTTAAGGTGAAGCGGTCGGCAATGGGATCATTTTCCGTACCTTCAAGGATCTGCCGGATCACCGGTGCTTTTTCGTTGGCAAGCTTCTGCCTTTCTATGGGGTCTTTGGTCCATTGCTGAACCCCCGCCAGTACACCGCCGGATACGGCACTGAGGATGGCAAGGGTGACCACCATGCGTATCATTTCTCCCATGAGGACCTCCCCAGGGCTTTGGGCCGCATCCGGTCCAGGATGGGCGTAAGAAGATTCATCAGAAGAACGGCAAAAACAGCGCCGTCTCCATAGACACCCAGATTACGGATGATGATTACCAGAATGCCGCCGCCCAATCCGAAAAGCATCATGGGCAGGGGCAGAACGGGTGATCCCGCATCTTCGGGCATGAGAAAAAAGGCCACCAGAAGGGTGCTTCCCGTGAGCAGATGGAAAAGGGG
The DNA here is from genome assembly GCF_007830435.1 of Desulfobotulus alkaliphilus. Lineage (GTDB taxonomy): Bacteria > Desulfobacterota > Desulfobacteria > Desulfobacterales > ASO4-4 > Desulfobotulus > Desulfobotulus alkaliphilus. Next base: position 17,115 of record NZ_VLLC01000042.1, on the reverse strand, counting down.
GCCCGCATAAAGGGCAGGATTCATCAGGTGGAAAGCCGTTGCCGCAAGAAGAATCCCTGCAAGGAAGGAAAGGCAGATTTCCCAGCGGGAAATACCTGTGAGCATTAAAAAGATGCCCCCGATCAGAAGCCCTGCGGCACAGCCTGTTCCGATATAGGCGATTTCCCTGCCCATAAAAAGATCGCCCATGTTAAAGCGAAAGGCGGCTTCCGCTCCCATGGCCTTGACTTCCACAAGGGGCCAGATGGCTGGAAAATCAAGGGTATAATTGAGAAATGTCCGGTCCAGATCATAGAGATGGGGCCATGATATGAGCAGAAGGGCTGTTACTAAAGCTGCCGGATTAAAAGGGTAGGTGCCTGTGCCGCCATAGATTTCTCTGCCAAGGGCTACGGCAAGGCCCGTTGCACATACCACCGCCCACCATGGCATGGCCATGGGCATGAGCATGGCAATGAGAAGGCCGGTCAGGGCAGCACCGCCGTCCCTTGCGGAAGAAGGCTTTCTGCTGATGCCCTGAAAAAGCACCTCCCAGATCATGGCGGACCCCACGGCCAGAAGAAGCACGGCAAGGGCAGGCATGCCAAAGCGCAGAACCGTTGGTACAATGGCAGGGAGGGCTGCGGCCATAATGATAAGGTGGCGGATGGAAATGCTCTGGCCGCAGTGCATGAAGGGGGCGTGTCCCACGGTGAACCGGGTTGCGGAAGACATCATTCTGCCACCTCCTGATTCTGTGCTTCTTCGGCCACCTGACGGCGGTGTTCGTATTTGGCCAGCTGAATATACTGGAAAATGGGAATGCGACCGGGACAGACAAAGCTGCACAGGCCGCAGTCGATGCAGCTCATGAGATCAAAGGATTCCGCAGCTTCCCCGTAATGGCCCGCTTCCAGTACCCGCAGAAGAAGGTTCACGGGAACCCGTGCCGGACAGATGCGGTTGCAGGCACCGCAGTTGATGCAGGAGGGCGTCTGGGAAGGAACCCCCTTTTCCGCTGCCTGAACGAGGAGGGTATCCGTGTCCGGACATACGGGAAAGTCATCGGTATATACGGCATAGCCTGTCATGGGACCGCCCAGAATCAGCCTGTCTCCGTATTCGGCCTTCAGTCCCAGATGCTCCAGCACCTTTGAAACAGGCGTTCCGATGCATACGGAAATCAGATGACCGATGCCGTCCTTTCCCATGACCTGCACCAGCTTCTGCATGGGAGGAATCCCCGTTGCATAGAGACTTCCCATGGCAGCAAGGGCTTCGGCCTGCAGAACAAGGGTTCCGGCTTCGATGAGGGAGGCTTCCGAAGGGGCTTCTTCTCCTGTGACCGTGCGGTGAAGGAGGCGGGGAGAGGCCGCCGGATAAACCGGTGCCACGCCGTGCACGCGGCATCCCTTGAGCCTGTTCCATTCCTGCTGCTGGCCTTCCACAACCATCAGATGGGCCGAAGCTGAAGGCCAGGTACTGCGAATCCATTCCAGTCCGGCTTCAAGATCCTTTTGCCTTGTTTTCAGTACGTACTGGTTGTTGGTGGCCAGCACATCGGAACCAAGCCCGTTGATAATGACCCGCAGGGGTGGGGTTTTTGGCAGATCGGGTTTGCCGGGAAGTGCCGGAGCCGCCCTGAACATATCGCTGCGCTGAAAACTTTCCGTCTGGGGCGGAGCATCCGTTTCCCCGGCTTCTATGGTGAGGGTCATGTATACCCGGCCATAATCCCCCACATAGGGAGTCATGTTTGTAACGGTGCCGGAGATGGGAGATATGACGGCATGGCCTTTGTCAAAAAGCTCAAGCAGTTGCCCTCGGGCTACGGCATCTCCCTTTTTGAGCTTAAATTCCTTGCCCGGAATCTGTTTGAGCCGCAGAAGGGCTTCCCTGCCGCCGATGCCATGGCCGAGGGTCTGGTCCGAAAGCAGGGTGACGCTCCGGGGGGCGGGCAGGGGATCCAGATCAGGGGGAGTTGGTGGCAGCAGTGCGTACCTGAGCCGGGAAGAACCAAGGGTAAGCAGTCGGTTAACAATCATAAGAATCTCCTGGTGCAGATGTGGATGTCCCTTGCAGGGGCATGGGGATGTGGAATCTGATATCAGCGGTTATGACAGGCTGCACAGTCCACGGGCCCTGCCTGCTCATCTTCATGGCACTGGATGCACTGATCGTGGAGGGCATCCATGTAGGAAAGCATAAAGGGATCGTCAGAATCTTTTTCATGGCAGGCCAGACAGGAAAAGGTGTCATCGCCGTATTCCAGGTTGTGATGGCAGCTGGCACAGTCCAGGCCATAATTTTCAGCATGGATCTGATGGTCAAAAAGAACATTGCCGGCCTTTCCTTCAAAAAGGATGCGAACGGGTTCCATGGGGGGCTGGGCCGGAAAAAGGGTGTAGGCCCCGAAACCCAGCAGAGAAAGCACAATGGCAACGGCCAGAAGCTTTTTGGGGGGTAAATGCTGCATGGTAATCCGCCTTTTGTATCCGTTAGGTTCATATAAGAATGTGCAGGTCCCTGACCGATACTTACCGGTTGACAGACAAAGGGAGGTGGCGTGCCTGTAAAAGCAGCCCCGATGGGAGAGAGGTATCGGGGCTGTTGATACAGGAGGTTCAGGCAGCCTGCTCTGGGGCAATATTTAGCAATATGAATGCCATCTTGTTTATCTCTTTGTTTTTGTTGGGATTGCTTCTGTTTTTTCTTGGCTGCGAGGGGGAGGGGACATGGGGTTGTCCGGAAAAGCGGACGGCTCCGGGCCTTTGATGCGTTTTAATATTCTGGGCCCATAGGCCGGAGAACAGGACAGCTTGCCACTGATGTGGCGTATGATAAAAAAAGCCAGAGCAAGGGAGAGGAGGCCAGCAGCGGCAGCAAGGGGATCGGCGGGCAGGTGCAGCCTGATGGCGGCATGGTGGGCGGCCAGTGCAGCGCCCACAAAAAAGACAACGGGTGATACATAAAGAAGGGCCATAACCCTTACAAATTCCCGGTTTCCGATTCCCACAAGCACCCTGTCACCCGCCTTGAGACCGGGAAGGGCTTTGACCTCAATTTCCATATTGGCCGGATCTACGGCACAGACGCTTCTGGCTTTGCAGGCGGCACAGGCTTCGGGCCTGCAGGCCTGAATGCGGGTGTTTTCCCCGGATGTGAAGGTGACGATGGCCTCTGTTGTTCGCATGGCAGCTCCTCACTGAAGGTGGGTTGATACATCTTTTTTAATGATAAAAGCAAAAAACAGGCCAGATTTGATTTTTTGGCGGATGGGGCAGTCTTGAAACGATATTGTAGGGGCAGGCCCCCGTGCCTGCCCTGGTTTTGGGCAACCACGGGGGCTTGCCCCTACAAAAAACCCATTTCCGATTCAGAATCGGTGGATTGTGGAAACAAGTGGCCCTGTTTTTTGTAGGGGCACCCTTTACGGGTGCCCGGCGACAAGCGTTAAAATTCCTATGGCTGAAAGACAGTGGTAATCCAAAATATTGGGCTGCAGCCTTTTTGGGAATGGAGCAAAGGGCAAAGCTTTTGAATATATGGCATGAATTTTGTAGCATTCTTTATGTGACAAAGGGACGCTTGCGGAAGACGAAAGAGAAAGAACGGGCATTTGGGAAAAAAGATACACTTTCCATCATAATATATAAAGTTTTGTCCGTTGCGTCTGTTTTTTTATGGAAAAATACTGTCCGGAAAACAGGACGGTTTTTGGAAAAAGATCTGTTCAGATTCCCGTACCTGCGGGTTCCACGAATCCAGAAGGAGAAAATTTGCAATGAATATCCTGATTTCTGTGCTGGCCCTGAGCGGACTGGGTGCCCTTATCGGTCTTTTGCTGGCCATTGCTGACAAATGGCTTTATGTGGAAGAAGATCCCCGCATTGATCTGGTGGAAGGGGTTCTGCCCGCAGGTCAGTGTGGTGCCTGCGGCTATGCCGGGTGTCGGCAGTATGCGGAAAAGGTGGTGCTGGAGCCCCGTGTTTCTACGACCCTATGTACGCCCGGTGGGGCGGATGTGGCCCGTGAGGTGGCCCGTATCAGCGGCAAGGAAGCCGAAGAAATGGTTCCTGCCAAAGCGGTGGTTGCCTGTGGCGGTGGAAATGTGGAGGGATGCCATTCCCTGTTTACTTATCAGGGCATTGCGGACTGCCGCGCCGCCTCTCTCCTGACGGAAGGGGAGAAGGCCTGTAAATGGGGATGCCTTGGCCTTGGAAGCTGCGTGTCCGTTTGTCCGGAAAATGCCATCCGTATCAATGGGCGGGGTGTTGCCGAGGTGGATAAGGATGCCTGCATCGGATGTGGTATCTGTGTTCGGGCCTGCCCCAAGGATGTCATTGTCATGGTTCCGGAAACGGCAAAAACCATGGTTTTCTGCAGGAATCCTGAAAAGGGCGGTGAAACGAAAAAAGCCTGTGACTTCGGCTGTATCGGCTGCCGTCTTTGCACCAAAGCCTGCCCCCACGGAGCCGTTGCCATGGCAGGCAACCTCCCGGAAATTGATTATGCCAGATGCGCTGTCTGCCCTGAACCTGTATGCCTTGAGGTGAAATGCAAGCCGGGTTGTTTTCTGCCCGTTTCCGGTATCCGGCCCGTGGAAAGACCCGAAGCGCAGGCTGCCTGATGACTACGGGAGCCCTTGGGCAGGCCTTGCGCCTGCCTGCCCGCAAAGTTTTCAGCCCTGTCCACGGTTTTTTTATACGGGAATCCGTCTGGGTTTGATCACCCAGCCGGATTCTTTTTTTTCAATTTTCAGATCAAACATCACCGGCAGCGTCTGCATCAGCGGTCTTCCAAAGAGAAGGTCTGCCATTTTTGCCATCTCCGGTTTTTTTTCTTCCATCACTTCCCGGATATGTCTGTCATATAAGATGATTTCTCCGAGTTTCCGGGCGCTTTCTCCATCGGCTCCCTTCTGCTCCTCTAAAGTTTCCACAAGATTGCGGATGGTATCATAGCCACAGCGCTTTTCATGATCTTCAATGAGATCCCAGAGGCCTTCAACGCCGCCGAAAATATCTTTTCGGGTGAGCCTGTCTTCCTGATAACGGGCCAGCAGGGCACGGGTGTCCCAGCATTTCAGCAGTCTGCATTCCACAGGACGGGTGTCATAAACCTCGCAGGCATCCCCTTTTTCAGAAAGATGGATACAGGCCCAGTCCCTGTTCTTGTCAGGCTGGATTTTGATGATTTCTTCTTCCAGTATGATTTTTTTATTTTCCACAGGGTCCATGCCAACTTCCCCCTTCCGAAGGGTAAAAAGGCCGCTGGCAGGCAGCTTGCCCTGCATGATGAGAAACTTGTCTTCAATGTGCAGGGCGGGTCCGCCTTTGCGGCAACATTCGCCGCACTGGGTACAGGATGTCTGCATGGTCACTCCTTTTGCTTGAAAGCCTGCTATACTGACTGCGTCTGCAGTGTCGGGGCAGGTATTTTGTATCTTCCCCAGCGGGCTGGAATTTCAGGTCTTGTGCTACTGATCTAAGAAATTAAAATTTCGAACTTTTTTTTGCCTTTAATCCTGTAGACTGTAAAATCACGATCAATCGTTGCAATGGTATTTATGTCGAGTTGTTCAGCTAAATATACAAGACATGAATCCGCAAAATCCATTGGTAAATCTCGATATTTTTCTGTTAGCTCTTTTAGTCGGTGAAAATCTTTATTCTGGATATCATGAATCTCAACGCTTCCTCTGCCAATCCATTCTAAAAAATCTATTTGAGCATTTCGGCTAAAATCTAATAAGTGCAGTGTTTCTGTAATGGAAGCTATCGTTGTAACAAGAGGAAATTTATTTTTTTTGATAAAATCAATCGATTTTTGATGATATCTGTCGGATGAATCGAATAAGGCAATTAAAGGGCCAGAGTCTATTAGAACTTTTTTCATTTTCTTTTTGCCCGAATTTTTTCTTTTAAAATCATTTTTCGATCTTCCGACAAATTTTTTAGACCGCTTGAATATTTGCCGAAATATTCTTTGCCCAATTCCCAGGCATTAGGACTTTCTATCTTTCCGAGATATTCAATGACACTTTTACGTATTAAATCGGATTTTGTCAGACCAAGATTTTTGGCAACGGTACTAATCTCTTTTTCTAAATCCGGATCAAGTCTTAATGTGATCATATTGCCACCTCCGTATTACGATATGTAATACAAGCGTCTTGTTATGTCAAGTTGCTTCAGCCATATCACCAGCCGGAAAAGGCGTCAGTCATTTTAATTTGGCACCGATATGAATGTTTTTAAATTTTGAAAAGCTCAAGAAGAGAAGCCGCCTGTTTTTCCATTTCCGGCAGCATGGGCATGGCTGCATCCATATCACCTTCAATGATTTTTCTTTCAATTTCCAAAGGACGGGTGTCATAAACCTCGCAGGCATCCCCTTTTTCAGAAAGATGGATACAGGCCCAGTCCCTGTTGCTGTCCGGCTGGATTTTGATGATTTCTTCTTCCAGTATGATTTTTTTATTTTCCACAGGGTCCATGCCAACTTCCCCCTTCCGAAGGGTAAAAAGGCCGCTGGCAGGCAGCTTGCCCTGCATGATGAGAAACTTGTCTTCAATGTGCAGGGCGGGTCCGCCTTTGCGGCAACATTCGCCGCACTGGGTACAGGATGTCTGCATGGTCACTCCTTTTGCTTGAAAGCCTGCTATACTGACTGCGTCTGCAGTGCAGGGTCTGGTCTGAAAGAATGTCTGGCAAAGATCTTTTCAGATCAATGCCCTTGCCTGCTGGATCTAGCCGAAAGAGGGCCAAGTGTCAAAGTGTTCCGCTGCTCCTTGCCATATATCTGATTTTACAGTAAGCCTCTGGCTTTGTTTTTGTTCGGGCAAAAATGATGCCCGGTCTTGCGTTTAATCTCTGTCGGATTTGTCTTTGTTTTAAATGAGGAGTCGTTTGCGTTATGGGTTCTGAAATAGAAAAACGGGTGGAAGAAAAGTCTTTGCCATGGATTCTGACACTTTTTGGTACCGCCGTTGGAGCGGGTATTCTGTATCTTCCCCTGCAGGCCGGAATCTCAGGCGTCTGGGCCATGGTCTTTTTATCCCTTTTCATCCTGCCGGTGATCTACTATTCCCATACTTCCGTGATCCGTCTTCTGGCGGTGGAAAAGGCAAATCTGGATTATGCCGGTGTGGTGGCCCATTTTCTGGGACGTTTTGCAGGCCTTCTTGTGGTGGCTGTTTTTTTTCTCACCTTTTATGCCGTTCTTCTGTCCTATATCCTTGGCCTTAATGCCAACCTTGGCGCTTATTTTGTCCATACAGGCATAGCGGAAACCAACTGGGCCAGAGGACCATTTCTGAGTCTTGCCATTCTTTTTGTTTTTGCCCTGATTCAGATGATCGATGAGAAGATTGTGCTTGCTGTGATGAGCTTTGTTTCTTCGGTCATGATTGTTTTTCTGTTTGCCATCTCCATCTACTTGATTCCTTTCTGGAATTTTTCCTCCTTTTATCAGGCACCCACTTCTATGGGCTTTTTCACGGATATTTTACGGATCCTGCCCATTCTCACCCTGTCCTTTGTGTTTTTTCCTGCCATGTCTTCCATGGTGACTGCCTTTCGAAGACAGGATGGCTGGATCAGGGATGAGGTTTTATTGAAACTGCAGTCCATTGTTTTAAAAACCTCGGTTCTTCTGCTTTTTTTTGTGCTGCTTTTTGTTTTTTCCTGTCTGCTTTCCCTTACACCCGAAGAGTTCAGCCATGCCATTGCAGAAAATCTGAACTGCCTGACCATTTTAAGTTTCAAGGAAGGGGTTGCTCCGGTGCTTGTCAATATCGGTGTGATGGTGGGAATTGCTGCGCTGTTCACGTCTTTTATCGGAGTCTTTTTTGCGGTGAAGGAAGCAGGCTGGGAAATGCTGAGAAAGGCGCTGCATTTTTTCAGAAGAAAGGGAAAACAGCCTGAGGGATCAAAAAAGGTGCAGGATATTTTTCTGCATCTGTTCATTTATCTTTCTTTGTGGATCATTGCCTTTTTTAACCCATCGGTTATGGATATTTTCGGTCTTTTTGTGGCACCCCTTGTGGCCATCTTTTTGTTTATTCTGCCCATTGGCATTCTTGTGAAGGTAAAGGGTTTCCGGATCTTCAGAAAACTTTCCAATGTGCTGGTTCTTTCCGTTGGCACGCTGCTGCTTTTTTCCTATGCTCTGGGAAATCTCCTGCAGGGCTAAAGCCTGAAGCCTGATAAAAGTCATTTCAAAACCTGTAGAAGATTACAATCCATGGAACAGACAAAATTTTCTACAAGGTAAAAAAAGACGAATACATTCAGTTGATTTGTCATGATGATCGTGGTTTGTTATGGTTAGAATCCAGAACCCCTTGATGGGTAATGATGTTTGCTGTGTAGCCGGACATAAACAAAAGCTGAATGCCCGGATAAATGTCCTTAATTTGACGTGACAGCTCCGCACCATTCATCTCTGGCATGACCACATCGCTTATAAGCAGATGAATTGTACCTGTGAAATTTTTTACTGTCTTGATTGCCTCACTTGGCAAAGTAGATGCCAGCACTTTGTAGCCCATCATTTCGAGCATATTTCTGGTCATATCCAGAATCATAGGCTCATCTTCTACCAGCAGAATGGTTTCTGTACCTCCAGTGGCTGTTTTTTTCCTGATTTCTTCTGTGTGAACACAGTCTGGTTCCAACAGTCTGGGCAGGTAAATTCTGAAGGTGGAACCCTGGCCCGGCTCACTGTATACATTGATAAAACCGTTATTCTGTTTAATTATACCGTAAACCGTTGCAAGACCCAGTCCGGTACCTTTCCCCACTTCTTTGGTAGTGAAAAAAGGTTCAAACAGATTTTTTTGCGTTTCTTTGTCCATTCCGCAGCCGTTGTCACTGACCACCAGCATAACAAAATCACCGGGTATAAAGCCTGCATGTACTTTGCAATATTCTTCATCGAAGGTATGCTTTCCGGTCTCAATGGTGATTTTTCCCACTCCGGAAATGGCATCTCTGGCATTGATGCAGAGATTGGCAAGGATCTGGTCAATCTGTGACGGGTCCATCTTTACTGACAGGAGATGGCTGGATGATTTCCAGATAAGGTCGATATTTTCGCCAATAAGCCTGCGAAGCATAGTCAGCATTTTTTCCACGGTATCGTTCAGATCCAGCTTTTTGGGATATATGATTTCTTTTCTGGCAAAAGCCAGAAGCTGCTTTGTAATATCCGCTGACCGTTTTGCAGCTTTCTCAATCTCAATTAAATCAGCATAGAGATTCTGTTTTGCATCAGCCCGCATCAGTGCAAGCTCAGCATGTCCCAGAATTACCCCCAGCATATTATTGAAATCATGGGCCACACCGCCTGCCAGCCGACCTATGGACTCCATTTTCTGGGCTTGATTAAGTTGCGCCTGAAGTTTTTCACGCTGCTCTTCGGCCCGTTTCTGTTCGGTGATGTCATTATTAACAATCACAGCCCCAAGCATCTCCCCTCGGTCATTGATCACAGGGGCGGTATAATTAAGAATGATTTTTTTCTGACCGTCAAAGGCATCAATTTCCAAAAGCTCATCTTTAATGGTTACGCCTTTTTTAATCGTATGTGCCAAGGCCCAGTCATCCGGAGCAATTTCTTCTCCCGATGGCAGGCGACGGGCTTTGAATACGCCGTATTCTTCAATGGGAACGGTAGGTTCCGCACCCCATATTTTTATTCCTGCGGGGTTGCCCCGTAGTAACTTGCCGTTTTTGTCTGCAAACCATAAACCAATGGGCAGAACATCAAATATTTTATTCAATGTTAATTCACGCTTTGCAATTTCTTCTTCAGTCTTTTTGCGCGCTGTAAAATCCCTTGATGAGAATAAAATATTCTTTGGGTTTCCAGCATCGTCAAGAATGAATTTTCCAATTGTTTCAAGCCAGATGTACTCGCCGTCTGCCCGCCGGAACCGGTACTCAACCATTCGGCCATCTTCCCTGTTGGCTAGAAAATCCTTGAAAGCTGTTGCCATTTTCTGATGATCATCGGGGTGGACAAGCTCTATGGCATTTTTTCCAATAAGGAAATCAGGCTCATATCCAAGGATTCTGTGGGTAGATCCAATGAATATAAAGTTTCCTTCCATATCGGTCACAGAGACAAGATCAGAGATGCAGTCAATAATGTTATGGAGAAAAAGAGATTTCTCCCTCAGTGCATCCTCGGCCAGTCTGTGTTGGGTAATATCTTGAAAAATACAGTGGGTTTGTAAAAAATTTTTATTTTTATCCCTGACTATTTGACCAGTCAAAGAGACCTGAATACAATTTCCATTTTTTTTTAATAATTTAAATTCAGCCCCTAAAATTTCACCCATGCACTTAAACTCTGAAAATTTTTCCTTAAATTTTCCCCGCCAGTCAGGATGTAAAAAGTCCGTAAAGGAGCGACCAATAACCTCATCCCTTGTGTACCCGAGGGTGTCCAGCCAGATTTGATTAACAGCGATATAGCGGCCATTCTCGTCCAGTGACTGATAACCAAGAAAAGCTTTTTCATAAACATTCAATATTTCTTTCGAATATTTATGCTCAGATTCATTTTTTTCCAGTTCATGTACCCGCTTTTCCAATTCTTCATATGAAGGCTTTATTGTCATATTCACCCTTTAAGTTTCCAAGACATGCATTTTTAACTGATTATCTGGCAACGCCGAATTCCGTCACGATATATTGCACATCACTGTGTGTGGGCTGTTTTTTTCCTATGCTCTGGAAAATCTCCCTTAGGGGTAAAAAAATCTTGAAGGCTGATAAAAACTCCCTGAAAGTCACCTGTGTTGCGTCGGGAGGAGGGGGTGTTCAATTTTAACCGTTTCAATCTGTATGTGTTGAATAAGAGAAGCCGCCTGTTTTTCCATTTCCGGCAGCATGGGCATGGCTGCATCCATATCACCTTCAATGATTTTTCTTTCAATTTCCAATGCAGTGTCCATAAGAATTTCTGCGCCTACGTTTGAAGATGACCCTGCAATGGTGTGGGCAATCAACCGGGCATTTTCCCCATCTCCATTTTGAAAAGCTTCTTTAAGTTTTTTTAGATTCTCAGGGAGCCCTTTGAAAAAAATGTCCTGTACACTACGTATCAGATCCGTATCACCTTCCAGGAGCCGGTCAAGGGTTGCAGGATTCCATACCTGTCGGAAAGATTTGGCGTTTTCTGTTTCACTGATGGCTGTTTCCTGAAAAGATGCGGAAGAAACTTCTTTTGCACCAGATTCAGGGGCCGTATCAAGCCATTTTTTTAGAATATCAGCCAGTTTTTCGGGCATAACGGGTTTGGAAAGGTAGTCATTCATCCCTGCTTCAAGACACTTGTTTCGATCCTGCAGCATGGCGTTGGCAGTCATGGCGATAATGGGTACAGGCTTTCTGTTTTCTGCGGCTTCAATTCTTCTGATTTCCCTGGTTGCACTGACGCCGTCCATTTCAGGCATCTGCATATCCATGAGAATAAGATCATAGGAAATCATTTTCATGGCTTCAAGGGCTTCAAGTCCATTGGCCGCCGTATCCGCCCTCAGGCCCATTTTTGTCAGTATTCCAACTGCCACCTGCTGGTTGGTTATATTATCTTCCACCAGAAGGATGTGAACTTTTTTTTCTGAAAAGTCCGGTAATTGGCTGTAATGTATTTTATTTGCCCTATATCGTGTAACCAGACCCGATGGGTTTTCTTTTTCGGAGAGAGTAAGAATCAGGCATGTGTAAAGCTCGCCGTACTGAACGGGCTTGGTCAGGTAGGCGGAAAAACCCGCTTCCTGCAACCTTGCCCCATCTCCGTACCGGCTTGCGGAAGTCATCATGACAAGACGGGTTTTATCCAGCCCATTCTCTTTTCTGATGGCACGCCCCAGGGTTTCACCATCCATTCCCGGCATCTGCATATCCAGAATGGCTATGGGATAGGGCTGGTCTTTTTCCCGTGCTTCATAGAGGAGGGAGAGGGCATCGGGACCGCTTTTTGCCTCATCTACGACCATGCCCTTTGACTCAAGGCGGATGCGCAGGATTTCCCTATTGGTGGCATTGTCATCCACAATCAGTACCCGTACCCCCTTCAGGTTGGCAACATCCATCTCTTCTTGGCTTATATCCCCTGCTTTTTCAAGTTTTGTGGTGAAGGAGAAGACAGATCCCAGCCCTTCTTTACTTTGCACATGCATTTCTCCACCCATGAGAGCTGCCAGTTGCTTTGAGATGGCAAGGCCCAGACCGGTTCCGCCGAACTCCCTTGTAATGGATGCATCCACCTGAGAGAATTTTTGAAACAGACGGCTTGTTTTTTCTTCGGGTATGCCGATTCCCGTATCCTGAACCCTGAAGCAAAGCGCCAGATCGGGTTCTTCAGAATGTATCCGGCTCACATGCACCAGGACCTCTCCTTCATGGGTGAATTTAATGGCATTGCCCACAAGGTTGGTCAGTATCTGCCTCAATCGTCCCGGATCTCCTTTCAGGCTGTCAGGCACATTTTCTTCCACAAAAAATATCAGCTCCAGATTTTTTTCGTCTGCCTTCACACCCATCATGGCAGCCAGATCATCCAGCATGGACCGGAGACTGAAGGGAAGAATTTCCAGTTCAAGGTTGCCGGATTCTATCTTGGAAAAATCCAGAATGTCGTTGATGAGAGAAAGCAGGGCCTTCCCGCTGGAATGGATGGTTGCGGCATAGTGCCGCTGTTCCTTTGAAAGATCCGTATCCATCAGCAGGCCTGTCATCCCGATGACGCCGTTCATGGGGGTGCGGATTTCATGGCTCATGTTGGCCAGAAATTCTGATTTTGCCATGGTGGCCTGTTTGGCCTGTTGAATTAAGTCCACAATTTTGTTGTTGATGGCCTTGGCAAATACGGTCATCACTGCAAAAAAAGTAAACATGGCCATCAGACCACTCCATATAGTTCGGGAGTAAATCTCATCCCTCAGGGTGTCTCCTTTCTGGTCGATTTCATAGGCTCTGTTTGTTAGAGCGCTTCTGGCTTCTTGTAAGTGCAGGGAAAACTGAATGTAGTGATTTTGGGCTTCATAGAGGTATTTTTCAGCCATGGCCTGTTCTATGGCTATGATGTCCGTAGCCATGATCATAAAAGAGCTGTACTTATGGAATTCATTCCATAAAGTTTCAATGACCAAAAGATGATGACTGAGATAATCATGCGCGGTTAAAAGCCGAAGTCTTTTTTTAAATTCTTCAATTGAATCAACAAATTCAGAGTGAAACGCATAGAGTTCCATGGACGTTGCGTTTCTTTTTTTAGCAGATAATAATGCCTGATTTACTTCTTGATGTTTATTTACAATATCTTCATTCAGCGCATTTGCCTGCAGAATAAGGGTGAGAGAATCAAGTCTCTTGGCCTGGATTTTTTCAGTCTCATGCTTGATTTTTTGCAGTGAAGTATAAAAAATGAATGTTCCACATAATGCCATTAACAGAAGAGGGATGGGGAGCATGGCTGGTCTGCTTAAAAAATTTTTCATGATATCAGATCCTATTGGTAATCCAGCAATCCATCCCAGTCCTCAGGGAGTATACTTGCTATATATTCGTATTTTCCGTTTCCCAGAGGCCTGAATACAATTACCGTACCTTCGCGTTCAGGAAAATAACCCATTATGTCCGCTAAGTTCGGTGCATGTGCCACCAGCATCCGGTTTTGTTCTGGTTCGCTCACCGGAGTGGCGATCAGTTCCAGGGTTCTTGCTATGATCGGTAATTTCTGCCTGCTCGTAAGGTGTGCTGTGTACATGAGTTTGTTTTCAACCTGAAAGTCTGGCCCAAAGGCCAGAAGTGCAGACTCTACTGCCCTGCACAAGGGGCTGACCAGCACTGTGGAAATGGGGATACCGGCCCTGCGTAAAGCCTTGCCCACCATAATGATCTCGGCGCGGCCCTGATCAATCAAAGGGCGCTGGGTGGCACAATCTTCAAGATCTATGGGCACCTGGTCTGGCTGATGGGGGTCTGTCCGGCCGTGGCGCATGTACAGAACATAACCTCCTGAGCGTATTTTTTCCAGCAAAGCCGGATTGGCTGGAATTTCCATGAACTTTGTTGGATCTGATATGCCCAAATTACTGGATGCATTTGATATATTGAAAATGCTGAATGAGAAAGCTGCTGCAAAAAAACAACAAGCCAAGGTTATGTAACGTATTCTATAGATTCTGCCCATAGCTGTTATCATCGGTATCCCATGTGTGAACGTTTCAGTCATCGGCTATTCTTATTGAGGTATTTTGCAACGGCTTTTTCCAATACTTGCCACCCTTATTATAATACCATATTACATGGAATTCATATGAACCAAAAGGCATAAAATATTATTTTTATATTAAATGTTTATCGATATATTTCAAGGCAGGGTTTAAAAAACAGAATTCAAAACCGTCGTCCCATATCCCCATGACGGAAGCCGGGGGCTTGATGGCGGCATTTGATGATGGAGATGTGATGATGAAAAAACTGCCCATCGGGATCAGTCATTTAAGGGAGATCATTGGGAATGGGTATGCCTATGTGGATAAATCCATGTTTGTGCATGATCTTAAAAAAACAGGCAAATATTATTTTCTTTCCAGACCGGGGCGCTTTGGTAAATCCTTGATGGTAGATACATTAAAAGAAGCCTTTGAGGGAAACCGAAACCTGTTTCAGGGGCTGTGGCTGGAAAATAAGCGGGACTGGGGACAGGTTTATCCTGTGATTCGTGTATCCTTTGGGCAGAGTATTATTGGAAGCCGTCTACCTCATTGCCGTGGCTTTCAGCAGAGACGAACGTAATATCAGTGGTTTTGAATGGGAGCTTGCCTGAACTCAGCAGTACAGCAAAAAAATGCTGTACTGCTTTTTTGCTTTAATCCCAGGCAAGTTTATAGCCATGCCCGGTGGCAATGCTTTCAGAAACCAGTTCAAGATTTTCTGAGATCTGAATTTTTGCCGTTGAGGCCTCCAGAATATCCCTTTGAACATCAATGCCCGGCATAACCTGAATCAGTTCAGGGCCCTTTTCAGTCAATTTAAAAATACCGACAGTGGTTACATAATAGACCGTTTTGCCTTTTTCCAATGCAGCTTGGGCATTGAATGTTACCTCAAGTACCTCATCAACAAATTTCGGGATTCCTTTTTTGATAAGGGTCAGTTTACCGTCTTTAAGTTTAAACTCCGCCTTTGCCATCCAGCTGCCGATGAAGATAATCGTTTTTGCGCTGTCGGCAATATTCATGAATCCGCCGGGGCCGACATAGTTTTTGACACCTTCACCCCGTTTGGACACATTGACATTGCCCTTGGAATCGACCTGAAGTGTTCCCAATACCGTAATATCAAGACTGGTTTTATAATGATTGAATATCCATGCGGAACTGTACATTTTCTGAGGGTTGATTGCACCGCCGAAAAAGAGACCGGATGCCGGAAGTCCCCCATAAACGCCGGTTTCAGAGGAGAAGGTAAAATCATCAAAGAGCCCCCCTTCATAGACAAGGCGACCGACTTCTTCCGGCAGTCCAATCCCCAAATTTACAAGATTGCCTTTTTGAGCCACCTTGACAAATAAGGATGCCGCCATTCTGGCAAGGATATTGTCAACGGGGCCACGCTTAGGAGAGTATGAGGTGATGCTGTTGATTGTATTCATTTTAGCAATGGATTTTTCCATGCACTCCTTGGCCCCCTCAGTGAACATCGGCCAGTATTTCCTTTGTTTGATGCTTGCCGTCTGCTCATTGGCAGGGTTCACAACAATATGACTGACATGTTTTGACGGCAGACTGATGGATGCTTCATCTTTTTCAATAATTTGTGACACCGTGGCAATGACTTTTCCGCCATTGTATTTTGCAGCAAGTGCAGCTTCACGGATTTCTGTGATGGCCGAGGCGTTTTTGAAATAGATGTTGCCTTCATTATCTGCATAAGGGGCATTGAAAAGAGCGACATTGATTTTCGGCAGAGAGTACTCCAGTAAATCTCCGTTTTTCTTCACATAGGATTTGGTGCTGTGCGGGGTTGCAGCCGTATTGCCTCCAAGATCAGGGTCAAGAAAGGTGCCGATGCCGATGCTGCTCAGGCAGGTGGCGTTACCTTCAGACTGGTTGTGTAAAATTCGTGTTATTTCACCCTGGGGCAGGATGTGGATTTCAATCTCTTTATTGGCACCCATTTCAAGCTGTTTGTGCGCTGTTTCCACATGCCCGCTGATATATTCCTTGATCAGGCCGGAAACCGCAACTTCCTCAACTGTTCCGGGTGCCTTTCCCCTGCCGCCCTGGGCACTGACGGTCATCCAGGTTAAGTCTTTTGGTGTTTTATCCTTTAAATAGCTGTTTCTGATGGCCCTGAAAAGAATGGAGCATCTGGCATGGCCAGCCATACCGACGGAGATAACTGTCGATCCATCGGGTAT
This sequence comes from Desulfobotulus alkaliphilus, assembly GCF_007830435.1. GTDB lineage: Bacteria > Desulfobacterota > Desulfobacteria > Desulfobacterales > ASO4-4 > Desulfobotulus > Desulfobotulus alkaliphilus. Next base: position 690 of record NZ_VLLC01000042.1, on the reverse strand, counting down.
CTGTTTTGCGGCTTCAGCAGCAGTTATAAACCGGTTTCGATCTGTCCCTCCGGGGTGGTAGCTCAGGTTGAACCGGTTTTGTGTTGCTAAAAATGAGATTAAGTGGCCGTATATCTTTGCTGTCTCGATGAATTTCATTTTACCCTCTCTTTTAAAAAAAAATGATCTGAATAGGCGGAACCGTATCTGCAATAATGCTATTCATGTGCCATCTTTTATTTTATCAATAAAATCAGTTCTTGCGCAGAAGGCAGGGAAGGGGTATGACGATATATCGTTTATGTTGGAACGAATATTCGTGGAAGGTATGATATGTCGTGAAAATCAGCCATGAACATTTCCGAGAAGTAACCCGGCGCATCTGTGGCAGTCTGGATCTGGATCAGGCCCTTTATGATGCTTTTTTATACATGAAAGATCTCCTGCCGCTGGATGCTCTGTTCATCACCCTCTATGAGTACGAAAAAAGACGTGCGCGGGTCATTGCCCTTGCCTATGAGGGCGGTGGATTTCTTCTGGATGAAAGCTTTCCCCTTTCCGATGCCGCATGGGAAGCCATCCGGTCCTGGCAGGCCCGGTCCAGATACGATACCACGCCCTGGATAAGGGACCATACCCACCCCATCAACCGGGAGATTCTCCGGACGGTGCGTTCCGGAGTGGCTGCCCTGCAGCATATGGAAATAGGTG
>NZ_VLLC01000041.1 GCF_007830435.1 Desulfobotulus alkaliphilus | reverse complement strand
TGCCCGCCTGTGGATATGGACCTTTCCGCCTTCAACCTCGCCTGGCGGCCGGATCTTGAAAAAGATGCCTCCGGTCTGGGGCTGGCGCTGGCCAGCCGCTGGGTGGACTTTTTCTCTTTAGAAAAAGACGAAAGCCGCCGCCTGCACCTGACCTTTTCCGTGGAAAAGGTCTTTGACCAGCCCGTTCCCCTTGCTCCCCCCCTTGCGGCCCACCGCTTCTACCGCCTCATCCGGCCCACACCGGAAACCATGGCAGCCTGCGGTCAGCGGCTTTTTCATCACATCAAAGGCATCAACCCTGATACAAAAACCTTTCATCCGGCAAGGCTTGCCGCCCTTACGGCAGAGGGCCAGCTTTTCGGGGCTTTGGCAGAAACGGAATCCGGTGAGGTGGCAGGGGCCGCCTTCTGCATCCCCGAAGAAGGACGCCTCCTCCGGGGCTATGGTCCCTTTATCTTCACGGACAAAGACAGACGCCGCATGGCTGAAGATCTGGCCTGCCACTGCTTAGAGCGGGTGGGACGCAAGCCCTTTTCCGGCGTGCTGACAAGGATTTTTGACGAAGACTGCTTTCCCGAAAAATTTTACATCCCCGCAGGCGGTCATGCTCCATCCGGCACAAAGACGGCCTGGCACTTTCCCCTTTGCGATGATGCGGGCGGCCTTCTCCATTATACAGCCAACATCGCCGATTTCATTGACACCACCGTAACCCGGCAGGATCTCCCCAGAAAAAAAATCCTCATGGAATCCAACCCTTGTGAAGCCAAAGGCCCCGGCGTCTTTTCAAGCTCCCTCAACAGAAAAGAAAAAAAATGCCGCATGCGCCCTCTTTTGGCAGGAGAAGACATGGAAGCCAACCTTGAGGCCCATCTGTGCTGGTTTCAGGAAGAAGGAATAAATTTATGCGAAATGTATCTTGACCTTGCAAAAACAGAAGAAGCCTCCCTCCTGCCCCTTCTCTCCAAAAAAGGCTTTTCTCCCACCCTGCTTCTTCCCGGAGGCGGAAGCCTCGGGGATCTTCTCATCCTCGAAGCCCGGATGGGGCAGAAAGGAGAATGCGCATGAAAAAGCATCCTTCCATGCTGGTGCCGGAATTCATACGGGAGATTGATCCCTATATCCCATCCAGACCCGATTCCTATCTCATGGCGGCCTACGGCATTCCCGTTCTCCATCGCCTCAACAACAATGAAAACCCCTTCGGCCCGCCCCCTGCGGCCATGGAAACCATACAATCTCTCAACCCAAAGGACATGGCCATTTATCCCAGCGGCGATGCCTTTGACCTGCGCTGCCATATGGCCGAAAAACTGGGAATTTCCCCGGATCAGATCCTCTGCGGCAACGGGGCCAACGAGATCATTCAGTTTGTCATTTCCGCCTACTGCGAGGCAGGCGACAACATCATCACCGCAGACAAGACCTTTGCCGTGTATGAATGGGTGGCGGAATTTTCCGGTGTGCAAGCAAGGCTCACACCCATGAAGGATCACGGCTTTGACCCGGAAGCCATGCTGGCCTTCATGGATGAGCGCACCAAGATTTTTTTCATCTGCAATCCCAACAACCCCACGGGCACCTTCTGGGACAAAGAAACCCTGCAAAAATTTCTGGAGGCCGTGGATGGCCGGGCCATGGTGGTGGTGGACGAGGCCTACTGCGAATTTGCAGAGGATGAAACTTTCCCGGATGCCCTCACCCTCCTTGACGATCATCCGAATCTTCTCATCTTCCGGACCTTTTCCAAGATGTACGGCCTTGCAGGCCTGCGTATCGGATACCTCATTGGCCAGAAAGACCCGGTCTTTGACATCTGCCGCACCCGCATTGTGTATTCCATCAACAGTGCGGCCCAGAAAGCGGCCATGGCCGCCTTCGGAGACAAAGAGCACATCGAAAAAACAAAACGGATGGTGAAAGAATCCAAAAACTGGCTGAAAACCAGACTGGAAGGGATGGGACTTGATGTCATTGCAGGGGAAGGCAACTACCTGATTGCGGGCCTGCCCTTCAATGATCAGCTGGCCTACCGCAAACTGATCCGCAAAGGCTACATGGTGCGCACCATGACGGGCTTCCGCTACCCCAACCACATCCGCATCACCTTAAGGGAAAAACCCCTCATGGAAGACTTTGCTGTGGCGCTGGAAGAGGTGCTGGAGGAAAGGGGCTACCCCAGACTGCTTTCCTGACAGATTTTTCAACTGCTGTTTATTGCAGATGAAACAAGCGATGCATGAAAATCGAGCCAGAAACCCAAATAACAGGGAGAAACCATGCCCACCCAAATATCCGGGAACGCAACTGAATCCCCATCCCGCTCCCCCATGACCATCGGCCTCCCGCTTCCCAGAGGCGATGCCCGGGCCAAAGCCTGCGGCAGAGAACCCTATGCGGCGGATCTTTTCCCAGAAAACCTGCTTCTGGCCCAGGCCCTGCGCTCGGGCCTTCCCTGCGGACGGCTTCTGGAGCTGGATCTGGAAGAAGCCCGACAGATTCCCGGTATCGTGGCCATTCTCACAGCCAAAGACGTACCGGGCTCCAACCGTCAGGGCATCATCCATAAGGACATGCCCGTTCTTGTGGAGGATCGCATCCGCTACTGCGGAGATCCTGTAGCCCTCCTCATTGCTGAAAACAAAGAGGCCATCCGCAGCGCCATGTCATGTATCCGCATCCATGCCGAACCCTCTCCCGGTGTCTTTGATCTGGATGAGGCCATGGCGGAAAATGCCCCTTTAGTGCACGAAGATAAACCGGGAAATATGCTGGCAAAAGCCACCATTCAAAAAGGAAAGCCCGATTTTGATGCCTGCGCCGCCGTGGTGGAAGGCTGGTTTGAAACGCCTGTGCAGGCCCATGGTTTTCTGGAAACGGAAGCCGGTACGGCCTGCCTGCTGGAAGACGGCACCCTCCGCATGGAGGTTTCCACTCAGTCGCCCTTCAGGGATCGTTTAGAAATCAGCCACGCCTTAGGGATTCCCTTCATGCAGGTGCATATCCATGCCCCCTCCTTGGGCGGAGGTTTTGGCGGAAAAGACGGGGCCACCGTGCAGTGTCTCTTGGGCCTTGCGGCCCTGCACTGCCCCGGTCGTTCCGTCAAAATGCTCTGGGAAAGGGAGGAAAGCTTTGTGGCGGGCTACAAGCGCCATGCCTGCCGCATGCACTACCGTCTGGGAGCGCTGGCCGACGGCAGTCTGCACAGCCTCCATGCAAGGCTCTGGTATGACACCGGCGCTTACGCCCATCTGGGGCCGGAGGTCATGGAACTGGGCATGGAACACGCCGCAGGCCCCTACCGCATCCCCCACAACCTCACCGAAGGCTTCTGCGTCCATACCCATACGCCCACGGGCGGGGCCATGCGGGCCTTTGGGGTCTGTCAGGTGAGTTTTGCCTTTGAATCCATGATGGACATGCTGGCGGAAAAGCTGAAGCAGGATCCCTTAGAGCTGCGTCTCCGGAATGCCCTTCACCGGGGAGACACCAACGGCGCAGGCGTGCTGCTGGAATCCTCCACCAGCCTTGCCGCCTGCCTCGAAGGCATCCGGAACCATCCCCTCTGGCAGACCCGTAGGCAATGGCAAAAGGAAGCCCCGCCCTTTTGCATCCGGGGAACCGGCCTTGCCGCCGTCTTCAATGCCGCAGGGTACGGAGGCGGGGTGCGGGACGCGGCCATCGCCAAAATCGAGATGGACGTGAAAGGACACTTCATTGTCCACAATGCCGTAACGGACATGGGACAGGGCAACAGCAGTGCCTTTTTGCAGATTGCAGGCCACATCCTCCGCCAGAGTGCCGAGGCCCTAAGCCTGCGCCAGCCCGATACCCGCAGCGCCTATCCTTCCGGTTCCTCCTCAGCAGGGCGCACCACCTACACCTTTGGAAAAGCCCTCATCAGCGCCTGCGAAGAGCTGGCAAGCCGCCTCATCAACCGGGCGGGGCTCATCCTCTTTCTTCAGAATGATGAGGGGCTTGTGCTGGAACCGGGGCGGGTGCGGCATGAACCCTCCGGCCGTTCGGTTTCCCTGGAACAGCTCGCTTCCTTCATGAGCCTTGAGGAAAGGGTCTGCCTTGGTCAGTTCATCGCACCGGTGTGCCGGGAGGTGCCGGATACGTCCAGGGGCTTTTTCATCGGCTTTCCCCATGTGATTTTCGGCTACGGTGCCCACCTTGCGCGGGTGGAGGTGGACACCCTCACAGGCAGGGTGCAGGTGAAGGATTACCTCGCCCTCACCGACGGCGGGGCCGTGCTCAATCCGTCCATGTTCGATCAGCAGGTGCAGGGCGGTGTGGCCCAGGGTATCGGCTATGCCCTCTACGAGGATTTCATCACAGAAAAAGGGGTTGTGAAGACCAAAGATTTTACCACCTATCTCATGCCGGGGAGCCTCGATCTGCCGGACATCCTCTCCCTTGCCCCGCCTGTGGAGGAAGAGGAAAGCGGGCCCTTTGGCATGAAGGGCATCGGTGAGGTGGCCATGAACGGCCCCTTGCCCGCCATTGCCAACGCCCTGCGGGATGCGGGATGCAGACGCATCCACAAAGCGCCCATCATGGCCGAAGCCGTGCTGGGGAGTCTGGAAAACCGATGAGAGCTGCAATCCAGCCAGACCTCCCTTCCGGCAAACATAAGAGATAAAAACCATATTTCCGGAGATCTTCCCATGTCAAAACCCCCTGAAAATTCACCCATCTCCTTTTTTCTGAACGGCAGTCCCCTTTCCCTGTCCGTCGCTCCCGGCCGCAGGGTAGTGGATCTTCTCCGGGAAGACCTTCACCTCACGGGCACCAAGGAAGGCTGCGGAACCGGTGAGTGCGGGGCCTGCACCCTGCTTGTGGACGGCTTTCCCATGCTCTCCTGCCTCATGCTGGCGGCCCAGTTAGAAGGCCGCAACATAGAAACCGTGGAAAGCCTTGAAAAAGATCCTGTGGGAGAAAAGCTCATCACCTCCTTTGAAGAAAAGGGAGCCGTGCAGTGCGGCTACTGCATTCCCGGCATGGAAATGACGGCCCTGGCTCTCCTGCGCAATCATCCCGAAGCGGATCGGGAAGACATCCGCAAAAGCCTTTCGGGGAACCTCTGCCGATGCACAGGGTATGTGAAAATCCTCGATGCCGTGGAAGATACGGCAAAAAAACTCACAGCCCCAAAGGAGATGCCATGAACCCCGTTCTCTTTCCCCGTACAGAGGAAATGCTCCTTTCCATGGTAAAGGCGTATCCAGAAGCCCGGTTCATGGCGGGCGGCACGGATCTTCTGGTGGCCCTGCGTCAGAAACAAAAAGCCCTGCCCCCCCTCATCGGCCTTGAACGCATGGAGGGCATGGGAGATATCCTAAGAGAAGGAGATGAGATCTCCATTGGAGCCGCCTGCACCCTAAAGGAAGTGGCAAGCCATCCCCTGACCCGCCAGCATCTGCCCCTGCTCTGCCAGGGAGCCGATTCCGTGGGGGGACCTGCCCTCCGGAACATGGCCACCCTCGGGGGCAATCTCTGCACCGCATCTCCGGCAGGCGATACCCTGCCCGCCCTCTTCCTGCTGGAAGCCCGTCCGGAACTGCTTTCGGAAAAAGGCCTGCGCACCCTTTCCATGGAAGCCTTCATCACAGGTCCGGGCCGTACGGCGCTTTTGCCCGGTGAGCTTCTGCACCGCATCCGCATTCCCATCCCCCCAAATGCCCCCATCCAGCACTTTGAGAAGGTTGGCAACCGCAACGCCATGGCCATAGCCGTGGCAAGCCTTGCTGCCCTCATCCGCATGGAACAGGGCCTTGTGACACAAGCCCGTCTGGCCTGGGGCAGCGTGGGGCCGAAGGTCATCCGCTCTTCCGAAGCCGAAGCCGCCCTCATGGGAAAACCCCTTCGGGAAGAAAGCCTCAAGGAAGCGGCCTTTTACGCCCAAAAAGCGGTACAGCCCATCAGCGATATCCGGGCCAGTGCGGACTACAGAAAAAAGGTGAGCGCCAGTCTGCTGCAAAGGCTGATCCTCTACCGGGATTCTGATGACAAAGGAGAGCGGTCATGACGGCCATGGAAATTCTTAGTGCCTGCATGGAAATCCTTAAAGATAAAGCCTCTGCCTGCCTTGTGGCAGTCATCTCCCATACAGGCTCTGTGCCCGGCGGTGAAAAGGCCCTCATGCTGGTGAAAGGGGATGGCAAGACACAGGGCAGTGTGGGCGGCGGCGCACTGGAGCTGGAGGCCATGGCCCAGGCCAGACAAGCAATGGAAGAAGGAAAAGCCCGGCACATGGAAGCCCGTCTGACACCGGAGATGGCAGGAATGCCCTGTGGCGGCAGTGCTTCTCTCCTCCTTCTGCCCCTGAAAAAAGGGGCAGGCCCGGAGCTTTCCCTTATGGAAAACCTTGTGAAGGATCTGGGAGAAAGGCTAGCCACCGGTTTTCAGGTTTCTTTTTCCCATGAAAGAAAAGAAGAAATTGAAAAAAGATCCAAAGCTTTTCCCTGCCGCATCCGCATACTGGAAGGCCCCGCCTTTTTCTTAAGGGAAGAAAGTCCGCCTTCATCGGAAAGCTTTTTCATCCGCCTCGAACCCCAGGCCGGGCTCCTGATCTTCGGAGCCGGTCACATCGCACAGGCCCTCTGCCCCATGGCCCTTGCCGCAGGCTTTGACCCCGGCATCTTCGATGACCGCAACGACTACCTTGGGAGCATCTCCTTTCCTGAAAATGTTCCCGTCCACAGCATCGAAAGTTTTGAGGGCTGCATGGAGGGGCTTTCCATTACCCCTTCCACCTGGATTCTCATTGCCACCTATGGCCACAGCCATGACCACCTCGTGCTGGAACAGGCCTTAAACACCAAAGCCCGCTACATCGGCATGGTGGGCAGCCGCCGTAAGCGCGAGGCCCTTTTTGCAAAGCTTCGGGCGGAAGGTTTCGGGGATGAGGTCCTGTCCCGAGTACACTGCCCCGTGGGCCTTGCCATTGGGGCCCAGACACCGGGGGAAATTGCCGTAAGCATTCTCGGGGAAATGATTGCCATTCGCAGGAAGGGAAGCCTGTGAGGAAAAATGCCCGCCCACATCCAAAAAAAGACTGTGCGGTTCTTATCCTTGCCGCAGGAAAATCCAGCCGCATGGGCCAGGACAAGGCAGGGCTTCCCTTCGGAAAGCACACCGTGGTGGAGCATCTCATTGCCCTCTACAAAAAAGCAGGGCTTCATGCCATCACCGTGATCAGCGGAGACAATACCCCTGCCCTGGAGGCGCTGGATCTCGACGCCCGCATCCTGCCCAATCCCGCAGCGGAAAAGGGGATGTTTTCTTCGGTGCAAAGGGGTTTTGAAGCCCTTTCTCCGGAAACGCAGGCCTTTTTTGTCCATCCCGTGGATATTCCCTTAGTGTCCTGCCCCACCCTGCTGGCGCTGATGCATGCCATGGAAACCCATCCCCACAAAAAAGCCTTTATCCCCGTCTTTCAGGGAGAAGGGGGACATCCGCCCCTGCTCCGTGCGGAACTCATCCCCGGCCTTCTTGCTTTTTCCGGAAAAGGCGGGCTCAGAAAATTTCTTGAAACAAGCGATGTCCTTGAAATCCCCTGCCCGGATGCGGGTATTCTAAAGGATATGGATACACCGGAAGCCTACCGGAGGCTTTGTCCTGTGCAGAGACTTTCCGACTCCCCATGTCCACCCTCCGGCAGATCCGCCCATCCATCCCCCATTCCATGAAAGGAACAGACCATGGATCTTCAGATTCGTCTCATGCAAAAAGATGATGCCCCCGGTGTTGTGGAGCTTTACCGGGCCGTGTATGGCGACCATTACCCCGTTGCCAGTGTCTATGACCCCGAAGCCATCCTTGCGGCCCAGGAAGCCGGGGATTTTTTTCGGGTGCTTGCCATCCTTGATGGCCGGGTGGTGGGGCAGACAGCCGTTTACCGCTCCGACCCGCCCAACAGGGATCTCTACGAGGAAGGACAGGCCATTGTACTCAAAGAACTCCGCAATCAGGATATTATGGGAAAAACCATGGGCCTTGCCCACAGCAGGATTTATCCGGAAAAAGGACTGCACAATCTCTGGGGAGAAGCGGTCTGCAACCATGTCTTCATGCAAAAGGCCGGAATCCGTCTGGGTTATGTCTTCACAGGTATGGAAATCGATCTCATGCCAGCCGATGCCTATGAAATGGAAAAAAGCAGTTCCGGAAGGGTTTCGGCCCTGATCGGCTTCAAAGTGAAGGATAGCGAACACCGCAGGGTGCATCTCCATCCCGCCTATGCCGACATCCTGCCCTCTTTCTATGAAGGCCTCAGTCTTTCAAGGGATTTTGTTGTGGCCTCATCTCCCCTGACGGATACGCAAAGCAGACTCACGGAAAGCCTCTATCCAGACGCAGGTGTGGCCCGCTTCACCTTCCTTGAGCTGGGCATGGATTTCGTGGATATCCTGAAAAAAAAGGAAAATGAGGCTGTGGATCAGGGCTGCACCGTGATTCAGGTCTTTTTGGATCTCAGCAGGCCGGAGGTGGTTACAGCCATAGAAATTCTCCGTCATCAGGCCTATTTCCTTGGCAGTGCCCTGCCCTGCTGGTACGGAAACGACGGCATTCTCATGCAGAAACTTCTCCATGAACCCAATATTGAAGGCATCAAGGTACATGGAGAACGGTCGGAAAGCATTCTGGCCACCATATTAAAGGACAGGGAGGCCACCCGCAGGGACTGATATCTCCCTGACTTTCATGGGGCCGCCAGCCGCCGTATGGACCAGATCCAAAGCATTCCCATAGCCGGAAGCAGGGCAAAAAGGGAAAAAAGACCGGCATAAGAAACGCCTGCTCCGAGGAGAAATCCTGCCAGAAGCGGCCCCATGAAAAACCCTCCGTCCATAGCAAAGAGCATGAGATTGCTGTTCATCCCTTTGAGATGCACAGGGGAGATGTCAAACATGAAGGCATTGAGCTGGGGCATGAGAAAACCGATGACCATGCCGTAAAAAAGGGCCAGTCCCAAAACCAGAACAGGCGCTGTGGAAAGGGAAAAAAAGCAGAGGCTGAAGGCCAGAAGACAGAGAAAAGAAAGCAGCATCCCGGCCCGGTTGATGCCGTCCATGAGCTTTCCGCAAAAAATACGCACCAAAAGGGTGGCCGCCGTTGTCAGGGTGAAAAAAAGCCCCGGATTGGAAGCCCCCAGACGTAAAAGGTGATCTTTCATGTAAAAAAAGACCATGGTAGTTGCCGTAAAAACCAGAAAGTTCACCCAGAGAAGGGAGAGAACGCCGGGATGCTTCAGGCCTGAAACCATATCCTGAAATCCCGGCTTTTTCATGGCTTCAGCGGGCAGACTCACCCATCGTTTTTTCAGGCGGAAAGAAAGGGGAATCAGGAGCAGGAGGGCTGCAAGAAAAAGGGGTGCACCCAGCACGTAAATGTTCACCTCACTTTGCGCCCAGGGCAGAAGCCTTTCCATGAGAGGCGGCAAAATGGCGTAGGGCAGAAGGGTCATGACCGTAAACACCCCAAAACCCTGACCGCTTCTTTTTTTGGGGATCAACAGAACCAGCACATGGATCACTGCGGAAACCAGCAGCACAAACCCCAGACCATGGCAGACTCTTACCAGAACCAGATGGCGGAGATCCTGAGCAAGGGCGTATCCCCCAAGGGAAAGGGCCAGAATGAGAAGCCCCAGCCCCATGATTCTGATGGCGTTACGGGGAGAAATAAAGGTGCTGACAAGGGGCCTCAGGGCAAAGGCCGTAAAGGGCTCCAGACTGATCAATATCCCACGCCAGACCGCAGGCACGCCCGCTTGTTCCAGATAGGCATTGAAGCCGTAAAACATGGAAATGTTGCAAAAGGCCAGAAAAGCAATAAAACTTAACAGAATAAACTCAAAGGAAAAAAGGGACTGTTCTGCGGACTGTGGACCTGACATGGAACCGACCTTTCAAAAAGACGGATGCTTTAGGCTCTGTTAACATTTAGCGTAGCCATATCAAGGCTGCCGCAAAACACAAAATAAGGCATGTAATTTTTTACCCATTTATCAAATCGTTAGAAAATACGCAAATTGTCTATGTATCTGATTGAAGGTATTCGATTTGTCAAAGGAAAATTGTGCTGAACAGTTACGATCTGTTTTTTAAATTGAAATAAAAGACAAGACATTATACCTGTTGGCTTATCAATCAGTCACCTGTAGTCCCGGATAAACCACCCCCACTTCGTAAAGCCGTAATTACGGTTGCCACTTTGGGTTTTATTTTATCGTAAATCCGATGGCGAACCTGGTACTGTTACCGTATGACGTGGCATGCAACGCCTCGAAGATATCACCAGAGCGCATATCGCTTTTGTCCTGCATCCACCACCAACCTAGGCCCCAAGCTCATCTAAACCGACTTATCTGCTGCCAGAATGGAAGGTATTTACTGAATCCAGACATCCTCACAAAGAAAGATAAAATGCTATGCTGTTTCTGCATCATACCCAGTCAATACCCAGATCAATACGAGGAATGCCCCTGCGTGATTATGCCGGCCGCAACCGGAGAGATAAGAACCTGGTATCAGATCAAAATCTCTTTGAAGACCATGAATCCTAAACGTCCATCTGCTTGATGACTTCTCTGTGTATCCCCCAACATACCCCGACAAAAAAAGTCCAAAAACGACACTAAACGGCACTACAAACGCTGTGGAACGGTTAAAAAATGGCTTTTTCAAATGGCCCGCCTTTTGCTTACTCCTTAATAGCAGCCCACGCTCTGTTACGGCATCTTGTCTCATAGAGTAACTTGCTATCAAATTCAAACTCATTTTGACCAGTAATGGATAATTACTTTTTTTAAGCACCTGATTTAAAAAATCAAATTCAAACCACTCAAAAGTTGCATGAAACCCATCTGTATATTATAACAAGTGGAGAAATCATCAATAACAGCTTTTTGTACATATAAAAAAAGTTCATTTCCCACCCGAACTCGACGTAGATAAAAATGCCTGATTGCTGTGGTCAGACCTGAAACAGCGGATGCTTTGCTTATTGGGTTTCGGTCTTCTTCTGGACAACTTAAATTTAGTTCTTTTAATTCAGAATATTAAGAAACAACCAATGATCCATCACTGATCGAAATGAGTTTAAATCCGGCACAAGTTACTCTACGACAAGATGCACTAACAGGGCATGAGCTGCTTCTGAGTAACTTGACAAATTACTTTATGACAAAACGCCATAACGCGGTGTGGGTTACTTGTTAGTAACTGCAGAGAAAGCCACACATCCCCTGCTCCCTTCGGGCCCATGCTGTAAGACTGCTGAGAAGCTTTTTCTGATTTCGAAATTTCAGAAACAGACTGGGGGTCTCAGGTTCAATTATCACACACTGCGATTTGAAGTTTTTAATCGGGATTACACATGTTCAAATTTGGGCTGGAGGAGTGAAATCGTATGTCGTATGATTTTTTAGCAAAACTGGATCAAGTGGAAGATCTTTATAATAAAAACCTTTATCTGGATGCCTATGCCCTTGTCCGGGATGAAATCCATGAACCAGAAAAACATAAAGGCCTGAGTGTACGTCACATGATGCTGCTCGGAAGGCTTGCCGGTCAACTTGGCAGCACCACCCTACTTGAGACCTTCTATGGGCTTGCTTATGAACAGTATCCTGGCTATCCCCTGGTTCTTTTGTATGGGAACAAAAAAACGGATAACATGCTGTCCCAACTTAAGATTTTGGAGGAGTTTTCACATGACAGCCTGGAAAGGCAGGATGATAAAGCTATCTGGTATTCATGGATGGCACGGATATATGCACGGGCCAGAGATTTTGATCGGGCCGAAACATGCCTTAAAACTGCTTTTGAGCAGGAACAGGAAAAAAGCCGGGTAATGGCATGCGAGGCAGAAGTATGGCTTCTGGCGGATCAGCTGGACAGGGCCTTTGATTCCATCCGGAAAAGCTGGGAAATATCACCAGGTCACCCTCAGACAGCAGCTCTACTTGGTCACATTTATTCCCGGAAGGGTTTAGCTGAAAAGGCCGTAAGACAGATTATGTCTGTTGCAGTGCTTGGCCAATCCTATGAAACTCTGATGGCTGGGTTGCGATATCTCTGTGTCTGGACAGAAAGACTGCCGGAAGAAGAACGTTATACCATGCTATCAAAAGCCATAGTATCGCTTAAGGAGCTTGAAAGACTTGCACCCCTGGCCGATGATAAGCTGAAAAATGATTTTGCCATGGTCCGCATTAACATCGCCTGGCTGCTCAATGACAGGGCTGCCATGCAGGCTGAAAAAGAGGCTGTTCAGCATCCATTTTATGAGGCTGTCCTGACCAATTATGAACAAAATCCAAAAAGCATAAACGTGACGGTTCCGTATGCGCCCGTATTCCAGACCCACAATACATGCTTACCAGCATCTGTAGCCTCAATTCTTGCAGGTCTTGGCTTAAATATTGATATGGATACTCTTTCCCAAAATATCACATTCCATGGCACTGCCATATGGCATATCCGGGACTGGCTGGAGGCCAGAGGAGTTGCAGTCAAGCCCTTTATTGCAGAGGAGTCCATCATCAGGAGTCTTCTTGAAAGTGGTATCCCCTTTATCTTTACCCGAAGAAAGATGGACTCCGGCCATACGATGGTGGCAGTTGGGCTGGATACTTCAGCCGATGTTTTAATCTTGCATGATCCTGGTCAAATACATCTGGAAAGGATGCTGATCAGGGATATTGCCCTGCATGAGGCTCCCTTTGGACCGGAGTGCATTGCCATGGTACCTGAAGGACGCAAGGCTGAACTCAGCCAGATCCCTCTGGAAGCCTGGGGACCCTTCTCGGTTTTCCTGGACTATTACAAGGCTGCTGAGACCGATGGGATCAAGGCTGCTGGCCTGGTGCTTAAAACCATGCAAATGCAGTTTCCGGAACACCCCCTTTCCCTCAGGCTGGAAAGTATCCATCTTGGCAATACGGGGCAGCCAGGCAGAGCCATTGAGATTCAGAAAAAAATACTCTCGGAGTGGCCTGACTGCGAACTGATTAAAAATGATCTGCTTCGGAATTTTAACCGGACAGGGAATGCGTCTGGCCAGATCACCATACTGAAAGATCTGGTATTACTAAAAAAAACAGAAACCCCCCATACCACGGAAAAGCGGCACTATACTCCGTCAGAATATGTGACATGGTATTCGGATCTTGTCCGTTTGAGCAAAAAGAGTCACGAAAAAACCAAATTGTTAATCATGGAATCCCTGAGCAGAGAACCTTTTCATGCAGATAGCTACTATCTGCTGGGAGATGTGGAATGGCGTATGGGAAATTATGCCCAAAGCCTTCTGCCCTATTACTGCGCCACCTATCTTGAACCGGATAATAACCACTATGCCCGAACCTATTGTGATGCACTGGCGAAAAACGGAAGCAGGGATACCGGTCTTGTGTATTTACGGAAAAGAGCAGAAAAAGCGTCCAGCCTGGGGCATGAAAGGGTGTATTCCACACTGGTAGAAGCCCTTGAAGATTACGGATACCCGGATAGGGCGGTGGAAGAACTGGAAATCGCCTGTCAGAAAAATCCGGACAACCCCCATCTTCATTCCTTTGCTGCGAGATTCTGGTCCAGGATGGGGCTGTGGGAAAGGGCGGAGGAAGCACTCCAGGCCGTTAAGCAGACAGGAAACATTACTCTTTTCTACACAACAGCCATGGACTGTTGGCAAAAAAATGGAGACTGGGTTACTGCCCTTGACATAAGCGAAAAATTGATGGACGAGGAACCGGATAATCTTGAAAATCTCCGCAACCATCTATTCATAACCAGCCAGATCCAAGGCCGGAAAAGTACCCTTGTCCTTGCGGAAAAAAGAATGCAGGAGCATCCGGATAATGATTATATAGAAAACATTTACTATGAATGGCTAGCCGCTCTGGATCGTCGCACAGAACAGACTGCACTGCTTCGCAGTCGGATTCGACGGAACCCTTATGATGCCTGGGCCCATCGTGAACTGGCATTCTGCCTGCTCAATGAACCGGAGATCCGTCATGCCGAAGAAAAGGGCAAAGCCATACAGGAAGAACTGGATCGAATTGTGGCGCAATGCCGTGAACTTTCGCCGGATCATCCAGTTTTCTCCATGATTCTAGCGGAAATAAAGGCACTGGAGCAGGATTATGAAGGGGCCGTTGATCAGGCTTTGTCTGCTCTGGAACTGGAAACCGAGTATATGTGGGCAAGCCGCCGGATATGGGATTGGTCCCGGAATTTTTCCGATAAAAAACAAAAAGATATTTTTTACCTGCTCGAAAAACATCTGTTCCGCTGTTCAGGTTTTCTCGTTGCAGCACGGGAAATTTTGTTCATGCATGCATCGCGTTTCGGTGCTGAAGCGACACACCCCATTGTGGACAGGTGGCTTGAAAAGTTTCCCGATGATCCGGAAGTGGTTAAGGCCAAAGCGGATCTTTTACTTGAATACGGAAAGGGGCGGAAGGACGCCGAGCGTGCAGTGGCCATGCTTGAGGAGGGAATCCATCGTTTCCCCAGCCATTTTGATCTTCAGTTGTCCCTCGCCCATGCTTATCGGGTTCTTCTGGATGAGGAAAAATGGTTTTCCGTAGCAGACCGAATTCTCAGGAGTTTTCCCCTCAACGCCTCTGTCAGGGCGGACATGGCCTTTTATTGGCGCAAGCAGGGGGAAGATGAAAAGGCCTGCGCCATTCTTTCCGATGGCATAAAAACTTCGCCACTTGACGAAAATTTACGATATGAGTATTGCCTTCTGTTATTGCGCATGGGACGAAAGGACGAGGCCTTAGATAGCGTTAAGCAATGCATGGATATACTTTCTGAGAATCTGAACCTTCGCAACCGTTTAATAGATATGCTCTTTGACTACGGCCATGACGAACTTGCTGTGGATCTCGCCAAAAAAGGACTCAAGGCTTATCCGGAGGGAGCTGTTTCATGGGAAATATATGGTGCCTCCCTATGGAGGAGTCGGCATCTTTCCGATATGGAAGAGGTGGAAACCTGCTACCGTGCTTCCCTGAGATACAACCCTGGATACTGGAAGGCCGCTGACAGCCTTGCAAAACTACTGGCGACTCAGCACCGTTTTTCTGAGGCCCGCAATCTCCTTGAAGATCAGAAGATGATACAGTCCACACACAAAGATATTGAAGTGCGTTCTGCCTGGCTTACAAGAAGATCGGGCCAGAAGGAAGAAGCAAAGGAAAGTCTCTGCGAATTTTTGAGGCACTGCCCCCTGCATCAGTGGGGCTGGCGCACCCTCCTTGAATGGATTCGTGAAGATGAAGACTGGTCTCTGGCCGGAGCCATTTTACAGGATGACCATTCTGTCATGATGGATTGCCCTGATTTTGCAGGGGATCGTCTTGCTATTCTTGAAGAAGCCGGCATCCTGGAGCCAGACATGGATAATGACTGGCTGAAAATTCTTAACCGCTTTCCACAAAATAAACACCTTCACTCCCAACGATTTGATCTTCTTATGGGAAGACAGGATTTTGATTCTGCAGGCAAAATTCTTGAAAAAATGCTGATCTTTAACAGAGACTCCCCCTATGTTCAGGCACGGGCAGCTGCATTTTATCTTGAACAATCAAAGGTATCCAAAGCTTTTGAAGTCGTTCGAGATCTTTGGCATTATTCTACCGGAGCCTGTGACTGGTGCCATAAGTATATCTGGGATGCTTTTAAAAAGCATAATCTGATGAAGGACCTGATCCGTTATGCCCTTGCTGAATGGAAAAAAGCATCTCCTTTGCCCACAGAGATTTTCCGCCTTGCACTTCTCAATCTGAATATACTCTATGAACCTGCTTCGGGACAAAATAGTTCATATCTACCTCAAGTCGTGTATCTTCAGGCTCTTTTAGAAAAATCCCTTTCCCGGGATACGGAAAATGGGCTCTATACCTCTATTATTCTGGATACCCTGAATACCTTAGGTGAAAAATCAATAGTCCTTGACTGTGCAGAAAAAAATAAAATTCTATGCCATCAGCATACGGATATCTGGCAGGTTGTTGGACATGCCATACTGGATTCAGAATCCCTGTATTCAAACGACAGGGCCCGCAGGTGGTTTGCCAGCTGGAAAAGCCATAAAGCATGTCAGCTCTTTGCCGTATCCAATTATGTCATAGCCATTGAAAGAAGTGTTTTTCTCAGTCCTGTGAGCAAATTGCGCCTCATCCGGAACAACGGCATCGCGAGTATCCGAATGCTCCCCCATGATCACACATTGAAGTTCATGGCTGCCAAGACTGCCGAGGCTTTTTTGCGTCTTGGGGAAAAAGACAATTTTATTCACCACATGGACCAGTACGCCCATCTGCTGCGGGATAAGGTTTCTGATTATTGGATGCCCGATGAAGCAAAGAGTTTACCAGAAACCCTTTTTTCTTTCCGTGACCTTTTACTTGGCGGAAATGAAGAGGAAATCCAAAATGTCATGGAGGGATCTTTCCTTAAAAATCCCGATCGCTTTTGTCTTCCGTGGGTAAAGGGTACGCTGATCAGGCTGATTAAAAAAAGTTTTTCTTTCAAGACGACGATGAAATATTACTGGCGTATACCCGGATCGGGCCGCATACCCACATGATGAAAGTGCAAGGTAATCTCTGTCACCAACTAAAAAATCAGTATTCCTGGTTTGAAATGACGGGTCTCTGATTATATCAGACCCCATGCTCCTGATGGAACCATGATGAATGTTATCCCATGGCAGCGTGATTCACACTTGGAAATTGAAGCTGGGACTTTTTCTACCCGTTAACACGGTTCATTTTTATGTTTTTTTTACTGTCCAGGTGGCTTGAATTTGACTTTCAGGCATATAAGGAGTTAAAGAATGGCTGGTTCTCAAGTTGAAAATAGGGGGCGGGAAGAAAAAGCTCTTCCCTGGATTCTGACACTTTTTGGGACTGCCGTCGGTGCGGGTATTCTGTACCTGCCCCTTCAGGCAGGCAGTTCGGGAATTTGGGCCTTTGTTCTTCTTTCGCTTTTCATTTTTCCCATCATTTATTACTCCCATAGTTATGTGGTCACTCTCCTTCTACTGGAAATAAGCCCTCAAAATTATGCGGGGGTGGTTGGCCACTTTATGGGAAGAATTTTCGGCCTCTTGATTATATTGGCCTTTCTTATTACTTTTTATACAATTCTTCTGTCCTATGCAATGGGACTGAATGCCAGTATCGGCCCCCATATACCACAGTTCAGTTTAATGAATATCAACTGGGCACAGAACAACATTTTAATTATCATTATTCTTTTAGTTTTTGCCCTAGTTCAGATGATAAACAAAAAAATCATGCTTACCTTTATGAGTTTTTTTTCTTTAGTGCTGATAATTATTCTTTTCGGTATTTCCATTTCCCTGGTACCTCTCTGGGATTATTCCATATTTTATCAGCTTCCCGAGTTGCACGACCTTGCAGCGGAAGCCCTCCGGATTCTGCCAATCTTGGTCCTCTCTTTAGTTTTTTTTCCTGCCATATCCTCCATGGTGATTGCCTTTCGAAGCCATCCTGGTGTACGGCCTCTTAAAACGCGCATGCGACTTCAGTCAGCTATTTTCATTACATCGATGCTGCTTTGGTTTTTTATACTTTTTTTTGTTTTTTCATGCAGCCTTTCTTTAACCCCAGAGGAGCTCGCCCATGCCATTAAGGAAAATCTGAACAGCCTGACAATTTTAAGCTATAAGGAGGGACTTTCACCGCAAATTGCCAACTTGGGGGAGCTTTTTGTTATTCTGGCCCTATTCACATCTTTTATTGGTATCTTTTTTGCTGTGAAGGAAGCTGCTCAAGAATTGGTGCGTGAAGTGATCGCACTTTTGACCTGGAAAAAAAGAGGTCCGATAAAATATGAAAGGGGAGTGGATATCATCATTCACCTCCTTATCTATTTTTCTCTTTGGGCTATTGCTACCCAGAATCCATCGTTTATGAATATTTTTAGTGATTTTATTTCCCCTCTTGTAGTCTTTTTTCTGTTCATACTGCCTATTCTTATTCTGATCAAGGCCCGGGGTTTTCACATCCTCATGCAGCCTACTTCTCTGTTTATTGTATTTTCTGGCATTCTCTTGCATTTCTCCTATGAAATTGGGGCTTATCTTCAGAATTTATTAGAGAGTCATAAGCTGTAGCAATATCGTTTTCATTCTTTGGGTAAAACGGACGTCGGTGGGCCCCCTGCAAAGCCGAAGGGCTGGAATCCAGGATTCGTATCGAGGATGATGCGGCCCCAGACGCCATACTCATCTTCTACAGTTCAATTTCAATAATCCAATGAATTCAGCACGATAAAAAGCAACATCAAACCTTTGGCACCACCTGCCATCCTGTTTTCCCAAAACGCTCTTTTTTATATTTCGCAAATTGCCTGTGGCATGGCTACGCCAACAGCCTTGAATATTTTTCCACATACGCCATGAGCATAGCTCACACGGGCCCTCGGCCCTTTGCTGTCAGAAATCCCCGAGGCGGGCTCGGATGGGGCACTTTCATTGCCAGCCTTGTTCAGGGCCGTGCCCCTGTAGAACCAGGCCCCGTCTTGGGCGGGCATGTCCCTGTGACCCGGACCGGCAATGATTTTAGTGTTCACCTTTTGGGCCTGGGCAAGCTCCGTAAAGGGTGCTGCACTGCGATAAAGGTTGAAACCCGAAGGCGGATCTCCAGGCCCTGCACTCCAGGAAAGGCGCATGACACCGGCTTCAAGGGCTTCTGCCTTCAGGTTCACAGGAGCCGAAGGAAGGCTTGTATCCACCTCCACCTGAAGGGCAGCACTCAAAGGCCCTCTGCCTGCGGCGTTGAGGGCTGCGGCACGGACAAGGTGCACACCCGGCGCAAGGGTGAGGCCTGCAGAAAAAGCTCCCCTTCTGTCCACATCTAAAAGATCTCCGAAGGGCGTCTCTCCCAGATAAAGCTGAACACGGGTATCAGGCTCGCTCCGGCCCCCAAAGAGCACCAGGGGCGCATGGGTGATCCAGCCGTTTGCGGGCTTTGTGAACACCGGTGCTGCGGGTAAGGCCAGCTCCACGCGGATGTTTTTTACAAGGCTTGTGCTGTTACCGAAACTGTCCCAGGCGACGATTTTGAGGACATGGCTCCCCTCTTCCAGCCCATAGATATCCACCTGCCAGCCATAGGGCGCGCCAAAGGCCGTGTGCCGGAGAACGCCATTGAGGTAAAAGGCCACACGGCTTACGCCGGACACATCCTCGGCCTTAAGGCTGAGAAGCCCCGAACGGCTCAGTGCATCGCCTTCTTCCAGAAGATCCGAACCGAATTTTACATCGGAAATGACAGGCCCCGTTTCATCGGGTCTGGGGGTGAGGGCAAGGCTCTGCACGTAAGGATTGTGGCCGCGGGAGATGTTCACCGCCACAAGGGCCACATGGACGGTCTCGTGATTGGCAAGGCCCGAAAGAAGGGCTTTATTTTCTTTCACCTCAGAAAAAGGTGCCATGCCCTCGGTGGAATCAAAGGAACCTTCGGAGGATAGATACAGGGCATAATGGCGCAGGCATTCTGAAGGCTCTGAGGAATCCCAGGCAAGGTTCAGGCCTTCGGGAAGAACCTCAAAGCGGATGGCAGGAGGGTTGAGAAGCCAGGTGCAGGCCTTTTCTGAAAGACCGAAGCTCTCTATGCCCCGGCTGTTGTAGCCCTGAATTTTAAAGGTATGGGCAGAGGCTGGGGCAAGTCCGGATTTTTTATGGTGACCATAAAATTTACCACCTACCCTTCCTCCACTCCACATCCGAAGGCGGGTCCCAGGCAAGCTGGCTACCACAAATCGGGCTGGGGGCCGGAGGTGGTCAAACGCCACACAGGGTCTGAAGTCTCAACACCAAGGCTGTCCCTTGCCTTATGGTGGCACGGGCACCCAATAACGGTATCCGTGGATGCTCAAGATGCTAATGCTTGGTAGCGTCCTCACCGATCAGAAGATCCAGACCCTTATCCCCTGCAGCAATCACAGCCTTTACCTTTTCGGGGGTGAGACTCGTAATGTCTGCTATTTCTTCGGGCTGCATCCTGTACTTCTGTAAACGCATGATGGTTTCAAACTTCTCTTCATGGCGGCCCTTAACCGTACCAATCTCCGTACCAATCTCCAGCCCCTTCTGCTCCGCAAAAAACAAAGCCGATTCATAATCCCGCTTCCATTTGATGTGGGATTCATAGGCCTCACGCATATGCTCATCCTGGGTAAAGCTCAGGTACTTTTCTCTGGCGTTGGCTATCTGAGGATTATTCTTCAAGATGTTTTCCATAATATCATCCTCCTTGTTCAGGCCCTCGTTTTTAAGATAATAAAGCCAGCTATCCAGACTCTTATCCAGATTATAATCAGTAATCTTGGGAAGTTCAAGGAAATGCAGGGCAAGGTGATCCGTCAGCAGCAGTTCCGGCGCATCCTTTTCCCGGAGCATGAAGCAGAGGTGATAAGGGTCCACATCCTTAAACATTTTAAAGTCAAGGATATTGATGCAGATCACAGGGCGCAGGGTAGCATAATTTTGCCCTGTAACCAGCTGATCTCCGTAAAGGGCAGTCCAGTAATACAAAGCCCGCTCCCCGAAAAAGCCCTGATCCGAGTTCTGCATTTCTATATCAATCCACCTGCCGTCAGAAGATTTTGCCTTGATATCCAGGATGGTTTCTTTGGCATTGAGGATGGTCTGAATGTTGAAAGGGTTTTTAATCACAAGGTCTGTGATCAAAGGGAAACCGGAGTTTTTCATAACGGCATTGATGAAATCAATGAGAATGGGCTTATGCTCTTCCTTGCCGAATAGAAACTTGATGAAGATATCCGATGTGGGTTTTACATAAAAATCCGTGAGCTGCTGGTTCAAGGGGGCCTCCTTCTGCCTGCGGGTTCATATGCCGGGGAAGAAACATAGCCTGAAAGGGTGAAATTGGGAAGGGG
>NZ_VLLC01000040.1 GCF_007830435.1 Desulfobotulus alkaliphilus | reverse complement strand
TGTCTCAATCCCCTCTAAGCGGGGCATGTTCGTGGACAGCTGCCAAAATATCGCATGACATACGGGGGGGTTGCAAGCCATTTTTTGAGTACCCCCCCTCGTCCGAAAAAACGGACAGAAAATCGGCCTTTCAACATATCTCATTTTTTCACAAAAACCCTTGTTTTTAAAACTGATATTAACGGCTTTACTACCTATTTCAAGACCAAAACCAATCAAAGATCTGAAATAAAAGAAAATAAATTATCTCAAAGCCTTTTTTTCATTGTTTTACTAATAGGTGCAAACAAAATCCGGGACTCGCTGTTATCGCAACCAGAAAAAAACCAATCAATTCCAAACAAATAAAAAAATAACTTAATACAAAGGACCATGGTTTTACTTCTTTTTTGCAATCCAAAAAAGCAATTTTGTAGAAAGTATTTTCGGGCTAAAAACAGTCTGAAATGTCCGTTACCCAAGGTTTTACTTACACAAAAATCCCATGGACTGCAAGGACAAAACCCATCCGCAGCAGCCCGGATTCAAGCTCGCAGCCATCCATTTTTTAGAATCACCGGGATATACCCATTATCACAAAGGAAAGAACAAAATAAGGCTGTGAGCTAAAAGTCCCTATGGTAAAAAATGCCCCTTCCTGCTGGAAGGGGCAAGGAATCTGTCTCGCTTTTTTTATAAAAGGCAATTTTCAAAGATCCGTTCATGCAAGCATAAAAAAAGCAGTGCTATCCGTTACACTGCCATCAGATTTCACCCAATACCTGCCTGATCTTCTGCTTTCTTGCAAATTTAGCCTTTGCTTTTTTCTTTACGTCCCATTCACCACGGGCTTCAAGACAGGCTTTCAAAGCCAGAGCAAGGCGTTTTGCATCTTCGGGTTCCGAAGTTTCAAGCTCATTTCTCATAAGGCTGGCAATGGCATCATCACTGAGTGTACCAGACTCAAGCTCTGCAATGGCCCTGTCCACAGGCCCAAGGGCCTCCAGTCGCTGGGCCTCTTCCTGCTTTTTAATTTCTTCAAGCCTTCTGGCTTCTGCTGCTGCCTCAAGCCTTGCCTGCTCCTCCCGTATTTTTTCTTCGGCATCACGGATTTCATCCAGACGGGCAAGACGGCTTTGCTCCTGTGCCATACGCCAGCTTTTTTCATCGGCATCAAGAAACATCATACCCTTATCATCCATAATCTCAAGACCACACCAGCCCATGGGAAGGCTGCCGGGGCCTGTTTTTTTCTGGGCGGTCAGCCATATGGTTGTACCTTGGCTGTCAAACCTGTCCGGTCTTCCTCTACCTCCAAGGATACGAATATTTCTGTGACCTTCCACGGTCATATTTTCTGCCCCTGAATGAAAACCGATACAGATGGGCATGGGGCTTTCCCTGTTTATCTGGTTTCTGTTACCCATCTGCATAAGAATCTGATTTTCTCTTTCAAGACCTTTGGTGAAAAATGCAGCAACAGCCCTTAAAAGGTCTTCGGCATTTACCGGGTTTGAAATGGGTGTTCTCTCATGACTTTTTTCTTCCACGGTGATTGTTCCAGAAAAAATCTGCCCATAAGAAACAACCTCCAGCATCTGGGGAACACCCCGGCCCTGCTCTCCTTTGCGCTTAAAATTAACCGCATAGACGATTTCGGTTTTTGCATCGCCGACTGGCTGAAAATCAGAAACCTTCACCAGACGAAAGGGGTCTTCAGCAATCAAACGATAATCCATAAGATGATTCTGAAGGTCCCTGTCCCTCATCCGTTCATCTTTTCGCAATTGTTTAATATTCTGCATGGCATTGAGCCAGGCCGTGCGTATGGCTCCTTTGACCGCAGTTCCGGGAATCACGGGCCGGTTATCCGTACTGCGAAAAGATGTTCTTCGGATTTGGGACTGATTGAATTCTCTGCGGATACTCTGCTCATTAAGGGAGAGGTTCAGTACCCTTTTATGATTCTCAAGGATACCTGATGCAACCTTCACCCTACGACCTTCAGCAGGACGGCTGTTTACAAATTTCATGAGTTCAACAAGGCTGACCATGGTTCCTTTTTTGGCTGTTTCAGAGAACCTCTTTCTGTCTGAGTCATCAAGGGCTGCAAGCCAGCCTGCCGCATCAAAGAGAACCATTTCAGAACTGTTTTCATCCATGCGAAACTGCATGGGTTCATACACGGCATCGCAGCCTATGTGGATGGGTGTAAGGGTTTTTAATTTTACAGAATAAACTTTTTTCATAGCCCCTCCTTCACCCGGACAGGCAGCCAGAGTGCATACCCCTGAACAACGGCACTTTGCTGAACTTCAGATACCCCCGTTACCGCTCTGCCCAGCCAGGGCTGTTCAGGAAGTTCACCACGGACAGGCTTCATGACACTGCCCTCAGAAGCCATCAGAACAGGGGATTTAAAGGGCTTTCCCGATGTGGCAAGGACATTGCCATGCTTACCATAACGCACAAAGGGCATGGCACCCATAGTGGTCCAGTTTTCAGGTTCAGGCACTCCGGGGGCCAGTAAATACGCAGCATTGGCGTTCTGTTTTGGCAATTCCGGTATCAATTGCAACCCCGTAAGTTCAAAGCGGCCAAAGCCTGTGCTGGCATCCCTGCCATAGCCTGTTTTGCCCATGCGTTCCAGCGCATTCTGAAGATTTGAGACAGAAACGGCCTCGGTGTTCAAGCGGATAAGAATACCCAGCTCAAGGTCTTCGGCATACAGGGTGCTGCGGGTTTCGTAGGGGGCAAACATCCCTTTACCCGTCGTACCCGTCATGCGGCTGATGGTATTGTGGGCATGGCGGGCAGTGCCAAAAAACGCCTCATTTTCATCACGGCCCATAATTTTTAATGTCTGCTCATGGCTGAGCCTTTCAATGCTCTGGATATCTACGGGCTTTGTGGGATCAACCAGCATGTATCTGCATTTCTTTTTCTCTTTTTCCTCTTTCATTCTGTCCATACGGTTTCCGGCTTCACTCCGCCACGGAAGATGGGGAACGGGCAAAAGCCAGCACCGCTCAGGCGTAAGAATAAAAGCCGAAGAAACCACAAGAAAAGGCTCCTGCACATACCTTTCCATCCATACATCCAGCCCGCCATCCATCCATTCCGGGCTCATGGCAAACTCCCAGCAGAGCTGCCCGAAAAGGGTGTCTCCTTTAAAGGGTGTGCCTGCAGGACCGCAGGGTTTCAAGGTGCAAAGGATCTGTTGCATCCTCTCTCCTTTCAGAAGGGGTTGGCAGCCTCATAACGCTGTTGTACGGCATTGTCTGTAAACTGAAAACGAACCCTTCCGTACCCCCGGCTGCCAGAACCACCAAGGGCATCCTTTTCAAGGAGTTTAAGGCCTTCAAAAAGAAAGGTTTCCAAATCAGCATCATTTTCAAATTTTTTCAGACGAAAGGAAAATCTGAATTTTGCACCCTCAACAACCCTTTCCATAAAACGGGGACTCAGGGCGGTTCCGTTGATGCGGTTGATACTGTTTTCGGATTTGATTTCCGTAAAGGAAAGACTCTGCTCACGTATCTGCTCTTTCCAGTCTTCATCAAGGAAAGCATCTCCTACCACCAAACGGGTAGGCCCTATTTCTCCCTGATCATCCGTATCTCCACCGCTGATACCAAAAAGACAGAGAATATTTTTGCAACTGGCCTTTAAAGGTTCCGGCGCTTTTTTATAATCATTGAGTCCCAGAGGGTTGCCCTTATCCGATGACCTTAACCCCACAAGACCACTGCGCAGTTCCAACAGCATGCGAAGTTTACCCTTGATGGAAGAGCCGGGTATGTATGGCTCGTTGGTATGGGGGTGTTTTACCACAGGATTGTCCGTACCACCGATCCGCATTTCCGTATCCCCTGCACCGATGTGCAGACCACTAACAAGTTCCAGAACGCCATCGTATTCTTTAATATCTAAAAGTCGCATGACACCTCCTGATCAGTCTTTTGGGTATTTCATTTTGAAAAAACCGATGATGGATTCAAAATAATCCTTCCAAATCTGCAATTCCTCGGGGTTACTTACGGAGGTGGCACCATCCTGAATAAATCCCCTGAACCCATCAGAAACCAATCCCCTGCCACTGGCATAGGCTGCCTTGGCAACCAGCATATGCACCCTTGGCTCTATTAAGGGCCAACGCTCCGGTGCGTGGCGCACCTCATCAGCCAGCCTTACCAATTCATCGTAAAACTTTCTAATTTGACTTGACTTGTTTTTATCAATTTTACCCTTGAAATTTTTCCCCTCATTTCCAAGCTTTTCAGCCATTCTTTCAGCTTCTTTTGAAAAAAGCTCTGCATTCACATGGCCTTTTTCCTTGTCTTTCCAGAAATTCATGACCGCCTCCGTCTTCGTTCATAAAGAAGTGTCCACAGGGGTACACGGAAGTCCCCCCTGAATTTTAAAAGGGCTTCAGCCATGCGCTCATGCACTTCCTTTACAGCCCCTTCTTTCACATTCCTTGCCACAGCATAGGCCAGCAGACTTCGCCACCTTAAACAGCTCATTTTTTCTATGGGCACATGCTTGCCAGTAAGCTCTTTTTCCTCTTCTGCCATATCCACAAAGGCCCCCATGCGATAAAGCATGCCGCTGCTCATCTTTTCATCATGTACCCAGCCTGCCATAGCCCTGCGCAGTTCATTCAACTCATTCAGGTCTTTCCATTCAAGAACCCTGTCAAAAATACTGATTCTGTTCCGTCCTGCATTTTTAGCATTTTCAAGGCTGTGTTCTGCCCGTTCAACCAGATAGTCCACAGGTGTATGGGGTTTTTCCAAAACAATACCACAGGAAAAATGCACCTTTGGATTATGGGATACATAGCTGCTGAAATCTTTCTGAAGCCTTTCTGCAAGGGTCAGGACCTGCCGCCATGGACCAATAAGAAAAAGGTCATCGCCCCCTGCAAAAACCGTATATACATCCTGAAACTCAGGGGTTTTTCTTAAAATGTCCGGAAGCAAAAGGGAAAAAAACATGTCAAGCTGACGGCTCAAAGTAGCCAGCCTTGAAATGGTATAACGGCCTTCGGAAAAACCGCAGGCAAAGAGCATCCCCAGATGATCCACGTCTGCCTTGAGGACAGCCAGAGCCGAAACACAGGCACCCTTTTCTCCAAGGGGGCTTTGGGCCGCATCCGCAATGGCGGAAAAATGCTTGGGGTCTCCGGCTTTCACGGGTTCTTCATCATTCCAGTCAGCCAGAAATTCATCCTCTTCCGAAAAAACCGGGACATAACCATTGACAAAACGCAGTGTCACCTGGGGAGACTCCGGTTTTTCCGGCAGGTCAAACTGCCAGATCAGTATATCATCCGAAGTTGCAGAAATGCTTTCAGGAGATGCCTCCATACTCACCTGATACCTTCCCAGAAGCGGAGATTTCAATTCTCCCTTCATGTTTCCAGAAATTCGGATGCCCCTGTTTTTGACAAGTTGTTCTCCCATCCATATCTGGTCCCGGCAGATGGTACAGCAGTCTGTTTCCCGGTGTTTTACTTCCACTGGTCTCTGGCCACATATGGGGCAAAAGCCTTTTTCACCGGCCTTTACAGGCCGTTTGCCAGTGTTATTTTCCATGGCAATGCGACAGAACTTTTCATCGGCCATTTTTCTGTGCATGGATTCCCAGAGACCGGCCAGCCTTCCCTCCTGAAAAGCCTTTGGCCCTGCCGGAAAAAGGGTGATGGACATGCCCGCTTCACCATGGGTTTTATCCAGAAACCAGTCTGCAATTTCATTCTTAATATCTTCAACAATCTTAAGGGTATTCGGGGTATTGGGAGCAACCAGCGTGAACTTGCCCCCTGCCTTGAGCAGAAGATTAACAGAGCTGAGTCCCATGGCATCACAAAGACGATGCCCCACAAGATCTGTCATCAGAGAAACCTGAAAAGACCGGCCCCTCAACAGTTTTGACCTGAATTTTCTGGTGGCTCCGCCATCCCTGAAAATCCAGCTCTGGATACCGTTAAAGTCACCACTGATGAGAAGAAACTTTTCCGCATCGTCATTTTGAATTGCAGCAGCAGAGAGGGTCTGGGTATCCCTGTGATACTGATAAAGGGCTGCTGCAAATGCGGCTGTTGTTTTCAGATGATCGTAAAGGGAAACATCCGGGATTACCTTTCCCGCCCTTGCCGCAGGCACCTGTGAAAAAAAACGCATCAGAAGGCTGTCCAGATGCTGTAACCAGAGGCCCGTATGCTCTTTGTGTGGAAGTGCGGCAAAGGCATGTTCAAAATCTTGGGCAAGTGTTTCATAACTTCCCGTTTTTCTTTCGCCGGATGGAACAGGGGGAAGGGTTGCCGGTGAAAGGGGAGCAAGGCGGTAGCGATAAGTGAAATCCGATGCATTCAGACTTCCCCCCTTATCGGCTGCTTCCGGATTCAGTTTTTCCAGAAGGGGAACCATGCGGACTTCCCGATACTTTTGCCAGCCGGGATCTTCAGTGTCTTTTCCATATTTTTCTCTGTCCATGGCACTTGAAATGTGGTCCGCCTTGGCGATAATCCATTCCAGAGCCGTGGAAGGTGAATGGTGACGTGCAGCAAGTAAAAGAACGCCTTCTTCTCCATGGATGAGACCCTCGGGAAAGTTGTTCAGATTCCGGTCCAGAATCTCCCTTGTAAAGAGGGCGTGCCAATGGGAATACCTGCCATCCTTTGTGGGCAGACAATCCGCAGCCTGATCTTCTGCCCAGTTTCTGTCCTTGCCCAGAATATGCAGATCCACAACCTTTCCCACGTCATGGAGAAGGGCGGAAGCAGTTATTCTGGCTGTCAATTGATCCATAAACATTTCCTCCCGGATAAAGAATCCTGAAGCATCTACTCCTGTTTTCAAAACAATGGCCTTGGACCAGCCATAAGTACCTTACGGCACCCGCTACCTTTTTTTTATTTTCGAGTTCAATTTTTATTCATCAATTGAATCAGAATGCAATGATTATTATACGAGTGGCCAATTTTACAAGCCTGTAGCAACCCCTTGACCCTGAAACCTTGACAGGGTATTAAAAAAAATGGACGATTCAAAATATCTTTCTTCCGTTATAACCAGAGAGCCATTAATGAAAAACATCCTTGTTACCACCCTGGGCTTCACCTGGCAGATTGTGCCCGAACTCATAGCCTTCACCAATCCCAAGGAATATCCCCTTTTTAAAAATTTTGACGCAGCTTTTCAGAACATTCGGAAACAATATGACATCAAACCCGTAAACGAAGTCTGGTGCATTACAACTGACGACCCTGAAAAAAAAATAATCAAGGACCTAAAATCCTGGCATGATGCTTTTCAAAATCATTTCACCATCCGTGTGATTGTATCAAAAAAACTTGTTGATATGAAAACCCCGGAACACTGTCGCAAGCTGGGCGATCTCATATACAGAACCGTACTCCGTGCAGCTGAAGAAACCAAAGGAGGCCAGCTCCTGCTTTCCCTCACAGGAGGTCGTAAAACAATGAGTGCGGATATGCAAAAAGCAGGGGAAATCTTCGGATGTCACGCCCTCATCCACATGGTTGACAGCTTCACTAAGCCCCAAAGGGAAGAAATAAATAATCCGGAAATCTTCCTAAAGCCCCTTGATAAAAGCTATGCCGAAGCCCTTGTACCTGTGATCACATCGGGCCGCAGGACAGCGGATAACCTGCTTTTTCAAGGTGAAAAAATCCGTCCTGAAATCTATCCGATTGAATTATGCGATGATTTTGAAAACCGGATTGCCGTGGAAACCCGACTCCATGATGAAGTTGAAAAACGGTTCAGGGAAGCCAGCAGCCTGTATGTCAACTACCGCCAAAAGCTGGAACATTCAATCAACGCATCCAACTTCCTTGCCCTGTACACCATTCCTGTTGCCCTGCTGGACAGACTGAAACAGGAACGCATAGGTATCTGCACAGAAAACAGCGAAAAAGAACTGGATTTTATCCGAAAACTGCCCAAAGCCGAGCTTCACTGCCATTTCGGTGGCATTTTGAATGCTTCAGAAATTATTGATGTGGCCCTGTCCAACACCGAAAAGATGGAAGCCCATCTTGATGATACCGTCCGTGCCTGGCAGCGGGACATACTTCATCTCATCGAAAAAAAAGATGCAAAAGCCATCCGGAAACAAATTGGCCCCTTCAAATCATTAAGAAATCTGTTTCCCATCCCGGAGCCCTATTCCGTTTGTGCCTTTCTTGTTCTCTTTAAAAATCATGCTGAACTTCTGGATCAGGTCATTTTTGGGAGCCATACAGATACTTTCTCCTATCAGGCCATTGGTATTGAAGCCTATGAGTCCCTTGGCGACCTTCAAGGTTCTGCCCTTATGAAAAGCCCTGAATCCATTAAAAAAGCCTGTAGTATTTTGATGGAAAAGGTACGTAAAAATAATGTCCTCTACCTTGAACTTCGATGTTCTCCCGTCAATTACGAAACAAAAGATCTTGGTGCCATGGAAATCGTTGAAATTATGGTCCAGGAATTCGAAGAGCAAAAGCATTGCCGTGTAGAGCTTATTTTTATTGCCAGCAGGCACGGGGATATGGAAACCATAAAACGCCATATCCGACTGGTACAGGAACTGAAAGAAAAAAATCTCAGAATAGTGGGGTTTGATCTTGCCGGTGCGGAAGATAAGAAATCACCAAAGGAGCTTCGGGAACTTTTTCTGGACCTCATGAAAGACTGCATGGGACTGACCATCCATGCAGGGGAAACTGCAGCTGCGGAAAATATCTGGGAAGCCGTCTATCACCTCAATGCGGACAGAATCGGGCACGGCCTGAAGCTGCTGGAACAAAGGGATCTCATGGGCAAAATAAAGGAAAGAAAAATTGCCATAGAACTTTGCCCTTCCAGCAATGACCAGATTGTAGGGTACAAAACACAAAAAAGGGGAAAACAGTACGGCATCTATCCCCTTCGGGCCTATATGGATGAAGGGCTGCGCGTGACAATCAATACGGACAACCCTGGTATTTCACGGACGGATTTCAGTAAAGAATACCTCAAGGCTGCGCAAATGAGTGAAGGAGGACTTTCCCTCTGGGAGGTTTTTACCCTGATACGCAACAGCTTCCGTTCCGCCTTTACGGATATGGAGACACGCAAACACCTGCTTTTGAAATCGGAACAGCAGATCATGGAGCTGATCGAAGAACACTTTCTTAGGGGTGTCAGGAACTGATGTGTTCAGATTCATGAGCAACTTCACATGTTACTTTATGACAAAACGCCGCAAAACGGCTTAGGCTGCTTTTTAGAAAAGGATTATAGCCTTGGAAAAAATTCTCTGTTTTAAAAAGAATCTTCTCCCCCCTGATTATCTTGGCCGGGAAACAGCTTTAAAAATTGAGCTTCATGAGTTCTCCCGCATCGTGGAGGGGCATCAAGAATATCAGCTCAGGGGCCTGATGGAAGAAAATACTGATTATAAACAGATTATCCCCTATGCCCTGATCCGGGATACAGACAACTGCTTTTTCGTTTATCCCAGAAAAGGCAGCGAAGCAAGGCTACATGGGCTTAAATCCTGCGGCATCGGTGGTCATGTAAGCAGCCATGACGAAGCCGTAACCCTTGAGCAAACCATACACAATTGCCTGAAAAGAGAAATTTTTGAAGAAACAGGCTTAAAGCCCAAGGTCTTCACCTTCCTTGGCTATATCAATGAAGAAATTCACCCTGTAGGTCACTTCCACTGTGGCCTTGTTTTTTTCTGTGAAGTAAAGGACAGGGAAGAGATCGTTCTAAGTACAGAAATCACTCAGTTTAACTTTATGGAACCTGAAAGACTGCTTTCAGAAAACCTAGAGCTTTGGTCAAGGCTGGCACTTTCACTGGTGTAAAAAGAGGCCCGAAAAAGGCCTTTAAAAAGATTTAGAGTTATTGTGATAAAATACAAACAATATATTTTTATTATTCAAGAAACGACAACCAACCCATCCCTGAATTTATTAATACTGGCACTGATCAATTTAAGCTTTTGAATATCAGAATATATATTTTTTTGATCCTTAAATAACTCGGCACAAATATTATCTGCCAAATTAAAAAGAGGCTTGATCTGACTTTCAGCATGTTTTTCAAATTTATTTTTTAAGTCCTCAATATATTCTTCAACCATTACATCACAATGCTGCCTGAAATTTTGCATAAGACTCATCTGTTCCTGCATAAGCTGTTCTCTTTCCGCTGTTTCCTGTTCAGCCCACTTCTGTAATCTTCTATACTCCCTTTCACCTTTTTCATCATTTACTAATTTATTTATTATCCCAGTAATTATTCTAACAGATGCTGGTATAGGTACGGGAACTGGCCATTTAGTGAAAAAGAAAATATTAAAGAAAGATTTTTTTTCATCATCATCCTCGTCATAATATTTATTTTTACCACAAAAAGAACTATCCTTTTTTTTATTTTTTATAAAACTTTTTATTGATTCAAAATCCAGTTTATAATTATCTCCCATAGATTCCAGATCAGGTTGAACATTATCAAAGGAAAAATCTTTATCAAGCAAGATAATTTGATCGTATAATTTCCTTAAGGAAACCAGAAAATCATCAAAGGCCAATTCAATTATATTGGATACCGATTTTTCGATCTTTTTAGCGTAATCACCATAAACACCTCTTATTTTTTTCTCTATCAATTCAGGGCTATATTCAGATCTGCAACTTGAAAACATACTGTCCGCCATCCCAAGACAGTTCTTATTAATATCATCCCTTATCAAAGATACAAAATTATTATACCTGAGATTTATTTCATTTATTTCATTCTTTACATTGTCGTAACTTGACCCAGAAATTAAAGAGCCCAAAGCACTAATATAAGCATTAACTTCAACGCAGAGCTTATCAAGCAAGTCAGTTAAAATCTTAAAAGCATCTATTTTTCTCAGCTCTCTTAGCATACTGCTTTCCAAATCATTTATACCACTGAACTTCTCCAGTTCCTTGTCCTTACTCAAACGGGCATCAAGGGCATCGGCTGAATTTACAATATGAATTTTATACTTTTTTATAATTTCCTCTGAACAGCCAGCAGCATGAAAATTTGCTATTATTTTTTTTCTTATGGTTTCAATAATCATTTGGTCATTTTCATCTGAGAAATTTAAACCACTTTTATCATTTAAAACGATTAAAAGCACTTTATTCTTATCAATGATACGAAGCATTT
The DNA here is from genome assembly GCF_007830435.1 of Desulfobotulus alkaliphilus. GTDB lineage: Bacteria > Desulfobacterota > Desulfobacteria > Desulfobacterales > ASO4-4 > Desulfobotulus > Desulfobotulus alkaliphilus. Next base: position 10,463 of record NZ_VLLC01000040.1, on the reverse strand, counting down.
CTTCATAAATCTGTTTTAACTCAAATGCTACTGTAGCGCTGATTAAAAAAAGCACTACCTGGCATTCATCAATAAATTCACTTGAAATTTTTTCATGCACAACCGGAGCACCTATTCCTGGAGTATCAAAAAGAAGATAACTGTTCCAATCATATGACTCAATTTTATCAGTTGTTGGAATATCTGCTACCTTTGCAAGCTCCTGTCCCATAACTGCATTTAAAAGAGTACTTTTACCACCATTGTAAACACCGTAAAACATTAGTTTCGGTCTGAAATCCTCTAATTGCTTAAACGCAATTTCTTTAAATCTTGATAATGTTACATTTATCCCGGGCAAAACTCCTTCATATTTTTTAGTTATTTCAAAAAAATCATTTAAATAAGCACTGGTTATTTTATTATAGTCAGGCAGCATATCATTCATATTTTCCTCCAAATACATAGAATGAGTAATCACTAAGCTATTATTTCAATACCTACAAAATCCCATGGCCATAAATGATTCAAGAGTTAGCGCTATTTCAATGAATTTTTCCATGCTCAATTTACAATATTCAGAAGCTTCCAGGATTGTCATTTTTCCTGTACCTGAAAGAAGAACAGAAAACTGTTCTGAATCAACTTCAATATCTCCTGCATAATTAAACCCATTTTTGATATTTGGCGGGCAGGTTCTTATGGGCCGCCATAAAGGCCTGTCCTTTTCCGGTATCTGCTCATATTTTCTGATTGCACCATTAATATAGAGGCTGCAATACATACGATATCTATCTATCTTATTAAGAATATAATACCACTGAGTAGGTGAGTTATACTTATATGCCATTTGAAAATGCATCAAAGCTCTGTCAAATGAAAGTTGAGAGGCGGTTACTTCCATTTTTTTTTTAAATTTCCCTTCCATTCTCAATCTGTATTCACACAAATGTTCAGGCTCCAAAGTGTCACAGCGGACAACGGGATAATCTGTTGTGGAAGTCAGTGAGTCTGGATCAAGAATTTCTATTCCAAAATCATGGGGCCGTTTTGTCATTGCAGTGCCTGGCAGCGGCCAGAAGTTAATTGCATGCAGCTCCATCATGCCTGCACCAGCTTCAATAATGGACTTACCAAAAGAAATGGACTCTTTTATAGTCTTTTCGGTTTCTAAGGCGCCGCCAACAATTATATTGGCAACAACATGGGGTACACCTGAATTTTTACATAAAATTACAGCATCTTCTATATCCTTTGTGCTTATTTTTTTATTGTATGCCTTTAAAACAGAGTCATTGCCTGATTCAACGCCTATCTGCAGGGTTAGAAGGCCAGCTTCAACCATTTCAGAAACAAGTTCAGGGTGCCGCAAAAGTGTCATAACGTGTGCTTCCGCAAACCAGCCAAAATCCCTCTTTTTTCTGTAATCAGAAAGTGCTTCCACAAAGCTTCTAAGCCTTCGATGGTTCAGGGTAAATGTATCATCAGTGAATAAAACATACTTAATATCTGGGCGTGAATCCAGAACCTCTTTCAGTTCAGTCATGACATTTTCAATACTTCTCCATCGAACTCCACGCATATTGCCACCCTCATAACAAAACGAGCAGTTAAATGGGCAACCTCTGCCAGTAATAAAAGCTGCTGAGTTTCGGCGAAACCATGTACCAATATTATGATGGGGCTTAGGAAAAGGTAAAGAATCAAGGTTTTTTATCAAAGGCTGGTCAGGGTTATTTACGCAAATACCATCTTTTAAAAATGTAATTCCAAGGATGTCTTCAATTTTCCCTGTCCTGTCTATAAAAAAATGCATCAGTTCAAGTGCAGCCAACTCACCCTCACCTCTGACTATGGCATCCGCACAGGATTTAATTAAAAAATCTTCACCCAGAGCCACTGCCTGCGGACCACCCACAATGACGGGTAAGCCCCACTGATCCTTAACTTTACGGCAAAGCTGAATAACTTCCTGCTGGTTCTCATAATCGCACGAAAAGCCAATAATCTTAACTCCTGAATCAATTTCATTTTCGAGAAGATCATCTGCTTCATGGGCATAACCTGCAAAAGCTTTGGCAGGATAACCATTTTCTTCAAGGAAGGCAGAAAGCTGATAAATTCCAAGCCAATCACCAGCCAGATAAGGCAAAGCATCATACTGCCTGTGTACATTAACTATTAATAAGTCATACATAGCTTCCTGCTTCCCTTGAATCTTCAAGCTGACTGCGGGCTGCTTCAAGAACTTTCATTTCTTTTTGAAGGAGCATTTTTTCTTTAAGAAGACTTTTCTTGAATAATATAAGACCATCCTTTTGAAGCCACCTAAAAAAATCAATAGTTGACTGACAATTCTTTTTATCAGGAAACAGGCCATTCACCTGAGGACAACCACCATGACACCATTTATAAATCTCACACATACCACATGAAGCTGCCAGATTCTTCTGCCTGTCAAGCAGAGCAGAACAGGCTGGGCTATCAAGAAGTTCAGGCAAAGACTTTTCAAAAATATTGCCATAAAAATCAAAACCTTTTATTGATCTGCCACAAGCACTTACATTGCCATCTGGAAAAATGGCAATGGAATTTTTCCCGCAACTACCACTAAATGAACACTCCGTAGGTTGGAATCCCAAAAATACAGACTTAATCATCCAGGAAAGAGGCTCAATATTAAAATTCTTCCGCTTATCCAGTGCAGAAATAAATATCTGTTTTAAAAACTCATAATACCGATTTAATGATATGGCACCATCACTATTGCCACAGCGAAGAAGGGGGTTCAGGCGCACAGAGCAGGCAACAGAGTTTAACCACTCAGAAAATTCATCAATATGATTGAGATGATCATTATTTATGACACAGAGCAGTGAGACAGGAACTCCCGCAGACTTTAGTCTCTCTACATTCTTAATTACCATGTGGTAACTAGCCATCCCCTCTGAGGTAAGCCGGTTTCTGTCATGGAGAAAATCCGGGCCATCAACAGACCCCCCAACAGTAACCTTAAAATCCGACAAAACCTTGATCCATCCTTCATCCATCTCCAGCAGATTGCTTTGAATCTGAATATTTACCCCATGCCCCCTTTGGCCCAGATAATCCATCAATAAATCATTGGCCTCTTTAAAAAAAGACGGTTCCAGCAAAAGAGGTTCACCTCCATGCCAAAGCAATGAAACAGGCTCTTCAGGCTCAAGAATAGATGGTAAATTCTCTGCTACCAATTTAATTAAATCAAAATTTATATCATTACGTAAAAAATTATTACATGAGCCGGAACAATATCGGCAAGACATGTTGCAAGCTGTAGTAGTTCTTAAAATTATCAGCATTTAGCACCATATTTTAATTTTTCAAGATTTTCTTTTACACTATTAAGCCCTTTTCTTAAGCGTTCAAGCTTTTCCACATAAACATCTATACATTTTTCTTTAATGTTTTTAAGCTCTTTTTCAACAAATTCCTTAGCAGAATTTTCATACTGAGTTATTGTATTTCTAACAACTTCTTCCTGATTATATCCAAGCTCGGTCCGAACAGTTCTGGTTTCACTGCTTCGGTATGAAGAATAATACTCCTTACCAAATAAATCTGCAAAATGTTCCCAAAAACCATCAGGTTCTCTTCTTTCTCTATGTATGACAGGTACACTGTATTTTTCTTCTTTAAACTTTTTTTTCAGTTCAACCATATTGATACCATCAAAACCTTCACAAACGCTTTCAATATTGACCTGCCACAAATCCTTAAGCAGTGCTTTAGCTTCTTCGTCAATAATATCATGCATTATATTCTGAATTTTTACATTTAATTGCCTTAAATCAATTTTCTGTGCTTGACTGCCATCGCTCTCCAATTCCTTGGTTTTAATATCAAAAAATGATTTTACCACACCATGTACTTCCCTGTTAATTTTTGCTCTTATTCTCTCATTTTGATTATGAGTAGCAAATTCATTTGACTTAATTTTTAATTCTTCAATATTTTTTCTTATTGCTTTTTCAAAATTATTCATGGAATAGTTCAAAGCATTATCACCTACTAAATCACCTGGACCATTAATTATATAATCAATCATCATATCAAGGCTGTCTTTTGGTGCCTGAATCTTTAAATCAGTACTGTTGTTTATCACTTCAGATATAAGCTTGTAAAACTTATCAATATTACTTGAACGATAAAGGTCTCCATCATTATCCTTTATGGCATTTTCCGCCAGAAGAACAGAAACACTTATAACCTCAACGGGTTCATTAATTTTAAAGCCTGTAGCATTTAAAGCTCCCAAAACCTGTTCTTCCTGAGCTTTTCTGTCTTCATCAGATTTAGCTACACGCCTTCTCAGAGGTGTATTATTTTTATAAACAATATTACCATTTACATCCTTGACTTTTTCTGCCTTATCTGATTGGAGAACAGCTATACATACCTTTTTACCGCCTTCCAGATAATTTTTTAATACCTTCACATGATCTTTCAAACCAGGATTTTCTGAGCTGTCAAGATAAACCACAAGATCTGCGTGACCAACATATTTAGTTGTGAGCTGCTCAAGGGATTCAATCTGCTCTTTTGTGCGTACATCAACAGCACCGATTCCAGGTGTATCTACCCATGTCAAGCCAATTGTTGAAGAAGATTGAATAACGCAGGTTGACTCAATACAACCCTCATCAAACCAGTCCTTTACACGTTTATCTTCTCTGCCTGATTCAAGAACTTTAATTTTATCAAAAACCAAAGGGGCTTTTTTCATTATTCCTGATTTTTTATAAGGATTTGCAAAATCAGCCTTCATGAAATGCTTACCCCGAATAAAGTTACCAAGAGTGCTTTTACCTGCATTGGTTCTGCCCAGCACTATTACCACAACCTTGGTATCAAATTCTTTAAGTTTAGTTTTAACATCAGAATACTTCCTGATTTCATTTTCCCAATTTTGAAAATTATCAAGCCATTGACGAGAAAGGCAAGACAAAACATTTTTTATAAAATTTGATGTTTTATCTTCTTTTATACGCATAATATCTTGAAGCGATTTTATGTTCTGATTTACCTGTTCAAGTTTATCCTCTACTAAACTTCTGACATTTTTTAGGTTATTATCTGCAGTGATTAGGCTCGAATAAAAACTATCCAGGGAAGTCTCTATAATATTTTTCATTTATCTTTTCCTGTAAGTACAAATTTATTAATTTTTGAAAGCAGATTATTAATTTCCTCAAGCCGCTTCTGTTTATCCTTAAGCTGGTTCTCAAAAGAACTTCTTACAACATTAAGTATCTTTTCATTTTTAGAAGAAATTAGATTTTCCAAATCAGAATCTGCATCCATAAAATGCATTTTTTTAACATCTACTGCAGAAAATACCTGCTCATCACCATTGACAGCCTCAATATGATTATTCATTTCAGAAACTGCATTATTGATAGCCCTATCCAATTCACGCTTAGCATGTTCTAATTTTTCAGATTCTTCATTAATTTTAGCCTCAATTTGCATTCTCCGACGCTCAGCCGCATCCGAATAGTCTGAATGATCATCATAATCAGAATGATCAGTGTGTCGTGCAACCGCCACAACACCTGCAATAACACCACCTCCAACAACACCACCTACGACTCCCACCGCACCTACTGCTGCTACCGGTAATGGCATAGAACACCTCAATTCTTATATTGAATTTATCAAAAACAATGCTACTGATTCCATCAAAGCTGTGATTTCAAATCTTTAATTCTTGAAACTAAAACAGAACATGCACGCCAATATGAATTCTTTAAATGATCTAATACAATGTTAATATTTTCCACAGCATTTTCATATTTATTTTGAATATCGGCATAGATTTTTTTTAGTTCACTCTCAGTCTCATTCTTTTTAGTTTCAACCATAAAAGATATTAACTTGGTCTTTTCATCAAGCAACTCTAAAGAATTACCGATGTTATACTTTTTGGCTTCATTCATCCAGCTAATAATTTTAAGAAAACCTGAATACTCCATCAGCTTTTTATCATTATTTTTCAAACCATCAAGATAGTCCCTTGCATCTACATACAGGGTCAGGGTATTTTTCCCTAAAATACTTTCGACCTGTTCCTTAAATTTGTTATAAACAACTTCAAGACTGCCTCTTTCTTCTGCTTCAGCAGACTTTGAACAAATTGCAAGTACCTGTTCCTGTGGTTTTTTCATTATTTCTTTAATACTGTTTAAAGTAACAAGTTCATCATTACTCAGCTCACCATTAACACTGCTGTGTACAAAGAGAATCAGGCTTGCACTTTGCCATGTTTCTTTAGCCTTTTTAATATCATTTTCATCAGTAGTACTGAAACCAGGAGTATCTACAAATACTATATCCTTAAACTTATACTCCTGAATTTCTTTGGTTACCATTCTGTCACCGGTTTTAAAAATACTCCTGGCTGTATCCTCACAAAGAGCATTCAAAATTGTACTTTTACCAGCATTTAACTGACCTGCCACTACTACCCTGTAATCTTTCCCTGATGACTTCAAAAGAGGCATTAGGGCACGCCATACTTTTTCTTCTTCATACAATTCAAGGCGCTGAAAATCTTTGGAAATATCATCATAAATATCTATAGACATATAAACCTCCTGTTCCCCACAAAATAACAACAATAAAATATTAATGAAAGATGCATAAAACAACTTACTATATTATTAACCTTTTATATCCACTTCAATCAAAAAAAGTTCATTTTCTATATGCTCAAAAGCCTCATTAACCATGTCCATAATATTTTTCTTCAGAAACAATGCTATTTTTACAGTATCGTATAAAGCCCTTGCTCTCTCAATGAGGCTGCCATTCTCCATTTTATCTTCTATCGTTTCGGCCTGCCTTATAAGATTAGGCTGAAATTTATCTATACAATCAATAACCTCTTCAAACCTTAATAAAAACTCATCAAATAAATTTTTTCCGTGGTACTCAATATCAAATGCATCCATAAATTCAGAATACGCATTAAGCTCTGGAAAAACATCTTTAATACTATCCAAATCACAATCTAAAAAATCTGGAATATCTGGCATAATTGAATCTAAATCAATGTTATTTATATTAAAGATTGAAATATCTGCCTTATCCAGCTCAGCTTTAAGTATTGTCTTAAAACGGGCAAGTATTGTTCTTAAACGATTAATTCCTAACAATGCCATTTCTTTACCAATATGATGCCATGATTTTTCTAAAAAGCGTTCAAGTACAGCTCTTCTGCCAAATGCGTCCACACTTCTTTTGCCACCTCTTAACTTTTTAGATACTGAACACACCCTGTGTATATCAATATCTGAAAAATCCTTAACTATTTCATCTGTAATTCCATTTATCTTTTCATCACCTGCACTGTCACAATTACTTAAAATAATCTGAACAGGAACTTTTTTAATCACATTTTTTATAATCTTTTTTTCAAGCTCTTCAAACCTTCCAGATGCTGCATTGATAACATAAAAAATACCATGAAGCATATTAACAGGATCAATATCTCCATTTTTATTAAAAAGATCATCCATGTTCTGAGGCAGATTATTTTCATTTATATAATTACTTAAAGGTCTGGAAAGGAAGCTGCTTAATTCCCTTTCCCACTGTTCATAATTTGCCGGCTCCAGCCCCACGGTATCAAATATCCGGATCTGCATGCCATTATGATCAAAATTCTGTGACTGAAAATTTTCACCCCAACTTGTCACGGGCCTGCCTGTGCCTGTTTTAAAGTGTTCATTTTCATTTTTATTAAACAGATAGTTTGCCAGACTGCTTTTTCCAGCTCCTGTTTTTCCGATAAAAAGCAAATTACAAAAGTATGATTTCTGATTCAATTTTTCTTCTTCCATTCCTTAACCCCTTCTTTAAGAGCATATTCAAACGAATTACTTGAAAAAATCTCTTCCCAATCAGGTTCAATTCCATCATTAATGTATTTTTCATAAGCTTTTTTATAAATTGTAATCAATGCTAAACCAACACCGCCTGTAAGTGAAGAGGCTACAATGGCATTAATTATATTTCCCAAGCCTGGAATGAATTTTGTTATACTTGCAACCATTTGCCTGCCTATAACGGGTAACAACTGTGTTTTAAGAAGATTAACCATATGGCTACCCAAAGAACCAAATCCAAAGGTGTTTGCCAGTTTTATTATCATTGCTATCTGTATTGGCATAAGCAGGGCAGCATCGGACAATGGTACAGGATTAACAGCAGCAATGCCGCCAGCAGAGGCAGTTGCCAAACCTACAACTTTATATGCTTCTTCTACTTTCATAGGTAATGATAATCTTTGGGCAGCAATAAATGATTTTTTCATTTCTTCATCAGTAAGGCTTTTGACTGACCAGGCCATAAGCTTATCAAGGTCAAGCTCGGACTGCAGTTCCTCATCAGTACTGGTTTCAAAAATTTCATTACCAATATTATTTTCTTTAAGTACCTTTTTGAACTCTTCTGCAGTAACACCTGTACCATCCTTTTCTTCATCCTTATCACACTGGGTAAAAACAACAGCTATTTTTACTGTGAATCTCTGCTGTATCAGTTTTATAAGCTCTAAGTCATAATCTGTAATCCTGTGGTTGGCCACAGAAATGCAATACCACACAAGATGAATCTGGTACTTAAGACTCTGAGCCTGCATTTTTTCAATTTCAGGGAGAATAGCCCTGAAAAAATTCGAATTATCTGCTTTTCCATCCACATACTCATAACCTTCTGTATCAAAAATTACTATCGGAATATCAGATGCTTCATATCGATGAAGACCTCTGGTTACAGGTTTGCCATTACCTGTTTCTGCTATATCGTTGCCAAAAACCAGATTTACAAGCGAGCTTTTCCCAACACCTGTACCACCAACAATCATGAGGTTTGGTTTTTTTACAGATTTCTTTTGAGTTTCAAACTCTTTTTCTATATGTTCCTTAAAATTTCCCATAGCACCACCTTAAATCAAGATACTGGTTTTATACAAAACAGCTTATGAGGTTACTCAAAAACAACAAAGCAAAAAATCAATAAACCATAAAAAAATCTCTGGCCTTGCTGCCTATGTACCAGGTCAGGCCTTTGTTGGCTGTAAAACCAATGATTACGCCTACACCAAAGGGGATGGCTTTTTCTGCCGCTTTTCTTGTAAAAGTAATGCCTACCTTTTTGAATATTTCCTTTACGGCCTGAAGAGTGGCCCCCTTCAGATATTCCTGGGTCATACGCACAAAGGCTTTAGAACCAACGGCCTTACCACCCTCCTTTGCCGCCTGATTGATGGCACCAAGACCTGCTACAATGAAGCAGACCCGTTTTTTTTCTTCCAGGGTGATGTCATGCCCATACACAACAGCCAGTGCCATGGTCATTTCAATCTGATATTTCATGGAAAGGGCCGCATCTGCGGTTGCACCACCAAAGGTGGCAATCACTGTTCCAAGGCCCGGAACAATACCCGTAAGGCCTGTGGTTCCTCCCACAAAAGCAGCATAATACGAATAATTTGATATGATTTTATCGGCGACCATGACCTGAATATCATCCTCAGATCTGTCTGCCTCGTATTTATTTCTGTATTTTTCATGCAGGTTCTGCGTTTCCATCATGATTTCTGCAGGATCTGCCACGACAAGCTCAATGGCTTTTAAAAGAGCAGGCTTATCATTTCCGACCGAATGGTTTTCAGTTGCTTCCACATGTCACCTCCACTTATTTTTTATAAAAAACAAATTACCGAAATTAAAAAAACAGATAAAATAAAATCAAAAACGTTGGCCGCTCACCTCAGTATCCGAAGCCTGTTTTCATAAACCATCAAGATAACATTCAGCGCAGCAGATACCTTCATGGCCTTAGCCATATCCACTTCGGCACAGATGCCGCAGGAACACAGGATCAATTTTCTTTCTTGCATTTTTTTCTACATTCAATTCTATAAAATACTCTTGAAAATTTCAACAAAGCCAAAAACTAAAAGGCCAGCAAAGCCAAGTCCAATCATCAGAAACATCAGACAAAAACTAAGATGGATCAAGGCAGCAAGAAGATCAAAAAAACCGACTTCTTCAAGGGCACCAATCAAAAAAAACAAGAGGACGATGAAAATCAGAAGATGCATTACAAGCTCCTTATGGAAGAAGTTATGCAGAAATCAGGGCAAGCCATTCCCCGCACTCCATGATCTTCCATACGGCACTGGCAACTGAACTTTTAGGTGGAAACTGGGAGCTAGACACTGGAAACTGGAGACTGGAAACTAGAAAAAACATAAAAACCTGTCATTACAAAACATTAAAGACGACATTGAAGCTCTGACACTGACAGAGCCTGGTATTTTCAGGCCAGCTTAAATAAAATTTGAGGCTTCATCTTCTTGTTTTCTTCCCACTTCCCACTCTTCACTTCCCACTGGTTTTAATCCAATCCCCTCTAAGCGGGGCCTGTTCGTGGAC
>NZ_VLLC01000039.1 GCF_007830435.1 Desulfobotulus alkaliphilus | reverse complement strand
AGTTCTATGGTTTCCGTGTCCTCATCGATTTCTTCGGCATCCTGCACTTCTTCATCTTCTTCCAGTTCTATGGCGTCCGCTTCCGTTTCATCCTCTGCTCCGCCTTCTTCTTCACCGTCCCCCGTATCCGCTTCGTCCTCTTCCCCGCCTTCTTCTTCGCCAGCCCCCGTATCCGGCTCAGGGAGGGGGGCTGCCGGAGAATCAATGCTCTCCAGCAGATTTTTAAGCTCCTGCAGTTCCTTGCCATCGGGGTCATCCAGCCCTTTTTCCCGGCGGTCAAGAAAATCCTTTACAATGCCGATCAGTTCATAGAGGCGTGAAATGGACATCTGGCTGTTGTCCCCGGAAACCATGCCGGATACGGTCTGCAGGAGTTTTTCCCGCATACTGTTATCCATTTCAAAGGTGTTATTTTTTCCTATGATGACACCTTCCGGGTTTTTATCTTCCTCCATCATTTTTTTAAGGTCGGCATTGATGGCGGTGCGCAGGCTGGCAAAATTTTTTATGCGGCTCCGGATGGCCTGTGGATCTTCCCCCGTCTCCCATACTTCTGCAATCAGTTTTTCGGCAGGGATTTCATGGATAGCTGTCAGGTCATCTTCGGAGGTATAGTGTTTGCGGATGGCCTGTATCAGGCGGTATTTGGGCGCATTGGGATTGCGGTAGGGCAGATTGTCAAAGGCCTGATCAATGCCTTTCAGGGTGAGGTTCAGGTTCATGGGACCTCCGTAAAGAAGAAAGGAAGCAGGTGGCTGAATTTTCGTGTTTTTATAAAATTCTTTTCTGTGCTATCTATAGCAATGCAGACGATTTTATGTTTTCTTAACCATAACAGAGATACGGGTAAAACTGCAACGGCAAGGAATCTTGCCGCAGCAGGGGCCCTTTCAGGAAAACCCGCACTGGTGATTTTTTCCCAGGGTTATCCTGCCTTTGCCGGTGAAGGAAAGTATCTTTCTTATGGTTCTGGAATTTTTGAAGATTATCAGATTTCCGGTTTATTTTACATGCAGGCAGACTGTTTTACATCCGGGGATTTTTCTACGGGTGTGGAAACAGGAAAAAAGCTTGCAGGGCTTTTTGACGTCTTGCCGCCGGAAACCCTTATCTTCTGGGATACACCTTCTGCCCTTTCCGCTGAGACACGGACAGCACTGTCTTTTTCCAGTGCTGTCTTTATTCCCCTTGGTCTGGAAGCCCTCTCCTTTGATCGTCTGGGGCCCAGCCTTGGACTGCTGGAGTGGGTACGCAGGGAAAGGCAGGAACCTCTGCCTCTTTTGGGAATGATCCCGGTATGTGTAAGACCGGATCAGGCCTTATACCGGATTTTTTCCGGCCCGGCCCATAAACTGTTCAGGGCAAAGATGGTTCCTGTCCCCATTCCCGAAGATTTTTCTGTAAAAAGGGCGGAGTCCATGGGAAGACCGGTTTTTTGTGAAGATCTTTTATCCCCTGCAGCCTTTGCCTATCAAATGCTATACAGGTGGATATCTTCTTGCATTCTTTAAGAAAATATGGATTCTGTACGGGAGGGGGCGGAATGCCTGTCGGGCAGGCTTATGCGGGGCAGAGAGTTTTTTTGAAACCGATATCAAAAAAGGAGCAGGCCTGTGAAAGTCAGCGATACCAGTGTAATAGAAAGCAGTGAACGGGAGTTGATGGATACCATTATTGCGGAGCTGGACTGGTCGGCCATTGAACAGCTACTGCGCCAAAAGCATAAAATCGGTTTGCAGGATGATGTCCATTTCCGGGAAGGGGATATGGTGGTACATGAAGGAAAGGTGGCTTATAAACTTTCCTTTGATGTCAAGATTACTCTGGATGTTGTTTTTGATCGCAAGGGGGAGTGCATCTACCTTTCCGCTGCCGGAGACGAGGAGAGTGGCGATGGAGAGGAAACCGACACCATGGAAGAGCTGCCGAGGAACAGTGCCGTTACATCGGAACTTGCAGATATGCTTGGGGAAATAAACTCCACAGAAGATCCGGATGATGAGGCCCTGCAAGTTTCTGATTCTGAAGAGAATCCGGAAGAGTTCAAGTCTTAGGGGGCGTGTCATTATTTTCTGAGGGTTTTTAAAGGGAACGAGGTTCTTTATGTCTGATTCCACAGATGCTCTTACGGTTGTGCGTGCCCATTTTGATGAAGTCCTTATGGATCATATCCGCTCAATCGTTGACATGGATGCGCTGCCTCCCGGTCTGGTTCTGAATATTTCCACCATAGCCTCCCTTGTGGTCCTTATGGAGCGGGAAGCTGAAATCGATGAGTTTGCTGAATCTCCGCCCGAACGGTATACGAGGGAAAGTTTTCTGGTGGATATCCGGGATATCGGTCTTGGTACGGATATCGGCATTCTTTCCGGTCTGAATCCGCTTCTGGATTCAGGACTTGTCACCGAAGCCGAAGACGGAAGCCTGAAGGCCGGGGTGACGGCACAGAAAATGATGCAGGTGGTGAATACCCTCTTTCCGGGTATGCAGGGTATGAATTTTGTTGCCTACACGGTTCAGACCATTGATGAGGTGGTTTCTGACCGCAAGGATCTCCATGATGCCAAGCGGTTTTTTCTGCAGACATTGAAAATGCATTCCCTGGCAGGGCAGGTATCGGAGCTTTCCAGGGACCGGATGGGAGATCAGAAGAAGGGTACCTTTGTAAGTAAACCGAAGAAACCGGCTTCTGCGGAATGGAACCGCAATGTTTTGCAGAAACTGAGTCGTCTGCGCAGTCAGCGGGGTGCATTTAAAAGCGACGAATTCAATATCAGGGAAGTTTTTGGTGCCGAATCAGGAAAAGAGATTCCGGAACAGGTGCCTGAACTTCCTCCGGATGAGCCGGAAACCATAGCCGCTGAAGTTTCTTCTGAGGCAGAGTCTGTGGAAGCGCCTCCTGCAGCACCGGAACTTTCGCCGGAGCTGCCACCAGCACCTGCAGCACCGGAACTTACGCCGGAGCTGCCACCAGCACCTGCAGCACCGGAACTTGCGCCGGAGCTGCCACCAGCACCTGCAGCACCGGAACTTGCGCCGGAGCTGCCACCAGCACCTGCAGCACCGGAACTTGCGCCGGAGCTGCCACCAGCACCTGCAGCACCGGAACTTTCGCCGGAGCTGCCACCAGCACCTGCAGCACCGGAACTTTCGCCAGAGCCGCCACCAGCACCTGCAGCGCCGGAACTTTCGCCCGTATCGGATTCGGAAGAAGAAGAGGATGAACAGGAAATCCTCGATGATGAGGATATTGAAGCAAGGATTGCTGCCTTTGAAAACAAGCTCGCCCTGACCTGCCCTATCTGTAAAAATGGAAAGCTTCAGGTGAACCAAACGGAAAAAGGCAAGGTTTTTTATGACTGCTCTCTGGCAAGCTGTCATTTCATCAGCTGGTCCCAGCCTTTTCATTATCCATGCCCCACCTGTGCCAATCCTTTTCTGGTGGCCTTTGTTACAAAGGAAGGAAAAGAAGGTCTGAAGTGCCCCAGAGCTACCTGCGACTATAGTCAGGATGCCCGCATGAATCCGGAAGAATTCCAGAGGAAGAAAAAGAAAAAACGTAAGATTGTCCGGAGGGTGAGGCGGAAAAGCTAAGTAAAGGGCTATGGTAACTGTTCAGCACAGTTTTCCAAGTATCATACCTGAAAGACAGATGCACAGGCCCCAGGCTATTTGCCCGTGACGCAATCTTATTCGGGAGCTTCTTGGCCTGTGCGGAAGCGGCAAAAACTCCCCGCCACAGGCAGGATAAGCTTTTTGATTACCATATCAAGCCTTGGTACGCTGCCTTTGTGGCGGGTCAGACAGTTTGCCGCTTCTTTCGCACAGGCCTTCAAAGCTCTGATCCGAAACGATTGCAATGTCACTTGCAAATAACCACGGAGCCTTGCAACAGTACGAAGCTGCTGCAACTACAGCATTGGCAGTTCGGAATAAATTCTGCTAATAATTAAGGGCTATGTAAAAAGTCCCTGCTCCGCGGATGCCGCAGATGAAACCGGACCAGCCCCGTTTTTACATAGCCATGGTGGTTTACTGGCTGCTGCCGTTTCCGGCCAGTACGTGTTTTTCAGGTGTAAAGCAGATAAAGTTTCCTGAAAAAACGATTTTTGAAGAAACCCTCAGGGAAACAGTTACCTCGTATTTTTTCCCTTTGCTATGGATGATTTTTGCTTCAGCGATGAGAAGATCTCCCAGAACCACGGGTTTCAGAAAGCGGCATGTGCTTTCTCCTAAAACCACATTGGGATGATTGACCGCCAGCATGGCCGCATGGTCGGCAAGGCCAAAAAGAAAACCTCCGTGGATCAGGCCACTGGCATCGGCAACCATGCAGTCCAGGGTTTGCATGGACAGCAGAGCCGTTCCATTCTCAACACGTTCCGGGAGACCACAGAGTCGGGTATCCATGTTCTGGTGGGTTTGAATATTCATGGTCAGCACTTACTCCTTGACAGATGTGTAAGAAAAACGCCCGGATTTCTACGGGCGTTTTTTAAAAGGTTCCCTTTTGGCAGAACAATGTTTTGCCCCCATCCTTTACATCATTGAAAATGATGCGGAGGATAGCCAAATCACGGAAGCCGGAATAAAGCAAGCCTTTGCATTTTTTTTATCTGAAAAGGCGTCTTAAAAGTGTTTTTCTTCCTGTATCAGGGGCAGGGTGAAGCGGAAGCTGCTGCCGCCGGATTCACTGCTTTCCATAAAAATACTGCCTTTGTGTGCCTGCATGGCAAGACGGCAGAAGTTCAGCCCAAGACCCGTGGAATGGCCCTGAATCACCTGATCCCTTTTACCCACCTGCATGTATTTATCAAAAATGATATCCCTGTCTTCCGGTGCGATACCCGGCCCTTCATCGTCCACATAGAAGAGAATTTTTGACCCTTTGATCTCATATCCTGTCCGGATGGTGCTGTTTTCAGGAGAATACTGAATGGCATTGGCAAAGAGATTCTGAAACACCCGCAACAGCAGCCCCCTGTCTCCAATGAATAGGGAAGAGGGTGCTTCTTTTGTTTCATTTTTCAGGGTGATCTGTTTCATCCTTGCCTGACCATGGATCATGGAAAGGGCTTCCTGCAGAAGGTCTTCCGCATCCAGCTGTTCAGGGATCAGTCGAAGCATCCTGTTTTCAAGGCGGGTGATGTCCAGAAGATTGGAAATCATCCGGAACATGGTATTGCAGCTGGACTGGGCCGATTCCACAAAGGAGAGATTTTCCTCGCTTGTCGTGTAGGAAAGAATATCAAGGTTTGCAACAATTTCAGCGATGGGTGCCTTGAGGTCATGAACCAGCAGATTGAAAAATTCCTGCCTTATTTTTTCATATTCCTTCAGTTGCCGGTTTTTTTTCTCCAGCTGGCGTCGCTGTTTTTTCAGGCGGTCGTTGAGACTCTGGTTTTCAATGGCACTGATAATGATACCAGCAAGCTGCAGGATGGTTTCCCTGTCTTTGAGGGAGAAACTGCCATCTCCCTCCTTGTCCGTCATGGAAAGAACACCCATGACCTTGTTTGCTGAGAAAATGGGAGCCAGAAAAAAGGCATCGGTTTTATAACCGCCTTTAAAGGAAACCCCCGGATTTTCTGTGTCCTTATCCATGTACAGGGGTTTTTTGTTGCGGATGACCCAGCATGAGGGGCTGTCACAGCTTAAGGGTTGGCGGAGACCGATAATTTCCGGGCGGGTTGCCGCAACCACTTCCAGAAAGCGGTTTCCCCTCTTGAACATGATGGAGGCCTTTTCAGCCTTGATGAGCACACGCAGTGCCTGCAGCAGTTCCTGCAGTTTATGATGATCATCAAGGGTTTCATCCCTTGAGATGCTTGTAATTCTGGAAAGGGTTTGCAGAAGGTTCTGGTCTTTTTCCATGGGAGACTCCGCATCAGAGGTTTTTGGCAATGAGGCGTTGAACCTCTTTGTGCTCCGGATCTTTACGTTGCAGCTTCTGTAGTATTTCTTCTGCCCGGAAGGTCTGTTTCATAGCGACGTAAATGCGTGCAAGGCGCAGGTGAACGTCAAAGTCATCGGGGTCTTTTTCTGAAATTTTAACAAGATAGGCAAGGGCCTCTCTTGGGTTGCTTGTGCTTTCATGGGCAATGGCCAGTTTTTTCATGATGTCGAGGCGTTTGGGAAACTGCCTGTGGATGATGTCAAACTGGGCGATGGCCGCATTGAAGGCCCCTGTATTGAGGCAGCATGTACCGATGTCTTCCCTCAGTTCCATGGGATTGCCGGAAAGCCGGATGGCATTTTCAAATACGGTTCCTGCCTTGTCGATTTTTCCTTTCTGTAAAAGAACCTTGCCGAAATTGATGGCCCTGTCCACATGGCGGGGACTGATTTTCATGGCTTTTTCGTAAAAACGGAAGGCTTTGTCCAGATCATTGCGTTTGAGATAAATATCTCCCAGATGGTGAAAGGAAAATACATCCAGATGGTTCATCTGGGCAGCTTTGACAAACCAGCGTTCCGCAAGGTCGATGTCTTCTTTTTTAAAAAATATTTCACCCATGGTGCGTATGGGCCGGGAAGATCTGGGGTCGGCTTCAATGGCCTGCTTGCAAAGGGGAATGGCTTCATCAAATTTTTTGGCCTCTATGAGATTGCGTACTTCCTTGAGAAGCCGGATGGACTCCGGTGGATGATTGGCCTTTTCTATCACTTTCTCAATTTTTGTGCCGAGGGACTGGACCGTGATGGGTTTGAGCAGGTAGGCATCGATGTCGGATTCTGCGGCTTCAGCAACAATTTCACTGTTGGCCTCGGCCGTGATCATGATGACCGGCATATCCCTCAGTTCTTTATTTTCGCGGATGTTGTCAAGGAGCTCTATGCCTGTCATCACGGGCATGTTCCAGTCGATGATGGCAAGGTCTACGGAGAACTGGCGCAGAATCTGTAAAGCTTCTTTTCCGTTTCCCGCAAGGCGGAAGTTGCTGCCATAATCGAGAATCTTGAGCATACTTCGTATGGAGCGGCACATATTATCCATGTCATCCACAATGAGAATGCTCATTTTTTTAAGATCAATCATCTTCGCTTCCCCTGTAATGGCAAAAAAAGAATCTTGTGTGGGAGGTCTGTCTGTTTCTGATGCCCCGAGGGCTGGGGCTGTATGGTGGATGTGTATATAATACTGAACAATATTCCTTTGGTATCAGGTTAACAAAAAATACACCATGTATCAATTGGTAATCTTTGGTTTGTGTTAAGGAAGAATTCCTGTTTTTTCCTTGCCTCTTTTAATGATGTGGCGTATGAGGAGGGAAAATATCTGACCGGGTGGTCATAGAACTTTGAGGAGCTTCCATGCACATCACAGACCCTTCTTTAAAGAGCGTTGCGGATAAATTTCTGGCCGGTGAACGCCTTGATTTTAAAGATGCCATGGCTTTGTACAGAACACCTGATCTGAATGGCCTTGGCCTTCTGGCCCACAAAGAGCGCCTGCGCCGCCATGGTAAAAAAACGTTTTTTATCCGCAATCAGCATCTCAATTATTCCAATGTGTGTAAAAACCGCTGTCTTTTCTGTGCCTATGCAAGGGATGCAGGGGATGAGGGAGCCTATACCTTTAATGAAGAGGATGTGCGTTCGCAGCTGTCTGCAAACCGTATGGAATCTGTCCGGGAAATTCATATCGTAGGTGGCTTGAATCCTTGCCTTGGCTTTGATTATTTTGAAAAGCTGCTGAACCTCGTTACAGAGCTGCAGCCCGAAGCGACCATCAAGGCTTTTACGGCGGTTGAAATCGATTATCTTTCCGGTATCACAGGACTTTCTGTGGAGAAGGTGGTGGAAAGGCTTAAAGCTGCAGGCCTTGCCATGATGCCCGGCGGTGGCGCCGAAGTGCTGAACGACCGCATCCATAAGGCTCTTTTCCCAAAAAAAATCAATAAGGACCGCTGGCTTGAAATCATAGAGACCGTCCACAGTCAGGGGATTCCCACCAATGCCACCATGCTCTATGGCCATATTGAAACCCTTGGGGAAAGGGTGGAGCATCTCTTGCAGCTCAGAAAACTTCAGGACAGGACGAAGGGTTTTTCAGCCTTTATTCCTCTGGCCTTCCATTCTGCCAATACCCGGCTTTCCCATCTTCCGCCGACCGCTGCCCTCGATGATCTGAGGACCATTGCCGTTGCCCGTCTGGTGCTGGATAATTTTGATCACATCAAGGCCTACTGGGTGATGCTGGGGGAAAAGCTGGCCCAGACAGCTCTTTATTTCGGTGCCGATGACATGGATGGTACCATTGTGGAAGAGCGCATTACCCACACCGCAGGCGCATCTTCCCCCAAAGGCATGACCCGTAAAGGATTGGAAAGCCTGATCCGGAGGGCGGATCTTTTTCCTGTGGAACGGGACAGTTTTTACGGAGAAATCAGTGGAGGCAGCCATGGAGAGGTCTGAAGACATACTGGGCAGAGCCATTGAGGGAGAGCGTATTTCAATGGAAGAAGGGCTGTACTTACTGGAACATGGCAGTTTTCCTGAGCTGGGTGCGGCAGCCCACGCCATCCGCTGTAAACGCCATGGAGGGCAGGTGAGCTATGTGGTGGACAGAAACATCAACTACACCAATGCCTGCGTTTCGGGCTGTCTTTTCTGTGCCTTTTACAGGGACAGGGCGGAAAAGGGAGCCTATGTCCTTGGAGATGGGGATTTTTTCCGGAAGATAGAGGAAACCTTTGCTTTGGGAGGAAGTCAGATTCTGCTTCAGGGGGGTATGCATCCAGAGCTGGATCTTGTCTGGCAGGAAAGCCTTTTGCGGCGGCTGAAGGAAAAATTTCCCACCCTGCATATCCATGGTTATTCTCCACCGGAAATCGCATATTTTGCAGATCAGGCAGGTGTATCCGATCAAAAATGTATTCAGCGGCTGGTGGCCGCAGGGCTGGATAGTATTCCCGGCGGAGGAGCGGAAATCCTCGTGGATCGTGTACGCAGGGAGGTGTCTCCGGGAAAATGCCTGTCGGACCGATGGCTTTCGGTGATGCGGGATGCCCATGGTCTGGGCCTGAGAACCACTGCCACCATGATGTTCGGCCACAAAGAGAGCAGGGCGGATATTCTGACCCACATGGATCGCCTGCGCCGCCTTCAGGATGAGACTTCAGGTTTTACGGCCTTCATTCCATGGACCTTTCAGTCTGAAAATACAAGGCTTTCAACAGAGACCGCCACATCGGTGGAATACCTGAAGGTACTGGCCCTTTCAAGAATTTATCTGGATAACTTTGATAATATACAGGCTTCATGGGTGACACAGGGGGAAAAAATCGCCCAGACCGCCCTCTTTTTTGGTGCCAATGACATGGGAAGTACCATGATAGAGGAAAATGTGGTTGCTGCTGCGGGCGTTTCCCATCGTCTTTCCTTGGATACCATACAGCGTCTGATACGGGATGCGGGTTTTGATCCTGTTCAGAGGAATTGTTTTTATCAGTTTGTGTCCGTCTGAAGGAGGTTTTGTGCCGGAAGTCTGCGAGGGGATACATAGGGCCCGTCACGTGGTGCTGGATGGTGGCCGGGTGATGGAAAACGCATGGCTGCATGTGGAAGGAGGCCGGATTCTGGATGTGGGCAGGGGCCGGATTCCTTCTGGCCTGGCCGTCACGGATCATGGTGAGCGGGGGCTTTTTCCCTGCTTTGTGAATGCCCATACCCATCTGGAACTCAGCACTCTGGGGCTGGTGGATGCCGAAGGGGGTTTTGAAAAATGGGTGCAGCGTCTGATGGAAGCCCGCAGCGGATTCGGGCCTGAAGAGCTGATCCTGGGTGTTCGGGAGGCCCTTTTTGCCATGAAAGCAGGCGGAACCATGGCCCTTGGAGACGTGACTACTCTGGGACTTTCCGAGGAAGCCATTTACGGTTCAGGCCTTGGCGGTATTGTTTTCCATGAGTCCGTTGGCAATCACCGGCAGGAAGTGCTGCCCCGGAAAAGTTCAGAAAAAAAACCCGGATTCAGTCTGGCAGGCCATGGACCCCACAGCACCGCTCCTGGTCTGCTTCTGGAGCTGAAACATAAAGCAAGTGCCTGCGGACTGCCCTTTTCCATCCATCTTGCGGAATCTGCCGGAGAAAGGGCTTTCATCCGTGGTGACAATCCCGTCTGGGCTTCATTTTTGGATCAGCGGGGTGTGGATCATGGAGACTGGCCCCTGCCCGCAGGCTCTCCGGTGCGCTATGCCGATACCCTTGGTATCCTTGACCCTGCTACCCTCTGTGTCCATCTGGTTCATGCGGATATCAAAGATATAAGAATCCTTGCAGACCAGGGCTGTGCTGTCTGCCTCTGTCCCAGAAGCAACATGTATCTCCATGGTATGCTTCCGGATCTTGGGACCATGGTGGCCGAAGGTATCCGTCCCTGTCTGGGCACGGACAGCCCCGCCAGCACGCCCTCCTTAAGCATGGCCCATGAGCTGGCCTTTGCTGCAGGCCGGTGGGCATGGCTGGACCCTGCCTTTCTTTTCAACATGGCCAGCCTGCATGGGGCAGAGGCCCTTGGCATTGACATGGACTATGGCTCCCTTACGCCGGGTAAAAGGGCCTGCTTTCTCGTTGCAGAGGCCGGGGGGCACCACCCTGTGGCAGATTTTGTGGCCCTGCCTGAAATCGTTGAGGTGTATGGATGAATCCGGTGGTTCGTATTGGGCGCATTGATTATCTGAATGTGTGGCCTGTATATTATGGCTTTGACCTTATGGGGATTCCCCATGGTATGACTCTCCATACGGCAGCTCCTGCGGAACTCAACGGCATGCTTGAGGAGGGGCTTTTGGATATTTCTGCCATTTCTGCCTTTGCCTATGCCAAAAATCACAAAGACTGGATGCTGGTGCCGGATCTGGGTATCGGATGTGACGGCAGGGTGATGAGTGTGCTGCTGGTAAGCACCTGCCCCCTGGAGGCCCTTAACGGAGCTGCGCTGGGCCTGAGCCGTGAATCGGCATCCGCAGCCAGTCTTCTGCGGTTTTTTTTCTGGAAGAGGGGACTTGCCTGCATGCTGGATACCCGCAGGGTGAGAAGCCCTGAGGATCTTGAAGGACTGACAGGTGGACTTGTCATCGGAGATGCGGCCCTTTGTGGACAATGGAGAGAAAAATTTCCATATGTCTATGACCTTGCAGAACTGTGGAAAAAGGATACGGGCCTGCCCTTTGTTTTCGGGCTCTGGGCTGTACGAAGGGAGGCTGTGCTGCAAAGGCCGGATGCGCTGGGGCAGGCCCTCTCTTTTCTTCTCATGTCCAAGGCCACGGGCATGAAGGCCATGGAGCGTATCTGCCAGCGGGCGGCTGTGGAAAAGGGTCTTGCACCGGAGACCGTAAAAGACTATTTTACCTGTCTTGATTATGGTCTGCCACCTTCCCACATTCGAGGGCTTGTTCATTATTTTCACTGCATGGAAAAAATGGGGTTCATTGATGGGGCTCCGGAGCCTGTATTTTTAAATTCGCATGCCCCCGGGCTTGCTGCAATGAATTTTTCCGATTCTGAAAGGCCTGTTATTCCAATGCAGAAGTGTTTATCCGGGGCAAGGTATCAGGAGAAGGCGGCGGCAGGGCTTTAATTCTCAGAGGAATGTGGAATGAAAAAGATACTGGGCATTGTTTTTTTACTGGCTGTATCCTTTGTGTTTTTCAACAGCAACGGGACGGCCCGCCCGCCGGGTGTGATTGTGGCGGAAAGCCCTGTTCAGCATGAAAATGCTTTGCCCTCTGCCTTTGATTTCAATGGATACAGGCTGACGCCGCTGGCGCATTTTGAGATGACAGGCCTTGTTCTTTCAAGAAAGAGATACCATACGGACCGGGAGTCCGATCTTGCCCCTGTGGATCTTGCTTTGGGCTGGGGCAGGATGTCCGATGCGGCTGTGCTGGAAAGGATTAAAATTACCCAGTCGGGACGGTGGTACCGCTGGCGGACGGATAATTTTCCCATCCCCAGAAGGGAAATAGAAACAAGCAGTGCCAATATGCATCTCATTCCCGCAGACAGCCATGTCAGAAAGGGCATGCTGGCTGCCCGTAAAGGGGATGTTGTTCGTTTTTCAGGCTATCTTGTGCGGGCAGATGCTCCGGACGGGTGGCGGTGGATCAGCTCCCTGACCCGTACGGATACGGGGGATGGCGCCTGTGAGGTGGTTTATGTCAAGGAATTTTTCAGGCTGCCCTGACTCTGTGCCGTGCATACCCTTATTTGAGATGTCCTGAAATATCAGCGGCTCATCCTTATGTTTTTCAGATACTCAAGGTGCCGCAGATGGCCGGGGGGATCTTTCCGTTGCCATCTTAAAGCCTGGTCCGGTTTTTCGGTCACAGGTTTTTGTGTTCCCTGATTCGCTGTTTTAACGTTGGCATTTCCGGCAGATCGTCAGGAACCATGGCAAGGGCTTTCAGCAGATAATGGTGCGGTACGGCATAGGTGATGGATGTGGGCATGGCATAGGTGGCCGTTCCCTGATCCACAAGTCCCACATCGTGCAGGCTGGAAAAAAGAACGCCCAGCGTATTTGATGTATGGGGGTCAAAGACAGGAGAACCACTGGCACCACCGAGGCTCATGACGTTTACGGAAAAAGCCTCAGGGTCAGGCTTGGGAAAGGGCAGAATGGCACTGATGATACCCTTTTGCAGGGTGGGGCCCATCTGCAGTCCCGCAGGACTTTCCAGAGAGCGGCTGCCCAGTGGAAATCCGGCTGTGGCGATTTCCATTCCTTCTTCAGGAGAGACTTCTTCCGACAGGGGCAGAACACAGGTTTCTGACACCGCCATCTGTACAAGTCCTATGTCCGGAGCTGCCCTGTTGCCGGGGGATCTGAGAATGAATGGTCCCATGCGTATGACAGCGGCAAGGTCCACACGGAGGGCAAGCATTTCACCATGATCCCGGACGAAAAAAAGACCCTGTACGGCCCAGTCCTTATCCGGCAGTCCTTCTGGCCGGAAAACATGGGCAAAGGTTTCAATCACATGGGCATTGGTGACGGCAAGACCATTTTTTCGGATAAAAAAGCCCGTGCCAAGAATCGGTGGAAGCTGCCCCTTCTGATGGGGTGATGCGTATTTTGGCACAAAGGCAAAAATGCCTTCACGGATTTTCGCATAATGTGCCTGAAGGGACATGGAAAGCTCCGGATGATAAAAAAAGAAGGAGTGATTTTTTAACCTCTGTATGCCTTGCACACAGGTCTTGTGTTGGTATTTTATGCAGGACGTGCAGTGGCCGGATTCGCATTGGCAGGTCTTTTCTGCTGGTCATTTTTCTGATAGTTTATCAGGATATTGCCAAAAAAGATATGAAGAATGGTATCGGCATCTATGGTTTTTTCAAAGGGGACTTCCTCTTCCGCATTGAGCAGGGCATTGCAGATGCCATCAAGGGCAATGGCCAGAACAATGGGTTCTCCCATGGGAGGAAGAAGATTTTTTTCCATGGCAGCGGAAAAAAGTACAGCAAGGTCTTCCCTCAGCTTATGCTGTTTTTCTTTAAGCAGTATGGAAATCTGTGAGCGGACAATGGCATTGATTCCCATGGTTTCTGAAAGAAAAAGTCTGAAAATGCCAATGTTTTCCCTGTAAAGTTCGATCTTTTTTTCTATCCATCGACATATTTTTGTAAATTCATCGGAATCGCAGCGGACCACATGGTCGAGCTGGCGGCAGACACCACCTGTTTTTTCGAGAATCATTGCTTTATAAAGGGCTTCTTTATTTGGAAAAAAATTATAGAGGGATCCTACGGAAAATTCAGATTCCTTTGCTATTTCACTCATCGATACCTGATGAAATCCCTTTTCAGCAAAAAGACGAAGCGCAGTGTTCAGTATGGATTCACGGCGTTGAATGAATTCCCTCTCTTTTCTGGACAGGGAAGGGGCAAGGCCGGGCATAGGAATTCTCCACTGTTTAAGGGTTAAAAGGATTACAATGTTTGAGTGTATAAAACTCATATTTTGCCTGATTTGTCAATTCAATGTTTTGAACGATGTTTTTTTGTTGAATGGGGTGTAATCTGAGACGGGGAAAAATAAGAACTCTTCTTGTATCACAGGGCTAAATTCGTTAAGTCATCTCCGGTATGGGGGCTGCTCTTTATGTTTTGGAAGGAGGGCTCCATGTGCTGGACAAAATGCCATAGTAGGGTGTGTGCTACTGTGCAGCTTGTGGGACTGTTCGGAAGGAAGTATGTTTTTTTATTTTTTGATTACCACTCACTTTCAGCCATAGGAATTTTAAGCCATGTAAATGCCATGACTAAATTTTACTATTGTTGGCGGGCACCCGTAAAGGGTGCCCCTACAAAACAGGGCCGTCAAAAACATTCGTAGGGGCAGGCCTTGCGCCTGCCCGTATGAAAGCTCTAACTATGTACCTGACAACAATCTGACCAGCAGGTTGGGGATGAGTCAGGGTAGTAATCAGATTTTATTTTGAGTACTTCATGGGGAAAGGAATCATTTTATCATGCACAGGGTTGACCGTTATTTTTTTTCCCAGATGCTTTTTCCCTTTTTTTTAAATATATTTTTTTTCACCTTGATTTTTCTTATAACGCAACTTCTTGATATAGCAGATCTTATTGTTAATTATGGGACAGGTGTCTCTGCAGTGGCCCTGTTGCTGGCCTATAGCGCTCCTTTTTTTCTCCAGTTTACCATACCCCTGGCGGTGATGGTGACTGTGCTGATTACCTTTTTGCGTCTGTCCGGGGACAGGGAAATCCTTGCCCTGAAGGCTGGTGGTTTCAGCAGTTGGCGCTTTCTACCGCCAGTCCTCTTTTTCTGTCTGCTTGCAGCGCTGATTACGGCAGGGATGACCATTTATGGCCTGCCATGGGGAAAACTTGAGTCCAGAAAGCTGGTTGCAGAGCTGGCAATGAAACATGGGAGTATGATTTTGAAGCCCATGGTTTTTAACGATATGTTTTCAGGAGTTACCCTGTATGCGGGAGAAATGGATAAGGAAACAGGCAGCCTGAAGGATATTTTTATAGAGGATTATCGGGAAAAGGAAGGAATGGGTACCATTATTGCTCCCGAAGGCCGGCTTCAGATGGATGCGGATACGGGTATGGTTCTGATCAGGCTTTCCAATGGCATGATCCTGCGGGGTGATGATCTTATATCGGAGGTTCATGCCATTGCCTTTGAAAATTATGATCTGAGACTGAACCTTGCAAAGGAAAAGGGGGATGCCCTTGGTGGCAGACCAAAGGATAAGGAGGAAATGGGTTTTTCTGAACTCCGTGAGCATATCCGGAAGCTGCCGGAAGGAAGCAGAAGCTATAATGCGGCGGTGATCAAACTCCATGAAAAATTTTCCTTTCCTTTGGCCTGTTTTGTGCTTGGTATTATTGCCTTTTCTCTGGGCATCAGTTCCATGGAAAGAAAACGTTCCCCTGGACTCAGTGCAGGGCTTGGCTTTTTTCTTGTATATTATGCTTTTTTAACCATGGGCTGGTCCTTTGGAGAAAGCGGCGTTTTTCATCCTGGAATTGCCATATGGACCCCCAATCTGGTGCTGGGTGTGGTGGGGGGATGGATGCTTTTTCGTGTGGCCGGTGAAAAAACTCTGATACCCCAGTTTATATATGTACTGAAAATTCATCGGGGGGAAAGAGGATGACCCGCCTGGATCTGTATGTCTGCAGAGAAATGGTTCGTTATTTTTTTATTCTTTTGCTTATGGTGGTGGTTGTTTTTGTGGTGGTGGACTACCTGAGCAATGCGGATCGTTTTTTTGCAGCAGGGCTTTCCGGATATAAAAGTATCTATTATGTACTGCTGAAGCTTCCCAGAGAAATTATACATATTTTACCTTTATGTTTTTTTCTCAGCATCCTTGCTGCTCTGGGTATGGTGAACCGGTCCAATGAACTGATTGCCCTTAAGGGTGGGGGCATTGGTCCAGCTATTCTGCTTCGTCCGGTATTTGCCGTGGCTTTTTTTATAAGCATGTTCGGAATTTTACTGGCAGATACCATCTCCCCCATGGCTTCCGCAGAGGTCAATGCCATCCGCTATGGGGAGCTGCGTCCCGGTGCTGTGCAAGTGCAGCGTAAGGAAAATATCCGTATCCGCAAGGATGATTTTTTTATTTATATTAAGGAGGTCAATCTGGATGATGAGAGGCTGGAAGGTATCCGAATCCATGAGTTGAAAAGGGATGGCTTTTTTCCGGTACGCCGTATCCTTGCCCAAAGTGGTTTTTTTGTTGACGAAGGCTGGGTGCTGGAGGATGTGGTGGAACAGGTGCTGGATAGGAAGGAAGACGGAGTTTTCACTGTGCGGTCCTATCCTGCCTTTGCCTTTGATGTTGGCCTGAATCTTTCGGATTTTGAACGTATCCGCAGTGCCGCCAGTGAAATGGGTATCAGGGAGCTGTGGCGTTACATGCATAAAATTGAAAGGGAGGGGTTTGATGTAACAGGTTACAGGGTGGATTTTTTTGGTAAGACGGCCTTTCCATTTGCCTCCCTTGCCCTGTGTTTTCTGGCTGTCCTGATCAGCCTGCGGCCTTCCATGAAGAAGAATATGGCCGTAGGCATGGGCTATGGTATCGGAATCGCATTTATGTACTGGATCTGTTACAGCTTTTCCATGTCCCTTGGCTATGGCGGGGTTCTTCCGGCAGCCTTTGCCGCCTGGATGCCCAATTGTCTTTTTGCGGCTCTGGGTATCTATGGCCTCCTCGGACTGGACTGAAAGAAGATAAGCTATGGCTTTTTCCATTTTTCCTCCACACTTTCAGCAGCGTTTCTGGCCCAAAAAAAATCTTCTGACGCACGGTCAGGGGCCGGTCATCTGGATACATGCCCTTTCCCTTGGTGAGGTTCTTTCGGCTTTGCCCCTTGTGGCGCTTTTTTCGGATGAAAGGCCTGATATACAGATTGTTTTTACGGCATCCACCCGGAGCGGCATGGAAGCATTAAAAAAAAATTCTGGCAGTCGGTTGGCAGATATCCGGTATTTTCCTCTGGATCATCCCGTGGCTGTGAATCGTGTACTTTCTGATCTTCATCCGGATATTTTTGTGCTGGTGGAAACGGATCTCTGGCCCCTTTTCATGGGGGGCATCCGCAAAAGAAAGATTCCTGCCATTTTTGTGAATGCAAGGATTTCCGATAAAACACTGAAAGGCTATCTCAGGCTCTCCCGTATTATGGGCCCGGCATTAAAGACTTTCAGGGCCATTATTCCCCAGAGTCCTGTGGATGCACAAAGGCTGCTTCGCCTTGGGGTTGAAGCTGAAAGCATACGGTCACCCGCCAATCTCAAGCACGACAGTTCTCTGCCCGATCCTGAAAATCCTGCCCTTGCTCCCGTGCGGGACTGGCTTTTGCAACAGACGGCATCCTTTGTGTGGGTCTGCGGCAGTCTGCATCCCGGAGAAGAGCATTTTCTTTCCGATGTCCTTACGGACGAGAGGCTGGGGGGGGCTGCCATCCATACTCTTCTGGTACCGAGGCATCCGGAAAATGCACCTTTGTTTGAAAAGGCGCTGCAGGACAGGGGGCTCAGGGTAGAGGTTCTGTCCCGGCATTCGGGAGAAAAGGCCTCTGTTCTCATTGTGGACAGCATGGGTCTCCTGAAGGATATGTATGCCCTATCCCACGGGGCACTGGTGGGGGGCAGTATTATTTCCTTAAGGGGACACAATCCCCTGGAGCCTGCCATGGCGGGTATTCCCGTAAGTATGGGGCCTTCCAGTGAAGATTTTGCGGAAAGCTGGCAGGGGCTTCAGGATGCAGGGGGCGGATTCTCTGTTCGGACTCCGGAGGAAATGGCAGATCTTCTTCTTTTGTGGAAGAACGAAGAAAATAAAAGAAAGGCAGCCGGAGAAGCGGGGAGAAATTATGTTCTTCGGGGCCGGGGTGCGGCACGTAGGGCCTTTGACCTGGTCTGTGACCTGCTGGGAGAAAAAACATGCTGAAACAAAAAATTGCAGACCGTATTTATAGGCCCGCCCGTAACAGGGATGGGGGGGATTTCCTCTTTTCATTGTTTGAATCCCTGTATGGTCTGGGGCAGGGTCTTAAAAACCGGCATCTGGAGAAAAGTGAAAAAAAAAGACTGCCCGTTCCCGTTATATCCGTGGGCAATGTGGTTGCAGGCGGTACGGGTAAAACGCCCATGACAGCGGCCCTTGCCCGTATCCTTGCGGATGAGGGCTTTCGGGTGGCTGTCTTAAGCCGGGGCTATGGTGGAAAGCTTGTCAAAAAGGGCGGCCGGGTATCCGATGGCAAAGAGGTTTTTCTGAAAGCAGACATGGCCGGAGATGAACCCTGTCTGCTGGCCGCCACCACCCCTGCCTCGGTGTATGTGGGAGCAGACCGTTACAGAAGCGGTCTTCGGGCAGTGGAAGAAGGGGCAGAGATTCTGCTCCTTGATGATGGCTTTCAGCACAGAATTCTGCACAGGGATCTGGATATTGTGCTTCTGGACAGCCAGCAGCCCTTTGGAAACGGGAGGCTTCTTCCCAGAGGCAGTCTGCGTGAAAGGCCATCCTCTCTGCTCCGGGCCCATGCTCTGGTTTTCACCCGGTGGGAGGGAGGTGAATTCCGCCATGAAGGCCTTTGTCAGTGGGCGGAAGCTGCGGGTATCCCCGTTTTTTTCAGCCGCCATGAACAGCTTGCCATGGGGGGGGAAGCTCCCCTGCCTCTTTCTTCGGAAAAGGTTCTGGCCTTTTCTGCCCTTGCCGATGGCCGTTCTTTTGTGGATGGACTTCTGAAGAAGGGGTGGAATGTGGGGGGGGTACTGAAGTTTCCTGACCACCACCCCTATGGCCCTTCGGCCATGGAGCCGCTTGTGGAAAAAGCCCGCCGTATGGGGGCAAAGGCCCTGATAACCACGGCCAAGGATGCTGTGAAGCTGCCGGATGCTTCGCTCTGGCCCCTGCCTTTGCATGTGGTGGATGTGAGGATGGATTTTCTCAACCCCTCTGCCTTCACCCACTGGCTGAAAGGGGAGCTGGACAAAATACTGAGGGTGGAAAAATGATACCAGATCCTTTGCGGATTCTCTGTGTGGGTGACGGAAGCCCCGGACATGAGAAGCAGACCCTTGCCATGGCAGAGGCCTTTGGCCGGATATCTTCTGTGGAGCTGCGCTGGCTCCGTGTGCCCCAAGGCAGGGCCTTTGACTTTTATTCAAGGATGGCTGCCCTTACCTTCCCTGTTTTTCCATTTTTTCGGAACGCTGTTTTGAAAAAAACGGGATGGGAAGATAAGGATTTCTCTCCCCATCTGATCATGGCCGCAGGAAGCCACACCCATGGCAGCCTGCTTGTTTTGGCAAAATATTACAAGGCCAGAACCCTTATCTGCATGACGCCGGATTTCCTTGTACAAAGGCAGGTGGATCTGGTGCTTTCTCCCCTTCACGACGGGAAAAAAGCGGGGCCGGGCCTGCTGCATACCCTGGGGCCGCCCTGCAGGAGGCCAGCCCCTTCTTTAAGAAACAATGATCAGGGGCTGATTCTTGTGGGGGGCGTGGATGCCTCCAGCCATATATGGGACACAAAAATTCTGATCCGGCAGATGGAAGATCTCCTTGAAAGAAAAACGATCATGCGCTGGCAGGTGGGGTCTTCTCCCAGAACACCAGCGGAGACAGAAGAAGCGTTGAGTCTGCTTGCAGAAAAATATGACAGACTTTCCTTTACTCCCTTTGCAAAGGCAGCGCCGGGATGGGTGGAATCTGCCTATGCCAGAAGTGCTGAGGCATGGATCACCGGAGACAGCATGTCCATGGTGTACGAGGCACTCACCGCAGGTTGCAGGGTGGGGGTGCTGCCCGTCAGGTGGGTAAAAATAAACAGCAAGTTTCAAAGAAGTCTGGATTACCTGCATGAAAAGGGGTGGGTTCTCTACCCCGGAGAAGAGGCTGCAGGGGAAATTCCCCGGCTGGATGAAGCGACAAGGGCGGCGGAGGAGGCCGTTAAAAGATGGTGGAAAAAAGATTAAGCGTTCTGCAGATGTTGCCGGACATGGAAACCGGGGGCGCAGAGCAGGGTACTCTTGAACTGGCTGACTATCTTGTGTGTAATGGACACTACTCTCTTGTAATTTCAAGGGGTGGTCGTATGGTAAAAGATCTCCGTAAGGGTGGAAGCATTCATGTCAATATGCCTTATATTGGTGAGAAGTCTCCGCGGGGACTGGGACATATAAAAAATTTAAGAAGGCTTTTTTCGAAGGTGGATGTTGTTCATATACGTTCACGAATACCAGCATGGATAGGGTATCTGGCTTGGAAAAGTCTGCCTGAAAAAAAACGACCGTTGCTTGTAACTACCATTCACAGTGTGTATTCAGTCAGTCCATATACAGCAGTTATGACTTTTGGAGAGGCTGTTATTGTTGTTTCTGAAAGTGTCCGAAACTATGTGATGTCAAACTATCGGGTGGACTCTCTGCGGCTGCATTGTATTCCAAGAGGAGCAGACAGCAGGCGTTTTAATCCTGACAAACTGGACTGGGATGAAGTGGAGAAAAACCGGAGAAAATGGACGGATGATAAAAATATACCCGTCATTCTTGTTCCCGGACGTTTCTCTCGGGTCAAAGGGCAGAATCTTGTTTTGGAAGCTATGAAGTTTGTTAAAGGTGACTGGCGTCTTGTCTTTGTGGGAGACCCCATGGAAAACCCTTCATACGCAAGAGAGTTGGAAAAAGAAGCGGCTTTATACCCGGATAAAGTATTTTTTACAGGTTACAGAAAGGATATTCCCAGCCTGCTGGCTGCCAGTGATATCATGATATCTCCTTCACGCACCCCGGAGGCATTTGGACGAACAACAGCAGAGGCTGGAATGATGGGTAAGTGTGTTCTGGCTTCAGCCCATGGTGGCAGCCTTGAAATTATTCAAAATGGGAAGACAGGCCTTCTTTTTAAACCGGGTAGCCCTGAAGATATGGCAGATAAACTGTCATTTTTAATGGCAAATCCCAGGGCAAGAGAGACTATGGGGACGGCTGCGCGAATGAGAATGACAGAAAAGTTTACTATCGAAAGTATGTGTCGGAAAACCCTTGATCTCTATATTGATATGCTGAGACAAAAAAGTGAGACAGGCAGATAATGATGTGTCAGATATGAAAACAATACTATTTATGGGTAACTTGACTATAGTTCTTTGAAATTCGGGCTGTTATAAAGCGACCATTTGCCCCTCACTGGTCTGGGTCGAATCCGGGGTCTTTTGCCTTGCGCTTCAGATTGTTTACAAAATTCTATATACTGTAAAATCCTTTATTCATTACCAGCCGCAGGGCAGCTTGCTATGAATTTTCATCGTTTAAAATGATTCTTTTTGAATAAAGGGCTGCCCCGGCCGCAGGAAATCCATATGGTATATATCCGTAAAATGTTTATCTGGTCCGCTCTGATCCTCGTATCCGCTGTTTTGGCAGTGGTTTTGCAATGGGCTTCGCTTCCGGCGGCAACCCTGCTCGGGCCCATGCTGGCTGGTATGGTCTTTGCCCTGCGGGGGGTGGATCTGACGGTTCCCCGCTGGGCCTTCACCGGGGCGCAGTCTGTTGTGGGCTGCATGGTGGCCCTTGCCATGAGCCCGTCCATCCTGAGCACACTGATCCAAAGCTGGTCCGCCATTCTTTTTGCCATTGCCCTTGTCATCATCTTCGGTGCGCTGGTGGGGCATGGGCTGATGCATTTCGGCACCCTGCCGGGAAACACGGCGGCATGGGGAACCTCGCCGGGCGGGGCCGTTGCCATGGTGGCCATGGCCGAATCCTTTGGCGCAGACATCCGCATGGTGGCCT
>NZ_VLLC01000038.1 GCF_007830435.1 Desulfobotulus alkaliphilus | reverse complement strand
TTTTTTAGCTTGAGTGCCGGATTGCGTCACGGGCAAATAGCCTGGGGCCTGTGCATCTGTCTTGCAGGTATGGTACTTGGAAAACCGTGCTGAACAGTAACGTTTTTTTAAAGGAAAGCACCATGAAAAAACTGCCCATAGGTATCCAGAGTTTTGAAGCCATGCAGTCCGAATCCCACTACTATGTGGATAAAACGGCTTTTATCGAAAAACTTGCGTCCGAGGGTAAATACTATTTTCTTTCAAGACCCCGCCGGTTTGGAAAAAGCCTCTTTCTGGATACCCTGCATCAGGCCTTTGCTGGCAGAAAGGACCTTTTCAAAGGCCTTTACCTTGAGCATAACTGGGACTGGGACAATGCCAGCCCTGTTATCCATATCAGCTTTGGTTCCGGTGTCATCCGCAGCCTTGGGGAGCTTCAGGTCAAGATTGAATCCTTTCTCCTTGATATCCGCAATGAGCATGGGATTGACTATGAAAAAAAGTCCGTGGATGGCCGTTTCATGGAAGCCATTGTCAAAATTGCCCGGAAAACTGGCAAAAAGGTGGTGGTGCTCATTGATGAGTACGACAAGCCCATTCTGGACCGCATTGATGATACAGAACTTGCCGTCAGCATCCGGGAGGAACTGAAAAACTTCTATTCCGTTCTCAAGGATGCGGATGCCCACCTGAAGTTTGTTTTCATAACGGGCGTGAGTAAGTTTTCCAAGGTTTCCCTTTTCAGCGGTCTCAATCACCTGCAGGATATTACCCTGAATGAAGCTTACGCCACCCTTTGCGGATATACGGAAAGGGAGCTGCACAGCGTTTTTGAAGACAGGCTTCAGGGCCTTGATACGGATGCCATCCGGCAGTGGTACAATGGCTATGCATGGTTGGGGGAAAAGGTGTACAATCCCTTTGCCATCCTCAATGCCCTCCAGAGCCGCCAGATACGAAACTACTGGTTTGAGACGGGCACGCCCACATTTTTGATTCAGATACTTAAAAAAAACAATTTCCGTTCCTTTGAAATGGAGGAGGTGCAGGCCACAGGAACCATTCTGGACAGCTTTGACATCGAGCGCATCAGCCCGGAAGCCCTGCTTTTTCAGACGGGCTACCTTACCATCCGGGGAATGCGGCAGATCGGTGCACTGACCCAGTACACCCTTGGGTATCCCAATATGGAGGTAAAATCCGCCCTGAACGACTCTCTCCTTGCCTATTTCATTGATGACCTGCATCAGCGGGAATCCGCAAGACTGCCTTTGTATGAAAGCATTCTTAAGGGGGAGCCGGATGTTCTGCACAGGTATTTCCATGCCCTTTTAGCCGCCATTCCCCATGACTGGTACAGAAAAAATACCATGGAGGCCTGCGAAGGCCATTATGCCTCTGTTTTTTACAGCTATTTTGCATCCATGGGAGTTGATGTCACCCCAGAAGACAGAACAAACAGGGGCAGCATGGACTTAAGCCTGCGCACCGATGATAAGGTGTATATTATTGAGTTCAAAATGGATTCACAGAGAAAAAATGCAGCCGCCGCCCTGCAGCAGATCAAGGACAAGGGGTATCATGAAAAATACAGGGCCCAAGGAAAAAAAATCTATCTGGTGGGTATGGTCTTTTCCGCCGAAGAAAGAAATATCAGAGATTTTGCCTGGGAACTTCTTCCATGAGCTTGCAGCCGTAAAAGCCCCTTGCCAGCCTTTTATCTCCCCCCGTGGCAAATCCCTTTTTGATTACTACCCTGATTCAGCCATAGCCTGCTGGTCAGATTGTTGTCAGATCCATGGCGAGAGTTTTCATACGGGCAGGCGCAAGGCCTGCCCCTACGAATGCTTTTTACGGCCCCTGTTTTGTAGGGGCACCCTTTACGGGTGCCCGCCAACAAGCGTAAAATCTGGTCATTTCATTTCCATGGCTCAAAGTTCCTATGGTTGAAAGGGAGTGGTAATCAGAAATTCCTTTATCCATGGGGAGATTTTTTATCCTGCCGCAGTTTTCTGTTCAGGGTCTGCCTTGAAATGCCCAGCAATTCCGCAGCACGGGTCTGATTGCCCCTTTCCCTGTGAAGGGCTTCAAGGATAAGGGCCGCTTCTGCATCTGCCAGAGAGGGGAAGGGGTCTAAGGGAAGAAAGGCATGGTCAGGCTTGAAACCATCGTCTTTTTTGGATTTTGCTGTCAGGGTTTCCGGAAGATGAAAATGTTTATGGCAAAGGGACATACCCCGGCTTTTTCCCACAGCATCATGGACCCGGCCCTGAAATTCCCTGATGTTTCCGGGGAAATCATGCTTCTGAAGTGCCTGAACAAGATTTTTTTCTATTTTTGGAACAGGCAGATTCAGGTCCATGGCCGCCTGTTTTGTAAAATGCTCCAAAAGCAGAGGGATGTCTTCCGGCCTTTCCCCCAAAGGGGGCAGATGGATACTGTGGGGAGCAAGGCGGTAAAAGAGATCTTTACGGAAATCCTTTCCTTCTTTCATGGCTTCGGGATGCCGGTTGGTGGCGGCAAGGATACGGGCGGAAGAGCGTCTGGGGGTATCCGCACCAACGGGAAGATAATCCCCTTCCTGAAGAAAGCGCAGAAGTTTCACCTGGGTCTGTGGGGACATTTCTCCGATTTCATCCAGAAAAAGGGTTCCGTTTTTGGCCCGGGCCACAAGGCCTTCGCGTTTTTTTTCCGCATGGGTAAAGGCCCCCCGTTCATGGCCAAAAAGAGTATCTGAAATCAGGGTTTCGTCCAGCCCTGCAATATTACAGGCTACAAAATCACCTGTCCTTCCTGAAAGCCTGTGTAAAACCCGTGCGATCAGCTCTTTTCCCGTTCCCGTTTCTCCGGTGATGAGTACGGGCAGGGAAGAAGGTGCCACGGCTTCCATATAATGAAAGAGACTTTCCATGGCAGGGCTGTGGGTGAGGATGGGGCTGAAGAGTTCAGGATGCTTCAGTTTCTGGCTTTTTCCGCCCTGAAAGCGCCGTGCCGTATCCGCCAGATCCCGGACTTCAAGGGCTTTGCGCACCCCCACCAAAAGCCTTTCCCTTTCCACGGGCTTGGTCATGAAATCAAAGGCCCCCCTTTGCATACACCGGACAGCCGTTTCCACAAAATGGGCTCCCGTCAGAACAAGGACAGGGATATGGGGATACTCTTCATGGATAAGGGGCAGCAGGGCTTCACCATTGGTTCCCGGCAGGTTGAGGTCCAGAAGAATGCAGGCGACCTTATTCTTTTTAAGAAAGGGGAGTACAGCGTCTCCCCTGTCCAGCAGGTGGATGCTTTCAAATCCGGCCTGCCGGAGAAGAATGCGGTAGGTGTTGCGGCTGTGGGTTTCATCCTCCACCACAAGAACTGAGATGTTCTCCATGCTCATGGCTGATCCCCCCCGGAAAGCCTGAGGAGCCTGATGGCAGCCTTTTCAAGATCCTGCATGGATACGGGTTTGGCCAGCACATCGGGCACATCTAATTTTTCAAGTTCTGCAATGGCGGAAGCGGCACCGTAGCCTGTAACGATAATGATTTTAAGATCTTTCAGATCCGGCTCCGTCCGGACCCATTCGCATACTTCAACGCCATTCATGTCCGGCATGTTCAGGTCCAGTACCAGAAGATCCGGTTTCAGGGAACCCAGCTTGAGGCAGGCGGCCATGCCGGAATCCGCCTCATGCACATCAAAGAGGGCATTTTCCCTGAGCATGTCCGCAAGCAGGGTACGGATACCCTTTTCATCATCCACCACAAGGATTTTTTTCCGCATGGCCGGTGGCTGGAGGGGAAGGCAGAGGGTAAAAACCGAGCCTTTTCCTTCTTCGCTGCTGATTTCCAAACGCCCGCCGTGTTCACGGACAATGCTTGCGGAAATGGAAAGGCCAAGGCCAGTGCCGCCCTGATCCCTGCGGGTGGTGTAAAAGGGATCCTGAATATGGGGAAGGATATGCTCCGGAATACCCCTGCCTTCATCTTTGATTTCCACACGGATTTCCCTTGTAGAAGAATCATAGAGGGTATGGACCCGGATGGCCTGATCCCTGTCCGTCAGGGACTGACAGGCATTCTGGATGAGGTTGATGATGACCTGTTCCAGTTTCTGGGGATTGCCCCGGATGAATGGCATGTCTTCTCCGTAGCGCACACGGAAACGGGGGGCATTTTTGCGGATCAGGGTTCCCAGAAGGCTGATGCCCGTGCGTACAACTTCGTTGATATGCACTTTACGGGAAAGATCCGGGCTGTCCTGCCGGGCAAAGTTTTTCAGATCTTCCACGATATTGCGGATACGGCGGCCCCCGTCACGGATACCTTCAAAAAGCTCCGGCAGATAATCCTTCATTTCCGAATAGGGAAGCCCCCCCAGATCAAAGTCCCCTCTGCTTTCATGGTATGCCTGCAGGATGGGCCGGGCGGACTCCCATGAATCTTCGATCAGGGGAAGATTGAGCATGATGAAGTTGGTGGGGTTATTGATTTCATGGGCCACACCCGATACCAGCGTACCCAGAGCCACCATTTTGGCTGCCTGAATCAGCTGCTCCTGCTGGTTTCTGGCTTTGGCTTCTGCTTCCTTCTGACTGGTGATGTCCCTTCCAAGCACAAAAAGTGCGGTGATTTTTTTTTCCGCATCAAAAACCGGCCATATGGAAAGGGCCATGTGCATGGAACCACTCTGGTCTTCATAGTGCAGGGGGCTGCCTGTGGCCAGTACGGAGGTGAGATGTTTTTCCCTCTTGCTGCGCTGTTCCTTTGACAGAAGATCCCAGAGAATCTGACCTTCGGCCTCGTTTTCTTCGGGGATATTGTACCATCTTCG
This sequence comes from Desulfobotulus alkaliphilus, assembly GCF_007830435.1. Lineage (GTDB taxonomy): Bacteria > Desulfobacterota > Desulfobacteria > Desulfobacterales > ASO4-4 > Desulfobotulus > Desulfobotulus alkaliphilus. The sequence continues at coordinate 17,937 of NZ_VLLC01000038.1, read as the reverse complement.
CATGGCCTGATTGATACGCAGGATACGGGCATCGGGCCGGATCAGCAGAAGGGCGTCGCTGATGGTATCCAGCAGGGCTGTACTCACAAGGTCGGTGAAGCGCAGGCCTGCTTCCAGCCGCCTTCGCTGAATACGCTCTTCCTCAAGCTTTTTTTCTGTTCGGGCAAGCTCTTCCCGAAGCTTCAGGATTTCTGTTTTCAAAGGTGTGTGGGGAGGCATAATTGTATCCGGTTTTTATCTGAAGCAACTCACTCTGTGTTGCGGCGTTTTGTCATAAAGTAACTTGTAAAATTAATCAGAAGCAGTTTCTTTTTGTAGATGCGCCATCCTGGCGCATTCTTTAAAGCGGCTGGAAGCCGCTTCTACTTTTCCAGCGACCCATGCTGTATTTTAGGTCTTGCCATATAAAATGCCTGAAGTTACTCACTGGCTTTTTATTTTCATGCAGAAGAATAAAATCTGCTCACGGCGGATGGCAGGGCTGTCTGGAGTCCCGATCCATTCATTTTTTCATAAAGAAGGGTCATGCCTTCTTTTTTGCTTCTGAAAGCTGTGCTGATTCCATAGATATTTTCACTGCCGCCAAGGATGAGGTGACCATCGGCTTCCAGTATGCTGGCAAAATGAGTAAAAATACGGCGTTTGGTGGCTTCATCAAAATAAATGAGCACATTGCGGCATAAAATCAGATCAAAGGCACCTAAGTTTGGAAAATTTTCTATGAAGTTAAGGGCCTGAAAACGGACGGGCCCTCGGATGGATTCACTGAGCTGCCAGCGGTTTTCGCTGATTTTTGTAAAATATTTACTCCGCCGCTCCGGAGAGAGCCCCCGGCTGATTTCAAGGTCGGAGTAGATCCCTTTTTTTGCTTTTTCAAGGACCGGCTCCGAGATATCCGTGCCGAGGATTTCAAAATGATTCGGTGACAGGCCATGGTTGGTGCGGGTACAGAATTCATGGATCAGCATGGCAAGGCTGTAGGCTTCCTGACCCGTGGAAGATCCCGCACTCCAGATGCGGAATTTTGATTTGATACCAGCCTTTTTTTTGAGGGCCATGGCGGGCAGAAGGGTGTTGTAAAAGGTATCAAAGGGATGCTGATCCCTGAAAAAGTAGGTTTCATTGGTGGTCATGGCATCAATGACACGGTTTTTTAACAGGGGATCTCTGCTGTTTCTGAGTTTCTGGAAAAAGGAAGGAAAATCCCTGCATCCCTCTTCCTTCACCATGGCGCCAAGGCGCTGTTGCACAAGATATTCCTTGCCCGTATGCAGATAGATTCCACAGGCTTCATGGATCCATGTGCGAAGCTGCTCAAAGGCGGTCTGGGACAATTCCATGTTTTTCAGGCTCCGGAACAGGATGTAAGGTATTGATGAACGGCCCTTGCCATGGTTTCAATGGGGAAAATGGCATCGGAAAGGCCCGCTGCCACCACACTGCCGGGCATTCCCCAGACCACACTGCTTTTTTCATCCTGAACAAAAATGGTGGCTCCCGCACGTTTCAGGCTGGCAGCCCCCTGGGTACCGTCCCTTCCCATGCCCGTGAGAACCAGAGCCAGAACCCGGTGTTCCCAGACTGCGGCCGCAGAACGGAAGAGAATGTCCACCGAAGGGCGGCAGCCCTTTTCAGCTGGTCCGTCATTCAGCACTATTTTAATTTTTGATCCGGATTTTCTCACCAGCATATGCCGCCCGCCGGGGGCAATGTACACGGTTTCCGGGAGGACTTCCATGCCGTCTTCCGCTTCCACAACCCTGTGGCTGCACTGGGCATTGAGACTTTCCGCAAGGGAGAGGGTAAAATCCGGGGGCATGTGCTGCACCACCAGTACGGGAAGGGATGCGTTCCGGCAGAGCTTTGGCAGCAGAACATGCAGGGCCTTGGGGCCGCCTGTGGAAACACCGATGAGGATAACTTCTGTCTGATTTTTTTTGCTTCTGGATGCATCGGGGCAGGGAAGACATTCAGGGGGAAGGGGAGAAGGGATGCCCCGCTTGACATAGGATCGGATTCTGGGAGCCACGGCATTTTTCAGCCGCTCCAAAGGAAGCTCTCCTGCCACAGCCACGGGTTTGGGGATATAGGCAAAGGCCCCGGCAGCAAGGCTTTCCCTCCTGAGATCCTCGGCACTGCCCGCATGCCCGCTGATGACAAGAACACCCGGTGCAGGGGCTTTCAGGCTGCGGACGGCTTTCAGGGTGGAAAGGCCATCCATTTCCGGCATGTCCAGATCCAGAGTGATGATGTCAACGGGAGTTTTTTCCAGAAACTCAAGGGCTTTTCTACCGTTTCTTACGGACCCCAGAACCTTGATGTCCTTTTCCTCAGAAAGGCTTAAGGCTAGAGCATTCCGGAAAATGCGAGAGTCGTCCACAATGAGAACGGTGATGGGAGAGGGCATGTAAAGGCTCCGTGGGAGTCGGGTAAGAAAAGTAGCTTCTTTTGGGGAGTATAAGCGGGGATGCCCTCAGGGTAAACAAAAAAAGATCCAGACACTCCGTCGTAAGGGCATCCCTTACGGGTACCCGCAGGCAGGTGCAAGGCTGAGCCTTTGCACCTGCCCGACAGGGTCGTTATCCAAAAAAGAGCATCAGTCGGTTTTAAAACCTTCCATATGCCGCCGCAGTTCTCCTGCAAGCTTACTGAGATCCACAGCGGAGGCATTTACCTGACTGGCCGCTGCACTGGACTGCTGGGCTGCGGCACTCACGCCCTGAATGTTGGCGGCAATGTCTCTGGCTGCCTGGGCTGCCTCACCGGCATTGCGGCTCATGTCATTGGCACCCTGAGCCACCTCGGCAATGCCCGTTGCAATGTGCTGGATGCCTGCGGTGGCTTCGGCGATGTTGCTGGCAATGGTTTCTGCAATGCGGGTCTGATTCTTTACCGCTTCCGTGGTGTCATTGGTCCGTTTTGTAATATCGGCAATGATGCCTGAAACATCGGCAATGCCCTTCACGGCTTCTCCGGTGGTATCCTGAACACCCCGGATTCTGGCGGCAATGTTTTCCGCAGCATGGGCACTCTGGCTGGCAAGGGCCTTGATTTCACTGGCCACAACGGCAAAGCCCCGGCCTGCATCTCCTGCACTGGCTGCCTCAATGGTGGCGTTCAGGGCCAGGAGGTTGGTCTGCTCCGCAATGCGTTTGATGACTTCTGTTACGTCTCCAATTTCCTTGGCCGCATTCCCTAAGAGATTCATGGTTTCCGTGGCAGAACCCGCAAGGCCCATGGCTTTTTCCGCTATGGCCGTATTGGTTTCCGCATTTTCGGCTATCTTATAAATCCCTGCACTGGATTCTTCCATGGAAAGGGTGACGGCTTTCATGTTGCTGCTCATCTGCTCTGCGGTGCTGGAAATACCCTGAATGTTAACACTCATTTCCTCGGTGGCGGAAGCCATTGTGCTGATGTTGGTACTCATCTGTTCCGTGGCTCCTGCCACGTTGGTGGCCTGGGTGGTGACCTCTTCGGAGCCCGAGGCCAGCTGATGGGAAACCGTGGAAAGTTCTTCGGATGCGCCTGCAAGGGTATCGGCGTTGCCCTTCACATCCCGTACCACCCCACAAAGCTGTTCCATGGAAGTATCAACGGCATGGGCGAGCTGACCGATCTCATCCTTCTGGTGGATGCGGCTTTTGGACGTCATATCGCCCCGTGCAAGGGCTTCAGCGGTTTTCACAAGGCGCTGTACCGGCCTGCTGATGCTTTTTGAAATGGTAAAGCCTGCGGCCATGGCAAAGGCAAGGCCAAGGAGGGCCACGATGGAAAGTCCCCATGTGGCTCGTTTAACAATACCCAGCGTGTTGTCCGATGCCATGTGGAACTGCTGCCATGCATTTTCCGAAGCCTGACTGCAGAGCTGGGCAAGAACATGACCGCGTCTCTGAAGTTCGGGCAGGGTTTCGTTTTCAAGGACAAGGCGGTTGTTGACCCAGACGGAAGCATTCTGGCGGTACTGCTGCAGATGGGTGCCAATCTGGCCCAGTATTCTTATGCTTTCCTCATCTGTGGCACTCCCTGCTGCCTGCTCCAGTTTTTTGCTGATGTCTGCATAGTGGGCCAGCCAGCGGTCTCTGTTGTTTTCATTGCGATCCAGAACATAGGTTTTTTCAAGGATGCGCATATGGGCCACCTGACGGGTGAGACTTTCAATGAAGTCATTATTTCTGAGGATCCTCTCCACGTCACTGGTTTTGTGTAAAAGGAAGGTTTCCACATGGTTGGTAATGATATTCCCCTGATCCCTGAGCTGCCTTGCCAGATCCCCGCTTCTGGCCTGCGCAGGATTCTTACGGAAAGCTGATAACCATGCATCTGCCGTTTCCCTGTACCGGGCAGAGATCTGAATAAGACCTTCAAGTTCCTTTTTAAGCGCAGGATTTGCTTCCTTTTCCGCCAGATTCTTTGCAATGTCTGCCATGCGGCTGTTGTGGCGGTCCATTTTCTTTAAGCTGTCTTCACTGTCAAAGAGGGCACTGGCCGTGAGGGCAAGGCGCATCATGGCCATGAGGTATTTCATTTCATTGCCAAGGGCCATGGCTTCCATGGCTTCAGCCTGCAGTGCCTCATAGCGATGAAGGAGGCTTACAAAGGTCTCAAGGGTACTCTCGCCGGACTGGTCAAAGACTTTTTCATTCCGGATATTCTCCTGAATCTGCCTTTCACTCAAGTCGATGCTTTCGGAAAAGCTGTGAAGGGCGGCCCTGCCCTTTTCATTGGCCTGAGTGTTGGCCTGGGCATATTGCCCGTGGAGTTCCGCCAGCCTGTCCAGATGGGTATGGGAAAGGGTAAGCTGCCTGCGGCCTTCGCTAAGGTAATCAGCATTGCCGTTCATGATAAAATTCTGCATGGCCATAATGGCGGCCAGAGTGGAGTTTTCAAGGTTTGCGATTTCATTGGCCACGGGCAGGGTGTAGCTGCCAAGGTGTGTCATGTCACTGCCGATGGTGACCATGCCCCGCATGCTGGCACCTCCGAGAAGCAGAAGGGCCAGACAGACAATGCCAAAACCTATCCCCAGTTTTTTTGCAATTCCAAGATCTTTGAGTTTCACGCTGCACTCCTTCGGGCTGCTTTACAGTTTTGTCATACGGCTTTTTCATCAACCGTGTTGGATTATTTTAATGTTCCGGTATTGCCGGGTATTTTATCTGAAGACGATGGTGACAGATGCTGCAGGATGCTTTTTGCGGAAAGCAGGGTCACCAGATGACTGCTGTTTTTAAGAATTCCCGTGGCCAGATGGCGCAGAATGCCGGGACCGGAGGAAGCTGTCTGGCTGTCCATGGGCGCAATGAGGCTGTCCGGAGCCGGGCAGACATCTCCGATGGCATCCACCAGAACGCCAAAGGCTTCTCCGGCTCCGGGTTTGAAGAGAAGAATCCGGGTACTTTCCCTTTCCGGGGTGGGAGGATGGCCCAGAAGCACCTTAAGGTCCACAATCAGATGAATCTGGCCGCGGATGTTCACATATCCTTTCACCGTTTCCGGTGCATGGTGGATGGGGGTGAAGCGGTTTCCGGCATGGACTTCCTTGACATCGAGAATATCCAGCCCGTAGTGCTCTCCTTCGATGATAAAGGTACAGATCTGACGGTGATCTGCCGTGTGCTGGTTCATGCGGTTTTCCTTTGCGTAAAGATATCCTGTTCAAGCATGCTGCGGATACGCCTGCGCAGGGTTTCCCTGTCAATTTTCACCTCAAAGGCATCAAACCCCGCATTCAGTGTACGGGTGCGGTCCGCTTCCGTGGCAAGGGCCGTGAGGGCAATGGCCTTTGTTCCCCCGATATCCGGGTCCCTGCGCACCTGCCGTATCAGCTCCCATCCGTCCATCTCCGGCATTTCAAGGTCGCTGACCAGAAGGTCATAACTTTCTTCCTTCAGCTTTTTCAGGGCTTCCTTTCCGTTGGCTGCGGTATCTACCTGATACCCGTCCGAAGTCAGGTAATTTCGCACAAGCTGGGTAAAAAAGACCGTATCTTCGGCCATGAGAATGCGCTGCTGCTTTTTTTCCTGCGCCCTGATTCTGTCGCCGAACCATTCGGGCTCCGCCGATTCAATGAGCTGGAAGGGATCAAGGAAAAGGGAAAGCCTGTCCCGGATAACGGCTGCACCGAGGATACCTTTTCCCGGAACGCTTTTGGTGGCAAGATCCAGTGGAATATCCACAATATCCCTGATTTCAGAGAAAAGAATCCCAAAGGGTTTTTCAGAAAATTTGGGTAAGAGCAGATGATAGGTGTCACTTTCGGGACAGGCAGATACGGGCAGAAGATTCTCCAGCCGGATGATCCGGGTGGGGGTTTCATCAAGGGTGATGAATTCCCTCTGGCCCATGCGCTCAATGTCCTTTGCCGCTATTTTTTCCACCCGCCTCACCAGTTGCAGGGCCATGGCAAACTGTTCGTGGGGGCCGGATGCGGTGAGAAGGACAGGCTGGGTGCTGATGCTTTTTTCTGGCCCCTCTTCGCTGCCTGCGGCCAGGGGCACTCCCGTATGCCGGGCAATGCCGTCAATGTCCAGAATCAGGGCCACATCGCCGTCTCCCATGATGGTGGCACCGGAATAGACGGGGATGGATTTCAGGGCCGGATGCATGGGCTTGACAACAATTTCTTCCGTACCGATGACCTCATCCACCTCAAGGCCGAAACGGTGGCTGCCCACCTTGACCACGGCAAAGGTGAGGCTGCTTTTTTCAGCATTTCTGGGGGTTCTTGCAATGGCAGCCTGTATTTTTTCCGTAAAAGGTTCCGGTCTTTTCAGCACCTCTGCCATGCGTACCATGGGCAAAAGGGTTTCCCTCAGACGGCAGACCTCATGGGAGCCCACGCAGGAAATGCGGCCTTTGATCTCCTCGTCATAGAGGCAGACCAGCTCATCCAGATTCACCTGGGGAATGGCAAAGCGCTCCCCATTCACCCGCACCGTGAGGCAGGGAATAATGGCAAGTGTCAGGGGCAGGGCAATGCGGAACCTTGACCCCTGACCCTGCACCGAAGAAAGCTGAAGGGAACCGCCCAGCGCTTCGATGGATGTTTTGACCACATCCATGCCAACGCCCCGGCCTGAAACCTCTGAGACCCTGTCTGCGGTGGAAAAACCCGAAAGCATGGTGAGCTGACAGATTTCACTGTCCGTCATCAGGGAGAGTTCGGACTCTTTTTTCAGTCCCAGATCCAGAGCCTTTTTACGGATTTTTTCCGTATCCATGCCCTTGCCGTCATCGCTGAGAACAAGGACAATCTGTCCGGCCTCATGGCGGGCCGTCACACGGATATGTCCGGTTTCCGGTTTTCCGGAAGCCATGCGGTCTGCCGGGGATTCAATGCCATGGTCACAGGCATTGCGGATGAGATGGGTGAGGGGATCGGCAAGGGCTTCAAGGATGGTTTTGTCCAGCTCCACGTCCTGCCCCTCCATCTCAAGCTCGATATTTTTTTCAAGCTTGTGGGAAAGGTCCCTTACCATGCGGGGGAGCTTGGAAAAAACATTGCCGATGGGCTGCATGCGGGTACGCATGATGGTCTGCTGCAGCTCTGTGGTGACGCCATCCAGTCTCTGGGCAAGATTTCCCGTATGGTCCGCTGCCAGAAGGTGCTGGTTGCGGACCAGTACCAGTTCTCCGGCAAGGGTCATCAGCTCATCCAGAATATCCAGACGGATGCGGATGCTGCCCCCCTTGCCGTTAATTTTATCTCCAGCAGATCCGGCAGAAGTGGTCTCTTCCTTCTGCGTTTTTTTCTGTGGCTTTTCCACCTTTTCCTGAGCTCTGGCAGCGGGGGGAAGGGTGAGGGGGTCTCCCGCTGCCGGAAGGGGAGCCTTTTCAGGTATCCCTGCGTCTTCCCGGCAGAGGGCGCAGGCCTGCTCTCTGGATACGGGCTGAATGGCATCATCGGCAAGCCCGCTGATCATGGGAACAAGATCTTCTTCAAGGATGGTGGCATAGAGAACCTGATAGCTTAAGGGGCCTCTGGGCAGGGACTGGCGCAGGTCAAAGGCTTCGAGGGAAAGCTCCGCCTCCACAATTTCCCCTGCGGAAAGAAGACCGGCGATGATTTCCATGGGCCGCTTTCCCTCCTTTTCCATGGCCGCAAGGTCATAGCGCAGCAGGTAGAGGTGCTGGGCCTTATCAATGCGGTTCAGGGTATAGGCGGAAACGGGAAAGGGAAGAAGGTTTTCTCCCGTGTGCAGCAGGGCAGGGGTTTTTCTGTCCTTTTTTGCCTGATCCGGAAGGCGTTCTTCCAGAAGGCTGTCCAGCCTTTTCTGTATGGCGGAGATGTCCACTTCATTGCTGTTATCCACATCATCCAGCAGGGTCTGCACATGATCAACGCCCGCAAGCAGGGCATCGGTCAGGATGCTGTCCACAGAAATATCTCCTGAACGCACCATGGAGAGCAGGGCTTCCATGGCATGGGTCAGGGAACCGATGGCGCTGAGGCCCAGAAATCCGGCACTTCCCTTGATGGAATGCACGGCCCTGAAAAGCCTGCTGACAAGCTCCGCCGTATTTTCCGTATCCTGGCCTTCCATGCCCAGAATATCTTCTTCCACCTTTGCAAGGTGCTCCCGGGCTTCCACTACAAATTCATCGAGAATGGCCTTATCGTTCAGCATGGGGAATCATCCTTGTCTTTTTGATTCCGGACAATGGTGTACATCCGGTCCAGCCGGGTCATGCGGAAAAGGGTTTCAAGGCTTTCTGCCGCATACTGTATTTCAAGGCTGCCTTCACTGGAGTTTTCCTTAAGAATGCGGGCAAAAGCGATCAGCAGGCTCAGTCCGATGGAATCAATATCCGAGGTCGCTGAAAGATCCAGACAGAAACGGGAAACTCCCTGATCCAGTACCTTGAGGAGCAGGCGTCTTAAGTTTTCTGCGGAAGCTGCGGTAATATCTCCTCCGGGGAAAATCCTTGCGCAGTCTCCTTCCATCCTGTGGGTGCAGAGGCTCTGTGCTGGCACGGAAACCCAGGCGGTGATGGTGGAAGGACTCTGTGAAAAGCGGACCTCATCGGAAAAGGCATGGATCAGGGCAAAGCCCCGGCTGCGGTCCTGGGAAGGATCTTCGGGCATGGTAAAGGAGAGGGTGGATGCATCCACGCCCCTGCCCTCATCCTGCACCCGGATGCAAAAGCGGTCCTGCCCCAGTGCTTCAAGGGTGCCCTCTACGATAAGGGAACGGTTTTTGGTATTTCCGTGTTCCACGGCATTGATGAGCAGTTCACGGAGTACAATGATGATTTCCGAAAAACGGGTGGTTCCCTGTCTCTCCATGAATTCTTTGGCAAGGGCCACAAAACGGTCCACAAGGGCCATGTCCGAAGCTATGGAAAAATGAAGTTCGCTGCCGTTTTCCTGGATGGCAAACATGGCACATCCTTTCTTAAGGGGTAAATAATCTGCTGTGAAATTTTTATAAAATAAACGCTTTATACACGGTCATTACCTTCCTTTAATGACCTTAAAGTCATTAAAGTCCTTAACGACAATACCCACCCCACGACCAGTCGGAGCAGGCAGGGCAGGCACAGGATCTGCACCTGAGAATGAATTGTGCAGCACCTGTTTTGTAGGGGCACCCTTTACGGGTGCCCGCTGGCCAGCGCAATATTTGGCCAGGTAATTTCTCTGATTATAAAAAAACAAGTAACTGTTCAGCACAGTTTATTCTGAACTGACAATGCTGTAATTACAGAAGCATCGTAGTGTTGCAAGGCTCCGAGGCTATTTGCAAGTGACATTGCAATCGTTTCGGATCAGAGCTTTGCAGGCCTGTGCGAAAGAAGCGGCAAACTGTCTGAGCCGCCACAAAGGCAGCGTGCTTAAGCCTGCCATGGTAATCAAAAAGCTTATCCTGCCTGTGGCGGGGGGTTTTTTCCGCTTCCGCACAGGGGAAGAAGCTCCCGAATAAGATTGCGTCACGGGCAAATAGCCGGGGCCTGTGCATCTGTCTTGCAGGTATGGTACTTGGAAAACGGTGCTGAATAATTACAAAAACAATAGCTCCTACAGGCCTGACGGAATTTCAAGGGCCACCATGAGCATGTCGTCGGAAGGCTTGCTGCGGCAGAAATCCATGATGTCCTTCCAAATGGCAGAAAGAAAATCTTCCAGCTCTTTTTTCCGGTGTTTTACCGCAAGGTCCATGATTCTTTTTTCGCCAAGGCTTTCCCGCCTGCCCGTAGGTCCGTCAATGCGCTTTGCCTGGGAAACGCCGTCCGTGAACATGAGAATGCGGCTTCCCGGAACAAGGGGATGGTTTTTTTCAGGAAATTCTGCATCCGGCCAAAGTCCGATGCTGTCTCCTGCTGCTTGCAGGGTGCGGCAGCTACCGGATTCCATGTCCAGAAGAACAGGAGAAGGATGGGCTGCATTGCAGATAGCCATGCAGCTTTCTTCGAGGTTCACCCGAAGAAACAGGGCCGTAATCATGCGGTCATTACCGGAAGAGGACAGGTGGGCATTGAGGGCTTTGAAAAGACTTTCCCCCTTCCTTGAGGGCTGATCTTCAAAAAAGGCTTTCAGCATGACGGTGTGGTAGGAAGCACCCATGTCATGCCCGGCCACATCGGCAAGCAGGATATCACAGTGCTGGTCCGTTTCCCGGAAGTCCAGAAAATCTCCCCCCATTTCCGCATAGGCATGCTGAACAAAGCAGATTTTCAGGTTCTGAAAAGGTCTCGGTGGCCGGGTAAGGGCAGCATGGGCCTGCCTTGCCGATGACATTTCCCGCTGCCGGGACTCAAGATCCAGACGTAAGCGTTCCATATCCCGGTTCTGCAGGGTGTCTCTGTTCTCTTCCTGCTTTGCAAGGATGCCTTCAATGCACCTGTGTACATCTTCCGGGGTAAAGGGTTTATCCAGATAATCCTGACATCCCCGCCGCATGAGACTGACCACCATCTCCTTGTCTCCGTATCCGGTGATGGTAACGGTGGGGATGAGAAGGCCTTCCCTTTTCATGGCATCCAGCAGCTCCAGCCCCGTAAGGCCCGGCATCTGCACGTCCGTGAGAAAAAGATCCACAGGAGGGCCTTCATCTGCGGCCCTTCGCAGAAAACGAAGGGCTGTAAGGCCGTCTTCCGCAAGGGAAACCCTGTATCCTGCCTTACGCAGGATCAGAGAAAGCCCCAGTCTTGTATGATTTTCGTCTTCTGCAATGAGAATGTGTGCAGCCATGTCCGTCTCCTTCGACAGGGACAGACAGCAACTTATGTGCCAGATTTGAAAGGGCTGCATCATGGGGAAAGGGGAAGCAGGGCAGGGGGTGTCTGTCTTAAAAAGTTACTTTTTCCATGGATTTTGTGTAACCTTTTGAGACAAAAGTACCAAGATGTTACAGCCGGCCCGGATTGTCCTGATCTGAAAGCACAAAGGCCTTTTGTTCATGAAGCAATCCGAAACGATTGCAATTTCACCCACAAAAGGCCTGTTTGCGTTTTTTATATGATTTTTTTAAAAAAACAGATTGTTAAAAGGCTCTAAAACATGGCCTCCAGAAAAGCTTTTGCATCAAAGGGCTGCAGATCTTCCATGGCTTCGCCCACTCCGATGTAGCGGATAGGGAGGCCCATCTGTTTTTGGATGGAAACCACAATGCCCCCCCTGGCCGTGCCGTCCAGCTTGGTCAGCACAAGGCCGGTGAGTCCCACGGCTTCATGGAATATTTCTGCCTGTTTGAGGGCATTCTGGCCTGTGGTGGCATCCAGCACCAGAAGGGTTTCATGGGGTGCGCCGGGCATGCGCTTATCCAGCGTGCGGCGGATTTTTTTAAGCTCCTCCATGAGATTGACCTTGTTATGCAGGCGGCCTGCCGTATCCACAAGGACAATGTCTGCTTTACGGGCAATGGCCGCATCCAGGGCATCATAGGCCACGGATGCCGGGTCTGAGTTCTCTTTATGCCGGATCAGGGTGGCGCCGCTGCGTTCGGCCCACATGGCCAGCTGCTCACACGCGGCGGCCCGGAAGGTATCGCCTGCGGCAAGGATGACCTTTTTCCCCTGACGGGTATACAGGGCCGCCATCTTGCCTATGGTGGTGGTTTTACCCACACCGTTCACCCCTGTAACCAGAATGACCTTCGGAGAAAAACCCATGAAGCTTTCCTGTGTCTGACCCTGATTTTCTTCGTCCATCTCCCTTAAAATTTCTTCCCGTATCAGGGCTTTCAGGTCTTCTCCTGTCTGAATGCGCCCCCGGACTTCCCGGATACGGTCCACAATGGACATGGACGTTTCCACACCGAGATCCGATGTGATCAGCTTTTCTTCCAGTTCTTCCAGCAGGTTTTCATCAATCTTGCGGCCCAGAAGCAGGTCATCCACATCCGTTGTTAAAAGGGCTCTGGTTTTGGAAAGGCCCATTTTGAGGCGCCTGAAAAATCCCCCGGAATCTTCTGCCCTTCTTCTGCTTTCTTCCTTTTTGTCGGGAAGGCTCTCTGCGTCAGTTTCTGATTCTGAATCATCAGGGCTATCCGGCTGGATCTCCATCTCAGGTTCACTGTTTGCAGGTTCATCTGCTTCCTGCTCTGCGGGCTCATGAGCACTGTCTTCGGAAACAGCTGGTTCAGAATTTTTGCTTTTTTTTGATTTTTTTTTGCCAAACAGGGAAAAACTCATCTCTTATCCTTAATTAAAGAATCTGGCTTAAGAAAAGGCGCGCCCTCTCATTCTGTGCATTCTTAAAGAAATGTTCAGGTGTGCCCACCTCAATAATTTCACCCAGATCCATGAAGATGACACGATCCGCCACTTCCCTTGCAAATCCCATCTCATGGGTGACCACCACCATGGTCATGCCTTCTCTGGCAAGGGTTTTCATGACATCCAGCACTTCTCCCACCATCTCCGGGTCAAGGGCGGATGTGGGCTCATCAAAGAGCATGACTTTAGGGTCCATGGCCAGCGCCCTTGCAATGGCCACGCGCTGCTGCTGACCGCCGGAAAGCTGCTCCGGATACACATCCGCCTTGTCCCGGATACCCACCTTGTCCAGAAGTTTGTACGCCCTGTTAAGGGCCTCCTCCTTTGGTCTTTTCCGAACCGTTTCCTGGGCCAGACAGATATTTTCCATGACACTTTTATGGGGAAAAAGGTTGAAACTCTGGAAGACCATCCCCACCTCTTCCCGGACCTTGTTGATGTTGGTGGCAGGGTCAAGGATATCAGTGCCATCTATCATGATGTGTCCGGAATCCGCCTTTTCCAGCTGGTTGAGGCAGCGCAGAAAGGTACTTTTGCCGGAGCCGGAAGGACCGATTACCACAACAACCTCGCCTTCGGCAATTTCACAGGAAACATCTTTTAAGGCATAAACCTTGTGGGGGACGTGGAAGGTTTTGAAAATATTTTTTACGGAAATCATAGGCTGTCCGTTTTTCCTTTAAGGGTATGTAGTGGTTGTCATTTTTTTTCAAACAAATAAAAAACAGCAAGTGAGATTAGCAGATCTCTGCCCGAAGGAGAAGAAACTTTTCAAACCTGATGCTGCCATCGGCACGACCATTTTTCATGGCATTTTTTTATAAACTCGGATAAGACTGTCTAACTGGAAAATCACTGGCCTGATTTAATCCTCAAAACAGAAGAAGATCCTATGGAAAACAGAGAATACAGGGAACTTTTAGAGCTGATTTCAAAGGCCTGCATATCTTCCCTCAGGGAAATGGCTGAAAAGAAAATATCCCTAAGCTCCGATGGCTTAAGGGATATGCTGCTCAGTCAGAATCTGCTGGCCTCGGAATCCTTTTTAAAAATTGTTGCGGCAGAAAAGGAAGGCCTTGAAGAACTGCAGGCCCGCCATGAGCGTCTTCGTCAGCAAAAGGACACCCTGCTGAAGGACTATACCGCCTTAGAAGAAAAATCACAGACAGCAGACCGTTTTTACCGCAGAACCCTCCTGCTTTTTGCAGAAATGCAGAAAAATGTCTGTTCTCCCGAGTTAAATACTGCCAGTGACCGTTTCCGGAAGCTTGTGCGGGAAAATGCCGGAATCGCTATTCTGGAGAAATCCTTTGTGGAACTTAAAGATGCGGCTTTCCGTGCTGCGGGTGCCTGCGAAGATGAAGGCAAGCCTAAAAAAGGCATTTTTGGCCGTTTTTTCAAGGACAGCCGTCAGGATACCAGTCTTCTCTTTGAAACCTTGAGGGAGTCTTTTCAAGAGATTACAAACAATCTTCGCCTGAATCTGGATACGGGTTCAGTGGAACGTATCCGAAAGATCAATGAAGATCTGAGGGATGCCGGGAGCCTCGATGATTTTTTGATTATCCGAAGGGATATCATTGACATAGTTGCCGACTATGTGGCGGCCATGCACGATGAAAGGGAAGCCGCTGCCGGGGTTATCCGTGAAATTGCAGGTCGGCTTGAGCAGATGGAAAAACTGGTCCTTTCCGCATTCATGGAACAGATGACAGCGGATGCAACATCCAACAGGGAGTTTTCCGCAACCCTTGCAGGCCAGCTTGAAGATCTGGACCAGAAAGCCAGTTTCTCCAAAACCCTTGAGGAACTCAAAGATGCTGTGGTTTCCCGTCTCAATGTCATCCAGCAGGTACTGACGAGAAAGCAGTCCGAGGACGAAAAACGTAAGGAAGAGGCGGATACCCGTTACAGAACCATGCAGCAGGGTCTTTTCAAGATGCGGGATGAAATGATCCGTGTGAATGAAAAATCCAAAATTCTTGAAGAAGAGCTGCTCAGGGATCCCCTCACGGGTGCTTACAACCGCAGGGCCTACGACAGGCACGTGGCCGAGGAGATGGACCGGTTCCGGCGTTATGGCAGCCTTTTTTCCCTTCTTATATTTGATGTGGACCGCTTTAAAAACGTCAATGATGTTTATGGTCACGCCGTAGGGGATAAGTGCCTCAAGGCTATTATAGACAAGGTGAAACCCGTTTTAAGGGCCAGTGATTTTCTGGCCCGTTTCGGTGGAGAGGAATTTATTGTTCTTCTGCCGGAGACCGGGCCTGAAGGGGCAAGGGAGGCGGGGGAAAAAATCCGCATGGCCGTGGAGACCATCGCATTCTATCATAAAGAAGATAAGGTGCAGATTACCGTAAGCGTGGGGGGCGGCACGGTTCAGGAAAAGGATGCCAGCTATGATGTCTTTTTCTCCCGGGTGGATAAGGCCCTTTATGAGGCAAAGAACAGCGGGCGCAACCGGGTTGTTCTGGCTGAAGTCTGATGGATAAACCATGAATGTTTTTAATTTGACTGATAAAAGGAGATTGTGTGCGAGGTATGGCATTGGAAAAAAAGCCTGAGGATGGCTTTCAGGCAGATGCGGAAGAACTGATGAATAATAAAAGCCGTGAGCTTTTGGCCCGGCTTGCCTATGCGCCGTCTGTTTGCCCCGCACTGAAAGGGGCCTGCACCCGCCTTGAAGCAGACGATACCTTTACCTTTGATCTTCACAGGGAGGCTCTGATCCAGCTTCCGGGTATCGCAAAGAATCCTGTACAACGTATTCTGCCTGTCAACGCAGTGGAAGTTGAAGATAAAAACAGAAAAAAAGTAAAAATTGCCATCGTGTTTTCCGGAGGTCCGGCACCCGGTGGGCATAACGTCATTGCAGGACTTTTTGATGCGGCAAAGGAGGCCAATCCTCACAGTGACATTCTGGGTTTTCTCATGGGGCCGGAAGGTATCATAGAAGGAATGTATCAGCCCCTGAGCCGGGAGCTGGTGGACAGCCACCGTAATCTCGGTGGTTTTTCCATGATCCGGACGGGAAGAACCAAGGTGGATACCAAAGAAAAGATCATTCTCTCCAGAAAAACCTGCAAAGAGCTGGGCATTGATGCCCTTGTGATTGTGGGAGGGGATGATTCCAATACCAATGCGGCCTTTCTTGCGGAAAATTTTCTGGAAGACGGCGTACAGGTGATTGGTGTTCCCAAAACCATTGACGGAGATATTCAGGTTGCCGATGCCTCGGGCCAGCCCCTCTGTGGTGTGAGTTTTGGTTTTCATACGGCGGCCCTTGCTTTTTCAAGGGACATTGCCAACCTTTGCACTGATGCGGCCAGTGATGTGAAATACTGGCACATCTGCAAGGTCATGGGCCGGGTAGCAAGCCATCTTGCCCTGGAAGTTGCTTTGCAGACCCATCCCACCCTGACCCTGATCGGCGAAGAGCTTGCGGATTATCTGGATGAAGAACGTCTCGCAGCGGCGGAAAAAAAAGGGGAAAGGGATTATACGGCCTATGGCATGACCCTGCGGCATCTTTCCCGCCTTGTCTGTAATGCCATTGTGCAGAGGGCTGCGGCAGGAAAAAATTACGGGGTGCTGGTGATTCCCGAAGGTCTTCTGGAATTCATCAATGAAATTCAGGCCCTGATTATCAAGCTCTCCACTTTGATCGCAGAATACAACCGTACCCATGATACGGATTTCCACAGTGACCTGCCGGACCTTGACAAAAAAATGAATTTTCTGAGGCGTCTGGCCCGTGAAGCAGAGGAAAGGGCGTGTATCTCCGTATGGAATCAGAGGGATCATGATTTTTTCAGTGATATTCCCGATTTTTTCAAGGAAGGTCTGCTCATGGAGCGGGACAGCCACGGAAATTTCCAGTTTTCTCAGGTGGAAACGGATAAAATTATTGTGGGCCTTGTGAAGGACTATCTTAAAATTCTCAAGGAAAAGGGAATCTACAAGGTAGGTATTGATCGAAAATGGTATGAAAATACCCTTCTCAGGGGAGGCCTGAAGCCGGACACCTTTACTTCCGCACTGTTCCGGAACAAGGATGCAAAAGAGGCCCCCCTTCTTTTTAAAGAGCATATCATCTCCGTGAAGACCCTGACCCTTGCTCTGGAAAAAGCAGGTCTCCTTCAGGATGGCGGTGTACCGCCTGCCATTTTAAAGGTTTTCCGCAAGTCTGAGCCGGATTTCCGCATGCAGCCTCATTTTTATGGTTATGATGGCAGGGGAAGCGACCCAAGCCCCTTTGACTGCGATTATACCTATAATCTCGGACGTACGGTTTTTGCCCTGATATCCGGGGGAGCCACGGGACAGATGGCCGTTATCCGCAACCTTGAAAAGGATGTTTCCCAGTGGGAGCCCATGGGCATTCCCCTTGCAGCCCTGATGCATCTGGAAGAACGCAAGGGCAAGATGATGCTGGTAATGGAGAAAAAACTGGTGGATGTGGACAGCAAGGCTTTCAGGGCATTTAAAGCCATGGGAGAAATCTGGCTTGCCGCTGGTCCCGGAGAAGACCCCTGCCGCAGGCCCGATCCTGTGTGGATGACAGGAGAAAAGGATAAACCACTTACCCTCCGTATCAATCAGCTGTAAGCTTGCATGTTTCAATGCCCTGCCATCGGCGTACGGTGGAAGCCATAGAGCCTGTTTTTTCTTCTCCGTTTCCCTTGAAGACATGCGCAGTTTCATCCGGAAAGACCCGGAATAGCTTCAGGGAAAAATGATCAGGCGGGAAGGCTTTTTGTGGCGGTATAGATGAAGGCTTTTTACGGCCCTGTCTTGCAGGGCCATCTTTTAGGGATACAAAGCTGTCAGGGTCAAAATCCGGTAATGCAAATTCCCTGACTTTCGGCTCGCATGGGTAAAAGAGCAGGGTAATTATTCTTTCATAATATTGATGATTCTTTCATCCAGGCAGGAGCGCATAAAGATATTCATGGGTTTTTGATTGTTCGTTTCATAAAAATCGAGCATCAGCTGATTAAACTCTAACTGTCTCTTTGCGGGAAGATTAATGGCTGGGTATCCGCAACTTAACAAAAGCCCGTTCATAACCTCAATTCCCGAAAAATGTAACTATTTACACAGACATCAAGCTATAAGTAGCTATAAATAAAGCCATACCCAACTATTTAGTGCTTGATTTTTTGAAAAAACATAGTTATATTCTATCGAGTGTAACTATGGAGGAAAAAAATG
>NZ_VLLC01000037.1:5332-24415 GCF_007830435.1 Desulfobotulus alkaliphilus | reverse complement strand
GATTTACAGGGATAAGGATGTCGTTGAAAAAGGCTTTGACCGCATGAAAAACAATCTTGATCTTGGCAGGCTAAGGGTTCACAGCAATCACAAGGCCTGGAACAAAACCTTCGTTGGTTTTTTGGCGCTTATATTGTTGTCAAAGATCCATTACACGATGGTGCAGGAAAAATTGTACTGCAAAATGACAATGAAAGAGCTGATTTTAACTTTATCCAAACTACGCATTCAGGAAATTAAGGGAGTTAGAATCCTTTTCCCATTAACCAAGCTTCAAAAAACTATCTTCAAAGCCTTTGGAGCTAAAGAGCCTTCGTAGGTATAAAAATGAGCGGGATTTTAGGTTTATTCTTTTTGCCACCTGTCTTGCCATGGCTGTATCAACAGCCTATGGCGGATGTGTGGATACCTTTGGCATTGGAGCCAAAGCCACTTCCATGGGTGGAGCCTTTTCCGCCTACGCAGACGATCCATTTGCCGTTTACTACAACCCCGCTGGGTTGACCCAGATCAAAAGACCAACCCTTGCCTTTGGCGCACACATCATCGAACCGGATCTGGAAGTCAAGGGTTTTCACATTAAAGGAACTCAGGATCCTAGATTCCTTGATGAACAGGGCAATCCAAAAAACTTCAAGGTTGATGATGAGTTTCCCACACTGGTTGTCCCGCACCTTGGTTTTGCCATGCCGCTGACAGACAGAATATCCATGGGCATTGCTGCATACGCTCCATGGGGTCTCGAGGTTGAATGGCCCGGTAATCCGGATAAAAATCCCGGCGTTCACTCCTCGTATCACTCCTACTACAAGCGTCTTGCTGTTACACCCACCATAGCCTACAAACTCAATGATCAGCTTTCACTTGGTTTTGGCATATCCATTGGTCAGTCCAAGGCTGGTGGTAAAAAAATTCCCTACTACTTTTCTTCTGATGTAACCCAGAACCAAGCCAGTGCCATTGTCAACGCTGTTCTTGACCCAACTACAGGACAACCCCGTGACCCTGATACCGATCCGGCTGTAATTGCAAATGCCCGTGCCCTTGGAAGAGCCCTTGAAATGCATGGTCAGGAAATGGAACTTGAGATCAGCGATGATCTCAACTATTCTTTCAATCTAGGTGTCATGTACAGGGCAACGGAAACCATTACCCTCGGCCTGACCTATCGCAGTGAAACCAGCACGGATTTTGATGGTGATCTGAAGAGAAACGGCGTAAAAATTGCAAAAGCAACCATGAAATACAACCATCCCCAGCAGGTGCAGGCAGGCATCCGCTATGCTCCCCACGACCGCTTTTCCATTGAATTTGACCTTGTGTGGACAGAATGGAGCATCAATAAGAACCAACGGGAAGATATTTTCCCAATTGACGGCTCCCCATCATTTCCCCTTGAGTATGAAAGAAACTGGGACAACACAAGACAAATCCGTTTTGGTGCCGAGTACGTTCTCAGTGAGATGATCACCCTGCGCGGCGGTTACTTCTATGACCCAAGCCCCATCCCCGACGATACCCTCGATCTCATGTGGCCGGACGGTGACAAAAAAACCTATTCCATAGGTGCAGGTTTTAACTTTGGCAGCTTTACCCTGGATACCGTACTTCAGCTCACGGCTGTGGAACAGGACCGTATAGTGGGCGGTGAATCCAATAACTTTAACAAAAGCTATAAAGATGTGATTGCAGGAAATGATCCCATTGTCAGTGCCAAGGCAGGGGGCCATCTGCTGGGTGCAGGTGTGACCTTAAGCTACCGTTTCTGATTTCTTTTTCTGATCCTGAAAGGCTGTTACAGAGTATTCATTCTGTAACAGCCTTTTTTGATATTATTTTATCATGGAATATTTTACACTGGAATATTATTAACCCAAGTTTGCCAAAGTAGTGACCACACTCCTGAAGGCTTTCGTTTAAGCGGCTGAAAAATGGATATGTAGTACCCATAAAAAATCACTTTATTTGATTTCATTGAGTTTTCATCAAAAAATGACGAACTTGGGTTAAGCGCAAAGGATCGTGTAAAGAAAAAACATCCTCATTGCCTTTTTGTTTTTCGATATTGTCTCAGCGTACCTCTGCAACAAGCCGCCTATTCGTAAATCTTTTCTCCTTCGGCAAAGGCTTCCACCGCATCATTTTCACAGTCACGGGTGATGCCGGAAGCCCTGTCATCCATGTATTTTCTGTACCATTCACTGGCAATGATAAGACTCATCACTTCATTGGTGCCGGTCCAGATGGAAGCCAGACGCACATCCCTGAAAATCCGTTCCACGGGAAAAACATTGGTATAACCGATGCCGCCCATCACCTGCATGCTGTTATGTACCACCTTCTGGCAGGATTCCGTGATGAATTTTTTGGATTCGGAAACCAGCCTGCGGATCTCGTTTTCAGGAACTCCCGCATCCACGGCCCGGCTGGTGGTGTAGGCCATGCTCCGGCAGGCATCCAGCAGCATGGCCGCCTCCGCCACCTGAAAACTGACTCCCTGATACTTCGCTATTTCCCTGCCAAAGGCCTTGCGCCTTGTGGTATATCCCGTAGCCACTTCAAGTGCCGGACGGGCAGCCCCAATGGTCATGGCCGCCGTTCCCAGACGCTCCGGTATCATCATGGTATTGAAAACCGCATACCCGCCATGGAGACTTCCCACAATATTTTCTTTGGGCACCTTTGCGTCCTTAAAGACAATCCGTGCGGCACCGCCACCCCTGCAGCCCATAAGACCATAAATATAATCGACGATGACACCTTCACTGCGATCCACGATAAAGCAGGTCAGGGATTTGTGGGCTTTGGCATGGGGATCGGTCTTTGCATACACAAGAAAATAATCCGCACCTTCACCCCCCACGATAAAACGTTTCTGTCCATTGATGACATAATGATCTCCCTTGTCTTCGGCTGTGGTGGTGGTACCGAAAAAATCAGAGCCGCCCCTGGGTTCCGTGAGGCATTCTGCCGCAAAGATCTCCCCCTTCAGCAGGGGTTTCACATATTTTTCCTTCTGCGCATCTGTTCCATGGCGGATAATGGCATCACATACCAGCTCCGCGCCCACACCAAAGGTACAGGCCATGATGTAGCCAAGGGTTCCGATTTCTTCCATGACCATGACCGTACTCACCCAGTCCAGCCCACGCCCACCCCATTCCCTGGGATACCGGCATCCCATAAGATTGCGCTTCCCGGCTTCCGCAAGGAACTCTTTGGGAAACTGTACCCTGTCCGCATCCATGTCCAGCAAAAGCTGCCTTGGAATGGTTTTGACGAAATCCCGAACTTCGCTGCGCAGGACTCTGGCTTCATCGGACAAAAGAAAATCATACATGGCGGTCTCCTTTATGGGGAATCAATTGGGATGGCAGCCCGTTCAGAAAATCTTTTTCTGGGCATCATCTATTTATTTTAAAGCTTGCAGCCTTTTTTCAAGAACTTCCTGCATGGCAAGAATATCAGCCTCCAGAAGGGCCAGATCTTCTTTTTTTCTTCGGATTTCCTCAAGCTTTTCCCTGCCGAAGGCAAGGCTTTTACAAATCTGCTCGGCCTCATTCAGAGGCACATCCGCATACCCGATCATCTCCGCAATTTCTGCCAGAGAAAATCCGAAGCGCTTACCCCGGAGAATCAGCTTGAGTCTTGCCTTATGTTTTCTGGAATAGAGCCGCTGATTACCAGCACTTCGTTCAGGAGAAATCAGTCCCTTATCCTCATAAAAACGAATGGTGGAGGGACTGATTTCAAGCTCTGCGGCCAGCTCGGATATGGCGTACATCTTTATTGAATTCATGGTGAATGGATAACACAAATAAAGTTAAAGTCAACTTTAATTTTATAAAAACGAAAATCACAGGCCTTTGACAAATCGAATACCTTCAATCAGATGCGTAGATAACCGGGCCATTTGATCGTGACGCAATCCGGCGCTCAAGCTGAAAAGCTCATCTGATTACTACCCTGACTCAGTCACAGCTTGCTGGTCAGGTTGTTGCCAGGCTTAGGGTGCGGGCTTTAATACGGGCAGGCGCAAGGCCTGCCCCTACGAATGGTTTTTACGGCCCTGTTTTGTGTAGGTGCACCCTTTACGGGTGCTAAGCTAACATGCGTAAAATCTGCCCTGGGAAAAAGACTTTCAAAGGGGCGAAAAGCCCCCCTACCTGTCAGAGAGAAGCTGGCGTGCAAGCCCCATCACCTGACGGGTGATGGTATGGCTGCGGTACTTTTTCAGGAAAGGTTCCCGGCTCATGATGGCCTCATTCACTTCTTCCCCATGGCTGACCACGGCACCAAGGGAAAAAACCGAACCAAAAAGTTTTGGATAAAAGCCCATGAGCTGGGCAGCGACTTCCGCATCCATGGTTTTCCTCACCTGATTGAGGAGCAGATAAAGCCGCATCCCTTCAATGTCTGCAATCAGCTTACGGGCCGCTTCCGGCTCCCTTGCCTCAAGGGCTCTGGCCATATCTAAAGGTCGAATGGCGTTGGCTGGTTTTGAAGCAAGGCAGATGCGGGTAAGCTCCCTCAAGCCGCCATCCCCCACATGCGCTCTGATTTTACGCATAAAAAGGGCATGGATGAAACGGAAGAGGTTTTCCACAGCCGTGGGTTCCGGTGTTGTCACCAGCACACCCCGGGATGCAGCCAGAAAAAAATCCAGATTGTTCTTATAGGTTCCGGCCCCAAGATCCAGCAGTATGCAGTCATGGGGAAGGGTTCTGAATCCCTGAATCAGACGCTGCACCCAGCCTGCGGGGAGGTCTGCCACATGGGCTGTGCATCCCTTGGACGATATGAGAAAAAGGCGGGAAATGGGTGTTTGAAGGCAGCAGTCCGCAAGGCTGGCTGTACGGCCCTCCATAAAATCCTGCAACCCCGGCTTTGAAGCGGAAATGCCGAAAAATGAATGGAGGTTGGCAGCACCCAGATCCAGATCCACCAGCACCACCTTTTTCCCGGCAGCAGCCAGAAGGCTTCCCGCAAGGGAAATGAGAAAGCTCTTCCCGCTGCCTCCCTTGCCGCCGCCAAAGGCTATGATTTCTCCCATCTGCATTTCCTTCCTTGCCCATGGTCCAGAAACGTTAAGTACGTGAACCCATCTACCCGCTTTATCCGGATGCCCCTCCGGGTACAAGGCGCAGCCTGTGGGACGCTTTCAGTTTTTCCATCAGACAGGCAATGATAATTGTAACGGCAAGGGTTTCATCCATTTCATTTTCCCCAAGCCCTTCCTTCCGGGCGCAGTCTTCCAGAAGCTCAGGGTTGGGTGGCCACAGGTAATGGCCCAGAATATACACAGCCAGAGCAGAATCCGCCAGAACAGGCAGCCCCTCTTCAAAATGGGCCAACGCCACCTTATCCCTTAAAGTCATCCGCTCAACCAGATCTTTAAGCACAGAATCTATATCCGGAAAGGAAGATCCCCCGGACTCCGGCAGCTTTGTTTTCAGGGCATCATGGAGACGTTCCGGCCGGGTCCGCAGCAGGCACATGGCAAAGAGCGCCCTTGCTATCTCACAGCATACGGAAAACTGGGAAGGCTCTACATCTGAGGTAAATCCAAGGCAGACAATGCCCTTTTCGTAAACCCATTCCCGGCATCGGGCTGCGAGGGTGTGGACGGCATCCTCATCCGGGGGCAGGCTCAACCATGCACCGGATCCGGCCCGAAGCTCAGAACGTATGGCTGCTGCTGCATCCGAATCCGGATCTTCGGTGAAAAAAACCCAGCCATCTGCTTTCATATCCACAGGGGACAGAGGATTCTGACTTTCCTGCCCCTCACTCCTTTCCTCCGTCAGCACGGCGATACCATAACTGCGACCAAGGTCTGCCAGCATCTTTTCCAGTTGGTTTCCATGGGAAGCGAGGACTATGGCCTCAATCATAGGTCTATCCTTTCAAAGGCCTCAGGGAGAGATGAAGGGGTTTTTTGAAAAAAAACAACATCACCGCCCACAAAATCCACCATGAGATTCTCCTGTTGTGCCATATACGCAAAGGTTTTTCGACTGAAAAAACTCACATGGGTGGGATCATTTTTATAATGCCAGCCTGCAAAGGCCTTTGCATCTTTTACACGCCCGGTCATGATACCCAGCCACCCGCCGGGTTTCAGCAATTCAAGCAGAAGTTTCCATTCTTTCTCTGGCCTGTAAAAATGCTCCATGGCTTCGGTGCAGGTGATAAAATCATACTTTTTTTCAAAAACCTTCTGATCCGGTGCATAATAGGGATCATAAAGGGCCATGGAGTGTCCCTTTTCCTCCATCATGGAGGCCAGAGCCGGACCGGGGCCGCAGCCAAAATCAAGCCCCTCCAGCTCCCGTCTTCCAAGACGCTCCAGAAGCGGTATGGCAAGACGACTCAAAAAACGCCGGTATCCTTCATCTTCGGGGCTGTTCTCATGGAGATCATACTCGGCCTTTTCCGCATCCGGAGAAAGGAGAAAGGCGGCATCCACAAAAACCAGATGACAGAGTGAACACTGCCAGTAGAGCCTGCGGAAACCCCGGTAAAATTCCGAAACAAAAGTAGAGCAACATAAAGGACAAGCCTGCATTTTTTCCCTCAAGAGATTTTAAAAAAACGACATATCGCTATGGAGTCAGAATAAAGGGGTAAGGTCTGCCGTCTCTAAGGACCTTAAGGACATTAAAGACCTTAAAGACTTTAAGGAAAACCCAATGACAATAATGACCCAAAAGAACCTAAAATCATTAAGAAAACCAAAAACATCAAGGCTGGTCATACACAAAACAGAAACCCTGCAACCTGCCCCAACACCTTTTTTATTTCAGGATCTCATCATACCGTCCGCTTTTTTTCAGCTCCTTCAAACCCCGGTTAAAGCGTTCCATGACTGCTGCGTTTTCAGGATTTTTCTTAGAAAGAAGCAGATGCAGCGCTTCCGCACGCAGGGGCCTTGGATGATGGGTAATACGGGCAGCATCCTGTTCACTGAAATCCGTCTGCAGAATGCCATAGCCTGCCAAGGTATTCATGGGAAAAACCTGTATCCGCTCCACAAGCAGTTTTCTGAAATTCTGAACATCCCTTGATACCCATTCAACAGATATTTCTTCTTTATCGTACGCCCGGGCAAAGTCTTCTCCGTAATCATAGCCAAGGGTGGCACCAATCTGTACCCCCTTTAAATCTTCAATTTTTTCCCAGTCAAAGGGAAAATCTTTCAGATGAAAAAAAGACTGACTGTCATCCACCAGAGCATCTGATACGTAAAAAGCCGCCTCCCGCTCCGGTGTGCGGAACCATGCAGGGGTGCCATCGAGGAATTCCCCTTCCTCCACACTTTTCAGTGCCCTTTTCCATGGAACAAAAACATAGACCGCTTCAAATCCAGCCCTTTCAAAACTTTCGGCAACGATCTGGCCAAGAATCCCGTATCCGGGCAGATCCTTTGAAATGTAAGGAGGAAACTCATCCACCCCCAGCCTTACAAGGGGGGGAGCTGCAAAAATCAAGGAAGGCATAAGAAAAGGCAGACAAAAAAACACACACAGGATTTTTATGCTTTTGCGCCAGTCCATATCATCTCCGTCATTTTATGATTACCATGCCCCATCTCCGACTGTGCTTCACCATAGCCCAAAAACACTGCCGTTACAATTGCTCCCTGTTTCATATCTGTGCTATGGAGAGCCTGAAAAATCGGGAACCGGCCCTTAAGAATCCGGGGCCTTTTGGATTCCTTAAATTTTAGCTCAACGGGAGACTTCAGCCTTGCATCCTTTCATTTCCTCACGCATAGAAAACCTCCGTATCCGTATGGAAGCCTGCGACACAGACACCATCATGGTCCTTGTGGAAGAAAACAGAAGATATTTAAGCGGCTTCACAGGAGAAGACAACGGTTATGATGAATCCGCAGGAGCCCTTTTCATAACAAAGGAAAAACTCCTTCTGGCCACGGACTCCCGCTTTGTCTTTCAGGCAGAAAGCGAAGCCCATGGATTTGATATTTACTGCTACAAAAAAGGTCTTGCCGCAGAACTTCCCGATATTCTCTCCCGGATAGGGGCAGAAAGCGTAGGGTTTGAACCGGCAAAGCTTTCCGTAAAAGACCATGGACGTATGCTTGAATCCCTTGAGAAGGCAGGGTCTTCCGCAAGGCTGCTGCCGGTCACGGATCTGGTGGAATCCTTGCGCATTATCAAGGATGAAGATGAAATTAACACCATTCGAAAGGCCCTTTCCATTACGGAACAGGCCCTGAAAAATCTGATGCCCTCCCTTGTGCCGGGCATGAGCGAGAAAGAGGCGGCATGGCTCCTTGAGAAAAAACTCCGGGAGATGGGTGCAGAAGGCCTTTCCTTTCCAAGCATTGTTGCCTGCGGAGTGAATTCTGCCAAACCCCACGCCCATCCCTCGGATCAGCTTTTTACCACCCATGCCCCCGTCCTCTTTGACTGGGGCATCAGGCTCAAAGGGTACTGCTCCGACATTACCCGCACCTTCTTTCTGGAAAAACCCGATGAGCGCTTCATGGAAATTTTTGAGGTGGTGAAAACAGCCAAGGAAAGGGCCACCGCCGCCATCCGGGAAGGGGTGAGCACAAGGGAAATTGATGCACTGGCAAGGGATTACATCAAAGAAAAAGGTTATGGAGATTTTTTTGGCCACGGACTCGGCCATGGTGTGGGTCTTGCCATCCACGAAGCCCCGCGGCTCAGCCCCATGCAGGATATCCCCCTGAAAAGCGGCATGGTGGTCACCGTGGAGCCGGGAATTTATCTTCCTGAATGGGGCGGCATCCGCCTTGAAAACATGGTGGTGGTCCGGAAAGACGGACCGGAAGTTCTCAACACCACCACGGTGGAAGAATTTCTGCCACGATGAACACAGACCCGCACCCCCTGCTGGATGCCTATCTGCGGCATCTTCTCATAGAAAAAGGACTGGCGGAGCTGACCCTGAGTGCCTATTCCGAAGACCTTGGCCGCTTTCTTCATTATGTAAAAGAAAATGGGCTTGAGGTGGAAGAGCTTGCGCCCATGGATCTTCTGGCCTACCTTGTTCACCTTGAAAAAGAAGGGCTGGCCGCCCGCAGCCGGGGGCGGCATCTGGTCAGTATCCGGGGATTTTTCACCTTCCTTGCCTCATTGGAAACACTGGAAAAGGATCCTTCCCGCATTGTCCGCCTGCCCCGCACAGGCCGGAAACTCCCGGATGTTCCCTCCTTTAAGGAAATGGAAGCCCTGCTCTCCGCCCCGGCCATGGATACGGCGCTGGGACTCCGGGACAGGGCCATGCTGGAACTGCTCTATGCAACGGGACTGCGGGTATCGGAACTCATGGGGCTGAAGGTGACGGATCTGCGTATGGATGCCGGATTTTTACGGGTTCAGGGCAAGGGAAGCCGGGAAAGGGTGGTGCCCTTCCATGAAAAAGCAAGGCAGGGCCTTTCCCTGTATATGGATGAAGGACGTCCCCACATCCTGAAAACCCGCGTCAGTGATTATCTCTTTGTGGGAGGAAGGGGAAAGCCCCTTACCCGTCAGGCCTTCTGGAAAAACGTGAAGCGCTACAGCCTGAAGGCAGGTATTACACGGCTGATAACACCCCACAGCCTGCGCCATGCCTTTGCCACCCACCTGCTGGAAGGCGGAGCAGATCTGCGGGTGGTGCAGGCCCTGCTGGGCCATGCGGATATTGCCACCACCCAGATCTACACCCATGTGAACCGCAAAGGGCTGACGGAAGTTCACAGGCGTTTCCATCCAAGAAACAGCTGATGTTTGAATGCAAAACGGCGTTCACGCACAACTTGACACATTCCATCTCTTTGGATATATCTTGAAAGTTTATCATACCAAAGGACAGGCAGAAATAAACAAAATACCTGTTATGGATTATGATTAAAAATCCAGACGCATACATAGCAACCCGCAATCAGGCCGAAACAGGCTCTTATGGATAGTAAATGACTAGAGACATTACAGATTCTTTTATGGGCTGGTGGCAGCCCTCCCCTTCCGAAGCCGCCCCCGCCCGAACCGATGATCTGGAGACCGCATTGCGCTCCTTCCGCAACCCCCTGTTTCTTGTACAGGGAGAAGACGGAAAACCCCAGGTCCGCACTTCCGGTCAGGCGGTACTGGGCAACGCCTCTCCGGTGACGCAGGGTCTTCCCCTTCTCGCCTTTGTTCCCCCCCTTCCGCCGGAAAATCTTGGCAGCCGGGACTTTCTCCGGCGACACGGATTACAATACCCCTACATTGCGGGAGCCATGGCCAATGGCATCACCTCGGAAGCCATGGTGATGGAAGCGGGCCGGGCCGGAGGCATGGGCTTTTTCGGGGCTGGCGGCTGCACCCTTGCCCGCATTGAAACGGCCATTGCCTTCCTGAAAAAAGCGGCCGAATCCAGCCCCTTTCCCTTTGGCTTTAATTTTCTGCACCAGCCCGGCTCCCCCGAGGGAGAAATGGCCCTTGCAGAACTCTATCTCAAGTCCGGCATCACATGCGTCTGTGCCGCCGCATTCATGCGCATGACGCCGGCCATTGTCCGGTACAGGGTACAGGGCGTCACGCCGGATGAAAAGGGCCGCCCCCTGCCAAAAAACCGCATCATTGCCAAGGTTTCCAGAGTCGAGATTGCAGAAAAATTCCTTGCGCCCCCTCCGGAGAAAATTCTTCAGCAACTGCTCAGTCAGGGACTGCTCACGGAAGAGGAAGTCCGACTCGGGGCCACACTCCCCATGGCCGATGACATCACGGCTGAAGCGGATTCCGGCGGCCATACGGACAACCGTCCGGCCATGGCCCTTCTTCCCGCCATCAAAGCGGCAAGGGATGCGGCTGTGCGCACAAGGGCCTATACCCACATTCCCTGCGTGGGCCTTGGGGGCGGCATTGCCACTCCGGCCTCTGCGGCAGCGGCCTTTGCTCTGGGAGCGGATTACATACTGGTGGGCTCCGTGCATCAGGCCTGCGTGGAATCCGGCACCTCCGATGCGGTACGGGAAATGCTGGCCCGCTGCGGACAGGCCGATGTCACCATGACGGCTGCGGCAGACATGTTTGAGATGGGCGGCAGGGTGCAGGTGCTGAAAAGGGAAACCATGTTTGCCTTACGGGCCCAGAAACTCTACAGCCTCTACAGGGAGTATCCCTCCATTGACGCCCTGCCCGATGACACAATCCGTTTCCTTGAAGACAAGATCTTTCAGAAAAGCATTGCTGAGGAATGGGAATCCACCCGCCGCTTTTTCATGGAACGGGATCCCTCCCAGCTGAAACGCGCCGATGAAGATCCCCGGCACCGCATGGCCCTGCTCTTCCGTTCCTATCTTGGTCAGGCCTCCCTCTGGGCCATACAGGGAAATCCGGACCGGAAGGTGGATTATCAGGTCTGGTGCGGCCCGGCCATGGGTGCCTTCAATGCCTGGACAAAAAACAGCTTTCTGGAAGAGGCATCGGAACGGCGCATCCGCACCGTGGCCTTCAATCTGCTGGCCGGAGCCGCCACCCTTACCCGTTTTTCCCTGCTAAAGGCCCAGTATCCGGACATTCCGGCCCATACCGGTACTTTCTCCCCCCTGGGCCTTGCCACCCTTGAACCCATGATGTCTTAAAGAGGATCAGGATATTCCATGACCCCTTCTTCCATATCCAAACCCTGTGATCTGGCCGTGATCGGCATGGCCTGCCTTTTTCCCCAGTCACCGGACAGGCTGGCTTTCTGGCGGCTGATTTTCCGTAATCTCGATGCCATCGGTGAGGTTCCCCAAAGCCACTGGTCAAAGGAAGCCTATTTTGCTCCCTCCCCCGGTGCGCCGGATAAAACCTACTGCACCCGGGGAGGCTACCTTGCCCCTTACCCCTTTGATCCATCCGCCTTCGGCATTCCGCCCAATCTCCTTGAAGTGACGGACACATCCCAGCTTCTGGGTCTGGTCACGGCCCGCTGCGCCTTAGATGACGCAGGATACCCCCAGCAAAGGGAATATGACAACTCCCGCACCAGCGTGATTCTTGGTGCCACGGGTACGCAGGAGCTGGTGGTTCCGCTGGCGTCCCGACTCAGCCATCCCCTCTGGAAAGAAGCACTGGAGGCCGAAGGCATCCCGGAAGATGTACAGAATGCCATCATGGAACGCATGGCGGCCGGGCATACGGCATGGCAGGAAAATGCCTTCCCCGGCCTTTTGGGCAATGTCATTGCCGGACGCATTGCCAACCGCCTCAACCTTGGGGGAAGCAACTGCGTTGTGGATGCGGCCTGCGGCAGCTCCCTTGCGGCCGTACACATGGCTGTGCTGGAACTGCAGACGGGCAAGGCCGACATGGTGATCACCGGCGGCGTGGATACCTTAAACGATATTTTCATGCACATGTGCTTTGCCCAGACCGGCGTTCTTTCCCACTCCGGCGATGCCAGACCCTTTTCCGAAAAGGCCGACGGCACCGTGCTGGGAGAAGGCGTGGGCATGGCCGTCCTCAAACGTCTGAAGGATGCCGAAAAAGACGGCGACCGGATCTATGCGGTCATCAAGGGCATGGGTACGGCCAGCGACGGCAGAAGCCAGAGCATCTACGCTCCGGGAGCGGAAGGCCAGATGCGTGCCCTGCAAAAGGCCTGTGAAGGGGCTGGCTTCCCGCCCTCCAGTGTGGATCTGGTGGAGGCCCACGGAACCGGAACCCGAGTGGGCGACGCCGTGGAATTCAAGGCCCTGCAGGCAGTATACGGCCAAGACCGGGACACAAGGCCCTGTATCCTCTCCTCCGTGAAAGCCAACATCGGCCATACCAAAGCCGCTGCGGGCATGGCAGGTTTTATCAAAATCGTACTCTGCCTTTATAACAAGGTGCTGCCCCCGGCATTGAAGCACCTGCCCCCGGATCCGGAGCTGGACCTTGCTTCCTCCGGCTTTTGCATGCTTTCCCAGGCCATGCCATGGACCACAGAAAAAAACCGGCCACGGCGGGCGGCAGTCAGTGCCTTTGGCTTTGGCGGAGCGGATTACCATGCCGTTCTGGAAGAATATGGCAGAAAACGAAAGGAAGGGGTCTGGGATTTTGATACGGATATCTTCTCTGTTTCCGGCCCCGACACGGATACCCTTCTTCACAAACTCGCTGATCTGGAAAAAACGGATCGGAAGGAACCCCGTATGCTGCAGGAAGTCTGCAGCCGTTCCCGTTTAGCCTTCTCTTCCACCGACCGCTTTCGTCTGCTGCTCCTTCTGGAAAAGGATTCGGATATGGCAGACATCATCAAAGAAGCCAAAGCCATCCTCGGGGAAGAAAAGGAAGGCCAGCATGGCCCGGTCTTTTTCGGCAAAGGAGAAACCCCCGGAAAACTGGCCTTTCTCTTTCCCGGACAGGGCAGCCAGTATCCCGGTATGGGAAAAGACCTTGCCTGTATTTTCCCGGAAATGCTGGAAACCCTTGAGCTGGGTGACGCCACTCTGGCCGAATACGCGGCCCCTCACCGCAGAGATCAGCTGCTTTCCCGTTTCATCCATCCCTTTACAGGTGAGGGCAAAGAAGAGGAAGAAATCCTGCGGTCCACGGATCTGGCCCAGCCTGCCATCGGCTGCGTCAGTCTTGGCATGGCCCGCATACTGGAGCGTTTCGGCATCCGCCCCCATGCCGCATGCGGACACAGTTACGGGGAACTCCCCGCCCTCTGCTGCGCCGCTGTGTTTCAGGAAACGGAATGCATGCAGCTTTCCGTTCTCCGGGGGCGCTACATGGCAGGCGACCCCGATGATCCGAGGGACCGGGGTGGCATGATGGCCGTTCGGGGAGATGGGGAAACCCTGAAACGCCTCATTGAAAAGGAAAACCTGAATGTGGTGCTGGCCAACGAGAACAGCCCTTCCCAGTGTGTGCTGTCCGGCGGAAAAGAGGCGCTGGATCATGCGGCCAAGGTGCTGAAGAGCCACAAAATCAGGGGAATACGCCTGCCCGTTGCCGCCGCCTTCCACAGCCCCCTTGTGGAGGATGCGGCCAAACCCTTTGCAGAAGCCCTGCAGGGCATCACCCCGAATGCCCCCTCCATGGAAGTCATGGCCAACAGCACAGGACTTGCCTATGAAAGGGATGGGAATGCCATCCGTCAGACCCTTTCTTCCCAGCTCCTTTCCCCTGTGCGTTTCATCAGTAATATCCGATATCTTTATGATGAAGGGGTGCGTACCTTTGTGGAAACAGGCCCTAAAAATGTTCTCACGGGCCTTGCTTCCGCCATTCTGGAGCAGGAAGCCGTTCATTGTTTTGCCATGGATGCTTCCGCCGGAAAAAATCCGGGAGACCGGGATCTTCTCATTCTCCTCTGCCATCTGGCAGCCCTTGGCTATGGAGTGGACTGGTCCGGCATACCAGAGCCACCACCCAACCCGGAACGGCGGATGACCATCTGGCTTTCCGGAGCCAATATCAAGCCGGAACCCGGAAAAAAAGCCGCAGAAAAAAAGCGCCCTTTGCAGACTGCGGACAGAAAGCCCCTTCCCGCAGGGAATCTGGCCCCAGACCAGAACAGGGGAGCAAAGGCCCTGCCCGGGCCAGCCGCCCAATCTCCGGCTAAGACCAACCAAAGTTCTGCTGCTGTGGCTCCGGCAGACACCCGTCAAAGAAGCGATGCGGCACCGGCCGTGCATCCTTTCACCCATCCACCCGCTGCAGCCTTACAGAAACGAGGTAAACCCATGGATTCCAGGGTTCTGATGGAAGGTTTCCAGACCTTGAAAGCCCTTCAGGAGCAAACCACCCGTGCCCACGAACAGTTTTTAACCCTGCAGTCCGAAGCGGGCCGTACCCTGGAAAGACTCATCCATTCCATGGGCAGTGGGGAAGAAAACTTGCTGCCAGCATCCCCTGCCGGTTCTTTTTCCCAAACCAAGGGAGCTGCCCCTGTTGGCGGTCTCTCCACTCCGGCCAGAGACCTTTCACCGGATCCCCGCCCGGCTGTCCCTGCTTCCCGGCCCCCGGAGGAACCCGCAACCAAGGCCCCTGATGCCATGGAAAAATCCCTGCAAGGGGAAGCGAGTGCGCTCCCCCTTCTCAAAGCCATTGTAGCCCGTCATACGGGGTATCCCGAAGACATGATTCAGGCCGACATGGATCTGGAAGCGGATCTGGGCATAGATTCCATCAAACGGGTGGAAATTCTCTCGGAACTGGAAGGGCACTTCCCGGCCATGGCTGCTTTTGCACCGGAGGTGCTGGCCGAAGCCCGCAGCCTTCAGGCCTTTGCAAATCTTCTGGCGGATTCTCCGGCCGCCATTCCCGGACCGGCAGAAACCCGTAAAACGGCATCTCCCGCAAAGCTATCCCCCATCCCTGCCATCACGGAACTGGTATCCCGCCATACGGGCTATCCCGAAGACATGATTCAGGCCGACATGGATCTGGAAGCGGATCTGGGCATAGACTCCATTAAAAGAGTAGAAATTCTTTCTGAATTAGAAGGGCTTTACCCCAGCCTTGCCACCCTCGCCCAGGAAGTTCTTGCCACAGCCCGCAGCATTGCTGCCATCGCAGCCCTTGTGGCTCCGGAAGCAGGGGCAGACACGGCCCTTCTTCCCCCTTCAATCCAGGATGGGAAAGGCAGCCCGCGAGCGGATGCTGCCGCCGAGGTCCGTTCCATTATTGCCCGCCATACGGGTTACCCCGAAGAGATGATACAAGAAAACATGGATCTGGAAGCGGATCTGGGCATAGACTCCATCAAGCGGGTGGAAATTCTCTCGGAACTGGAAGGCCTCTACCCTTCTCTGGCCACGGTTCCCGCAGATCTGCTGCAGGAATGCCGCAGCGTGCAGGCCATCGCATCTTTACTTTCAGATCCTGCGTCCGAAAAGGGGAGGCCTTCTCCCATCACTGTCATGGAGGAGAAAGCCCCTTTTTCAGAAATAAGCTCCCATCCAGAGGAAGCTCCCCCTTTTGCAGAAGAGCTCTGTCTGATCAGGCAAACCATCCGCTGGGAGGGTTTTGATCCTGAGGGCGAAAGTCTTCCCGCTTCCCTGATGCTGCTGCAGGATTTTTGCGATGAAACAGACCTTGCTGCCGTAGCAGAAAAGCTCTCCCTTACCAGGCTGCACACCGGCAGCGCAGAAGAAGCCCTTGCCTCCTTTCAGCCCGGCCTGATTGTGCCATGGGCCGCCCATAACGATGAAAAAGCCTTAGAAAAACTCTTCACCTTTCTTGGAGCATGGGGCAAAAAAGCCCTTGCCTCTTCTCAAGCCTGCTCCCTCTGCATCTTCACCCGGAGTGACGGAAGCCTTGGGGAAAAAGATCCTTTCCGTGCTTCCCCGGAAACCCAGAGCCTTGCAGGACTCATGCGAACCCTGCAGAAGGAGTGGCCGCATATGGCCCTTCGCCTTACGGACCTCTCCGCAGAAGCAGGCGCAACCGAATCTATGCTGAAAAAGCTCCTCTTTGGCCATGGCCCCCTGATCCTTGGATGCGATGCTTCCGGCCATATCCACACCCCCCTTCTCAAGGAAAATGCTGCCACAGAAACAGGCCCTGCCTTCACCTCCCCTGCCAGGGACGATCTCATGCTCATCACCGGCGGTGCCTATGGAGTAACAGCGGCCTGTGTGGAAGCACTGGCCCGGTTCTGGCCCTGCCGCATGATTTTTACGGGCCGATCACCGGAACCCGGCCCCGAACCCCTCTGGCTTTCCGGCATTCAGAAAAAGGAAGACATCCGGAAAGCCCTGCTGCGTCACCATTTTGCAGGCAAAACACCCACACCCAAAGAACTGGATGGGGAATATAACCGGATAAAAAACGGCCGTGCCATCCGTGACACCCTCAAAAAAATGAAAAGCCTTGGCTGCGATGCCCGCTACCTTTCCATGGACCTTGAAAAACCGGATGCCATTGAAGGACTTTTCCAGAAACTCAAGGAAGAAAACACCCTGCCCTCCCTCTGGGTTCACGGTGCCGGTGTGCTGGCGGACAGGGCCATGGTGGACAAAAACAGCGATGACTTCAGAAAAGTTTTTTCCGTAAAAGCCCGTTTTGCAAAGCATATGGCCGAGGCAATGAAGGATATGCCCATGAAGGCCATGATTTTCTTTTCCTCCGTTGCCAGTCTGGAGGGCAATCCCGGTCAGGCAGACTATGCCGTGGCCAATGGCGTTCTCAACGCCATCGCCCGGAGAGAAAGCCTGAAGCGCAACCATTGCCGGGTTGTATCCATCTGCTGGGGCCCCTGGGAAGGGGGCATGGTCACCCCTGCTCTGGCGCGGCACTTTCAGCGGCAGGGTGTGGATCTCATCCCCTTGGATAGGGGCAGCGAAGCCTTTGCCCGGGAAATTCTGTCCGGGCATGTCCCGGAGGTTCTGCTGGCGGCGGACAGGAAAGCGGAAAAAAAAACTCTGAAACCAGAGACAAGGGCCAGCAATGCGCCTGAAACCCTGCGCATTCTTTCCCTTAAAAAAAGTCCGGAGCTGAAAGATCACAGCATTGCAGGCAAGGCCGTGGTTCCCTTTGCCTCCCTTGCCTGTGAAATCCTCCGGCAGGAAGGGGGGCAGCCTGCCCGCTCCGCCGCAGATTCCGAATACCGGATTCTTGAGGATCTTCGCCTGTTAAAGGGCTGTGTTCTGGAAGAAGACAGCCTGCTTCCTCTGGAAGTACAGAAAAAAGGCCATGAGCGGACGCTGGTTTCTCTGGAAAAGAAACCGGCTATCCCCCGCATGCGCGGCACCATCCGTTCCGGCCGCATCACCCCCCTGCCCCTGCCCGGCCTCATCCATGCCCGGCCCTATCCCAGAGACTGCCGGACCGTGTATGATAAGATCCTCTTTCACGGCCAAACCTATCAGGTGCTGCAAAAAATTGAGGCCATGGGAGACAATGGCATGAAAGCCAGCCTTGCACCGGAAGCTCTTCAAGCCCATCCCGATCCCTTATCCCTGATTCTGGACAGCGCCATGCAGCTGGCCTGCCTCTTCAGCTTTGAAAGCAGGGGCAGCGTCTGTCTGCCCACCCATGTGAAATCCCTGCACCTGCCCCTTTCCTTCACGACGTCAACCTTTGCTCCGGACAGGGTAAAGGAAGTGATCTATATCGCAGAAAGCAGCAGCAGCAACCAGCTTGTGGGCAGCATCTTTTTTCTGGACAAAAATGATACGCCCTGCATGGAAATACGGGGCCTGACCATGACAGGCAGTGAGACCATGGCAGAAAACTTCAAAACCGGGGGCATTACCCTTAGCCCCTGCCTGTCCGGAGATGGGGCCTCCCTTTCGGAGGGTGATTTTTCCCTCCCGGACAGGCAGCGATCAGCGGGATGAGCTGATGCGGGTAAGGCCTTATTTCCATTCACCGCAAATTCAAACCCATTCCATGGAGTGATAATGGAAAAAATACTGCTGTATATCCTTGCGGGGTATGTGATTTTCTGCCTTCTGCTTTTTCTCATGCAGAGAAGCCTTCTATATATGCCGGACAAACAGGCCCTTTCACCGGAACAGGCCAGTGCTCAGGGTCTCCGCCACTGGCCCGCAGCCAATGGGTACCGGGGTTTTATCGCCAGCCCGGAGCCAGCGGAACCGGCCGGAACCATACTCCTGTTCCACGGCAATGCCGGGTCCGCATGGCACAGAACCTTTTACGTCACTGCCCTTGCCAGGCAGAACTTCAGGGTAATTCTGGCCGAGTATCCGGGCTATGGCGGACGCAGGGGCAAAGCTTCCGAACAAACCTTAGTGGAAGATGCCCTGCAGAGCATCCGCCTTGCCCATGAATCCCATGGCGGTCCCCTTTATCTCTGGGGAGAATCCTTGGGCTGCGGCGTGGTGGCAGCGGCCCTGAAAAAAACGGAGATCCCCGTCAAAGGGGCCGTTCTTTTCCTGCCATGGGACAGCCTCCCGGATCTTGCCCAAAGCCATTACTGGTTTCTTCCGGCCCGCCTGCTGGCAAGGGACAGGTACAACAGCATGGAAAATCTAAAAAATTTTGAAGGCAGGGTAGCGGTTCTTCTTGCGGGAGAAGACGAGATTATTCCCATCCGGCACGGAAAACGGCTCTACGACTCCCTTACCATGGAAAAAAAGCTCTGGATTTTTGACGGCGCAAGCCACAATGCCATGCCCGT
>NZ_VLLC01000037.1:1801-5172 GCF_007830435.1 Desulfobotulus alkaliphilus | reverse complement strand
TCGCTGTATGCCCGGTGTCCGGTGTGATGTCTTTT
This sequence comes from Desulfobotulus alkaliphilus, assembly GCF_007830435.1. Taxonomy (GTDB): domain Bacteria; phylum Desulfobacterota; class Desulfobacteria; order Desulfobacterales; family ASO4-4; genus Desulfobotulus; species Desulfobotulus alkaliphilus. The sequence continues at coordinate 5,137 of NZ_VLLC01000037.1, read as the reverse complement.
TCGATGCGGCATGATTTACAGGGCTGGATTTATCCCTGGTGGCTGAGGGAGACGGGCAGGTACAGGGGCCTGCCCCTACAAAACCCCTGGTGGCTGAGGTTCTCGAAGCCCCTTCCCACTATCTTTTTTCAGGCTATGCAGTAGCAGGTTATTTCTGCTAGACTTCCAAAAAGAAAGGACAATGCATGGCAACAGGCGAGTCCAATGATTACGAAGGTATCCGTGCCATGCTTAATGCTTGGTAACATCCTCACCGATCAGAAGATCCAGACCCTTATCCCCTGCATCAATAACGGCCTTAACCTGTTCCGGGGTAAGACTCGTAATGTCCGCTATCTCTTCGGGCTGCATGTTATATTTTTGAAGATTCATGATAGTCCGGTACTTCTCTTCATGGCGTCCCTCCCTTCTGGCATAAAGCAGATCCGTCTTATGATCCCGCTTCCATTTGAGGTGGGATTCATAGGCTTCACGCATATGATCATCCTGGGTGAACTTGATGTACTTTTCCCTGGCACTGGCGATGTGGGGGTTGTTCTTCAAGATGGTATCCATAATCTTATCCTCCCTGCTCAGGCCTTCGTTTTTGAGATAGTAGAGCCACATGTCTATGGTCTTTTCCACATTGTAATCAGTAATCTTGGGAAGTTCAAGGAAATGCAGGGCAAGATGATCCGTCAGCAGCAGTTCAGGGATGTCCTTTTCACGGAGCATGAAGCAGAGGTGGTGCCTGTTCACATGCTTAAACATCTTGAAATCAAGGATGTTGATGCACATGGCAGGTCTCAGAAGGGAGTAGTCCTCACCCTCCCCAAGCTGTTCCTTGTACATGGAAGCCCAGTAGTAGAGGATTCTTTCCAGAAAAAAGGCCCTGTAGAGGTTTTGCATCTCCACATCGAACCACCTGCCGTCCACGGACTTTGCCTTGATGTCCAGAATGCTTTCTTTCTCATTGTAGAGGGCCTGGAGGTTGAAGGGGTTTTTGATTTCAAGGTCTGTGATCAGGGGGAAGCCGGAGTCCTTCAGAACGGCATTGATGAAATCAATCAGGATGGGTTTATGCTCTTCCATGCCGAAGAGATACTTGAAGAAGATATCCGATGTGGGTTTTACATAATAATCCGTGAGCTGCTGCTTCAAAGGAACCTCCCGTTGGTTGCTGGTTCATATGGCGGAAAGAAGCATAGCTTGAAAGGGTGGAATTGGAAAGAAGGTTTCAAGGGCCTCAGCCTCCGGGTCTGCCCGTAGAACAGGGTGAATCCGGAGAAGGAAGACACAGACAAAACAAAAAAACAGCCCTTTCAAGGCCAGAGACGGGATGGGAGAAAATTGATTTAATTCGGAATAAAAATCAAAAGCAACAAAGTGGCTGCCCCATGGTTGGTCCCAATGGTTGGGCAGAGCATCCGTCTTGCCCATGAATCCCATGGCGGTCCCCTTTATCTCTGGGGAGAATCCTTAGGCTGCGGCGTGGAGGCTGCGGCGTGGTGGCAGCGGCCCTGAAAAATACGGAAATCCCCGTCAAAGGTGCCGTTCTTTTCCTGCCATGGGACAGCCTCCCGGATCTTGCCCAAAGCCATTACTGGTTTCTTCCCGCCCGCCTGCTGGCAAGGGACAGGTACAACAGCATGGAAAACCTCAAAAATTTTGAAGGCAGGGTAGCGGTTCTTCTTGCGGAAGAAGACGAGATTATTCCCATCCGACACGGAAAACGGCTCTACGACTCCCTTACCATGGAAAAAAAGCTCTGGATTTTTGACGGCGCAAGCCACAATGCCATGCCCGTTTCCCCGCATCTTTCCTGGTGGAAGGAAGTCATGGATTTTGTATCGGGTCAGAGTCAAAATCAGGAATAAAACCGAAGCTGGATAGCATGGAAAAAGCAGGCTTTCGGCAGGATAATACCCGAAAAAATAAAACTTGTGGTCTGAGGAAGAATATTTTATGACTAAAAAATTGGTTTTCTGCCTTTTGGGGAACAATTCTTTTAAAACCGCCACTCCGGAGCTGTATGGTTTTCTGGTTAACAGGTAAAAAGATGTGTTATCCAGATAGAATTTTATGGTCTTATGCTTATTGACTTGGCTGATTTCAAACAGACTTGAAGGTTATACGGATCAGCACAATATTATGATGGCGCGGACGCTTCCCGCCGCGCCATCGGGGCGCAAAAATGAGAGGTAAGAATGATAAAAATTGATTTGTACTCTGATTGGATAGAGTATCAAAAGGCATGGTTACAAGAATTCGATTATCCAGTAGATACACTATCTGATCCATCTCAAATTTCTATTGCATATTTCAACGCCATTAAAAGAAGGATACCTGTAAGAACAAGAAATGTTTTCACGTCAGATGTATTTTCTTGCCCGATCGATTTAGAAGAAGGCTTGCGGATATTAGAAGATAAGGTGCAATCCGGTCATGATATAAATCCCAATCTTAGCCGTGGGCTTAAGAGGGTTGATTATAATGACTACCTCCTAAATGATTGGGGGATATTTCATTTTCACTTAGGTGATGAGATCGAAAGTGATGGATACACTAAGAGAACAGGTCCAGTACTTTTTAGTTTCATAACACACGATTCATTTCACGAAATTAATATATATAGCCATGGAAACTGGTCGAATACAGATTTAATTGAAATTGTACACAAAAACTGGCCTCATTTACTTGAAAAGTTCAGATTAGATGATGTTGTTCAAATGGCTTACACCCCAAGCTCCACAACGGTCAAAGAATTTAGAAAAAATCAAATAAATTCATTCATTCAAGTTGCGGATGGTACAGTCTACAGCCAGCCTGGGTTAGGTTATGCCACAGACGGGACAGCGGTAGATGTGTCGGTTGCAGCTATACGCTACAAGAAGTTTATGGATCATTTGCAAAAATCGGTTATCGAAAATTTGGCCGGTGAAATTGAGAATGCATTGGACGAATTGGGGCATACAAGAGGTGAAGATATTGAATTAAAGCTACTCATTGAAAACGGATGGGCCTATGTGTTTTGTGAACAGTATAATATCAAATTTAAATTGCATTCAATGAACATCGCCTAACCAGGCTAATTCAGCCGACGCAAAAAGCCGCGCGGCTGATTAGCGTCGTTAGAAGCTCTTCAAAGGACGGTATATGGAACAAGTTACCTAAAATCCCGCTCATTTTTATACCTACGAAGGCTCTTTAGCTCCAAAGGCTTTGAAGATAGTTTTTTGAAGCTTGGTTAATGGGAAAAGGATTCTAACTCCCTTAATTTCCTGAATGCGTAGTTTGGATAAAGTTAAAATCAGCTCTTTCATTGTCATTTTGCAGTACAATTTTTCCTGCACCATC
>NZ_VLLC01000037.1:0-1712 GCF_007830435.1 Desulfobotulus alkaliphilus | reverse complement strand
CGCCACTCCGGAGCTGTATGGTTTTCTGGTTAACAGGTAAAAAGATGTGTTATCCAGATAGAATTTTATGGTCTTATGCTTATTGACTTGGCTGACTTCAAAAAAACTTGAAGGTTATACGGATCAGCACAATATTATGTTATGCACACAAAGAATAAGGAGTGGCCACATGGCATTGCCCGAAGCCCTGCAAGGTGATAGTTGGACAAAAAAGACAGCACGAGCGGCGCTGCCGATCCTTATTTGGTGTGCGAAGAATGGAAGAGCAATTACCTATGGGCGGCTCGATCAGGAGATCGTAAATCGGGGGCTAGGCCATCATGTTATGGCAGTTCAATATGGCTACCCAGCCGGCGCAATCGGGAGTGCACTGATCGAGACGGAAGAAAAATGGGGTGAGCCGATCCCACCGTTGAACGCAATCGTCGTGAACGCAAGCAATGGCCTTCCCGGAAAAGGGGTGAACTACTACCTTGAAAGATATTATGAGCCAGATGAAAGCGTTGACGATATGTCTGAAGATGAGAAGCGGGCTGTCGTTGAGGAAATTCACGAAGACATATTTGCTTATCAGCACTGGGACGACGTACTGAAAGAATATGGGCTTCGCCCCATTCGGGATGGCATTGCGGAAGAGGCGGGAGACGCAGATGAGATCGAGACGCCCGGCAGGGGAGGATGGTCTTCAGAGGGAGAAAGCAAACAACACAAGAAGGTGAAAGAATTTGTCGCCGCAAACCCGCAGGTAGTTGGTCTTACGAGAAACAATAGCCGAGGAAAAACGGAATACCTGTTCGCCTCCGGTGACAAGGCGGACGTCGTCTTTGAAACCGAAAATGGATACCTCGGCGTAGAGGTGAAGTCCATCATCTCAAATGATCCAGACTTGAATCGCGGGATCTTCCAGGCCGTCAAATATCAAGCACTTCTGCGCTCCGAGCAAAAAGCGGTTCTCTCTCCCCCAACCGCACGAGCCGTGCTCGTAACGGAGCGTTCACTTCCTGCGGCATTACAGAATCTCGCAGACGTTCTCGGAATAGTCGTCTACGTCGTTTCCGTCAACAGCGCATAACAACGCCATGAACGCGGACAGCCAAAAGCGGCGCTCCTTCGTCGCCCCCCTTTTGGCTGCCGGTTATGGCGAACGTTGGGCGGCTGAGCCATAAGAAGGGGCAAAGGAATACACTACTATGAAGATAGCTATTGTAGGATTAGGCCACATAGCCCAGTTTCAGCTAGATGCGTTAGGACATCTGGATGACATTAGCCTTGTTGGTGCTCATGACGTCAATCTTGACCAGGCAAAGTTGCTTCCGGCGTCGGTTCGTTTTTATAACACTCTTGATTCTCTCTTGACCGAATGTGAGGCGGACTTAATTCTGGTTTCGACGCCAAACATAACCCATTACCGATTGGGCAAACAAGTTCTGGAATACGACCGTTCTCTGCTCTTGGAGAAGCCTTGCTGCCAGACCGAAGCAGAAATGGCCGACTAACAACTGTAGGACACCCACTTGGCTGTTTACATCCACCCTCTTTTCATCTATATTTTCTTTAAAAACAGTTCCATTCCTTAAGACAATGGAGGCCGCCATGACCTATCCTCGCTCTAGTCTTATCAGCCTTGAAAGTACCCCTTGGTATCACTGTGTCTGTCGTTGCGTCCGCAGGGCCTTCCTCTGTGGCAAAGACAAACAGTCCGGCATGGACTT
>NZ_VLLC01000036.1:16010-25476 GCF_007830435.1 Desulfobotulus alkaliphilus | reverse complement strand
CTTTTTTGGTGCGGGCGCCGCCTTTGATCTCCGTTGTGACACGGCCATCGCGCACATAGCGCTTTTCTTCCTCACCGTTCACGGCCGTCTTTTTGATGCGGCCATTGCGGTCGTACCAGATCTCCCGGATGCTGCCGTCCGGGTCTTCGGTTCTGCTGTAATACTCCTGCCTCAGCGCATCATAGGAATAGGCAAAAGTATGGCCCTGATTTTTTTCATCCAGTACGGAGTGCACCCTGCCGTTATTGTCATAGGCCATGGTGCGGGTATGACCAGAAGGGTCTGTGATCTTATGGATGCGGCCCCAGCCGTCATAGGCATAAAGAGTGCTTTCTCCCATGGGGTCTTTCACTTCGGTGAGCAGCTCCCCGCTCCAGACGTAATTCACCCTGCGATCTGCCCCATCTTTTGCTTGAGTGAGCCTGCCCGCTGCATCATGGGTGAAAAAAAGCATGGCCTCGCCATGGCGGTCCTGAAGCGTTGAAGGCTGACCTTCGCCATTGTAGACAAGCCTTGCGGTCACACCATGGATGTTGCCCCAGGAGCTTAGGCCAAAGCTTTTGTCAGAAAGGGGCTTTTCAAAAAGCTCCCAGGCGCCGGAGCTGCTTTCATAACGATAGGCCGATGGCCTGCCGCTGCTGTCCCTTTCATGGATGAGGATGCGATAATTGCCACGGGTGTAGGTGGCAGAACCGGACTTTTCATAGGCGTAGCCGTTAAAGAAAAGACGGGCGGGGTCTTTGGTATCTTCGGCCTCACTGCCTTCAAAAACCGGCCAGATGCGGCTGTGGATATTAAAATCCCAGCTGCCGTAGCTGTAATTGCGCACAAGACCCAGACGCCCGCCCTGGGCCCTGACCCAGAGGTCCGTGTCTCCATCCACAAACTCGCCGGTGAAGGGAAGGATTGAAGAGCCCACGGGAACGCAGCGGTATCCGCCACAAATATCAGCTTCCATGCGCTCACAATCACCGCACTCTGGTTCTGCTGTACCCTTGCTGCCGCTGGATTCGTCTCCGCAGCCGCCTCCGGGACCTCCACCTCCGGGACCACCACCGCCGGGACCTCCGCCTCCGGGACCACCACCACCAGGACCTCCGCCTCCGGGACCACCTCCTCCGGGTAAGGGCACACAGACCCCTTCCTGGGTGGCAATGGAAGTTCCTGAACCTGTCCAGCTTCCACCACCGGGACCACTGCTGCTGCCGCCAGTTCCTCCCCCCCACCACCAGCCACCACCACCGCCGGAGGAAGTACCGCCACTGCCACTACCTCTCACCGGCCTGCTGAAGCAGTGGGGACTGCTCCCTGAATAGGGACAGCCATTGGCCGCCACACCGCTGTAATGTGTATAGCCACAGGCGCCATACCCCCCGCCGCTGCCACCGCTTTCTACCTCATCGGCAGTGTTCAGGCTGCGGAGGGCCACAAGGCGGTAGGGAATGGAGATGCGCTCTTTGGCTCCAAGGCTCTCCGGAGGCTCGGCAAGGAGCTGATACCGGATAAAGGCATCATCTTCAGGAAGGTTCATCCTGAGATTGTCCGCCCGGATGAGGCCGTGGTTGATGCAGCTGATTTCTCCTGTCATCACATCCCCTGCCTTCAGATCCGGCAGGGATACGGAGGTGGGATCACAGATCACCACAGGTGCAGGCACATCGGTCTCGTAGGTCAGGGTCAGGACAATGTCATACCTGTCCTCAATGGTGGTCTCCTGCACCCGCCACTCCACGGTGACAAAGTTATACTCCAGAAAAAGGGCCTCACTGGCCGTCACCCCGGCCCGGATCCAGAGCCTTCCGGTTTTCTCCTGATGCCCGGGCGCACGCACCCGGTATTTGTAACTTCCTGCGGGAAGATCTGTGAACAGGGCTTCTCCCAGATCATCGCTCTTTTTTTCAAAATGGATGTTGAGGTTCTTTTCATTCTGAAGGGTGATGCTGGCCTCTCCAAGACCCTGTATGGGCCTGCCGTCTGCACTCTGGCTTCCTGTGTAGATGTTTTTGACCTTAAAGAGGGCATGTCCCCTGCCCCTTGTGGTCAGGGTGACAAAGACAGGGATTTCAAGGCTTTCGTGGTTGTCCGCATCCACGGCCACAATGAAACTGTAAAGGCCTTCATTGGCCCTTAGGGGCGGAGCAAGGGTAAGGGGCAGCTCAAGGCTTTCTCCCACACCCAGAACCGAAGGGGTTTTGCTGCGGTTGAGGAGCACCCAGTCGGGCAAGGGCTTGCCGCCTTCTGGCTTCAGGCTGAAGGTGAGGCCCTCCACATCGGCAAGGCCCTGATTTTTGAAGGTGAGCACCTCAGAAAGGCTTTCTCCGGGAACAAGGCCCGTTTCTTTATAATTGGGATAAAAAAGGTGGGGCTTTGCCTCCGTAAACGAGATGTCGAGGTGCACAAAGCCTAAGGGCTGAAGACCCGTCACCTCATCGCTCACAAGGCGCAGCACAAGGGAGCCGTGATCTGCGGCCCTGTTGTCGGAATGGATTTTTAAGGGAATGCCCGCCTTTTTACCGCCCTCAAGCCGGGTAATGGCGGGGCCTGCGTCCCAGAACACCCCTTCTTCAAAGGCGTTGGCGGGCTGATCCCAGTCCTCCTTAACAAGCCTTAGGTTGTTCACCACAAGCCCTTCGGCCACCTCAAGGGAGATGGGAAGGGTCTTTTCGTAATTTTTAGGAAGACTTAAACGGATGCGGGAAGGATGCAGCCCCACCCTTGCGATGGTAAACTCCGCCTGCACGGGCCGATCCAGAATGTCCGGATGCAGGGCCGCCACCTGATAAACGCCGGACTCCTTTGCCGTGGGCCTGAAGGTGTAAGAAAATTCTCCGTCAGAACCGCTCACAAGGGCGATCTTTCTTTCAAAACCATTTTGCATGAGAACAAGGTTGAAGGGCGCATGGGGAAGGCTTTTTCCATCTTCTTTCACAAAAACCCGGCCCCTGATGCGCACATCCTGGCCATAGGCCACGGAAGGACTTGCCTCAAGGATCTCTGCGGCATAATCGGTTTCTTTAAGGCCCACCTCCCTTGTGCCGGCAAAACCCCGGAGCACAAGGGGATCTTTAGATTGAAAGCCGTGATAGATGCGGTCAAATTCAAGCTTCAACACCGCCCGCTCCGGTGCGGCTCCAGGAACCGGGATCTCAACCGCAGCCGAGGTGAACACGGCCCCCGGCCCAAGGCGCACAAGGCTTGTGCCATTGGCAAGGGTCTGCACGGCCTCGCCCGTAAACTGCATGAAGGGGATGCTGGCAAGGAGGTTGCCGTCCCCATCTAAAAGGCTGAACCGGATATCCTCCGAAGGCCTGTTGCCAAAGTTTTTGGCCGTAACCAGCTCGATCTCCCCTTCGCCCGTATTCTCCAGCACAAAGCTCACAAGGCCTGCCCCTCCCCGGATCATCTCCTCGGAGCGCAGGGTCAGGGCCAGCATGCCCTCCTGAACAAGGACCTCCCCTTCGGCCCCAATGCGCGCCCGAAGCCCAGGTTCAGGGCTCTGTTCCACATAAAAGGAAAGGGGTTCTCTATCTTTTAATGCCCCATAGCCCGGCACCACCACCGCCACCCGCTGCCCTTCCCCTGCCTTCAGTCCAAAGGGCTCTGAGCCATGGTCGCGGTCATGGAGGCGCAGAGAAACGCGAAGCCCCTCAAGGTCCGTATTTCCATGATTTTTGACATCAAAGAACAGGTGATTCATCACCCCGCGTCGCAACGGAGGCCCTTCGGCAAGACTGATGGAAAGATGGGGCAGCAGAAGCTCCCTCGCAGGACTTGGTTCCCCATGACTGTCCACGGCCACAAGGCGATAGGCCCGCTCCTCGCCGCCAAAGCCCGTATCTTCCATGCCGTAAACACGAATGGGGCTCTCCGTCACGGACACAAGGCTGCCGGGAGCTCCCATGGAAAGGAGAAAGCCTTCAAGGCGGCTGCCGCCGGGATGGGTCCAGGAAAGCTCGGGGTTTTTGCCCTGTCTGCGGCTTACAAGGAAATGATCCGCAGGCAAAAGATGCACGTTGAGGTAAACGGAATTGGAGGGCAGAGACTCGTTGCCCGCAGGATCCACCCGGGTGAGCACATAGGCGTGCTCCGTGGGGGAGGGCCTGGAGTCAAGGGCCTTGTTGCCATTAAAACGGGCCTCAAGGGGGGTTAAACCGTCAACGGAATGAATCTCCCCGGCATCGGAGCGGTAAAGCCTGTGGGTATAATCCCTGCCTTCGCCGGGTCCTTCCCAGCTTGCCTCAATGCCCGGAGGAATCAGGCGTAAGCGTAGATTTTTTGGTGCTGGGGGAAGGGTGACAAGGGCTTTTACGGAAGCGGATGCGGAGAAAACGCTTTCTGCCACTTCCCCGTTTTCTTTTCTGAGGCTTGTGATGGCATAAACATAGAGCCCGTCATGGGTAACCCTGTCCTCAAAGGCCTCTGCATCGCCGGAATCCAGTTCCGTAAGGAGATGAAAATCGCCATTCTCCCCATCCTGCCTGTAAATCCTGTATCCGCTACTGTGTTCCACGGCATGCCAGCTTAAGGCCACAGCTCCCGCAGGCAGGGCCTTGGCCCCAAGGCCAGAAGGCGGCGAAAGGGGCGGAAGATCGCCCGCATACACCTGAAAGCGGTTGGGGGCTGTGATGCGGCGGCCTTCATTGCCAAGAAGGCAGGTGCTGGAAAAAGTAAAGGAAAGAAGCTCCGGCCCGTCAAAACCCGCATCCAGGGGAAGATCAAAGGCCCCTTCCCAGACTTCGGCCTCATCGGGTGCGGCCGTGCCTTTTACAATGGAAGAAATGGCCTCGGGCTGCCTGCCTGCTCCGGAAAGAACAAAGGCAAAATCAGGGAGGACGCCTTCTGTGGTCTTTCTGTCAAGGGCTGCCCTGAAGCGCACACCAAGGGGGCTTTCATTGTTGTGGATGGGGCTTTGGGGATTGAGGTCAAGCTTTATGAGCGAAGGCCCTTTGGCGTCAATATCAAAGGACGGCCCCTCATCGATCTCCGTTCCCCGGTTGCCCGCCAGATCCCTTGCGGAGAACACGGCCCAGGCCCTGCCGGAAGGGGTGCTGCCTTCAATGTCAAAATAGCCTTCATACAGAAGCTCACCGGTTTTGGTCAGATCCACGGGAAGGGGGTGACCGCCTTCGGGCGTGATGCTGAAAAAGGGTGGAGCCATCAGGGGTTCATTCACCTCCACCCGAACCCCCACCCGACCCTGACCCATGGCCTGGGTATGGGGATGCACAGGACCTTCGGGTGCATAGCTCACACGGGCCCTCGGCCCTTTGCTGTCAGAAATCCCCGAGGCGGGCTCGGATGGGGCACTTTCATTGCCAGCCTTGTTCAGGGCCGTGCCCCTGTAGAACCAGGCCCCGTCTTGGGCGGGCATGTCCCTGTGACCCAAACCACCAATGATTTTAGTGTTCACCTTTTGGGCCTGGGCAAGCTCCGTAAAGGGTGTTGCACTGCGATAGAGATTGAAACCCGAAGGCGGATCTCCAGGCCCTGCACTCCAGGAAAGGCGCATGACACCGGCCTCAAGGGCTTCTGCCTTCAGGTTCACAGGAGCCGAAGGAAGGCTTGTATCGACCTCCACCTGAAGGGCAGCACTCAAAGGCCCTCTGCCTGCGGCATTGAGGGCTGCGGCACGGACAAGGTGCACACCCGGCGTAAGGGTGAGGCCTGCAGAAAAAGCTCCCCTTCTGTCCACATCTAAAAGATCTCCGAAGGGCGTCTCTCCCAGATAAAGCTGAACACGGGTATCAGGCTCGCTCCGGCCCCCAAAGAGCACCAGGGGCGCATGGGTGATCCAGCCGTTTGCGGGCTTTGTGAACACCGGTGCTGCGGGTAAGGCCAGCTCCACGCGGATGTTTTTTACAAGACTTGTGCTGTTGCCGAAACTGTCCCAGGCGACGATTTTTAGGACATGGCTCCCCTCTTCCAGCCCATGGATATCCACCTGCCAGCCATAGGGCGCGCCAAAGGCCGTGTGCCGGAGAACGCCATTGAGGTAAAAGGCCACACGGCTTACGCCGGACACATCCTCGGCCTTAAGGCTGAGAAGCCCCGAACGGCTCAGTGCATCGCCTTCTTCCAGAAGATCCGAACCGAATTTTACATCGGAAATGACAGGCCCCGTTTCATCGGGTCTGGGGGTGAGGGCAAGGCTCTGCACGTAAGGATTGTGGCCGCCGGAGATGTTCACCGCCACAAGGGCCACATGGACGGTCTCGTGGTTGGCAAGGCCCGAAAGAAGGGCTTTATTTTCTTTCACCTCAGAAAAAGGCGCCATGCCCTCGGTGGAATCAAAGGGACCTTCGGAGGAAAGATACAGGGCATAATGGCGCAGGCATTCTGAAGGCTCTGAGGAATCCCAGGAAAGCCTTGCGCCTTCGGGAAGAACCTCAAAGCGGATGGCGGAAGGGTTGAGAAGCCAGGTGCAGGCCTTTTCTGAAAGACCGAAGCTCTCTATGCCCCGGCTGTTGTAGCCCTGGATTTTAAAGGTATGGGCAGAGGCTGGGGCAAGTCCGGATTTTTCCCACAAAAGGGCGTCTGGCCCAAGAAGTTCAGGAGGCTGGGCCCTATCAAAATTGATTTTATAGCCCATGAAATCACCCTGCTGATCCGCTGGCGCTTCCCAGGTGAACACTAAACGATCTGCATGGGAATACACCGCAAGATTGTTCACCTCCCGGGGGGCATTGGCATTGAGGGGCCTTGCGGCAACCGGGCTGACCCCGCTGCGGAACTGCCCTGCCTCATCCACGGCCACCACGGCAAACCAGTAGGGCGTTCCATGGATAAGATTCTGCACCGCATGGGTGAAAATTCCGGCCGGCACCTCCCCACGGGGGGAAAGCCCTGAAATGCTGGTAAAGGGTTCTGTCTCATAAAAGATCAGGTACTTTTCTATGTCTCCGTGGAGGGCTTCGTCATAGCCTGCCCAGTTTAAAAAGACCGTGGTACCGTTGCCCTCACCGCTGGCGCTGAGATTGTTTACGGGCAAAGGCGGAATATCGTCCCAGACAATGCGGACCCTGCTTTCTTCACTGACATTACCTGCTCTGTCCTTTGCCGTGAAAATAAAGATATTTTCTCCGGGCTCAAGGCGCACCCGATGCTCCCAGCCCGTGGCTGCGGTGTAACGGGTAAGCTCCTCACCGTTCATGTAAAGGGCGGCAAAGGCCTCCTTTTCTCCCCTTAAAAGCTGGGTCACGGCATGGGTGGGAGAACTTACTTCGTAAATCAGGGGTGGAGGAGGTGCCTGGGTATCCACGGTAAAGGTGTATTTGTGGATGGACGCATTACCCATCCTGTCCACAAGATAAGCTTCCAGGGCATAGGTTCCGTCGCTAAGGGGGGCTGAAGGGGTAAAACGGAAAAGATTTTCTTTCCCAATCCAGTCAGCACTGCCATCCACCAGCCCATTGTTCTGATCCAAAAGCTTCAGGGTGCTTGTCTCAGAATCAAAACCACTGCCCTGTTCATGCACACTCAGCTCACAGACCTGGGGCGGGGTGTCCAGAAAACTGTTGTTTGGTGGATGCACCCGGCTCACACCAGGAGGCAGAGAATCAAGGAAAATATCCACCCATACGGGATCACTCAAAACACCGGCAGGACTTTGGGCACGGACCTCAAGGACATTGTTTCCCTGATAGAGATATATGGAGCTGCTCCAGGTATCGCTGCCGGAGGCTACCTGGGAAACGTATCCGGTTGAATTATTCCGCAGAATCCGGATACCGGTATTCTCTTCCCGCTCCCCGGTGAGGGTGATGTAGGTGGTATTGGAGCGATTGTCCGCAGGTCTTGGCTGAATGGGACCGGAGTAGACCTCGCTTCCCGTAATAACAGGGGGAGCAGGCTTGTCCGTTTTTATGGTGAAGGCAATTTCATAGGCTTTGGAATTGCCCGCCGTGTCAAAGGCCGTAAAGGTCATAAGATAAAGACCCGGCTCCAGGGGCAGGGAGGATGGGGTAAAGTAAAAACGGTTTGCACTCACCCCCCGGGTTCCGGGAATAACAAGGCCTTCCCTTGTAAGGCTCAGGGTCTCCAGGGTGGCGGCATTGTCCACACTTCCGCCATGGCGGTCCGTAAGATAGATGTCAATCCGGCTGACTTCATGGATAATGGCACCATGGGCAGGGTTGCTGGAGGTCATCTCCGGCGGGGTGGTGTCCGGAATCTCTCCAAGGCTCACCAGATAATTGTTGTTGCTTTCATCGTCTTCGGGGACATGGTTATGGACATCACTTTTAACTTCTATCTCTGCTGGCCCCTTCTGGGCTGTCCAGGTGGCGGAGACCTGGGCCGAGGCTCCGGCTGCAAGCCCCTGAAGCCTTGGCAACGAGATACGTCTTCCATTGACAAAAAAACCCACGTTAAATACTGAGGCAGGCCCTGCACCCTGATTTTTTATGGTGGCCGTAAAGTTTACCACCTGACCCGCCTCCATACCCGAAGGCGGGTCCCAGGCAAGATGACTTACCACAAGATCGGCCTGGGGGCCGGAGGTGGTAAAGCGCCACACAGGGCCTGATGTCTCAGCACCATGGCTGTCCCTTGCCTTAACACGCCAGAAGTAGGTGGTATCCGGCTCCACGGAAAGGGACCAGCTTGTCTGTTCAAGATCCTCTGCCACAAGGTTCAGGCTGTCCGCATCTCTTCCCAGAAAAAGGGTGTAGGTAAGGGTATCCGAAGGGTTGGGATCACCTCCCTTCCAGGAAAGGGTGATTCTTTTATCAGGAAATCTTAAATTTTCTGCCCCATGCGCAGGAAAGGGATCATGGGGGACAAAGGGCGGCTCATTGTCTGCAATGGGAGGGGTACAGTCTGCGGGACTCCCAAGCCAGGGAGAAAAAGCCACATTGCCTGAGACCCTGTCTCCACCCTGATCCGGGCCTTCAACATGGCCCCACCAGTTGCCCTCTGCCACAAGTATCTGTCCTGTGGCATTGTGCAGGCCAAAATCAAAATTGTTAATGAAATTATTGGCACTGATTTCAGGTCTTGCGGCAGACTGCGCATAAATCCCCACCCGGTTTTCCCTAAAGGTGTTGCAGGCAATGACAGCATCGCTGCTTTTAGCTCCGGAAAGGGAAATTCCATTGAAAACGCTGTTGCGGATGGTAGAAAAACGGATGGCAGGGCTTGATGAATGAATCAGGATATTGCCCCGGTTATTGCGTCCACCGTATTCCACAATGCCATGTTCAATGAGCGAGCTTTCATGGCTGGTGGCATTAAAGGCGATACCTTGCCAGTGACCAGGCTGGGGACCGGTACTGTCCGCCGTAAAGCGTATGGGTGCATCTGTCCTGCCACGGGCAATGAGGGCACCGGGGTCTCCGCTGCTACGCCCTATGTCAAGCCGGGTATTAGAATTAAAACGCAGCTCCACACCGGGCGCAAGGGTCAGGGTGGTCACACCATTCTCTCCATCCCTGCCGTAGACAGACAGGTCACTTAAAATTCCGTAGGG
>NZ_VLLC01000036.1:0-15045 GCF_007830435.1 Desulfobotulus alkaliphilus | reverse complement strand
CGGCTTGTGCTCTGGGCGGTTGCCAAAAAACGGATGCCATTCCAGTGACCGGGCTTAGGATCTGCGCTGTTGGCGGTAAAGCGTATGGGCGCGTCCGCCGTTCCAGCGGCAATGAGGGCACCGGGGTCTCCGCTGCTGCCCCCTACATCAAGCCGGGTATTGGCATTGAAACGCAGCTCCACCCCGGGCTCTATGGTGAGGGTGGTGACACCGTCATCCCCGTCCTTTCCACGAACCACAACCGTTCCGGTGATAATGTAGGGGCTGCCCGCCACGGTCCAGGTGGTGTCCGTTGAAATTTGACCTCTTACTTCGGTACGGGCAAAGGCCTCAGGGCAAAAAAAGAGCAGTGCCATACAGACAAGAACAGAAAGGTGCAGGAAAAGACGGTGAGGTGAAAGCATGGGTCTGAACTCCATTGGGTCTTATTTTTCTAGGGGCAGAAATAATCTGCCCATCCTTTTTTGGTTCGGCGTTTCAATCCTGCAAAGTGCAGGACCTGCCGCTTCCGGTGCTGGCCATACGTTCATCCCTTGAGCGCTGGGCCAGACGCCGGTGTTCAAGGTAGCGCTCATAACCTGCCCAGCCCTTTTCCAGCACATAAACCTCCCTGATGCCGTAGCTGGCCAGATAGCGCCGAAAGGCCGCATTCTCCTCGCCATTTTTCGTAATAATAATAGGAACAAGGAAGGGATTGTTTCTCCCCTCCCCCATGAGGGTCAAAAGATCCTGAACGCCTTCGGGATCATGGGGCCGGAGCAGGGCATGGGCCAAAGGAAGGGTAAAAACCGCCTCTTCCCTGTCCAGGCCATGGACAATAAGGGGATGGGTCCAGGCCAGTTCTGAGGCCAGAACTTCCGGACTTACCCTGTGCATCTCCTCCATGGCAAAGGGATCACCCGCAAGGGGTCCGCCAATCCCCTTCCAGGCCACAAGGCCACCGGCAAGAATAGATGCCTGAAAACCCTCTTTGTTTAAATCCTCACAGCTTTCCGCAAGCCGGCCCAGGGCAAAGCCTTCATTGATGAGCACAAGGGGTTTTGTCTTCAAAAAGGAGCGAACCCGGATCTCATGGAAATCCATGTTCAGGGACCCGGGTATGTGGTATCGGGCAAAGGCTTCTTCGGGCCTTACGTCCACAAGAAAAATGGCCTTCTCACCATACTCCTCCATGACCTCCTCCACCCCCCTGGCCAGGTCAAAAGGAATCTGTTTTCCATCGCTGGACAGAAAATCCGCCTGTGCTGCCATGCTTGCGAGTAACAAAATAACAAAAGATACAGTCATTGCCCCTTGCCATGCGATCTTCACATCACCCTCCACTGACCCGTTGGTTCTTCAAAAAAGCCGCCATGCTGGCTCCCTTGCCCCTCCATTCCCCCAATCAAATTCATGGGAATCCTCTTCCTGTCAGCTGTTGAATGAAGCAGGCTGCAAGATCAAGGGGCAGAACAAAATCCGTATCTCCGGTTACAAAAACAGGTTCTGTCCAGTGCCGGTAGCCCCTGTATTCCAGCCGGAGCCGGTAAGTGCCTTCGGGAAGAACAAAAGAGGCTGGATTCCGATGCGTGGTGAAGCGCCTCTGTCCCAGATAGAGCTGATCGTCCCGGTGCAGATATACATAGATACCCGCTATGCTGTTTCCAGAAAGATCCTCCACACGAACATTCAGCCTGCCGCCCCCGCCATTGATGTCGGCCTCAGCCTTCCCACTTCCGGGCACTTCAAGCATGGAACTCCAGAAAGGCCTTGTGAGGATCCCGGCCTGAAAACGGTAACGCCCCCCTGCGGGAAGTAAAAACCGGGCAAGACCCTGGGCATCCGTGCTCCGGAAAAGCTCCAGATAACGATCATCGTCTCCATACAGCTGCACCCGTACATTTCCTGCGGGTACCTTTTTCGTCCCGGCTTCCATGGTGAAGACCCTCACATCCACAGGAATATGGGGAATCTGCAAGGTGGCTGTTTCCATGGCAGGTATTTTAAGCTCCTCGCTCCAGAACCCATGCCCCAGATACTCTGCCTGTATGCGGTAACGGCCATGGGGCAGATCCAGCCGGGCCATCCCTTGGGCGTCGGTACTGACGGAAATACCCAGATCCTTGTCATGGATGTCAAAAAGACGACAGAGAACCCCGGCAATGGGCTTTCCTTCGGCCTTCTCTACCCTGAAAGCAAAGGCTTCGTTGCCAACACCAAGGTGAACCGTATGAACGCTGTCCGCATGCAGGGACTCAATGCCGCTCCAGAAGGCATTGCCCAGATAATCCGCCCTGAACCGGTAACGACCCTCGGGAAGACGGATGCTGCCTTCTCCACCGTCATCGGTGTGGAAAACAAGATCAAGGGGCTGATCAGCTTCGTCAAAAAGGGAAATCATGACATTGGAAAGGGGCTGCCCCCCAGCCTGAACCCGTACCCTGACCTCGGCCATGGGCACAAGAATCCGGGTGTCCTCCCAGATGAAAAGGGAGGAAGCAAAGGTCTGGCCCCTGTGGGTAACCCTTGCCCCATAGGGCTGTTCCGGAACCTCAAAGAAAGCATAGCCCTCCCCATTGGTTTCCTGCGTCAGCCCCACAGACTCACCCCTGTCCGTAAAAAGATGAACGGGAAGACCCGCAAGGGCCGTATTTTCTTCCCTGTACCGGGCACCAAGCCATACACTCACCGTTTGATGGGGAAGCAGAATCTCCATGCGGGTATCCGCAGACAGATATATTTCATCGCTCCAGAGGGAATGCCCCAGCCAGAAAATTTCTGCTTCATACTCGCCCGCAGGCAGGCCAAAGGCCACAAGCCCCTCAGCATCGGTCTCGGCAGAAAGACCCAAGGCCCCGCTTGGGTCATGGATTTCTATGCGAACACCTTCAAGGGGAGCCTCCGGCCCTTTGCTCACATGGAAAATCAGGCTGCTCCCCTTCGTGGGCACGGAAACGAGGTTGGGACCATCACCAGACACGGCGACTATACCTGTCCAGATGGGGTTACCGTAAAGATCCGCCCGGAAGGTAAACTCCCCGCCCACGGGCAGAACAAAAACCACCTCACCCCCAGCGTCCGTGACCCCATACTGCCCCATCGAAGCCCCCGATCCGCTGAAAAGATGGACTTCCACGTCCCGGACGGCCCCGTCTTTGGTATGCACCCGTACCCGCACCTCTTCTTCTGCAATGGAAAGATGCCCTGCAGAGCTTCCGGGGATATCAAGGAGCCCGGTACCGTAGTCCCTGCCCATCCAGGAAACCCGGAAGAGATACTGCCCCGGTGCAAAGGCACTCACATCAAAATCCGCCTGTCCGTTTTCACAGGTGAGGGCCCTGATGCCCGTAAAGTCTCCTGCCTCATTAAAGGCCTTTACCTCTAGCCCACCAAGGGGACCACCCATGCTGGCATCCACGGTAATCCTGAAAACCTCAGCCCCTTTGGTGTAGGTTTCTGTGACCGGAGCACTAAGATTGCCCGCCCTGTCCACAGCAATGAACCTCAGGGTGCGGGTTTCATCAAAGACAAGGGGCTCCGTGTAGGGAAGTGAGGCTTCCGAAGGAAGGGTTCCATCCAGGGTGTAATAGATGTCCGCAGGCTCATTGGCGCTGAGTTCTACCCTTAGCGTATCCGCAAAACGGCCTCCCGGAGGGGTGGCGGATACCAATGGCGGGGTTTGATCCACGGTGATGGCAAAGGGGCAGAGCACACGCTGGCGGACGCTGCCATCCTCAAGCAGGGCATAGACATAATAAACCCCCTCAAGATCAGAAACATCCCAGGTGTAAAAACCAGCCCTGCCGTCGGAATCATCTTCCAGCCTGCCTTGAATCAGCGTCCCGCCTTCGGTCCGTGGCGCATCGGTATAATAGAGGGCAAGGGTGGCATCCGGGCCTGTGTCCTTCAAAAGCCAGCGCAGGGTAAGGCCCTGGGCAGAAAGGTACAGGGGAGCATCGGGATAGACAAAGGAAAGTGACGGCGGGGGAAGGGCATGCACCTTGGCAAAAAACCGTCCCGTTTCCGACCAGGCTCCGGCAAGACCATTATCCTTCAGCGCCTGAACCCGCCAATAGTACCAGCGACTGGAAACAAGGCTCTGGTAGTCATCAAAGACAGGGTGGGCACTGGTGCCCCGAACCACAAGGCGGGTCAGGGCCGGATCTTCATACACCTCAAAACAGTATTGGAAAACACCGGCATCCTGGGCAGGGTTCAGGGCAGGATGCACGGAAAGAACCGGAACAGCACCTGAAACCCAGGCTCCCTGACCGGGATTTTTCAGCACAGGCCCGGGCACAGGACCCTCTACGGGATCAGCTGGAACAGGTTCCGGAAGCACACCGCCTTCCGTATGAACAACAAAATGCCCATGGGCCCAGAGGCTGCTGCCCGTATGGTCCCAAGCCCGGACGCGCCAGTAATAGGCCTTTTTGTCCTCCAGATCTCTCGGAAGCATAAAGGAGGTGGTGTCTTCCCCGAAACAGGCCATATCCTTTACAAAAAGACGTTCTCGAAAGGTGATGTCCGAAAAGACCTCAAAGGTATAGGTCACAGGATCCTTTTCAGGATCAAGACTTCTTTCGATCACAAGCACAGGCCTCAGGGTATCCAGAACTTCTCCCTGAAAAGGACTCAGAATCTCAGGAATGCCGGGAACATTCTGGGGTACGGTTGGGTCAAAGCCATTGAGGTACTCATCAAGGTCTGAGATACCGTCTCCATCAAAATCCCCCCTGCCATCCCTGTCCAAAGTTCCAAAGTGCTCCAGCTCCCAGGCATCGGGCATGCCGTCCTTATCCGTATCCACATTCCCTTCGGCAGCTATGCGGATACGGGCCTGGCGTGAAGCCGTAAGCACACCATCACTGGCAATGAAACGGAGGGTGTACGCACCGGCCTGGCCCGGACCCGGCGTCCAGTCAAAAATACCGCTGCCATCCCCCATATCCGTAAAGCCTGCACCCACGGGCAGGGCATCATTTCTCAGAGCAAGGGATTTTCCCGAAGGAGATGAGGCTTCCACAAGAAAGGAAAGCTGACGCCCCTCCTCACCGCTTCTATCTGGAATGAAGCGGATTTCCGGAGGCCGTGGCAGGTTATCGGGGCTTTCCAGGATAAGGGTATAAACACCCGTTGTGTTGTGATCAAAGATATGGATGCTGTGCTGCCATGGGCCGCTTCCTGCCCGGGTTTTGGAAAACCAGATGTTTTCAGGCCGTATGCGTTTGCCATCGGAGCGGACCGCCCCCTGAATGACCAGACTGCCCCGTGAGGGATCTGGCAGGGCGGCGTACATGAAGCCTGCCGTAGGGGGTACTGTGAAGCGCCAGGTATTTCCAGAAACCACAAGGCTTGCATCTTCCGACTGATCCGTCACCAGGGTTTCCGTACCATCGGACTCATAGACCCTGTAAACATCATCATCCTTTGCCAGAAAATCCTCTATGGAATCCCGGCCCGGTGCATCCACAAAAACGCTCCGGACAAGAAAACGGGTATTCACCTCCTGAATGAGGGAGGTCATCTGCCCCCCCAGGGCATCGGCATGGGAAAACTCCGCATCAAAGCCCACCATCCTGCCGGACAGGGAGGATGTCATGATCCAGCGGGCAACCCCTGCTTTTCTGGAGGCAATATCCCCAAAATCCGCAAGCAGGCTGTTTTGGGCTGGTTCTCCGTTCACACGGACGCCCTCAATATTAAAACCCACAAGAAGCCCCTGCTCATTTTCAATGATCCGGGGCTGGGCAGACTCCACCTTAAGGGAACGGGCCTCTCCATGGCCCCGGTTCAGAATCCTGAGACCAAGCTCAAAGGGAACAGGCTCTTCCACTGTATTCGTCCAGGGATCATCCCCATAAACATCCGTGGGCAGAAAATAATCCAGAATCAGCTCAGGCATGGGTTTGACAAAGATATAATCCGGCGTCACCTCTATGGTTTCGCTCTTGCCCCCTGCCGTGTAGGAAAGGGTGGCTCCCACAAAGTACAAAGTACCGCTTTCGCGGCCATTGGAAGCCCCAGGTGCCGGGATGATCAGCCAGTGGATATCCGCAGAAGTTTCGGGAGCCACACTCCCGCTGCCGCTGACATTGCTGATGTTACGCATGGTATCAATACGGATAAAAAAACGGGCGGACGTATGGTTCGGATCCGATGAGGCCTGAACGGGAGTGCCCTTCTCATCGGTGAAATTTACATCTACGGCCACGTTCTCGATGGGCATATGGGCAAGGCCATTGTTGATGCGCATGTGGGCATCAAAGGCCTGGCGTTCCAAGGTCAGCTCCTGCCGGATTTCTATCTTCACCGTAGCGCAGAGGGCCCGGACATCCTGCGGGAAAAAAACCGCAAAACCCAGAAGCATGAAAATCCACAGGAAACATATCCCGGCCCTCCGCAGATCACTGAACGCCATCATGACTCTCCCCGTTTTTAATGCACACATGATCTCTTGCTCTCCATTTTTTCAAAGGATCAGCTGATAATTCAGATATCCCTGCTCAGCGATTCAGGCCCACACGCATCCCACTGCCCTCAAGCCCTGCCACAACGGCCCTTTCACCAGAAACGGAGGGCGTTACCGTGAGAAAGGCTATGTAGCTGCCTTCCTCTTCCATGAGACGTTTTTTCTGCGGGTCCGCCACACGCCAGTATCCCCCATGGTAAAACATTGCCCAGTTATGATAGTCCCCAAGATCCAGAAGCCCCCCTTCGGGAGAGACATATCCGCCCATCATACGGGCCGGTATGCCACTTGCCCGGCAAAGTGCCACAAAAAGGGCGGCAAACTCCGTGCAGTCACCCGTTTTATGCAAAAGCCCGTACAGGGCCCCGCGGTTCTCGCGGACATAACCCTCGTACACAAGGTTGTGACTGACCCAGGAAAAAATGTTTTTAACGGTCTGCAACTGGGTCTCCCCCTTCAGGGATGCAGCCAGCGCCTTAACTTCCGGATGATCCGACTCCAGCAGAGGCTCGGCCTTCAGGAATCTCTCCGGATTTTCATGGGGCATTTTCAACGGGACTTCCCAGATATCAAGATCCGCCCCCACCGTAACCATCCTGGTGGTATGGGGCGGAAATAATTCCCAGTGAAACACAAGCATATCCGGGTTTCCTGAAGTGTTATCCTGGAAAGCGGCAGGCTCCGATCCGAGTCCGGTCCGCCGCTGAAAGGATGTTTCCATAAGGGGTATACGAACCCGTACATGCACATCCTCTACCGGAAGATTCGAAGGATTCTGCACAGAAATTCGATAGCGTATGTGAATCCGATCATCCACAAGAGGTTGATCTTCTCCTTGAAACGAAACTTTCCGTTCAAAATAACGCGAACCGTACACAGACAGACACAGAACAACAACAAGGGCGGCAATCCAGCACCAGGCTTTAATAAAAGGCATAGAATCCATCCTGAAAACAAAGGTGGCAGGGCTTCAGCCCCATTCTAAACGTATGCAGCCTTAGGCCGCAAAGGGATATTCCAAACACCATCAGGATAAGAACAATACGTTTCAACAGATGAAACCGACACCTGCGGGTAAAACGCTGCGATCATTGCGGGAGCAACCAAGCAAAAAACTTGCCAGACATCTCAATATTTAAAAAATATGATCGGAATCCTGTTCCAGCCCCTGTTATACTCCGAACGGTCTTTTTTGATACACGGGCCAGTCTTAAAACGATGTTGAAAAACTGCTGAACAGCAGTCTGCACCGTATTGCTGTGTTTTGTAGATGCGCCATCCTGGCGCATTCTTTAAAGCGGCTGGAAGCCGCTTCTACTATTACAGTGACCTATGCAGTACATCGTACGCCTGAAATTTTTAAATGTTTCAAGGCTGACCGTTTGGAGTATACATCACAGTCCTCCCATGGATCTTACCCAGACTTTTCTACAGTTCAGGGTAATGGTTTCACGGAGAATGTGAATTAAAATAACAACAAAAAGGTAAAAGCCTTCCCATGCAATTTTACTGACCAGAATTCGCAAGGTTGAACAACCATGGCAATGAGGTATCATACCATCGAATCCATGCTCATAAAAAAATCCAATGACAATTTATGTTTATTTTAAACATTTTTTGGCAAAAAAACTTCCTCGGAAATCTTTTAAAAAAAGTTCAAGGCCGTTCAGCTAAGCATTTTGACCCAACCTCCCAAAAAAACAGCATGAGCGCATCGCTACCCATACCCGAACCGGTGCTGCCTGTTGTTGGGACGTACCAGAAAGCCTTACAATCCGAATTTATTTCCCCCGGATCAAACATCTCTATTTCTTTCAGGCGGACGGAGTAAGGATTATCTCAGGCAAACAAAGAAAGGCCGAAGCCCCGATCAATGAAGGGGGTCGGCCTTTGTGTCTGTAAATACTTATTTTTTTGGGCTGCGGGCTATGGCTTCGAGGGCCTCAGCCAATGGATTTGGGAGCCTCTGGCTTCGTGGCTTCGAGGGCCTCAGCCAACGGCCAGAGGGAAACCAACAAACCTTTCAGAATTCAATCCTGCTGTTTTTCAGTCTCAACACGCAAAAGGGAGGCCTTTTCAGGATTCAGAACCCTTGCGGCAAGACCACTTAAGTCTTCGGCGGTCCAGGCCATATAGTCTGATATCAGGGTTCTGGCCCATTCCCGCAGCTCAGGCTTTTCTCCGGAACCATCCATGACGCCCATGATCCAGTACATATTATTCTGTTGACGTGTTTCCAGATTGTTGATGAGCGGGCCCCTTACCCTTTCCAGCAGCTCCGGTGTCAGCCCGCCCTCCCCCAGACCCGCTGCAAGGGAAAGGATGCGGCCTGAAACCTCCTCCGCTGATTCAGGTGCCACGGAAACCCCTGCCATGATGCCACCCCAGTCGGGCCACCCCGTATAATGCCAGTGCCAGGCAAAGGGAGCATAGGCAATACCCATATTTTCCCGGATTTCCTCACGCAGCCTCTCCCTCATAATTTCCGCCAGCAGATTCAGCCCCCGGTGCTCCAGTGAAGAGGCACTGCCACCCGTGGGAAAACCCCACTGCACAAGGCTTGCGGGCGGATGGGCATTGACCCTGACGGTTTTTAAAAGCCCGGAAGTAAAGACGGGGCCTTGGGCCAGAGGCTCATTAATCCTGCCATATGAAACAGATCTTTTACCCAGAATACTGCGCACAAGCCCTTCCACTTCCAGCACATCCATATCCCCTGCCAAGGAAATTTCCAAGGGATCAGAGGCAAGGACAGGAGCAAGCCAGCTTCGGATATCATCCAAAGACCATGGGGGCAGGGCATCCGGTGGGCAGAGCCTTGCATCGTCTTCCGTGAAAAAGCAGGGGTTCTCCCGGCGAAATGTCCGGTCAATACTCCCGGCCGCCTGCTCCAGTTCTCTCTCATAGCGATTTCTGGCAAGCTCAAAGGCCTCTTCCCTGAAGCCCGGATCTTCCAGACGGGCACGCAGCAGGTGAAGCAGGGTGGCAAAATCCCCCCTACGGGCCTCTCCGTCAAAAAATATTTCCTCCGGCCCCATGCCCATGTGCAGGGCGATGCGCTTACCCGCAAGGGCCTGTTCTAAGGCCTCCCGACCAAGGGTACCCGTTCCCGAAAGATTCAGGGTTTCGGTGGCAATATAGGAAAGACCGGGCCAGGGCTCACCGCTGCGGCCCGTGCCCAGACGCACCCGCATCCGCACCCGGCCTGCCTCAAAATCCGTCTGCCGGATATGGATAAGGGTGCCGTCTTCCAGCAGCACATCCCGGATGCCAAGCCCTTCATCCTCCCAGGCCTTTTTGACGACAGCCAGTTCTTCCGGTGCGGGCAGATAGGGGAAAGTAACGCTTTCGGACCAGAGCGTATCCTTTGAAACATCATCCCCGGCCGCAAGATAAATGGAGCGCATCCGCTGTTTTGCCTGACCTTCGGCAAGATCCACCCCTTCGCCCAACATGCGCACTAACCTGTGACTGCCGGACCAAAGCTGACGGAAAGAACGGTTCACTGCGGACAGTTCCGCTTTCTCCAGAAATGGGATCATCAAAGAAGCCATGGCAACGGGAGAAACAGGTACCTGATCCATATAAAAATCCCGGAGAAGCTCTGCTGCCAGCTCCCCGCTTTCCCTGCGGACAGAAGCCTCTGCCCCTTCCTCAAACCAGGCGATGAACTCCTGCCTTACCCTTTCTAACTCCCCTTTGGTAAAACCATGAACCAAGGCCTCCCTCAGGGTTTTCGTGGAGATTTTAAGGTTTTCTTCCCATGTATCCGGCCTTGAAACCATCCGCAGATCCGTAAGCCGGATACTTCCGTAAAGGTCATGGGTAAAGGCGGCAATGGAAAGGGCAGGCAGCACCTCCGCTTCCTTGAGACGCTCAAGGCGCTGGGCCAGCATGCGCATGCCCATGTGGCGCAAAAGGGCCTCCTTGTCCGACTGCACTGTATGGATATAAGGTTTTATGGATGAGACCGTGGAAATTCCAAGGCGCAGCTCTCCGCTTCCCGGTTCATTGTGATACATGAATTCGAGACCCCGATGATCCGTATGGCCGATTTCCGGCTCCGGCAGCAGAGGGCCACGGGCCTTAAGTTCCCCGAAAGCGGCATGAATCTTTGCCTGCACCTCAGCCGGATCCATCTCCCCGACGCCCAGAAGCAGCATGCGCTCCGGCCTGTACCAGGCATGGTAAAAAGCCCTGAAATCTTTTGCATCTGCAGAGCGGATCACAGAAGCAAGGCCAATGGGCGGCCTTTGGGGAATACGGGTTCCCCTGAAAAGAAAGGCCTGCTCCGCCCGGTGCATGCGATAGGCCGGAGAATTTCTGTCCCTTTTTTCAGCAAGGACGATGCCCCGCTCCCGCTCAATTTCTTCCGCCGGAAAAAGAAGCTCTCCTGCATAATCGGCCATGATCCGAAGGCCCTGATCTAAGGTGTCGGATTTGCCTTCGGGAAGTACAATGTCATAGGCTGTCCGGTCAAAGGCGGTATGGGCATTGGTGTCTCCCCCAAAATTCATGCCGATTTTCTGGAAGAAATGGATGAGGCTGCCCGGCGGAAAGTGGGTGGAACCGTTAAAGGCCATGTGCTCAAGGAAGTGGGCCAGCCCTTCCTGACCTTCGGCCTCATGGCGGGAACCCGAACGTACCAGAAGGTGAAGATGAAGCCTGCCCGAAGGATGGTCGTTGGGAAAAAGGGCATAGCGGAAACCATTGGGAAGCTCTCCGTAAACCAGCTTCGCATCCGGAGAAAGATCCGATCTTTCCCATACCCAGCCGGAAGAAGACTCCCCTGCAAAGGCCTGTGTACTGCCGGATATAAAAAGCATAATCAGACAGACAAAAAACAAAAATGCCTTGCGCATACTTTCCTCCTCTACCTTAAAGATTTCCGTAACCGTTCATCAAATCGATCCTTCAGCCATTGAAGACAGAAAAATTGCAGGGGCAAACCGTACCTGCCTGCGGAAACCCGTAAGGGTGCCACTACAGCGCAGGGCCGACAGCTTCAGGGAAGACAGGAGGGCCTTTTCATCATCCGGTCTTTAATAACCTTTTGATAGTAAACGCTGAGTTGTTTCTTTTTCTGCCTTAGCGCATCGATTTCTGATCTCGTCAAGTGTTCTAAAGCCGACGAGATAACCTGCTTCGTTGGCGGTGAGAGCTGGGGGGTGGATTCCGAAGATTTGTCTGATTGCGTCACCGTAACGTTCCTCCAATAAGCGAATAGGTTTAGCGGGTGCCCTGAAGTCTTTTGAACGCCCCGCATTGACAAGCAGCAGGCTACCAGTAACATAACCACCATTCAATAAAATGAAATTGGCTAATTCAGCCAGAGTACTGCCCATACTTGTGACATCATCCACCAGTACATACTGCCCGCCATGCTGTATGGTTCCTTCAAAAGAAGGTCTGGCAATGAGCCGTTCCATAGGATCAGCTCCCGTATGAAAAACGCGCTCTTTTTGGACAATATCTATTTCACTGATTCCTGAATACAGCTCGGCACAGACCAAAGACAAGATAAGTGGCAGGGCATTATCTCCTGATGCTTCCCGGGCAAAGGGTGAAACATAGATACTGCCTTCCGGGAATTTTCCCCGCAGCGCAAGGAGCGGATCAAGTGCCAGCTCTTCAATCAGATCCAAAGCAGCATCCGTATCACCTGCCTTTCCTTGTTTGTAGGCAGGATGTTGTTTGATATCTTCATCACGGGTAAAGCAATGAAAGTGCCTGGCTGTTTTTGGAAAAGGATAAATTCTTTCCATAAACCTCCGTTGCATCAGATATTTTAATAATCAGGAACCTCCCCGGCCTCATCCAATGCTGCATCCGACTTACAGTCCTCTTAACCCGAAACTCCCATCCCGGTTCCTTAGCACAAGAAGGGCAAAAAGCCTGGGGGCTCCGCTTCCTGCTGGTTCATAGGGTGGGGAGAAGCATAGCTTGAAAGGGTGGAATTGGGAAGGAGGTTTCAAGGGCCTCAACTACCTTGCAGGGGCCTTTCTTAATCGGAAAGGACGGATAAACTGCCCTTATCCGGTCAGAGACCGACTAAAAAAGTAATGATTTTATTTGGAAAATAAAAAATCTAAAACAATGAAGGTCGCCGTAGAGAATTGATCTGGAAGGCAATTTTGACAATTGTCAGTTTCAGATCAACCCCCCGGCACAGATCCGGACGTGCGCTGCTAACGCATCCGGCTCCTGCATTGAGTCAAACGCACGGCTTCCTGCTGCTGGCTGCACGCAGCCTTCCAAGCCCTTCATCTGATTTATCCGGGCTCTGAGTCCCGGCCACAGGTTGACTCTTCAGACTTTCTCTCTGCCAAGGCCCTTCGCTCCACGGACTCCGCATATCCAGTTCGTTTATCATCATGCTTGTTCCTTCAATTTGTTCGTCCGCTTCTTCACTACTATGGCCTTGTCCGACTCCTCACCCGGCTCTGTCAGCTGTTCGGCTACTTACCTTGGAGCTGTCAGTTACTCTTAAAGTACCGCTGGGTGAGGCCTCCCGGGTTCCGTTCATGAGACATTCACAGATGCACCGGGTCAGCGACTCCGGGGAACCTGCCTGCCACTTGCGTTGACTCAACATTCAGTTTTGCCTTCCCGTTCACCCAACACGGTCAGCATTCCCAACCCTGATTTCGGAGCTCAATACCGAGCCTGTGCGTTCCCCTGTCAACGCTTAACCACTACCCTCACGAGCAGCAGCCCATGACTTAAGGTCTCCGGCGGTTCGCTACACCTTACCAGATAGAGGACTTGCACCTCCAATCCCATGCCAGCTTATCCCGGCGCACTTGGTGTCCTATGGTTACCCGGTTACCCAGGGAAAAACACAGGCTGTTAAGGCAGATAAAAACAACCAGACACAACCCATACTGAGGGGCTGCATCCGGCCGGCTGCGGATAAATAGAAATCAAAATAAGAGGGCTTGGTGACAGAGGTGCCCAATGCCAGTATCCGTGTTTAATGCTTGGTAGCATCCTCACCGATCAGCAAATCCAGCCCCTTGTCCCCAGCAGCCAGGACTTCTCTAACCTTTTCTGGGGTAAGTCGGGTAGCCTTGGCAATATCCTCTGGTTTCATATTGAACTCATGGAGGCTCATGATGGTCTGGTGCTTCTCCTTGAACACACCAATCTCCTCGCCCTCTATTCGGCCCTCACTACGGCCCATAACAACACCCTTCTCCAACCCAAACCGCTCTGCACTTGTAATATATGGCATCTTTTTTTCCTCCTCCAAGAGGTAAACTTCTTTAAGGAACTGTGCTTCCAGCTCCTTAGGCAGGCTGATCATCCAGTCGATGTAGCGGTACAGCTGCAGGATGTCTTCTTTGCTGTAGTTCCGCTGATACATGAGCTTCACCAGATGGTATTTCCAGGCCTTCAGCTCATCCTTTGATTTGCTGCTTTTCGCCTTGATCTGGGCCATGACCACGAGAGAGAAGACATTATCGTTGGTTTCCAGTTCATCCCAACGGTCTTCCCAATCCATAAGTTTGACAATGGGGAAGCGGAAGTCAAGGCTACAGCCCCACAATTCTTTAGAATAGGAATCCGGTCTGAAGCTCTTCTGGCTGTCCGTTAAAACCCCAAGGCTGACCACATCCCTGTCATAGCTGTCAAAGATGCGGAAATTGTACACATACATGCGTTTGGGGAAGAGGTCTTCGGCCTCACCCTGTATTTCTACATGAATGAGTACCCAGATTTCTCTGTTCTTTTTGGTCCAGACCTTTGCCAGCTTGTCCACATACCGCCGTCCTGTGGTGCCATCCCGGACGATCTTCTGCAGCTCTTTGTCCAGAAATACAAGCCCTTTGTCCCAGTCTATCTCATCGTGGATCTGGGGAAACAGAAGGGCAAGGAACTCTTTGAAGTACCTCCCTACGGCTTCTTTCCATGGGCTGTCGTAGTCACTTGAAATCTTTGATTCCTTTTTGGTTTTTGCCATGCAGTATCCTTTTCTTTAAAAAGTGTAGCAGAAATACCCGGCTACTGCATAGCCTGAAAAAGGGACAGTGGGAAGGGGCTTCGAGAACCTCAGCCACCGGGGATAAATCCAGCCCTGTAAATCATGCCGCATCGAAAAAGACATCACACCGGACACCGGGCATACAGCGAAGCCCCCTGAGCTTACAATGCAGCCTCAATGCTTCAGGATCACCCACGGCTGTACCGAACTGCTCCAGCAAAGTATCCATGGAAGATACAAATACAGCTGCATCCACACCTAAACGGCTTAAAATGGGCGGGGTGTTTTCACGGATGCTCATCTTCTTTCGCCTGAGCTGTCTGCCTGTCCAGTCCACCAGTTCCACATACTCATGGAAGCCAAAGGGAATGGCAAAGGGCATATCCGTAAGATCATCAAAGGGCGCAAGGGCGGCTCTGGGTTTTTCAGGAGGGGTATCCGGGGAAGTGTCCGGTGATTCAGGAGAACCGGAATCCACATCCTGCGGCTTAAGGGCATCCAGCCTTTCCTTGATGGAAGTGTATTCCGATTCTTCGGGGGTTTTTGCCATGCCAGCCCGGACAGGATTAAGATCCACATAGGCCATGGCCGCAAGGATGGCCTTTTCATC
>NZ_VLLC01000035.1 GCF_007830435.1 Desulfobotulus alkaliphilus | reverse complement strand
GGCCATAGTAGTGAAGAAGCGGACGAACAAATTGAAGGAACAGGTATAATGATAAACGAACTGGATATGCGGAGTCCGTGGAGCGAAGGGCCTTGGCAGAGAGAAAGTCTGAAGAGTCAACCTGTGGCCGGGACTCAGAGCCCGGATAAATCAGATGAAGGGCTTGGAAGGTTGCGTGCAGCCAGCAGCAGGAGGCTGTGCGTTTGACTCAATGCAGGAGCCGGATGCGTTAGCAGCGCACGTCCGGATCTGTGCCGGGGGGTTGATCTGAAACTGACAATTGTCAAAATTGCCTTTCAGATCAATTCTCTACGGCGACCCCGGTGACCCCTTCTTCCGGAGATCATGGCAGCATCAGTCCCGACACAACCCAGACCGTGGCCCACGGCTCCACAGCCACCTTTACCGTGACTCCGGAGGAAGGCTACACGGCTTCGGTGGGCGGAACCTGCGGCGGAAATCTTGCAGGGGCGACCTACACCACAAATCCCGTCACCGGAGCCTGTACGGTGGAGACCACCTTCAGCCAGAACAGCTACGAAGTGACCCCTTCTTCCGGAGATCATGGCAGCATCAGTCCCGACACAACCCAGGCCGTGGCCCACGGCTCCACAGCCACCTTTACCGTGACTCCGGAGGAAGGCTACACGGCTTTGGTGGGCGGAACCTGCGGTGGAAATCTTGCAGGGACGACTTATACCACAAATCCTGTCACTGGAGCCTGTACGGTAAGTGCCACCTTCGACCTAAAGACTTACACCGTCACCTATAATGCCAACAGCGCAACCAGCGGTACGGCACCAGACACCCAGACCAAAACCCATGGCCAGGACCTGACCCTTGCCACAAACTCCGGCAATCTTGCCAGAACCGGCTACACCTTTGCCGGATGGAACACCAAAGCGGGCGGCACCGGAACGGCTTACGGCGCAGGTGCAATTTACACGGCAAATGCGCCTCTGATCCTTTATGCCATGTGGAAGGAAAGGGAAGTGGTTTTGGAAACCGCCACGGGTGAAGGGGACGCAAGTTTGAAGGTAACAACGGCAGGTCATTTCCTTACGGAAGTGTCCGCTCAAACCCCGCCTGCTGCTGCCCCTGCAAATGCAGAATTTCCCCTTGGAATGATTGCTTTCTCCATAGCCGGTCTGGCAGCAGATGGCGAATGCTCGGCGGTTGTTCTGGAGTTTCCACGGAACACGGCCATCAACAGCTATTATAAATATGGCAAAACCCAGCTTAACCCGGCGGATCACTGGTACGGATTCATGTATGACGGAGAAACCGGTGCCGTCATCCATCATACAGCAAGCCATACGGAAATTACCCTGCACCTTTGCGACGGTAAGCGCGGGGATGATGACCTCACGGAAGATCGTGTGATCAGGGATCCGGGCGGACCGGTCATTCTGACAGTCCCCGACCCTGACCCACCCCCGCCGCCCTTACAAAGTCATATGGTGAACACCATATCCGGACCCGGCGGCAGCGTCAGTCCTGCCCTGCGTCAGGTGAACCACGGAGAAAGTGCAGATTTTACCCTTGCCCCTGATCCCGGATACCGCATTGATACGGTTTCCGGCTGCGGCGGATCTTTGTCCGGCAGCACCTATGCTACCGGCCCCGTAACGGAAGCCTGCACGGTTACGGCCAGTTTTATCAAAACAGTCGTGACCCATGCGGTGAGCGCCACATCCGGAACCGGCGGCAGCGTCAGTCCTGTCCTGCGTCAGGTGAACCACGGAGAAAGTGCAGATTTTACCCTTGCCCCTGATCCCGGATACCGCATTGATACGGTCTCCGGCTGCGGCGGCTCTTTGTCCGGCACCACCTATGCTACAGCTCCCGTAACGGAAGCCTGCACGGTCACGGCCCGCTTTGTGGCAATTGTTCCGGAGCCTGACCACGAGGTTCGTGTGGTCGTGGAACCTGATTTTTCAGGCGTGGTGTCCGGAGACGGGCTTTATGCATCCGGTGATCATGTCATTCTTAAGGCGGTGGCCGAGCCCTGCTACAGGTTTGAGGCCTGGGAGGAAGACGGCCGGGTTCTTGATCATGGGAGTACCTATGCCTTCAGCATTTACGAAACCCGCAACCTGACGGCTGTGTTTGTGCCTGATCTTGCAGCGGATTTTGAGTTCAGTGGTGACGGTAACGGGGATGGCATTCCTGACCGGCTGCAGGAGAATGTGGTATCCCTGCCGACCTATGGCTGTGACTACCTTGTGACCTTTGAATCTCCCGAAGGCACCCGGCTCAGGGTCCGGGCCGCAGACAACCCCGCACCCGAAGACATGCCCCGTGGCCGGAGCCTGCCCCTTGAACTGTTTGATCTTACCCTTGAGGGCGTTGAGCCCGGAGCTCCGGTTCCGTTGCAGCTTCATCTTCCGGAGGAGGTTCAGGCCCATGGTTACCTTGTGTATGGCCGGACACCGGAAAACCCCGAAGAGCACTGGTATGATTTCAACCATGACGGACGGCTCGGTGCAACGGTAAGCGGCAGAATGATGACCCTTCATTTTGTGGCCAGTGAAACCGGAGACGGAATGCCGGATGCAGCAGGCGTGATCGCCAACATCGGCGGACCCGCGCTGATTTCTGAGGCACCGGATCAGAATGCGGAGAAGGGCAGTTCCAGCGGGTGTTTCATCGGCACCCTGGACCCGTTCCGCCAGATGTTCAGGGAATAGCCCCATCAGGGCCGCAGGCGGATGCGGCCCATTTTCCATTTTAAGGGCTGGCCTTCCGGAAATCCGGAAGGCTGGCCTTTTTATTTTCAGTGGGTGGAATGCATCTCCTGTATTTTTTTAGAAACTGAAGGCCTGAAGCTTTTAAAATCATCCTTTATTCCTCTGGCTTCATTTGATAAATCTCCTTTCGCATATTCAGTCAGGGCCTTTGCCCTGCCAAAGCCAGCCCTTCTTCCTCTGACCCGACAGAGCCGCACATAGCGCTGTCTTGTCTCAGGCTGGCCTGTGGTTGATCAGAAGCGATAAAAAAGTTCCCTGCATAGGGCATACACAAATATTTTTTAAGGATCAGATTCATGAAAACCGACCTCCCATCCGACACCGACAGCAAGGCAAAAAGCCATTTACCCCCCGGCCTCACGGACCTTTCCGATCTCAAAGAAGCACTGGCTGTCCTTGAGAACCTTTCACCCCTTGAAAGGAAGGTGGCGGAAATCCATGCCATAAACTTCAGCCGCATGAAAATGGCGACAATCATCAAGGCCCTTGCCGTGCTTGAAACGGGAGAAAAAAAGCCTTCGCAGGCCATTATGATTGAAAAAGCCCTGAAAACCCTGCAGAGAAAAAAGCTTCTTATCTCTCCCTATAGGGGCTACACCGTCCTGACCAAACCCTGGCTGCGAATCCTTGCCAGAGTCCTCCTTGCGGAGGGCAGATTTTCTTCTCTGGTGGAAAGCCTCAGGCCCAGCCTTGGCATGGCCAGGGAAATTACCTATTATTGGGATACAGATATAATAACAGCTGAAGCACGCCTTCTTCTCTATGAAAAAGGAGGAGATGCTGCCGCAGACTTTTTGAATCAGCTCAGAAAAAAATCCTATAGCTATGGTGTTAGTCAGAAGGATATTTTCATAGAAATCTGCGGTGATCCCTTTGACCCGCTGCTTTTTTCCATGCTCCCTGCATATATTCATACGGAGCATCTGGCACCTTATTTTGCCCATGCCATATTCCATATGGAAAAGAGCGTTGCTGGCGGACCCTATGTGGAAAGGCTGGTGCTGGAGGGTTCGGACCGTTGTGATGAGGATCTGGAAGCCTTTGTGCTTAGTTTCTGGCTGTTTCGGGATGAAAGAAAGAAGCTGGATTTCTGGGAAAAGAAGCGGGGACCGGAGCGCATGGAAAACCTGCTTTGTCTTCAGGGCTGGCGGGCCTTTAGCGAAGGCAGAAATGAAGAGGCCATCCTTTGCTACGAAAAGGCCCTGGGCCTCTTCAAAAAACGAAAGCGCAAACGAAAGGCCATTTTTTTCTCCCACCCCATGGGTATCCTTTACCTTCTGGCCCTGATCCGGGAAAAAAGCGGAAAATCCATGGGAACAGCCGAAAACCTCATTGAGACGGCCATGGCAGACAACCGGATATCTGCTCCCCTGTATGCAACGATGTACCAGTACATTTTTTTTATGCAAGGAAGGGTGCGGGCTTTAGAGCAGATTTTTAATGGGACCATTGGCCGTATTCCCCATAAGCTCACAGCCTTTTTTTCTGCCTTTATCCGGTCATGGGCAGATCAGGAAAGGCTTGCAAAGGATGTAAAAGAGATTGTCCTCCTGAAGGAACATGCTGGCCGGGAGGGTTTTGTCTGGTGCGAAAGGGAGCTGGATGCCCTGATTTCCATGCTGGAAGACGGGGAGGAAAGGGAAGATGGCAAGGGGGAAGGGGGCTGCCTCATCACCCTGATACAGAACAACAGTGCCTGGGAAAACGCCCTGGAAGCCCTTTTGCGGATTCACAGGAAAAAAGAAGCTTTGGAAGGGGAAGAAGGAGCCGGTCCCCAATTCCGTATGGTCTGGTTCATCCGTATCGGCGAAGCGGGAACCTGCGAGATTTCGCCCAAGGAGCAGAAAAGAAAGGGGACGGGCTGGACTGCGGGAAGGGCCGTGGCCTTAAAGCGCCTTGCCGAAGAACGAGAATCCTTTACCTTTCTTACGGAACAGGACAGCCGCATATGCAGACACATTGAAAGTGATTATTCAAGATCTAACTGGTACGGTCACGGCAAGACGAGTTATTTTTTTAGTTCTTCTGTTCTTTCCGAACTTGCGGGCCACCCCCTTCTTTTTAATGGGGAGGACGGCACCCCCATTGAACTGATACGGGGAAAGCCGGAACTCATTGTTTCCAAAATTAAAACAGGGAAAAAGAAGGGCAGCCTCTCCCTTTCCCTTTCGCCCCCTCCCCATCCCCTCCATGATGCCTTCACTTACGTACTGGTTCAGGAAAGTCCCAGTCGTTTCCGGGTGGTGCATCTGGATCAGGAGTATGAGGATATGGCCGAAATTCTGGGGAAAAAAATGGGACTGCCCCAGTCTGCGGAACTGAAGGTGCAGGAGGTGATGGAGACCCTTGCCCCCCATATTCCCATAAAGTCCGACATTGATTTCGGAGGGGACGCTTCTGGTTTTAATGAGGTAACGGCGGAATCCCGGCTCCACGCCCTGCTATCTCCCTTGGGAGAGGGCCTGAAACTTGTCCTTGCGGCCCAGCCCTTTGGGGAAAATGGCCCGGCCTATCCGCCGGGAAAGGGGGGCCGGAGTGTGGTGGCTTCGGTCAAGGGATCTCAGATGAAGACCACACGGGATCTTTCCGAAGAAAAAAAGCGTAAGCAGGAGCTGATTCTTGCCTGCCCCAGTCTTCAGGCCGAAGAAAGCCATCCTTCGGAATGGGCCTTTCCGGATACGGAAAGTGCCTTAGAGCTTCTTTTGGAGCTGGAAGCGCAGAAAGAAGATATTCGCATTGCCTGGCCCGAAGGCCAGAGGTTTCGCATGGCAGGCATCCTTTCCCCCATGCAGTTCAAGGCCAGTATCCGTGAGAAGGAAGACTGGTTTGCCATCAGCGGATCGGCCCATGTGGACGAAAACCTCACCCTGGACCTCATGGCCCTTCTGGACAGCAAAAAACGGGTCGGTCGTTTTATCGCCCTTGAAGACGGGGCCTTTGTGGCCCTGACCAGAGAATTTGAAAAAAGACTTCGCCGGATGGAACGCTTCACCACGAAAAAGGGCCGTGCCACGGGCTTTCATCCCATGGCTTCCCTGGCTTTGGAAGGGGTTTTTGAGGATCTGGGTCAGCTTAAAACGGACAAGGCCTGGGAAGAACATCTGGCCCGTATCCGGAAGGTCAGCGATACACCGCCTGAGCTGCCCTCTACCCTGGCGGCGGATCTGCGGGATTACCAGAAAGAGGGCTTCAACTGGATGGTTCGCCTCTCCGAATGGGGGGTAGGCGCCTGCCTTGCCGATGACATGGGTCTTGGAAAAACCCTTCAGGCTCTGGCCATTCTCATCCGTCATGCTGCCAAAGGGCCTTCCCTTGTCATTGCCCCCACATCGGTGTGCGGTAACTGGCTTGCGGAGGCAAGGCGTTTTGCGCCCACCCTCAACTTTAAGACCATGACGGCGGATACGGGAAAAAAAGAGCTGGAAGCCCTTGGCCCCTTTGATGTTCTTGTGTGCAGCTATGGGAGGATGCAGCAGGCAAAAAATGCGGAAATGCTGGCTGGCCTTTCCTGGCAGGTGGCCATTCTGGATGAGGCCCAGGCCATCAAAAACATGGACACCCAGCGATCTAAGGCCGCCATGACTCTTCAGGCCGCCTTCAGGCTGATCCTCACGGGCACGCCCATTGAAAACCACCTGAGGGAGTTGTGGAACCTTTTCCAGTTCATTGTTCCGGGGCTTCTCGGCTCTTTGGAAAGCTTCAACCGCCGCTTTGCCCTTCCCATTGAAAAGTATCAGGATGATCAGGCGAAAAAGGATCTCAGGCGGCTGGTCCAGCCCTTTATCCTCCGCCGCACCAAGGCACAGGTGCTGGAGGAACTTCCCCCACGGACGGAAGTGGAACTTGAGATAGATCTGACGCCGGAGGAAACGGCCTTTTATGAGGCCCTGCGGCGGCAGGCCCTGGAGCGCATTGAAGAAGATACGGAAAGCGGCTCCGGCCAGAAGCACATCAAAATCCTTGCGGAAATCACACGGCTGCGTCAGGCCTGCTGCCACAGTTCCCTTGTGGATAAGGATCTGCATATTCCCAGCAGCAAGCTTGCCGCCTTTTCGGAAATCCTTGATGATCTGCTGGAGAACCGGCACAAGGCCCTGGTTTTCAGCCAGTTTCTGGGGCACCTTGCCCTTGTGCGGGAGCATCTGGATAAAAAGGGTATTTCCTATCAGTACCTTGACGGCAGTACCCCTGCGGAGCAGCGCCAGAAATCCATTGCCGCCTTTCAGGCAGGGGAGGGGGATGTCTTTCTCATCAGCCTCAAGGCAGGCGGCGTGGGCCTGAACCTGACGGCGGCGGACTATGTGATTCATATGGACCCCTGGTGGAACCCGGCCGTGGAGAATCAGGCCTCGGACCGTGCCCACCGCATTGGCCAGCAGCGGCCCGTGACCATCTACCGTCTGGTGACAAAGAATACGGTGGAGGAGAAAATTGTGAAAATGCATGCCCTCAAGCGGGATCTGGCGGACAGCCTTCTGGAAGGTGCGGACATGAGCGCGAAAATGTCGGCGGATGCCCTTCTGGGGCTGATCCGGGAAGCGATTTAGGCTGTTTTTCTCCCCTCCCTGAGGGAGGGGAGAAAAACAGTCGGGGCAGTTCTGTGTGTCTGTCAGCGGGCACCCGTAAAGGGTGCCCCTACATAAGGCCGCAAAACCATTCACAGGGGCAGGCCCTCAAGCTTACCCTTCTTCCTGGCCCCAGCATCCTTTTTTCGGTTCAGAGGGGGGTATCCCAAAAAAGAATCAGATTGCATTTTCTGCAAATTTTATGCAAAATTCAGCCTTGAATTATATGCTCACCCGACCCGGAGGCCGTATGCTCATCGAATTCAATGTCACCAACTACCGTTCATTCTGGGAGTCCCAGCACCTTCGGATGACAGCCAGCACCGCAGCGGAGCTGAAGGAAAGCCATACCTTTGCGCCTGCCTCCAAAGAAACGCTGCGGCTTCTGCGGTCTGCGGTGGTCTATGGGCCGAACGCCTCCGGCAAAAGCAACCTGATCAAAGCCCTTTCCTTTATGCGGGAAATGGTGCTGCATTCTGCTCAGGGTCAGGAAGGAGACGCCATCGATGCCTCTCCCTTCCTTTTCCATGAAAGCGGAGACAGCCTGCCCGGTGAATTTGAGGTGATCTTTATTGCGGACGGGGTGCGGTATCAATATGGCTTTGCCGTGAACAACCAGAGGATTGTGCATGAATGGCTGCTGGCCTATCCCCAGAGCAGGGCGCAGCGCTGGTTTGAACGTTCCTGGAATGAAAAGACTCTGGCTTACGACTGGAAATTCAGCACCAGTTTCACAGGCACCAGAAAGCTCTGGCAGGAGGCCACCCGCGCCAATGCCCTTTTTCTTTCCACCGCCATCCAGCTCAACAATGAGCAGATGAAGCCGGTTTTCCACTGGTTCCGGAAAATTTCCATCATTCCCCACAATGCCATCATGCACCGGGCCTTTTCCGTTGAGCACTGCCAGAATGAAGCGCATAAACAGGCCCTCCTTGAACTGCTGAATGCGGCGGATCTCAGCATCAGGGATATCCGGTGTGAAAAAAAGGAACTGGAAAAAGAAGACCTGCCGCCGGGTATGCCCAGAGAACTTCGGGATAAATTCCTTGCGGATGTTTCCGGGAAAAAGGTTGTCCGGGTCTTTCTGGGCCACCAGATGGAGGATTCCGATGCCATTGTCTGGCTGCCTCTGGAAGAGGAATCGGACGGCACCCAGAAGCTTTTCGACTATGCAGGCCCATGGCTGGATGGCCTGAAGAATGGACGTATCTTTATGGTGGATGAGCTGAACAACAGCCTTCATCCCCATATTCTGCGGTTTATTCTGGGGCTTTTTCACAATGCGGCGCTGAACCGTGAGAATGCCCAGCTCATTTTCACCACCCATGACACCTCCCTTCTGGATCAGGAAATCATGCGGCGGGATCAGATCTGGTTCATGGAAAAGGACAGGCATAACGGCAGCCGTCTCTACCCCCTTTCCGATTTCAAACCCCGCAACACGGAAGCACTGGAAAGGGGTTATCTTCAGGGCCGGTACGGGGCCATTCCCTTTATCGGCGAGGTGAGGTTCTGATGGGAACGGACGATCTGCATCATAAAAGAAAGGAAAGACGGCTTTCCTCCCTTGCCAGGGAAAGGGCAAACCGCGCCCCCTATGAAAGGGTGCTGATTGTCTGTGAAGGGGAAAAAACGGAGCCTGCGTATTTTGAGGCCATGCGGAAGGATCTGAGGCTGAGCAGCGCGAATATCCGTGTGACGGGGGATTCGGGTTCCGCTCCCATCAGTGTGGTGAATTACGGCCTTGAGCATCACAAAAACTATGACAGGGTTTTTTGCGTTTTCGATAAAGACCGGCACGGAAGTTACCAGCCTGCTCTGGACAGGCTGAAGGGGAAAAAACTTCCGAAAATCCGGGCCATTGTTTCAGCGCCCTGTTTTGAATTCTGGCTGCTGCTGCATTTTGAAAAAACCACAAGGAATTTTGATACAAAGGGAAGCGGCTCCATCTGCGAAAATGTCATTGCCGCCCTCAGAAAACCGCGCCTGTATCCAGGCTATGCCAAGGGTCGTGGGGATGCCTGTTCCCATCTGAAAGACCGTTTGCCCCAGGCCATGAAAAACGCAAGAGAAGTGCTGGCCCATTGTGAACGGTCCCAAAGCTGGGAAACCTTTACGGAGGTGCATCTGCTTGTGGATTATCTGCAAAATCTGAAAAAATAAGGAGATTTTCAACCTTAAAAAAAATCAAAGCCTGTGGAATACCGTTCCCTGCCTTGGCAAAAAAAGCCGCTCGTATAAGCGGGTAGCATATTCATCCGTCATCCCGGAAATATAATCACAGATAATTCTGAATTTTTCAGCGTCAGAATCAGCCTTTTCCCATTGTTCTTTATAGGATTTTTTTAGAAAACGGGTGGGATCTGAGCTTATGGCTCTGAATAATCGAATGACAATTTGCTGACCTCTAAAAACCAGAGTCTGGACTTCGGGAATATTGATCATGTTTTTAAAAACAAATTTTTTTAAGGATTCCAATACCTCTTTTGCATTTTGATTCAGAGCTGCGTTGAATTTGAGTATCGGATTTTCAAACGTATTTATTTCAATAATTTCTGTATTCGTTATCAGGGCATGGACAAGGCTTCCAACAGCCCGTTTCCTTTCCGATGAATTTCCAAAGAGTTTTTCCTGAATGTCGAAAAGATGATTTTCCTTTGCCCATTCTGAATTAAAATATCTGTTAACTTCCTGCCACATGTCCTTTGTGATGAGATTCAAAGTGATTCCATCCTCAAGGTCATGGATGCCATATGCTATATCATCGGCAATTTCCATGATGGACGTATCCAGAGCCTTTTCCGTGGTTCTGCCATGTTCACATGCTTTTGGTGAAATATAGTTTAAGAATGATTTTTTATCTGAGCTGGAAAAAATATCAAAAATCCAATCTGTTACATCGGATTCTTGATCGTGGTAGCATTTGGGTGGTTTCCAGTCAGACGCAAGAATAAAAGAATTCCCGGAAACAGCAGGATGTTCGGTTTTCAGGAGAGCTGAATATGTCTGAGGATATTTTAAAATGCCAAGCAAGGTCCGTCTTGATAAATTTAACCCGTATCCATGGGTATGGGTTTCAATTTTAGATAAAATCCTGAGGGTCTGACCATTTGCTTCGAAGCCTCCGAAGTTTCCCATGCAATAGTTCAGGGCAATTTCTCCGCCGTGTCCGAATGGCGGGTGCCCTAAATCATGGGCCAGACCAATGCAAAAAATCTGATCGCCATCCGGGAGGATGTCTTTATATTCAGGATGGGTTGAAGAAAGGGTGCGGACAATTCCCTTTCCAATTTGTGCAACTTCCATGGAATGCGTCAGCCGTGTTCTGTGAAAATCCCCTTCACCAACACCCAGCACCTGTGTTTTGGCCTGCAATCTGCGGAAGGCGGCAGAGTGAATAATTCTTGCCAAATCGAGTTCGGAAGGATTTCTGAAATCGCCTTGCCTTTGAAAAACAAGGGGATCACGTCTGTCCGATAAACTGTTTTTCCATTCACTTTTCGGCTGCTGCATAGCTCAGGGCTTTCTTATGTCATGCGATCTGTTGCAGTGTATTGGCAAGATCACGGCCAGCGGTGGGGGGCGGAAGGGGCTTGCCTTCCTGGTGGTACAGTTCGATGGCTTCGTCTACGATCTGACAAAGCTCGGCGAAGACCTCCTTTTCGTCCGTTCCGTGGCAACCACCATAGAGCAGGCCCGGTGCGCTGCCCACAAAACACTGATCCTCTTCGGACCATTCCACAATCTTGGCGTAAAGGGTACTTTCCTTCATTTTTTAGCCTCCTGAACCGCCATTTCTACGGCCCGTATCTGGTACTTCATGGCATCGTCTCCGGGTTTGCCAGAAATTGTCACAGACTTCGATACGTTTGGATGAACGAAATTCCGGTGGCTTCCCTTGCCGCCACGATCTTCGAAGCCCGCCTGTTTGAGCGATTGAATCAGCTCTCTGATTTTTGGCGGCACGGTACCTCCCAAGCCTGTTCATTCAAGCGGATCAACTTATATCATCAATTATTTATCTGATTACTACCCTGATTCAGCCACAGTCTGCTGGTCAGATTATTGTCAGGCCCATGTTGCGGGCTTTAATACGGGCAGGCGCAAGGCCTGCCCCTACGAATGGTTTTTACGGTCCCTGTTTTGTAGGGGCACCCTTTACGGGTGCCCGTTAACATGCGTAAAATCTGGTCATATAATTACCACG
This sequence comes from Desulfobotulus alkaliphilus, assembly GCF_007830435.1. Taxonomy (GTDB): domain Bacteria; phylum Desulfobacterota; class Desulfobacteria; order Desulfobacterales; family ASO4-4; genus Desulfobotulus; species Desulfobotulus alkaliphilus. Next base: position 15,588 of record NZ_VLLC01000035.1, on the reverse strand, counting down.
ATTAAGGTTTATATGGCTGAAATACAGTGGTAATCAGAATTATTTATAGGCACCCCTTCCTGTCAAGGCAAGTATTTATTTCCTTTAATTCCCAAGGAATGCCATTTGACTTATTCCGCTCAATGATTAAATGTAGCCGAAAACAGAAGGCGTATCCCGGCCCTGTCCCAAAGATGAGACAAAGGCTGTTTTCATTTTCAGAAATTCCCCTGAAATCCTGTTTTTTCCATAAGGAGGAACCTGTATCTGCTGGAAACTACGTCTGAACAGATAAAAATTATTTATCAGGACGATGCACTGGTGGCGGTGCATAAGCCTTCCGGCATGCCCGTACACAGGGGAGGCCGGGAATCCGCATCCTGCACGGCCCTGCTCCAGACCCTGCGGGATATGCTGGATCGCCATGTCTATCCCGTCCATCGCCTGGACCGTCCCACCTCCGGCATCCTTCTTCTGGCCCTTACTCCGGATGCGGCATCCCACCTCGGAGGGCAGTTCCGCCGCCATGAAGTGGACAAAGCCTATCTGGCGCTGGTGCGGGGATACATTCCCCTCCGGGGAGTGCTGTCCCGCTTTCTGCGTCCTGAGGATAAAAAAAACGGCCTTCCCCGTTTTTCCATCACCCGCTATCACAGGGCAGAATCTGTGGAGATCCCCGTTCCCATGGGCCGGGTTTCCAGCCGCTGTTACAGCCTTGTGGAGCTGCATCCGGAAACGGGCCGGTCCCGGCAGATCCGCAGGCATTTAAAGTCCTTTTCCCATCCCATCATAGGGGATACCACCTACGGAGATGGCCGCCATAACCGCTTTTTCAGGGAAGCCTTTGGCTGTCAGCGGCTCATGCTGGCCGCTACCCGGATTTCTTTTCTTCATCCCCATTCGGGGCATCGCCTTCATCTCTCCCTGCCTCCTTCCGTAGATTTTTGCCGGGTGCTGGTGCAGCTGGGGATGGAGGCAGAGGGGGCGCAGGATTAGAAAACAGCAAGTAATTTTGATAGCTTATATTTCAGGAGGGAAAGAGAAGATGTCGGAAAAAAAATCTTTTCACATGGTTTTGTTTTTCTTCAGCCTTTTTGTGGGGATTGCCACCGCATCCTGTACCCAGACCGGCGGAGATTTCTGGATTGCCCAGAAGGATCTTGCCGCATATGTGGAAAAATCTGGGGACAGCCTCTTTCTGATGGATGTGAGGGAGGTGCAGGAATTTCAGAAGGCCCATATCCCCGGCTCTGTCAATGTTCCCCTGAGCTACCTTGGCAGCCATGGGGACCGGGTGGCGGAGTTTCTCAGGGCAAAGGAGGATGTAAAGGAAGTGCTGCTCATCTGCAACACCCACAACCGCAGCCGCAAAGCCAGAGAAATTCTGATGCAAAAGGGCGTGACCCAGCGGATACGGGTTCTGGAGATGGGGGTGTCCGGCTACACCAGGGCTGCTTTTTCCCCTTAGTGCTTTTTTGTTTATGAATCTGTAATCATTCAGCACCTTCATACTGCTGCAAGGCTCCGTGGCTATTTGCAAGTGACATTGCAATCGTTTCGTTTTCGTCACGGGCAAATAGCCTGGGGCCTGTGCATCTGTCTGGCAGCTATGGTACTTGGAAAACTGTGCTGAATAGCAGCTCACGCCCTGCTAGGGCGTCTTGTCATAGAGTAACTTGTGCAGGATTCAAATTAATTTCGATCAGTGATGGATAATTGGCCATTTTTTAAGCTTTTGAATTAAAAGAACTAAATTCAAGTTACTCAGAAGTTGAATAAATTTTTAAGTTTTAATTTTTTTTGTATGCATAATTCTTAATAACTAAGGAAACCGTTGGGAAATCTGTTGGAAAACATCAAGAATATCAAAAAAAATTTCCACAAGTTCCGGATCGAACTGGCTGCCTGCCCCTTCCCGTATCACCTCCAGCACGCGTTCCTCCTCCCAGGCTTTTTTGTACACCCGCTGATGGGAGAGGGCATCATAGACATCTGCCAGGGCAACAATTCTTCCGAAAATGGGAATTTCTTCTCCCTTGAGGCCCAAAATCTTTCCATTTTCGCCTGTTTTCTCCGGCAGGGCAAGCCCCGTTGCAATATCTATATGGCCGGGATATCCTCTGCCATCCCACCTTTCATGGTGGGTGAGGGTCACCTCTGCTGCGGCATGGTCAAAATCTGAATGAACGTCCAGAAAAAGCTTTGCCCCATGGAAGGTATGGGTTTTCATGGTATCAAACTCTTCTTCTGTCAGTCGTCCGGGTTTTTTCAGAATGCCGTCAGGTATGGCTACTTTTCCCACGTCATGGAGCATGGCAGCCATGCGCAGGCGGTCCCTCTGCCGTTCGATGACGATTTTATCCATTCCCCGACGTTTTGCCCAGGCTTCATAGAGCAGTACGGAATAACTGGCAACCCGGTTGACATGGGCTCCGGTTTCCTTGGGATCCCGCATCTCTGCCATCTGAATCATGCGCAGAAGAATGGACCGGGTGAGGCTGGCCCGCTCCAGAGCCAGGGATGCGATGGATGCAAAATGTTTCAGGATACGGGTGTCTTTGTTTCTGAAGGGACGCACCGGGCTTTCCTGTCCCCTGGGATTGAGAATCTGAAGGACACCAAGAACCTTCTGGTTGATATCCCGGAGGGGAAGGGTGTACATGGACCGGCTCCGGTAGCGGGCCCGGATATCAAAGGAGCGGGAAAAGCGGTAGGGGGCTGTTTCGGGTATCTGATATACATCATCAATGCAGAGGGCCTTATTGTGTAAGGCGACATAGCCTGCAATGCTTCTGTCGTCTATGGGAAGGGTGAAGCTTGTATATAAAAGTTTTTCGTCTTCCGGCAGGTTTTTCTGGAGGGTATCATTCTGGGTGTAGGCAAAGCGCAGCGTGTTTTTTTCCCGGATGTAGATGGAGCCGGCATCGGCATGGACAAAGGTTCTGGCTTCCGTAAGGATGCGCTCCATGAGAATGTCCAGATCCTGAATGGCACCCAGATCACAGCCCAGCTGAAGCAGCCGGTCCCGTTGTTCATTTTCATGCATGGCAGATCCTTTCTCTTTTTTTATCGCATACCTTCATAGGGATACCAGTCACCGGAACGGAGACGCTCTACCCTGTAAACAAGGGATTCTCCTGATAAGGTATCAAAAATAACCTTTCTTCCCCTGTTGCCACCCGTATCCCTTACACTGACGGGGATTCCGGCTTTGTCCAGAAGGCTTTGGGCAATGGTGACGTTTTTTTCTGCCACCTGACGGGCTTCGGGCATGGAAGCATGGACGGCACCACCAAAAATCATGGCTTCAAGGTGTTTTTTTGAGGGCTGTTCTTTGAGAAATATGCGGATCAGGGTTGATGTCGCTACGTTACCATAAAATGTGGTTGCATTTTCAGGGGCCGGGGCCTGGGGGTAGAGGAAATGGTTCATGCCCCCTTTTCTGTTTTTTCGGTCAAAAAGAGCAACGGCCACGCAGGAACCGAGAACGGCGGAGATCACCGTGCCTTCGTCCGGTACAAACAAAAAACCGGGGCGTAAAAGATAGCTGGGCAGGATTTCCTGATGATCCGTCATGAAAGCCGCCTGTAAGGAAAAAGGAGGAGGCGGGACCATGGAAAAAAGTCCCTTGAAAATTTTTTTTCAGTCATCACTTCCGTGCTTTTGCCGGTTCAGCCGGCCCATGGCAACCTTGACTTCCCTTTCCTTGATGGCATGGCGTTTATCATAGGTTTTTTTACCCCGTGCCAGAGCCAGAGCCACCTTTACCTTGCCCTGCTTGAAATAGAGCTTGGCTGGAATCAGAGAATAGCCCTTTTCCTTTGTCTTGCCAATCAGTTTGACGATTTCAGACTTGTGCAGAAGCAGCTTGCGGGTACGCAGGGGATCGTGGTTGTTGTAATAGGCGTGGGTATAAGGGCTGATGTGCATCTGCATGAGAAAAACTTCACCGTTTTTTATCTGGGCGTAGGCATCCTTGAGATTGACCTGGCCGTTTCTTAATGATTTGACCTCGGTTCCCGTAAGAACGATGCCCGTTTCCATCACGTCTTCAAAGGTATAATTATGGCGTGCTTTCCGGTTGTCCGTGATGATTTTTGTACCACTCACCTCTGTCTGTCTCCTTTTGATGGCCGTATACGCTTTGTGCCTGTCTGGTCCGGGGACGGCTTGCGCTTATACAAAATCCGTTTGCATGAATTTCCCATATTTCAGTGAAATGGCATCCATGACCTCCTGGGTCTGGCTTTTTTCAAGGAGGGATTCCGTAAAAAGCCGGCATTCATGGCCTTCCATATTTCTTATCATATCTTTAATCGCCGGAATAGACTGGGGATTCATGCTCAGCTCCCGGATGCCCAAGCCCATGAGTACGGGAAGATGAAAGGGGTCTCCTGCCATTTCTCCGCACATGGCAACAGAAATCCCTGCCTTATCCGCTTCATCCACAATCCGCTTGAGCATGCGCAGAACGGCAGGATTCAGGGAGTTGTACAGGTGGGCCACCTGGGGATTGCCCCTGTCAATGGCTAAAAGGTATTGTACCAGATCATTGGTGCCGATGCTGAAGAAATCCACCTCACGGGCAAGGACATCCGCCATGACCACCGCAGAAGGCACCTCAATCATGATGCCGACGGGGATCTCCGGGTTGTGGCGCTTTTCTTCCCCGGCCAGTTCCTTCGCACATGCCCTCAGGAGTTTTCTTGCTTCCCGGACCTCTTCAAGGCAGGAAATCATGGGAAACATGATCTGGGCATTGCCATAGGCAGCAGCCCGCAGAATGGCACGGAGCTGGGTTTTGAACACTTCCTTTTTTTTCAGGCAGAAACGGATGGCCCTGAGACCTAAGGCAGGATTGGCTTCCTCCGGTGTGAGGGTGTAGGAAATGGCCTTGTCCCCATTGATATCCAGGGTGCGGAAGGTGACAGGAGCCGGGGCCATGAGCTCCAGCACTTCCCTGTATTGTTCAAAAAGCTCTGTTTCGCCTGGAAAGTTGTTCCGGCTCAGATAAAGGAATTCGGTTCTTAAGAGTCCGATGCCATTGCCCCCGTGATCCCTCACGGAAACAACCTCTTCGGCCAGTTCGATATTGCCCAGTACCTGAAATTCCATACCATCGGCGCTGATGGCAGGCAGATGGCTGCTTCGGGATATGGAGGCCCTGTGCTCTTCGAAACGGCGTTTTTTTTCTTCATATAATAAAAGGGTATTGTCTTCGGGGTGCACGATAACCCTGCCCGCAATGCCGTCCACAATAATGATATCGTCATTGTGCAGACTGGATGTTGCATCCCCCAGTCCCAGGACGCAGGGAATGCCCAGGGTTCGGGCAATGATGCTGGTATGGGACGCTGTTCCTCCGTGATCCGTGACAAAACCCATCACCCATTCCAGTTGAATCTGACTTGTCTGGGCCGGGGAAATATCACTGGCCACAAGGATGACCCGTTTGCTGATACTGCTGATGCTTTCTTCCTTGGCCCCTACGAGGTTGCGCATGATCCGGTCCGATACATGGACAATATCCGTGGATCTTCCCTGCAGATAGGGGTCTTCAATATCCTGAAACATGGCCCTGACCTCAGCCACCACATTTTTAAGGGCCCATTCCGCATTCACATTTTCCCGTTCAATGGCTTCAAGGGTACGGCCATATAGCATTTTATCCTTGAAAAGAACCAGATGGGTTTCGAGAATCTGGATATGTTCCTTGAGGGCTTCGGGTGTGGCTTCTATAATTTCAAGCAGTTCATTTTTAGCGGTACGTACGGCGGTTTTAAAGCGGGTTATTTCTCTGGTCTTCTGGTCCTGGCTGATCGTGTACTGGGGAATCACATCCACGCCTTCCCGACCGACCATGTAAGCCTTTCCAATACATATGCCGGGGGCACCGCTGATCCCCTGAAAAATGACTTCTTTTTTTTCTCCCGTAGGCATGCTTTTTTTATTCTCCGAATCCATTTTCGATCAGCATGGCAATGCTGTCGAGGATGGGAAGATCTTCGGGATCTTCTGCGTGAAGGGTAATCCGGGCGCCCTGTCCACAGGCAAGGGTCAGGATATCAATGATACTGGTGGCATCCACACGTTCTTCTTCGTGGCAGATCCACACCCCTGATTTTGCAGTCTGGGCAATACGGGCAATGGCCGCAGCGGGTCTGGCGTGGATACCGGATGCATTGGTAATGGTAAGTTCTTTTGGATGCACGTTGGATGTAAAACCATGAAGATCAAAAAGTTGTGCGGTTTTTTCTTTGAAAAGCCGCTGTTGAGAAAAGGCAGTCAGATTGTATACGCTTTTTTGGGGATTGCAACGCCCATTTTTGAGCCCTGCCGGGATAAAGGGAAACGGATAGGAGTCGGTTTAAACAAGTGCCTTGAAATATAAAGGTGTAACGGGGCAGTTGTTTTACCCCGTTACACCCTCATGCTGCATATCCGGTTCCGTCTGACAGGGTGCTCCGGAAAAAAGAACCCTTTTTAAATGGATATCTCAGATCCGCTTTTGTGGTGAGGCCTGAACGCTCTGCCTCTCCTTTTTACTTCATGGCATCCTTAAGGGCTTTTCCAGGAATAAATTTTGGAATTTTCCGGGCAGAGATTTCGATTTCTTCTCCGGTCTGGGGATTGCGGCCCTTTCTTGCCTGACGCTCCATGGCTTTAAAGGTGCCGAAACCAACGAGGGTTACGGGCTCATTGTCGGACAGCGCCTTGGTAATGGTTGCAAATACGCAGTCTACGGCAGCCTGAGCATCTTTTTTGGAACTGACAACCTTTGCAACTTCTGCGACCAGATCACCCTTGTTCATGCAGAACCTCCTTGAATGTTAATCTTCGATAGTCATCGCTTTTATGGTGGCAGGACTAAACGTAGGTAGTAATTAAACGAAAGCTTTTTTATCCATGATGGCTGAAAAAGAATGTGGTTCCTTAAAGCCTCAGGCTTTCGGACCCTGACAGCTGCAATCATGATTATGGAAAAGAAAACAGCGGATAACCGAAATACTTAAAAAACGATGGTATTTGGGAAAGCCTTGCGCATACCAAGACAAATTACGTGCTTGTCCGGAGCCTGTCAAGAAAGATTTTTATGAAATTTGGTTTGAAAATTAAAATGTTATATTGATTTTCTCTGGAATTTGTGCATGGCGTTTTTCTGCGGCACAGGCATGCATTTGATTTTTCATTATAAAAACAGGTAAACGCTGTTTCTTTAGGGATATGCTATAGCAGGTGCTGTGATTCCGTGCAAGCCTGTTTTTCCCTGTTTTTCATAAAAACGTTCTTCTCCCGTTCTTTTTGAAAAACCATGATGCAGATGCAAAAAAAACTTGACCGGAGGTCATTTTCCGGTTACATCAGACAGAGTTTAAAACAGCATCGTCTAACTTGAAAGGTTTCTCATCGTGAATCAGTCTTTTGCAGGCAGCTTTTATTGCTATTATTGGTGGTACTATTTTAGTATCGACCTGCCTGCACCTGCGCTGGAACAGAAGAAGGTAAAATAACAGCAAAGGTACCGGGGGCGGGTCGGCAAAAGGACTCCCCACGGTGGCAATACAGGTATAAATTATAAAAGGGCCGTGGAGAGAACTCTGCGGCCCTTTTTGCATATTTTTTATATTACAGGAGACAGTCAGCATGATCGGCAAACAGATTCGCATGGAACGCATCATTAACCGGGAAACAAAAAAAACCATTATTGTTCCCCTTGATCACGGTGTATCCGTGGGACCCATTGACGGTATCCGCAATCTGACCGCCACCATCCAGAAGGTGGCCGAAGGCGGAGCCAACGCCATTGTGGAACACAAAGGTCTGGTGGAGGATGGACTTCGTGGCAGTGGCCCGGATATCGGTCTCATCATTCATCTTTCCGCTTCCACCAGCCTTTCTCCCAAGCCCAATGCCAAAACCATTGTCTGCTCCGTGGAGGAAGCCATCCGTCTGGGTGCGGATGCCGTGAGCGTGCATGTGAACCTCGGCAATGGGGATGAAAAGCAGATGCTCAATGATTTTGGGCGCATCAGCTATGATGCCCGGAACTGGGGAATGCCGCTCCTTGCCATGATGTACCCCAGAGGGGAAAAAATCCGGGATGAGTACGACAAAGAAGCCATCAAGCATGCAGCCAGGGTAGGGGCTGAAATGGGTGCGGATATTGTGAAGGTGTCTTACACGGGCTCTGCAGAGACCTTCCGTGAGGTGGTGGAAGGCTGCTTCAGGCCCGTTGTCATTGCCGGAGGCCCTAAGATGGACTCGGACCGGGATATCCTTGAGATGGTGAAGGGGGCAACGGATGCTGGAGGTGCCGGTGTTTCCATGGGACGCAATGTCTTTCAGCACAAGAATCCCCGCGGTCTGGTCATGGCGTTTTCTGCTATTATTAATAGAGGTGCATCCGTGGAAGAGGCCATGGCAATTTTGCAGGGTGAAGCTGTCTGATGGTGTTTTTTTAGGTGTCCGGGGATGTGTGGACGGATTTTAACAGGAGAGGTGGGTAAAGATGCGGGAAATATGGGTGAAAATTGCACCCTGGAATAAGGAGCTGGTACTCACGGCCCTTGAGGGCGGAGCCCATGGGCTCTGGGTGGAAGATGGCAGGGGGCAGGACGTTGCTGAGCTGGCAAGGATTCCGGTAATTGCTTCCGATGGAGACTTTGTCCCCGGAGAAACATCTGAAATTTTTAAGATTTCTGACGGAAGTCAGGAGGAGGCCGTGGCGGCTCTGTCTGTCAGCCGTCTGGTGGTGCTGGAGTGTACGGACTGGACCATCATTCCCCTTGAAAATCTCATTGCCAAAAAGGCGGATGTCATGCCCGTGGTGCGGAGTTTTGAGGAGGCACGTACGGCCTTTGGTATCCTTGAGGTGGGCGTCCGGCGGGTCATGCTGGACATTCAGGAGCCAGCGGCCCTGCAGGCGGCCCTTTCCGGATTGCAGGAAGTCCATGGCAGTGAAATGCTGGAGGAGGCTGTGGTGACGGAGATCCGCCCTCTGGGTATGGGAGACCGGGTCTGTGTGGATACCTGCACCTCCATGCTGCCGGGACAGGGGATGCTGGTGGGTGACAGCTCTTCGGCCCTTTTCCTTGTACATGCAGAGACGGAATCCAATCCCTATGTGGCACCCCGGCCTTTCCGGGTGAATGCCGGAGCCGTGCATGCCTATACCCGTGTGGACGGGGGGCGTACCCGTTACCTTGCGGAGCTGAAGGCCGGTGATTCCGTGATGCTGGTGGACAGCAGCGGGAACACCAGTCCTGCCGTGGTGGGTCGGGTGAAGATTGAAAAAAGACCCCTTCTTCTGATCCGTGCGGAGGTTGCGGGCAAAGGGATTCATACCATTGTGCAGAATGCGGAGACCATCCGTTTGACAGCGCCGGGGGGCAGGCCCGTGTCCGTTGTTTCCATCACTCCCGGAGACCGTGTGCTGGTCTGCCTTGAAGAGGGCGGCAGGCACTTTGGCCATGCGGTGGAAGAAACCATTACGGAGCAGTAGGGACGGGAGAAAACATGAGTGAAGATATGGAAGGGGTGCGGCAGGCCCTGGATCGCCTGCGTATCCGCATAGACAGCATAGATGATACCATCCTTGATCTTCTCAATGAAAGGCTGGAGATTGGGCGGGAAATCGGAGCGGTTAAGGAAAAGGCCGGACTTCAGGTACTGGACCGGTCCCGGGAAAAAAGTATTTTTGACCGCCTTGTGGCCCGCAGTGAAGGACGGCCCGTTTCCGATACCCTGATCCATCATTTATATGGCATTGTTATGGCTGCCACCCGTGAGGTGCAGCGTTCCCGGACCATTGCCTATCTGGGGCCGGAGGCCACCAATACCCATATTGCTGCGCTGCAGCAGTTTGATTATGCGGGCCAGTTCGTTCCCAGAACCACCATAGCCGATGTTTTTGAGGAAGTGGAAAAGGGAAGCTGTGACTATGGTGTGGTGCCTGTTGAAAATTCGCTGGAAGGGGCTGTGAACCACACATTGGATCTCCTGTTTCTCTCTCCCCTGAGCATATGCGCGGAAACCTGCCTTGCCATTTCCCACGATCTTTTATCCCGTGAAACAGATCTTGCATCCGTTTCCGTCGTGTATTCCCACCCTCAGGCTTTGGCCCAGAGCAGACGCTGGCTGGCCCAGAATCTGCCCCATGCCCGTCTTGTGGAGATGGCCAGCACGGCGGCTGCGGCAAGAAAGGCCGCCATGGAGCCGGGTGCCGCTGCCGTGGCGGGCTCCCAGGCCGCGGCTATTTACAACCTGCAGGTGCTGGCATCCCATATAGAAGACAGTGGCCGCAATACCACCCGCTTTCTGGTGATCGGAAGGGACGAGACACGGCCCACGGGATCGGACAAGACAACCATCATGTTTGTCACAGCCCACGTACCCGGTGCACTGTTCAGTGGTTTGAAGCCCCTGGCGGATCTGAACATCAACCTTGTGAAGCTGGAGTCAAGGCCCACCCGTCAGGAAAACTGGAACTATTTTTTCATTGCCGATCTCGAAGGTCATCGGGAAGATGACCTTATCCGGGAGGCCATTGACAGGATGCGGCCGAACTGCCTTTTCCTGAAAACCGTGGGGTCCTATGCCCGCTGCAGTTTTTAAGGGGGAATAATGGATGCGGGAACTTCTCTTTTCGGCGTGATGGGTCATCCTGTGGGGCATAGCTTAAGTCCTGTGATGCACAATGCGGCCTTTGGTTTTCTGGGACTCAATGCTGTCTACCTTGCCTTTGATGTCGGGGATCCGGCAGGAGTGCCCGTGGCCATGAGAACGCTGGGTATCCGGGGCATGAGTGTGACTTTGCCCCACAAGGAAGCCCTTTTGGCACTGGTGGATGATCTGGACCCCATGGCAGAGAAAATGGGGGCGGTGAACACCCTTTGCCTGAAGGATGATGGCCGCATTCTCGGGCTGAATACGGACTGGTGCGGCGCACGGGATGCCCTTCTGGACGCAGGTCCCCTTCATGGAAAAAGGGCTGCCATTCTGGGGGCCGGAGGGGCTGGCAGGGCAGTGGCTTTCGGGATTCGGGAGGCAGGGGCTTTTCCCCTTATTGTGAACCGCAGCCGGGAAAAGGGGGAGGCTCTGGCCCGTGATCTGGGGGCGGATTTCTGTCTTCTTTCGGAATTTACGGGGAGCGGTATGGATATTCTGGTGAACACCACCTCCCTTGGCATGTATCCGGATGTGGATGCCATGCCCGTTCCGGGTGAGGTACTCCATGGGGGCATGGTGGTGATGGATATCGTTTACAATCCCAGAAAAACAAGGCTGATCAGGGCTGCGGAGTCCCTCGGATGCCGTGTGGTGGATGGCCTTGAAATGTTTATCCGTCAGGGGGCTTTGCAGTTTGAGGTATGGACGGCCAGGGAAGCTCCCGTTGATTGTATGCGGAAAGCCGTTGAAGCTGTTTTATGACAAATGAAAGGGAATACCATGTCCGAGGCCCTGTTTGAGGTGCGCACCCATCGTCCGGAAAATATTCGTGTCCGGATTCCGGGATCCAAAAGCTACACCCACCGGCTGCTCATTGCCGCAGCCCTTGCCGATGGTCCTTCGGAGGTATCGGGCTGCCTGCGCAGTGAAGATACCCTTCTGACCGCCGAAGCCCTTCGTCAGATGGGTATTTCTGTAAAGGACCACGGAGACGGCAGGATGGATGTGGAAGGAAGGGGAGGCAGGCTTCCGGGTGCCAGTGAAGTTGTTTTTCTTGCCAACTCAGGAACTTCCATGCGTCTTCTTTCGGCCATTGCCGGTCTTGGTGAAAAAACCAGTACGCTGGATGGCAACGCCCGCATGCGTCAGAGACCTTTGGGAGATCTGCTGGATGCTCTGGGGCAGGTGGGTATTCCTGCCCGCAGCCTGCCGGAAACAGGGTGCCCGCCCGTTGTGATCGGTGGAGGCAGCCGCAGGGGAGGTGCACTTTCCATTGCCTGTCACCTCAGCAGTCAGTATCTCTCCGGTCTTCTGCTCATGGCTCCCTGTCTGGAGCAGGGGCTGGATATCACCGTGACCCGGGGGCCGGTTTCAAGACCTTATATAAAGATGACCCTTGAGATTTTAAAAAAAATGGGTGTTTCATTTTCCAGTGAAGGGGATACCCGCTACAGGGTTCCCGGCGGACAGACCTACAGGGCTGGAAATTATCAGGTGGAGCCGGACGCTTCCAATGCCAGTTATTTTTTTGCCGCCGCGGCCGTTACGGGCGGGTCCGTTTGTGTGGAAGGTCTTTCTTTAGGCTCTGTTCAGGGGGATCTGGGGCTTCTGGGTATTTTTGAAAAAATGGGATGCACCGTGACCAGCGACAGCCATGGAATTTGTGTCAGGGGAGGGGATCTTTGTTCCGTGGACGTGGATATGGGGGATATGCCGGATATGGTGCCGACCCTGGCTGTGGTTGCCGCCTTTGCTAAGGGCACCAGCTATATCCGCAATGTGGCCCATCTTCGTGAAAAGGAATGTGACCGCCTCTCGGCAGTGGCTACGGAACTCAATCGCATGGGAGGGTCTGTGCGCATTGTGGGGGATGATCTGGAAATCGATGGGGGCTGTCCCCTGCACGGGGCAAGGATTCACACCTATGATGATCATCGTATGGCCATGTGTTTTTCCGTGGCTGGACTGCGTGTGCCCGGTGTTGTGATTGAGAATCCAGCGTGTGTGGCAAAATCCTTTCCGAATTTTTTTGATGTGTTTGCAAGGGTCATGGGATGAAGGCACGTATTTTTCTTGTGGGATACCGCTGTGTGGGAAAAAGTACGGTGGCTTTACATCTGGCCCGTATGCTGGATGTGGCATGGGTGGATCTGGACCGTAAGATGGAAGAGCATGCCGGATGCTCCATCGAAGAGTTTGTTCAGCGTGAGGGCTGGGAGGCCTTCCGGGAGCTGGAAATGCTTACCCTTCAAAGGGTGCTGGAAGAAGACTTTATTGTTGTAGCCACGGGCGGCGGCATTGTCACCCGGGCTGAGAACATCCGCACCATGAGGGAACAGGGGCTGGTTTTTCATCTGGATGCCATGGCGGAAACCATAGCTGCGCGCATGGAGCAGGACCGGAAAAATGGTTTTGTCCGTCCTGCCCTCAAGGGGGTGTCTGCCCTTGATGAGGTGAAGGATATCATGGCTGCAAGGGCGCCTCTGTATGCTGAGGCTGCCCATGGGACGGTAAGGACCGATCATCTTTCTCCGGAAAATGTGGCCTTGGAAATTGTGCAGGCCCTGAAACAATATTTGCAGTAAACGATATGCCGCCGTAAAAAAGGTGGTTTGAAAGGAAGGTAGCAGATGGCAGGAAGCACCACGGGCCACATGTTCCGTGTCACCACCTGGGGGGAATCCCATGGTCCGGCCGTTGGCTGCGTGATTGACGGCTGTCCTCCGGGGCTCAGGCTGGATGCATCGGTGGTGCAGCGGGAGCTGGACAGGCGGAAGCCGGGGCAGGCAAAAACCAGCACCACCCGCAGGGAAGCGGATATCTGCGAAATTCTTTCCGGCGTGTTTGAGGGCAAAACCACAGGTACGCCCATATCCATTCTTGTCTGGAACAAGGATGCCCGCTCCGGAGCCTATGAAGACATCAAAGACCTTTTCCGGCCGGGTCACGGGGATCTGAGTTATCAGGCCCGATATGGCATACGTGACTGGCGGGGGGGCGGACGGGCCTCGGCCAGAGAAACCATAGGCCGGGTGGCAGCGGGTGCTGTGGCCGGGCAGCTTCTTTTTGAGAAGGGCATCGCTGTGCGGGTTTTCACCCTTGCTCTGGGGGGAGTGAAGGCTGAAAAGCTGGATATGGAAGCAGTACACGGCAATCCCTACGGATGCCCGGATTCTGAAGCGGCTCTGGCCATGGATGCCAGGGTGGAAGAGGTGAAAAAGGCGGGGGATTCCATCGGTGGCCTTGTGGAGCTGTGGATAGACGGTCTTCCTGCAGGTCTGGGGGATCCGGTCTTTGACAAGCTGGATGGAGATCTTGCCTCGGCCATGATGGGAATCGGGGCTGTGAAGAGTGTTGAAATCGGAGCTGGTTTTGCCGTGGCGGATCTCAAGGGAAGTGAATCCAACGATGCCATGGCAGCGCAGGGATTTCTTTCCAATAACAGCGGCGGGATCCTTGCCGGCATCAGCAGCGGTGCAAGGGTGGTGCTGCGGCTGGCGGTAAAACCCATACCTTCCATCGGTATTCCCCAGCAGACCGTGGATATCCATGGCGCTCCCGCTACCATTGTCACCCGTGGCAGGCATGATGTCTCAGCCATTCCCCGCATTCTTCCCGTGGCAGAAGCCATGGCAAAGCTTGTCATTGCAGATCATATGCTTCGCTGGAGGGCCATTCAATGATTCCGGGTGCTTTTTCGGGGAAAACCATTGGTATTGTCGGTGGTCATGGTGGCATGGGCCGCTGGTTTGCGTCTTTTTTCCGTGACATGGGGCTTGCTGTGGAGGTGTCGGATCTGGACACAGCCATGTCCAATGAAGAGCTTGTGCTGAAATCGGATATTGTGATTCTGTCCACACCCATGGCTGTGGCTGTATCTCTGGCCCGGGAGCTGGGGCCACTGATGACGGAAGAAAAGCTTTTTGTGGATTTTTCTTCTTTAAAGGAAGAAGTGGTGCAGGCCATGGTGGATTTCTCTTCTGCCGGGGTTTTGGGTGTTCATCCCATGTTCGGACAGTATACGGCATCCATGCAGGGGCAGAATGTCATTCTGACTCCGGGGAGGGGAGATTTGTGGACAGATCCTTTCCGTTGTCTTTTTGAAGATGCAGGTGCCGTTGTCTCTGTTATGGAGGCCGCCACCCATGACCGTCATATGGCCTTTGTTCAGAGTGTGACCCATCTTATTACCATTGCTACCGGGGCCTACATGATGCAGGAAAACATGGATCCGGAAACCGCATGTCGTGTAGCTACACCGATTTTCCGCTTGAATGTGGATTTTGTGGGCAGGCTTTTTGCCCTGGATCTGGGCTTGTACGAAGATCTTATTGCAAGAAACCCCTATGCCAGAGAAGTCAGTGGTCTTTTTGCAAAGGTGCTGGCGGAGACTTCTGGAATACTTCTGGACGATCCGTCTGCGGATAAAAGACAGAGGATGGAAGATATTAAAAACTTCCTTGGAGCCTTTACCGGGGATGCCCTCAGGGAAACCAATGAGATTCTGAATTGTCGTTTTATGAAAAAAGACTGAAATCAGTTGTGAAATATTCAGTTTTTCAGAATGTTTACAAAAAAAATAAAAAAGCTTGAAAAAAGTCGTTGACAGGGAGGGTCTAAATCGATAGTTTGCGCCTCGTTGCTCACGGAGCGGCGGATCGCAAAAGTCGATCTTTGAAAATCAGATAGTGAAAGATAAAGTAACATGCCCTGAGTATCCCGCCTTTTTAAGGTGGGGGTAGTACCAGAGATTCAACGGAGAGTTTGATCCTGGCTCAGAATGAACGCTGGCGGCGTGCTTAACACATGCAAGTCGAACGAGAAAGTTCCCTTCGGGGGACAAGTAAAGTGGCGCACGGGTGAGTAACGCGTGGATAATCTGCCCTTGAATTCGGAATAACATCGCGAAAGCGGTGCTAATACCGGATGATGTTGTATTTT
>NZ_VLLC01000034.1 GCF_007830435.1 Desulfobotulus alkaliphilus | reverse complement strand
AGACCCTTGGTAATCAAGGGCCTCGGCAAAATTATCCTCTTTTGAAAAGTAACGGCTCTTTCCCCACCCTGTCCTCTTAAAATCGTTCAATTATTCCAAGGCATTACAAGATGTAATTTGGTTGAGTTTTAAGTCTATTTCAGACAAAACCGAACCAGGCATGAGAATGGAAGGAAGGATGGAAGGCTGGCCTTCTTACCCCACCGTGGCCTCCCAACTCACCACAACCCACACATAAAAATGACCAAGACCCTTGGTAATCAAGGGCCTCGGCAAAGTTATCCTCTTTTGAAAAGTAACGGCTCTTTCCCCACCCTGTCCTCTTAAATCCCAGGGCTAGGCAAGGCTTCAATGTCAGGCGACTACGGGAAGAAGCGGAGCAAGACAGGAGTTCGCATAAGCCCTTGAAAAGTAACAGCTCTTTCCCCCACCCTGGCCTTTTAAAATCGTTCAATTATTGCAGGATGTTACAAGGGGCAATTTGGTTAAATTTTACGGGTATTTCAGGCAAAACCGCACCAGACAGGAGAATGGAAGGAAGGCGTGAGAAGCGGAGCAAGGATCGTCTCTTTGATCCGAACAGGGCCAGTCCTGCGGCCTGAGCTTCGCCCCTTTGCTTTCCCCCTAATAATAGGGCCTGTACCGCCAGCACAGGGAAAATAGGACTTTCCAGGAAAAAACGACCAGCTGTAATCGCTCAGGAACAGCGTTCGGGTTTTAGACTATATACGGTAGGCAAGGTGGAATAATGGCTCTGAGAAGCCCTTGGTTGGGTATATGAAAGGGTATGTGAGAAGGTGAAGGAAAGCTCCCGGCCTTGGATCAGTCGGATCGAAGATACGATCCTGGGGCAAGGTCAAGGGCCATAAGGAAAAAACCCCTTTTGATAAAACCCACACGGGAAGCTCCTGTGTCTGCATGGCTTTACCCAGGCTGGCCCCGGCTGGTCTTGGCTGGCCCTGGCTGGTCTTGGCTGGCCCTGGCTGGTCTTGGCTGGCCCTGGCTGTCGGCTATTGGGGTCTTAATTAGCCCCCAATCCCCGAACGTCTCAATAATACGGGCTTTTGCATATGCCGGACGTGTTGTGCTGCCCGTGGCTTTCAGCCCGGCCCTGTCGGATCAATCGGATCAAAGAGACGATCCTTGAAGAGCCGATCCTTGTTGGACCTCAGGATGTCAGCCAGTACGAACCAGTGCTTGCCCTTGGCATCGGTGAAGGCAAGCTCAGGCCGCAGGACTGGCCCTGCTCTCTCCCTTCTGTGGTCAAGGAAAAGGGTTACTCCTTGTGGGTCAGAAAAAGGCGGCTTGAAGGCACCAGGATTGATCCGAAGCTTACCCGGCCCTGGCGGGCCTTGAAGGGCTGGAAGGGCTGGAAGGGCGGCGTAGTACATTGATCTATAGGAAGGATACTCTTTACTATGCTTAGGTATTACCTGAGATATACCTAAGATTCTCCTAAGAAGCCTCAGATACTCTCACTCTCCCCTTTGCATTTACTAGGTGAGATTCGTGTAACAGCCTGATTTACATTATCATATCAACGGAAAAATTCCCCAAATCAGGAGCATGATATGAATTTACATAACAAACTGTAACCATTAAGCATACTTGTAAAATGCAATGAAAGCCCTGTTCGGATCAAAGAGACGATCCTTGAAGAGCCGATCCTTGGTTGGCCCTCTGCTGCTGGCCCCGTTCGGATCAGCCCGGCCCTGTCGGGCCTTGAAGAGCCGATCCTTGGCTGGCCCCGGCCTTGTGAACCCCTACCGGCTCAGAGAAGCGGAGCTTCGCTCCTTGGTTGGCCCCGTTCGGATCTAGTGAAAAAGCTTAGGAAGAAAGCCAGGTATGTGAACCATCGCCCGTCCCTGCCCGGCCCTGACGGGCCTTCTACCGCTTCTCACAGCTCATTGGCGTACACGCTCTTGATCTCTTCAGCCTGAATGCACAGATAATCCAGGGTCTGCCTCTGGCTGCTGTGATTAAAGCACACCATCAGCTCAGGCAATCCTTTCCCGAACGTAACCCGCTGGTGGTATCCCCAGGTCTTCCGCAAGCTGTGGCTTCCATAGTTCCCTTTGAGATTCAAAGCCTTACACCAGCTCTTCACAAGCCGATTCACATAGGAAACCGTAAGCGGCCCACGCTGCCCCTGGAAGAGAGGGGCCTCAGCCTCTGCATCCGGCATGGTAGCCAGAAGGCCATTGATTGCATCCACGGCTGCCTTGTTCACGTTTATGCGTCTTTGCTTGCCTGTCTTTTGCTCCTGAACCACAAGTTCATCCATGGGCTGAAGTCCTTCCACCTGGCCTACCGTCAAGCTCAGAAGGTCAGAAGCCCGAAGGTTCGTATTGATTCCCAGGACGAACAGGGCGTAATCCCTTGGCTTGGATCTCAGAAGCTGCTTGATTGCCTTCAGATCCTTGACTTGCTTGATAGGCTCCACTGCTATCTGGCTGCCCTGCTTTGGATTGTTCCCGTTGTTTCCCATGTCGATGCCTTTCGCTTTGGGGAATATCTGTAAATAAAAGTTAACCCTCGAAAAAAGGGTAGAGAAGGAACGGGGCCGGGCTTCAAGGCTGGTATGTGGTGAGTTAGGAAGCCACGATATCCCAGGCCGATTTCAGGAAGTAAGCCAAGATCCCGCTGAAGCCCTCAGAGGCCACCAGAAGCCCCCAGATCGATCCTAAGCCTTTCCCTTGCCATTGCCTTGCCTCGGAAGCCCTGCTGCCTCTCAGTCAATCTCAGACCCTTTCTGTGCTATTTCCTGGGTGCTGGCGGTGCAAGCCCTACTTCATAGCGTACTAAGACAGGAAGCTCTCAGAAGCCCCCAGATCGTCTCAGAATCCCATGAAGGAATCACTCAGGCCCTGAAGCGTTCGTTGATCCTGGGGCATTCTGTGGCCTCTGTTTTGGCCTGTGCGGAGTAAGGTTCCTGCCTGTGCCTTGGATCAGTCCAGGCCAGCTGCCGGTCAGCTCAGGGGATGCAGTAGTAATTCACTACCCAATCAGCTCCCGATCCTTGCCCCTGCCCCTATCCCGTCAACTTCTGCGGCAATCTTAGGGAAAACTTGACGTGTTGTAAAGCGGAAAAATCACAGCCTCAGCCTGAATCAAGGTCAAGCCCCTGAATCCAAAGGGAAAGCGTGTGTTTACAACTCGTCAACTTTTACTTAAAAGATGACCAGATTTACTCAGGGCCATTTACCCCCCCGCCACAATTTCAGATCCGCTTGCACCTATTAAATTGACTGCCACAATCCAGAGCCGCTTGCACCTGTAAAATCAGCAGCCACAATCCCAGGGCCATTTGCACCCCTTCACAATTCCAGGCCCGTTTGTTTCGATGGGCCATACTGCATTCCAGAATCCAGAGAAGAATCCCCGAAGAAAAGTTCCGGCCCGTTTGTTTCGTCTTCCCAATTACATGAAAAAGCTGGCCGCCTCTATCCCTTGGCAAATCGAAAAAAAATGTCATGGCGTACCGATCCCACGGGGGGGATATTGGGAGCTGCAAATACGTAAGCAGGCTTCACATTTTTTGGCCAAATTTTCAGGGACAAAAAAAAGTACAAAAAACTATTGACAGGCACACGCACTTTATATTATCTTTTGTGAGATTAGGATAATTAGGAGGTTCCCCCTCAGCTCCACCATTTTGAAAAAGAAAACCCGTCTCTCCAGAGTGATTCTCTGGGCAGACGGGTTGTTTTTTTAGCTTGTAGTCAAAGGCTTTCGACCGTTTTGACATCTTTCCGAAACATCTCTCCAGCCAACAGATTCTCTCCACTCTCCCGCCGTTCTTTCTCTGTTTGGGGCTTTCCAGAAAATCGGCAAGTCTGCACCGCCTGTAGGATGTACATCATTTCTCAACCCAGGTCTGAATGACATTCCGGACAGTCCCTTGATCTCTGTTTCGACATATATTTTATAGTCAGGTTTGGGTTTAACGATTTTTACATCCCAGTGCATGAAATCACCTCACAGTGGCTTTATTTTATAGGGATTATCGCCTCCTGAGGCAATTTCCCAGTTGGCAAAAAGTTCATCTTGCCACAAAACGCTGTCATTTATTTTATTGACAAAAAACCGTGTTCACAGCATAATCCTTACCATTATTCATTTTTTCATTACAGCACCCGTCCCCCCTATCCCGTACATACCTACCTGCCAAAGGCAGAGCAAAGGTACTCTCACCAACCCACACCTGCCGGAGGTTTCCCATGAAACGCATGATCCTTTGTCTTCTCGCCCTTTTTCTTGTTGCAGGCTTTGGCACGGCAACGGCCCAGACCCTGAAGATGGTTTATTTTGATAACTTTGCACCTTTCTCATGGAAAGATGAGTCCGGTGCCATGCGTGGCATCCTCATAGACGTGGTCGATGAAGTTGCCGGAAAGCAGATGGGTATCCCCCTTTCCCATGAAGGCTTCCCGTGGGCAAGGGCGCAGGATCGGGTTCGCGGAGGACAGGCGGATGCCTTTATAACCGTTCCCACACCCGAAAGAAGAGGGTACACGGAAATCAGTGAAGAAACAGTAATCAGCTCCCGAATGACCCTTTTTACCAGAAACGGGCATGAAAATATTGATGCCTTAAAACAAATCCAGTCCATTCCAGATCTCAAAGGCTTTATTCTTCTCGATTACATAGGCAACGGATGGGCAGAAAGAAACCTCAAGGATTATGACAGACAGCTTTCACCCAGACCCGAAAATGTATTTCAAATGCTGGCAGCGGGAAGGGGCGACCTGTTCATCACCGACTCGGTCGTCGGGGGTTTCACCATCCTCAATATGGGGCTGAGAGACCAGATCATTGAAATTCCCAACATTCTTGATGAGGTTCCCTTCAGCCTCTGCATCGGAAAAAAATCACCTTTCACAAAAATTCTCCCTGAATTTGACAAGAAACTGAGTCAGTTGAGGGAAAGTGGAAAACTGGAGGAAATTTACAACCAATATCGATAAAAGGCTGGAGGACAGAGGGGCATGTCTCTATGGGAACGATCTAAAATCATGAAAGAAAACAAAGCACCACAGAAAGCCCCTCTGAAAACAATGCCCCTGCCCCCGAAAAAAACAGGATGGATAGCATGACGTCCCTGAAAAAAGGCCTCTTTTCATCACTCATTTTGCTGGTACTATGGTATCCATGGGGATTATCTGCCGGAGAAACCATGAGGGTCGTCTATTTTGACAATTTCCCCCCCTTTTCCTGGAAAGGTGAAAACGGGAAGATGCAAGGCATTTTCATTGATGTACTGGATGAAGTAATCCAGAATCATTTGGGAATTCGCCTTTATCATGAAGGTCTGCCATGGGCAAGGGCACAGAAAATGGTGAAGGATGGCAATGCAGATGCCTTTGTCACGATACCAACCCCGGAAAGAAAAAGTTATACGGAGGTCAGCAGGGAACCTGTATTGATTTCATATATGACCATTTTTACTAAAAAAGGGCATGAAAAACTGAATGCGCTTGAAAAGGTAAATACCCTTGATGACTTAAAAGAATACATCATACTGGATTATATAGGAAATGGATGGGGAGACAAAAACCTTACAGGCTTCAGAAGGGATTTGTCCCCACGCCTTGATACCGTATTTCGTATGCTGGCAGCAGGAAGAGGAGACATCAATATCACAGACTCCATGGTTGCCCTTCATCGCCTGAAAGAACTGAATCTTCAGGAAGAAATTGTTGAAATCCCCATAGTCCTGGATGAAGTTCCCATGAGTCTGTGTATCGGAAAATACTCATCCTTTGCACACATCCTGCCTGAATTTGACAGGACCATGGAAAAACTGAGAAAAAACAGCACACTGCAAAGTATCTACAGTAAGTACAGATAAAACCTGCCTTTCAGGAAGCCCTTCAGGGACTCTCATTTATTTTATTGACAAAAAACCGTGTTCACAGCATAATCCTTACCATTATTCACTTTTTTTCTAAAGTACCCGTCCCCCTATCCCGTACATACCTGCCTGCCTGAGGCAGAGCAGTTACATCTCACCAACCCCACACCTGCCGGAGGTTTCCCATGAAACGCATGATCCTTTCGCTTCTCACCCTTTTTCTTGTTGCAGGCTTTGGCACGGCAACGGCCCGGAGCCTGAAGGTTGTCACCGATGAATGGCCGCCCTATGAATTCAAGGCCGGACAGCCCGGTAATGAGTATGTTTCAGGATTTGCAACGGAAGTTATCCTTTCGGTACTCAAAAATATCGGTGCTGAAATTGACGGAAGAATTACCCAGCATCCCTGGGCCAGGGCGGAGCGTATGGTCATTGACGGAACCGCAGACCTTCTCTATACGGCCACCTACAGTGATCAGCGGGCTGCCATCACCCATTATGCCACAGAATCCCTGATGGATTCCTCATGGTCCTTTTTTATACGCAAGGAAGACAAGGGCCGTATCAATTTCAACTCCTTTGAGGATTTCAGAAACAAGACCATAGGCGTAGTCCGTGGATACACCTACACACCGGAACTCTGGGAATTCATGCGGGATGCAAAAAACTATGAGGAAGTCACCAATGATAACTTCAACATAAAAAAGCTCATGGCTGGCAGAATCGACACAACGGTAATGGATTACGGCAACGGGCTGTATCTGCTTCAAAACATGGGGCTTGCGGACAAAATCGTGCCCTTGGAAAAACCCATATCCGTTACCTCCCTTTACGCGGTGTTCAGTAAAAACACCGTGGAAAAGGATTTTGTGGACCGCTTTTCCGCAGAGCTTAAAAAATTCAAGGCAACGGAAGCCTATCAGGAAATCTTCAGAAAGTACTTTGGCGGATAACAGCCTTTAAAACCAGCCAGACATTCCGGAAAAAAGGAAGCCCGGTAAGAACAGCACCGGTGCTTCCTTTTTTTGATCATTGCACGGGCACCACAGAGAGTGCTAGATAAAGGTTCTGTCCTAAAGAGCTTCTTTCAACCACAACCATCAGAAGAAAGGTTTTTCCATGATCGTCGGCATTCTCAAGGAAATCAAACATCAGGAAAATCGTGTGGCCATGACTCCCGCAGGCGCTGAAATACTTTGCGCCAGCGGCCACAGGGTTCTTGTGGAAAAGGGGGCAGGCATTGCTTCAGGCTTTGAGGATCAGGCCTATGCAGAAGCAGGTGCAGACCTGATTGAGAATCCGGCGGACATCTATGCTGCTGCAGAAATGATCATGCACGTCAAGGAGCCCCAGCCCAGTGAATATGATCTGATCCGTGAAGATCAGATTGTTTTCACCTACTTTCACTTTGCCGCCTATGAAGAGCTGACCAATGCCTTTATAAAGACCAGAGGCATCGCCCTTGCCTATGAAACCATCGAAGACACATACGGCAGACTCCCCCTGCTCACTCCCATGAGCGAGGTGGCGGGCCGCATGGCCGTACAGGAAGCGGCAAGATATCTGGAACGCAGCCACGGGGGAAGGGGCATTCTTCTGGGGGGCGTTACGGGTGTGTCTCCGGCAACGGTGCTGATCCTTGGCGGCGGCATTGTGGGAACCAACGCCGCACTCATGGCCTGCGGACTGGGGGCAAAGGTGGATCTGCTGGATACCAGCCTTGACAGGCTGCGTTATCTTTCTTCCATCATGCCCAAAAACTGCACGCCCCTCATGGGTTCCCCTGCCATGATCCGGGAAAAGATCTGCGAGGCCGATGCCGTCATCTGCGCCATACTGGTTCCCGGTGCCAAGGCCCCCAAGCTCATCACAAGGGAGATGCTGGGCAGCATGAAACCCGGCTCCATCATTGTGGATGTGGCCATTGATCAGGGCGGATGCGCAGAAACCTCACGGCCCACCACCCACGAAGATCCGGTCTACGAAGTGGACGGCATTCTGCACTACTGCGTTGCCAACATGCCCGGTGCCGTTCCCATGACATCCACCATGGCTCTGACCAATGCCACCCTGCCCTATGTGCTGGCCATAGCCAACAGCGGTCTTTTAGAAGCGGTCCGGGAATATCCTGAAATGCAGAAGGGCCTGAACATCGTCCGGGGCCATGTGACATGCAAGGGGGTGGCCGAAGCCTTTGATCTGGATTATACCCCCGTGGAAAAATCTTTTTACGAATAAAGCCATTTTTTTCAATTGCCGTAACTGCTCAGCACGATTTTCCCTTGACAAATCGAAAGCTTACAATCAGACATATAGACAACCGAGCCATTTGTTCGTGACGCAATCCGGCACTCAAGCTGAAAAACTCAAGCCCTTTACGGGAGCAAAAGTGCTTAGGGATCTTGAGTGCCGGATTCGGGAGCTTCTTGCCCTGTGCGGAAGCGGCAAAAACTCCCCGCCACAGGCAGGATAAGTTTTTTGATTACCATGGCAGTCTTAAGCACGCTGCCTTTGTGGCGGGTCAGACAGTTTGCCGCTTCTTATTAGCACTCCGGCTCTCAAGCTCAATAAAGTTGTATTGTTCTAAATTATTGGCTTTGGATATATGGCTTGAGTGCCGGAATCCGAAACGATTGCAATGTCACTCACAAACAGCACGCCTGTCTTTTATTTGAACCAAGATTCTGAAATTAAATAACTATTTTCAGGATAAAATGTACTAAATAATTACCAATTGTTCAGCACAGGCTTTCCCGCAAGCCATGACCTACGCTCTTCAGGAGAAAAATGTTCTATGCTGTAACGCAAAAGGATGCGGGGAAGCCGGGCACAGCGGGGGGCCAGAAAATCTTCCAGCACCCTCCTGTCCTTCTTCCCCACTTCCCGGAGCATCCAGCCGGCAGCCTTGTGCATCAGCTCTTCCTTATCAGAGGATGCCAGATCCGCAAGGGCTAAAGCATCTTCATACTGGCCCTTC
The DNA here is from genome assembly GCF_007830435.1 of Desulfobotulus alkaliphilus. Taxonomy (GTDB): domain Bacteria; phylum Desulfobacterota; class Desulfobacteria; order Desulfobacterales; family ASO4-4; genus Desulfobotulus; species Desulfobotulus alkaliphilus. The sequence goes on along the minus strand of NZ_VLLC01000034.1, from coordinate 18,606 downwards.
CGGATCAAGGTCAGGGTGGAAACCATGGCAATGCGGCGATCCCATAAAAGCTCCGATGCCATCAGGCGATAAAGCAGCCCCCTCTCCCTTTCCAGAAGATGGGTTCCCACAATGGCGGGGGCGGATACATCCACAAGATCCCAGTTGTTTACAAAAGGGGTGCGGGCCAGATAATCTGTGAATATGGCAGCCTGTTGCTCCCCATCACCTGCTTTATAGCGCTCTACCCATAGCAGAAGGGCAAACATTCTCACCTCATGCCAGGGAGAAGTCAGCAATTTTCCAATCTCTCCATGGCTCATGGCTGCACCCGCCCCCATGTTCCTCCTCAGAACCGGGACCCGCACCCCGATAAACCGATCCTTTTCAGCATATTCTCCCGGACCGGTTTTAAAAAACCGCTGCAGAGTTCTGGCATAGACAGCATCACCAAGCTTTTTCAACCCGGCCTCTGCCTGTTCCGCATTTTCCCACACCGTAAGCCCCACCGGACCTTTTTTCCCCATGTTGCCCCCTTCGGACCTGTTATCCCAGAGAAAACCATATGCTTAATCCCTGGGATACGGGTTGGTACGATAAAAAAAAACACCCTCAGGAGGCCCCAGCTCTGGAGCCCATCAGGCTGAAACCGCTTTAAGCCCTGTCACACCGGCAACAATGATCAGCACACTGATTATCCGGCGCATATTTCGGGATTCTCCAAAATAAATCATATTCACCAGCACACCACCTGCCGTACCCATTCCTATCCAGACGGCATAGGCAATACTCAGCTGAAGAAATTGAAACGAAGCATAGAGCAGGGCAAAGGCGCAGCCAAATCCTCCCACAAACAGCAGGGTGTTACCCACATTTTTTTTCTGTGTGCTGTACATTTTCAAGCCTACCACACCAACAATTTCTGAAACAGCTGCTAAAAAAACCAAAAACCAACCCATTTTAACCAACCTCCCCTTCACTTTTATTGTCAGCCAACTTCAGATTGACCACGCCAATGATAATAAGAAGAATAAAAAACACTTTATGTATGGTAAAGGCCGCATCAAAGAGCAACACATCCATCAAAGCCGCTCCTGCCGTACCTACGGCTGCAAATACCGCATACACCGTCCCCGTAGGAAGTTTTTCACAGGCCTTTGATAAAAAATAAAAATCAACGATAATAATCCCCACAATGACTACCCAGTGCCACCAAATGGAAGCCACATTGAAACCATAAACCCAGAAAAGCTCAAACAGACAGGTAAGTCCAACATACATCCACGATTTACTCACTTCCACCCTCCTGACTGAATATCAGTCAAAAACAATGTCAAAATACTATAAAAAGAAAAGGGGTGCTGCCCCACTCCATCATCCCTGCAGAGAGACTTTTTCCTCGCCACAGACCAGCCCATGCCACATAAAATCCATCAGCTCCCTTTTCTGGAAAGCAACCTTATCCCTGTCCGGAACAGTATCATAAAGATAAATCTGCTCCGCAGTGGACTCAATGAGACCAATAAGAATCTTTGCCGTCCGGTCAGCATCAAGGGTTTTGCGCATCTCACCGGCTGCCTGAGCCTGACGGAGAAAAAGTCCCATCCACTCATAAAAAGGAGCATAAATGCTTTCCCACTCCGTAATATGACTTGTCTGAGTCAGACCCGCATATATTAATGCCAGCACATCCCGGTATTCTTCCGTCAACCGGAAAACGACATCAACCAGCCCTTCCATCCGCTCACGATAAGAACCATCCCTGCTCACCTGCGCCTGCACTGCAAGGACTGTTCTCTGGACCATAACCGATGCGATATCTGGCATGACAGAAAGTTTGGAAGGAAAATAGAGATAAAATGTTCCCTGAGCAATTCCTGCTGCCTTCACAATGTCGGAAATCTTCGCTTTTTCAATTCCTTTTTGGCGGAATACTTCCATAGCCGCAGTGATAATTTTTTCTTTTTTATCCATTTTGCCTCCGGAAACAATGACTGAATGTCATTCACTTGCATACGAATACAGAAAAAGATTCCATCCGTCAAGAACTATTTTTGCTCCCCGCATCTATACTGTATCTGAAAGTGCTGCTAATATCACTGACGTCAGGATAAAAACAACCGTATCCTGATCGCAGGCCGTTCGTGACAAGCCACCAAAAACAGGATTTGATACCGGGCAAAAAATATCGTATTGCGCCTTTGTAAGGGAAGCTGCATTTATGAAATCCGTTCAGAAAAATTATGTCCCCGTATACTCATCAGAGCAGGGCCGCCTTTGCCCCGACTGCGAAAAATCCATACGGAACTGTGTCTGCAGCCGGGCAAGCAACTCTCGGCCCAATGATGGCATGATCCGTGTCAGCAGGGAAACCAAAGGCCGCAAGGGAAAAGGGGTTACCCTGGTTTCCGGTCTTCCCGAAGAAAAGATAAACGATACGGCCAAGGAGCTGAAACAGCGCTGCGGCTGCGGCGGTACGGTTAAAGACGGCCGCATTGAAATTCAGGGCGACCACAGGGACACCATCCTTTCCTGGCTTACGCAAAAGGGATACAAGGCAAAAAAAGCCGGAGGCTGACGTGGGTTCAGACACACTCAAACGCATACAGCGCATCACCCTTGCGGGCCTTGTGGTGAATCTCATCCTTGTGGTGGTAAAATACAGTGCCGGATGGTGGGGCAACAGTGAAGCCCTCATGGCCGATGCCGTTCACTCGGCAACGGACGCCATCACAGACATTGTGGTCATGGCCGGAGCCATTATCTGGACACGTCCGCCGGATGAGGATCATCCCTACGGGCATCAGCGCATGGAAACCATGGTCACCCTCTTTATCGGCGCACTGCTTCTGGCTGCGGGTATCGGCATCGGCGTGGAAGCAGCCCGCAACCTGCTGGCCGGTCACAGGGTGCAGCCCATGCCCATCGCCGCCTATGCCGCGGCCTTTTCCATTTTCATCAAGGAAGCCATTTACCGCTGGACCTACAGGGTGGGCGTGCAGGTGGGCAGTGCTGCTGTCATGGCCAATGCCTGGCATCACCGCATTGATGCCTTAAGTTCCATACCCGCCTTCCTTGCGGTCTCGGCAGCCATTCTCTTTCCGGATCTGCTTTTTCTGGACACCATAGGTGCCCTTGTTGTATCCGTATTCATAGCACAGGCGGCCACAAAAATTCTCTGGCCCAACCTCAGGGAGCTGATGGCCACCGGCGCTTCGCCGGATACCTGCCGGAGCATCGCAGAGCTGGCCTGTTCCCACCCTGCGGTGCTGGATGCCCACCATATCCGCACCCGTTTTCATGGCACGCGGATTTTTGCGGACATCCACCTTGTGGTGGACGGCAACCTGAGTGTGCGTCAGGCCCACAACATCGCAGAAGAAGTCCGCCAGCGTCTCATACAGCATACACCGGACATGGAAGATGTGATCATCCATATCGAACCACCGGATCCCATACGTCCCCCCCACCACCCCCTCAACTGCAAAGGAGATGGCCTATGAACTGCCCTGCGAAATCCGTACTTGTCCTTGCGGACATTGAAGGCATCACCGGCGTTTATGAAAAAGCCCAGTGCAAGCCCCATACCCCGGAATGGAGGGAAGCCCGTCACCTGATCACAGCCGACGTCAGCGCAGCCATTGCAGGCCTTAAGGATGCCGGGGTTGAAGAAATCCATGTGCGGGACATGCACGGCACAGGCTACAACCTCCTGCCCCGCTTCATGCCCGAAGAAGGGGTTTTTCTTAAGCAGGGCCACAGGTGGTATCCCGTTCCCCTGCTGGGCGAAATCCCTGAAGCAGACCTTGCCATCATGATCGGCTGGCATGCCGCCGCAGATCAGGTGGACGGTTTCAGCCCCCACATGTTCCACAGGGACATCGACTGGGTGCGTATTGACAATAAAGCCGTGACCGAAGTGGAAATCATGGCAGCCGTCCTTGCGGAGCACGGCATTCCCGTTGCCATGGTCACGGCAGACCTCACCGCATGCCGCCGCATCTCCGCCAACCTGCCATGGGCAAAAACCGTGACCATTCCCAAAAAAGAAATCGGGAGCAAAAAAACAGCAGACATCCACAAAAGCATCCGTGACAATGCCCGTGAAGCAGCGGCATCCAGAGAACCCTTCCCCTGCTTCAAAAAAGGCCCCCTTCTCATGGAAAGCAGCATCCGGGGAGACATCCGCAAGGGCTACTTCCCTTCGGGCAGGGCAGTCCTGACAACACTCCTGCGCCAGAGTGTTTTCAAGGGTGTTCCGGCATCCATGATTCCCTCCATCCTCAACGGATACAGGTGGCTTGGGTTCTGGCAGAACATCATGAACTGATAATAAAAGGCCCCGGCGTTCTTACCAGGGCCTTTTTCGAAATTCATACGGCTGCAGTCACCATGGGAATCGTGCGGCCTATTCCTGTTTCACAGGAATCCTGACCGGCAGCTTCCCGCCTTCAATGCCGTCCTCCCCCATCACACTCACATAATAGAACTGGTCTCCGCTGTCTGACCGCAGCCGCAGACTGGCTCTCATGGTATTTCCGCTTCCACGGGATACATAGGCTCCGTCACTGCGCCTTTCATACCAGCGGATTTCTCCTTTGCCCTGACGGAGTGCGGCCTTCAGCTCCACGTTTACGGAAGCAGAACCGGAGCCGGATGGTGCCTTTACCGGTTCAACGGGAGAAAGCTCAAGATAATAGTTGGGATCCTGTATGCGGGACGGATCATACATGGCAAGGTACTTGGAAACCACAGGTGCGGCATGCAGGGCATTGGCATTCACGCCTGCATGGTCAAAAAGCCCCGCAAACCACAGCTCACTGCCCCTTACGGCATGGACCACCTGAGATCCCACCACATGGGCCTGCCCTTCCCGCAGCAGCCCCCCGCCAAGGGGACTCAGCTTTCCTGTGCGGATATCCAGCACAGCCACATTATGCAAGGGGTTCCATGCCTCATCATAAATAAAACTTCCGGAAAGAAGCAGACGGTTGTCATCCAGCCACGTCATCTGCCGCACATCCCTTGAAACACCGCCCGTGGTATTGGCCGGTCCCCATGTATCACTCCGGGCATCATACCGGGCTATGCCGTAGGTTTCCACGGAATGACGGGCAAGCACATTTTCATTGCGGCTGACAATGCCAAGGGTACCTCCGGCATAGAGATTTCCGTTTTTATCCAGGGCAAGGGCCAGTATCCTTGGAAATCCTTCCTGAAGGAAACCCGCATAGTTTTCAAATCCGGGTTCGTTGGTTTTTGCAGGCAGACCGGGTAAACCATCGGGGTAGTGGCCCTTGTCCAGAGGACTCAGGTGCTCATGGTTCCCCTTACCCACAGGCCGCCAGTCACCGGCCCCATAATCCCAGCGGGCCACATTGTAGGCCATGCGGGCACGGCTTGTGGGAACAGGTCCGTAATAGTTGAAGGTTCCTGCAACAAAGATCCCCGGCGGCGTTTTTGTGGTATCCAGAACAATACTGTAGATTCCCTTAACGGGTTTGTTGGGATCTTCAGCCTTCAGATCATGCCCCATGATGTGATACTCACCCTTTGCGTCAATGCGCAGGGCCGCGGCAATATCCAGAGGATAGGCCACCCCCGGCATTTCAAGGGTTGGCGCCCAGTTGCCCACGATATAAAGATCGCCAGTACGCTCATCAAAGGCGATATCATTCACAACACCGGTACCGCCACGGGCGGTATTACCAACCACATTCTGCCCCCTGTAGGTCCCCCTGATCTGGGACCATGAGCCCTCCGCAGGGTCATACACACCGATACCGCTGTGACTGCTGATGGCTCCGTAGGCATACAGCCTGCCCTGTATGGCCCTTATGCCTTCCGGCGGACTCTGTATTCCATCGCCCCTTGCCCAGGCAACGCGCTCGTACCCCCTTTCGGGATGCAGACGCCAGACATACCAGCGGGTGCCCCGCTCCGCTTCCCAGCTTCCACCGAAATACAATTCATCGCCTATCCACGCCATTCCGGATATATCCGGCACCCCTGTCCCGTCATTCATACCGGTAATTTTACGGGTTTCTCCCCGCTGGGGTGCAACAAATGCCCTGGACCAGTGCTCTGATCCTGCAGGAGCGCCAGTTGAAGCGATACGAAGCCCATAGGGTTTATTGACCGAAGAAACACTGGCAGGATGATCCTTAAAATTGATTGCCGAATTCCAGCGTGCCAGATAATGGGACTGGGTCTGAGCCGGTGCGGAAGCACCGAAATTCTCAGGACCAATATGGTTGAAATCCCCTGCGATATAAACGTCATGGCCTTCGGTAACAAGGCGTATTTCCGGCATCACTCTGGAAGAAAGGCCGGAACCCAGTGAAGACCAGACATCCTTTTGGGGATCATAGGCGATGACACCGTGGGCAGAATCACCGTTTTTGAAGCCATCATAAAATTCCGTTACAGACCTGCGCCCGCCAAAGGCCCCTGAAAAATAAATGCGCCCATCTCCAGCCTTTTCAACGCTGAAACAATCCCTGCCCACACCTCCCCTGCCCGTGGGATCTACCCATGCGTTCTGTTTTTCATCCCAGCGTGCAATACCCCTCAGGGGCTTCTGGTCCCTGCCCTCTGCAAAGCTTCCGCAGATCCAGATATCTTTTCCATCCACAAGAAAATCACGGATCACAACGGAATCAAAGGCAATATAATCCGCAGCCCGCTGTAAAATGCCATCGGCCTTTCCATGGGCTCCGGATCTCGGAAAATCCTTTGGATAAGGTATCCACCCCTTACCATCCTGCCATGCGGCAAAGGCTGTGGAATAACTGGCCGTGGAAAGGCTGTTTTCCGGGTTCATGCCATTGCCCCCCACATAATGCCAGCTTCCTGCAATATATATGGTGGAAGGCGTTGTGGAAGTATCCACATGAATCCGCCGCACCCTTGGCGTGCCGCCACCGGGACCGGAAGGAAGGATTTCATAGGTCCCTGTTTTAAAACTGTAGCGATGAAAGGCGTTGCTGCGCACGGGAAGGGTAAGGGGAACACCCACAAAGGAACCACCGATATAAAGATGATCTCCCTTGGGATCATAGGCCAGCGCCTGTATGGAGCCTCCGGGACTGACGGTGCCATTATACTGTACACGCCCCAAAGGCCGCCATCTGTCCGGACCGGGTTCACGGGGATCATAAACGGCCAGCGCATTCACCCGATGATACCGGTTGCCTCCGGCATTATCCAACCGGGTAAACTCCCCGGCCACAACCATGCGGCCATCGGGCAGAAAAACAAAATCATTGATGACGCCATCCGGTCCTTCACCCCCCTGTGCAGAATGGAAAAAAGCCTTCACTTCGTAACCGCTTTCCGGAGACCAGGTCCAGAGGTGCCATGACTGGTTGGGAAGCCTTTTGCCCAGATCCCTTGCATCCACACCGGCCTGCCAGACCCCGGCCATCCACAGTTTTCCATCATGCCATTTCAGCCTTCGCACCGAAGGAGACCCCACACCATCTGCCATACCCGTACCTGCCGACATCTGCGTAACCTGCGCCGGTTTGGGAAACTGCATGGACCAGTGCTCATCCCCCGCCCATGCAGAGGAAGAAAAAAGGAAAATACAGCACAGCAGAAATACTCCCGCAGCTTGAATAATCCACCGCCCGCCCCGGTAAAGCCCTGATGAACGCCCCATGATTTATAACCTCCTTGTGATGGTATTGATGTGGTATTCTCCAAGCCCCTTACCCTGAAGAAACGATCCACCATACGCCTGCACCCTTGAGACACAGAACCGCCAGCAAAGGGAAAAAACACGCCGGGCTTTTTCAAATCCTGCGCCCCAGAAGCTTATTTTTTTATTGCCTGCTCAACAATGAAAACAGAATTACGCTGCCATCTTCATACAATCATACCCGGATAATTTCAAACAGATATCTCACCTGAACCAGACATCCCTTTTATCCATGGGCCTTCATCCAAAAAATCAAAATGCAGATTCAATTATCAAGCGGTTGATTCAGCCTTGCTCTCTTTCTGCAATGTGATATGGCTTTTATCTGAAACACCAACAAAGCATCCGGCTATGCAGGGCAGCCAAGACCCACTCTATAAAGCCGCATGAATACGAAAAAAAATATGGCCTTTATCCGCACTCCGCTTAAAGCCGGACAATCAATGACACAAACACTTGTTTTTATATGATTTACGGAGACACCCATGAACCAGCTCGAACGCATCTACCGCATTGACGCCCTCCTCCAGACAGGAAAATGTATTCCCCTTTCACGCATGGAAGAAGAAATGGAAAAATCACGCTCCAGTATCAAGCGGGATATTCAGTACATGAGGGATTATTTTGATGCCCCCATCATCTATAATAAAAATAACCACTGCTACCGCTATGACGCTGATGCGGGCAGCTTTGAGCTGCCGGGTTTCTGGCTCAGCCAGACGGAACTCTACGCCCTGAGACTGCTTCAGGAGGTGACGGATACGGAAGAAAAAGCCGCCATGGCTCCCTTTCTGGTGCCTGTCCGGGAAAAACTGGACAAAGCCCTTGCCAAACTCGGCCACGATCCCGGACTCATCGCACGCTGCATTCAGGTGATACCCGTATATCAGCGGCAACTCGAAAGACCGGTTTTCTCGGCTGTATGCAAGGCGCTGCTACAGGCCCAGGTGCTGGATATCCGCTACCACGGTCGGGGCGAAGACAAGGTCGAGAATCGGCGCATCCACCCCCAGAAACTGATCCAGTATCAGATCAACTGGTATCTGGTGGCCCACTGTGAACTGAGAAGAGAACTGCGCACCTTTTCCATGGACCGCATCTCCGTCATGGCCCTGCCCGGACTTCCTGCGGAGATCATTGACCCGAAAAAAATAAAAGAACACACGGAAAGCGGCTTCGGAATTTTTGCAGGAAAAGCTGAAAATACGGCATTTTTAAGATTTTACCAGCCCAACGCCCGCTGGGTGAAAGATGAAAAGTGGCATCAAAATCAGATGACCCGCTGGGATGGCGACACCCTGCTTTTGTCTCTACCTTACAACAGCTCCACGGAGCTTGTTCGGGAAATCCTGCGCCACGGACCGGGAGTAAAAGTAGAAAGCCCGGAAAGCCTGAAGCAGGAAGTGGTGGAGGCTTTGAAAAAAAGTCTGGAAAATTATGAAGTGCAAAAAAGTTAAATTTTTTTAGGGGGTGCACCACTATATGGTGCGGTGGGTGTGGTATGGGTATCCTGAATCGAATAATTAAGAACCATTTTTCTTTACTCTGACAATAAAAGAGGACAGCCATGGAATATGAAAGCTTTTTTGAAAAAGCCTTCGGTGGGGGTAAAAAACCCCTTCCCTATCAGAAGCGTCTTGCAGAAAGCCCGGATTTACCGGAAATCCTCATGGTTCCCACAGGGCTTGGCAAAACAGCCTCTGTGACCCTGGCATGGATGTACCGTAAAACACAAAAGCAGGAAAACAGACTGCCGCGAAGACTGATCTGGTGCCTTCCCATGCGGGTGCTTGTGGAGCAGACCCTTGAAAATATCAGACAATGGCTGAAAAACCTTGGTCTTGAAAACGAAATTTCCACCCATATCCTCATGGGCGGCTCCGAAGATGTGTTCAAGCCCACCTGGGCCAGCCAGCCGGAAAAACTCTCCATCCTCATCGGCACCCAGGACATGCTGCTTTCAAGGGCGCTGATGCGGGGATACGGCATGAGCCGTTACCAGTGGCCTGCCCATTTCGCCCAGCTTCACAATGATGCCCTCTGGGTCTTTGACGAGGTTCAGCTCATGGGGCCATCCCTTTTCACCAGCGCCCAGCTTGAAGCCTTCCGCAGGCAGTTTTCCCTTTTGCTGCCCAGCCGGAGCCTCTGGGTTTCCGCCACCCTGAAACCGGAATGGCTGGCTACGGTGGACCTCAAACCCTTCATCTCCGGATTCAAAACAGAAGAAATCGATGAGGAAGACAGAAATCATCCCATTGTCATCCAGAGGATACGGGCCAGAAAACAGCTTCATCGGGCGGAAAGCTCCCTGACCAAAGAAAGTGCAAAGGAAAAGTACAAACAATACATTCAAAGCCTTTCCCAGGAAATTCTGGAAAAACACCAGACCGGCACCCAGACCCTTGTCATCCTCAATCAGGTGGAAAGGGCCCAGCTCCTTTATCAGGCTTTGCAAAAAAACAGCAAAGATACGGAAATCCTCCTGCTCCACGCCCGCTTCAGAGCCATGGAACGCAGAGGCATTGAAGAAAAAATCAAGGAAACCGGAAAAAACCGCATCCTCATAGCCACTCAGGCCATTGAAGCCGGGGTGGACATCAGCAGCGCTACCCTGTTTACAGAGCTTGCGCCATGGTCTTCTCTGGTGCAGCGCTTCGGACGCTGCAACCGTTACGGCGAAGAAACGGCTGCTTCCATTTTCCTTGTGGATCTTGAAGAGTCCGATCAGGCAACACCCTATGAACCCCAGCCCCTGACCGATGCCAGAAAAGAAATCGACAGCCTCCTTGCCACGGAAGACCGGAATGCAGGCCCGGAAGCCCTTCCCGTTCTCAAAGATGAACTGTCCCCTTCCCTTGTCCTACGCAAAAGGGATTTTCTGGAACTTTTCAATACGGATGCGGATCTTTCCGGATTTGATATGGACATTTCTCCATTCATCCGGGATACGGGTATCCCTTCGGTTCAGGTCTTCTGGCGAAACTTTGATGACAAGCCAGAAGATCAGCCCCCTCCTTCCCGTGAAGAACTCTGCCCTGCGGGTATCAGTCAGATCAAAGCCCATCTCAAAAGCATCAGCGCCTGGGTATGGGACAGCATGGAGGAAAACTGGAAGTCTTTACAAATGAATGCCATCCGGCCCGGCATGGTGCTTTTACTGAAAAGCAGTGATGGCGGCTATGACCCTGCCATGGGTTTTCGTGCAGGTCTGAAGCAGACCGTTCCTCCCGCAGAAACCGGGGAAAATGGTGAAAAGGAAATTTACGGAAGTGATCCCCTTTCCACCCTTGGCCGCTTCGTTTCCCTCAGGGAGCATCTTGAAGATACGGAAGAAGAGGCCCGGAAACTCTGTGAGGCGTTGGGGCTGCCTGCCGATTCCACCCATGCCATATGCCTTGCCGCCCTTCTCCATGACACGGGGAAAGCCCACCCTGCCTTTCAGTCTGCCCTCACAGCCCATGGCGAGGCTCCGGAAAAGGGGCTCTGGGCCAAATCCGCCGTGCAGGGCAAAAGAACCGTTTACAGAATGCCGCCGGAACCCGGAGAGGAAAAAGGCATTGAAAGAAAGCACTTCCGCCATGAACTGGCTTCCATGCTGTCATGGATTAAAAATGAGGAAGAAAACCATGCAAAGGATCTCATCGCCTACCTCATCGCTGCCCACCACGGCAAGGTGAGAATGGGACTCCGGGCCATGCCCGGTGAGAAAAAACCCAAAGACGATATTCTTTTTGCGCGGGGTGTCTGGGAAGGCGATGTTCTTCCCGCCATCGTCCTTGAAAAACGCACAATCCCTGAAACAGCCTTAAGTCTTGATCTCATACAGATGGGAGAAGGCCCCATGGGCGCGTCATGGGCGGATCGTACCCAGGGGCTCCTTGAAACCCACGGCCCCTTCTGCCTCGCCCTGATGGAAACCCTTGTGCGCATTGCGGACTGGCGGGCATCAAAAAAGGAAATGGAGGGAAACCATGAATGAAATTCTCCTGAAGGGCTGTGCTGCCACCCCCATGGCCCACTACCTGAAAGCCCTTGGTGTTCTGCGCCTTGTGACGGAGCAGAAGGATAAAAAAGCCAGAGGCGCATGGTGCGAAGACGGTTTTATTCTCAAAACTGCGCTGGATAAGGAAGAACTCTGCCGCTTTTTTCTTGAGGAGTATGCGCCAACGCCCCTCTTTGCACCCTGGAACGGAGGCAGCGGATTTTATCCCAAAAAAGACAAGGGCAGTACGGCCACCAAAACGCTGGATACGGTTCTTGGCGCAGGGGCCGACAGAATGAAACCCAGCATCGAAGCAGCTCTTTCCCTGAAAGCCATCCTGAAAGAACTGGGCATCACAGAAAAACCCAAAGAACAGAAGCCGCAGTTCATCATGCTTTTAAGATCCAGAATGAACGACCGCTATCTGGAAGCACTGGACTCGTGCGTGGTTCTTACGGATGAAAAACCCCAGTACCCTCCCATATTCGGCAGTGGGGGCAATGATGGCAATCTGGATTTCACCAGCAACTTTTACCAGCAGATCCTGCGCCTCATGGATACGGAGACAGGAAAGTCCAGCCCCGTATCCGGAACCGAACTGAACAACAGCCTCTTTAGTGACACCATTTCGGAATCAGCATCCGGAGCCATCGGCCAGTTTGCTCCCGGCATTGCAGGCGGCCCCAACGCCACTACGGGATTTGACGGTGGCAGCGGTGTGAATGGCTGGGATTACATTCTCATGCTGGAAGGAGCGCTTCTTTTTGCCGCCAGCATCTCCCGCCGTCTGGAAAGCAGCGACAGGGCCACACTGAGCTTTCCCTTTACTGTGAGAACCACGGGAAGCGGGGCTGGTAATGCGGCCACCACGGATGAAGTCAATTCAAGAAATGAAATCTGGATGCCCCTCTGGCACCGCTTCACATCCCTTCAGGAACTGAAGTTTCTTCTTCAGGAAGGCCGGGCCAGCCTTGGCAAGAGAAACTGTCATGACGGTCTGGACTTTGCCCGGTCCGTCGCTCTCCTCGGTACAGACAGGGGCATCGCCGCCTTTCAGCGTTTCGGCTTTTTCGAACGTTCCGGAAAAGCCTACCATGCAACACCCATCGGCAGGGTTGCCGTACATCACAATCCGGATGTAAACCTCATCACTGACCTTGAAAAAGGCCGCTGGCTGGACAACCTGCGACGCACCGCCCGCGCTAAAGAGGCCAGCTCCGCCCTGCAAAATGCGGTTCACAGCCTTGAAAACCAGCTCTTTGACCTTACCCGCCACCCCACAGCCAGCGTCATTCAACGGCTGATCATCGGGATCGGAAATATCGGACGCACCCAGGCCGTCAGTGGCAAACTCCGGGAAAATCTTTCCTTTCTTCCGGAGATGGATACCCGCTGGCTGGAAAAGGCCCAAAGCCCGGATGCCGCATTCCGTATCGCTACAGCCCTTAGCAGTATCGGAGGGGGCAAAGCCCCCATGATGCGCTCCCATATCTACCCCCTTGACGGCGGCAGTGGCTGGAAACTGAACAAGGAAGGAAAAAATCCCCTCTGCACCTTCAGCCACGCGGATCTCACGACGGAATTATGCCGCATGGCTGAACGCCGCCACCTTGCGGCAAGGCAGGGCAAAATTGCCTTCAGCCTGAAAGGGACAAGCCCTGTCAATGAAGAAGTTCTCGCCGCTTTTCTGGCAGATCCGGATATGGATGCCCGCATTCTGGCTCTTCTTCCCGGACTCTGCCTCATCAAAAAACATTTTCCCCTCAAGGCAGCGGATACGGAAAAAAGAGCCTTCAGACCACCCCTTGCTTACAGACTTTTAAAACCCTTTTTCTGCGACCACGGCGATCTTGTTTCCGCAGGCATACTGCAAGAAGACATAAAACTGCCCCTGGATGCTGAAATGATCCGGTATCTGTCCACGGATCAGGTTGAAAGAGCCGTACAGACTGCCACAAGACGGCTGAGAATTGCAGGCCTTCAAATCCCAAAACACCTTCCGGACTGTGGGAGCATCCATGGAAAAAGGCTACTTGCAGCCCTCATGATCCCCATTTATCCGGCAACCCTCAAGGCCCTGACCCAGACGGCCTTCAGTGCTGCTGAAACGGCTTAAAATATATCGGCGTACTCAACTACCCCATACATGACAAAGGAGATTCAACCATGACCATCACATTTGCCGCACTAGAAAAATCCCAGAGACTTCTCATGGAAGCAAAACTTAGCCCCATTCAGGGAACCCGTTTCCAGCCCACGGGCTTCCCGGATCTTGGCGCAGCCCTTTACGAAGGCCCGGACGGTTCTCCCATGCTCCTTGTGGAATCGGCCCAGAGCATGGCCAACCGCCTGGAAGCGGTCTGCTGGGATGAGAATCAGGATGACTGGGTAGCCCCCCTGAAGGGCATTCCCCTCATCAAGGTGGTGGATAAGGACAATACCCCGCTCACCAACTCCATTCTGGATTCCCACCGCCTCAACTCCCCGTATATTCTTGAAGGAAAGGACAAAACTGTCCTTGATATGTTGAAAAAAGAGCTGGCGGACATGGAAGAGGGGCGGGTGGATTTAAAAAAACTGGCCCGTATTGTCATGAAACTGGATACCAACACCCTTCTCCATGGTCTTTTTCTGGCAAAAAAAGAACTGGCAGGCGGCAGACTCCGTTTTCCAAGGGCCATATCTTCCTTTATTGAGGCAAAAAATGTCAAAACCGCCTCCAGCGGGGGCGTAAAAAATGATAGCGTAAACCCCAAAGGCGATACGGCAAAGGGATTCGGCAATGTGCCCTTTGCCCGTGACGAATTTGTCTCCCCGGAAATCACCGCCTACTTCAACATCGACCTTGCCCAGATCCGGGCCTTTGGCCTTGGAAAAGAAGCGAAAAACCTCCTCATCGCCTTGGCCCTCTTCAAAATCCAGAAATTTCTTCAGACAGGGCTGCGTCTGCGTACCGCCTGTGACCTCACCTGCACGGGACTTACCGTCACCCTGCCGGAAAACTACGGCATTCCCTCCCTTGAGGATCTTGAAAAAGAGCTTCCGGCCATGATTGAAGCCTGCGCCAGTCTTTTTTCTGAACCCAGAATGACCACCGTCACCTACAGGAAATAGGCCTATGATCGCCATTGAAATGACATTTCCGGCAGGACGCTACCATGCCACCCCCTGGGGCAGACATGTGAACGAGGCGGACGTGGAGTGGCCGCCCTCTCCCTGGCGTTTCCTCCGGGGGCTCATCGCCACATGGCACCGTAAAGCGGCGGGAGATCATTTTCCGGAAAACCTTCTGCACCGGCTTATAGACAGCCTTGCGGAAGAAAAACCCGTTTTCAGCCTGCCCACCGTCCGGCACAGCCATGTACGCCATTACATGCCCATTGCGGGCAAAAAACCCACGCTGGTTTTTGATGCCTTTGTGCAGATGGAAAAAAACACACCGCTCTGCATCCTCTGGCAGAACACCACACTGGATGAGGACTGCACAGCCCTTCTGGATCAGCTCCTCTGCGGAATGCAGTATCTGGGGAGGGCGGAAAGCTGGGTTCTGGCAAAACGCCTTGAAAACTGGTCTGGCAGCATCAACGCCTGGCCAGCAGATCAGGAAAACCCCGGGGCAGATTTTGAAACGGAATCCATCCCCTTATATGCTCCCCTTTCCAAAAAGGCTTATGAAAAGGAAAGGCAAAGCCTCATTCAGGAAAAAGGCCTCGCCCCTCCTCCACCCGTTCCGGTACCAAAAGGGCAGATGGGACTTTTTGAGCAGGAAAAACCAAAGGAAAAGACCAAAGCCAGACAGATTAAAACTCCGAAGCCTTCGGCTAAAGACAAAAAATTCCTGTCCACCCTGCCCGAAAACCTGACAGATGCCCTGTCCGTAGATACGGGAGAACTTCAGTCCGTGGGCTGGAGCGCCCCGCCTGCGGCAGAAAAAGTCCGCTACCTCCGGCCCTATCAGGCCCTGAACGGCAGCACCCGTCCCCGGATCAGCCACAGCGGCGGCCCTTCCCCCCGCCTTGCCCGAATGCAGCTTGTGGGCAAGCCCCTTCCTAAAATGGAAGATGCGGTGCGCCTTGGGGAAACCTTAAGAAAAGCCCTTATCCATACCATGGATAAACGTATGAAAGAAGAAGTACCCCCCGTCATATCCGGCCATGACCTGCCGGAAACCAACCGGCACAGCCACGCCTTTTTTCTGCCGGAAGATGCGGATCAGGACGGTCACATTGATCACCTGAACCTCTATGTTCCCGAAGGCATACCGGAAAAGGCGCTTTACGCCCTTTCCCGCAGAATGGATAAGCTCTGGACGGATAAGGGGGAAGAGTGGCGGCTTGTCTTTGATACCGCAGGGTTTTCCCCCGGAACCCTGGCGGGCACAGGCCCCGTATGGCTGTCTGCAAGCCCCTATCTGCATCCCTGGTACAGAAAAAAAGGCTTTGGCCTTAAAGAACAGGTGCTTCGGGAATGCAGGCTCCGGGGGCTGCCGGAACCGGATATCGAAGTCATGGAAACCATTGGGGTCGGCAAGGGAAAAAGACCCCGAAAACCCATTCACTTCAGGAGATTCCGGGAAAAGCGGGGCTTAAACCAGCCGGACAGACAGGGCTGTTTTCTGCGGCTCTCCTTTCCCGAACCTCTCACAGGGCCTCTGGCCTTAGGCTTCGGCTGCCATTTTGGCTTAGGTCTCTTTGTTCCAGAAAATTGAATTTCCTCAGGGCGGGCCTTTCAGAACGCCCTGAGGCTGATCCTTTATTTTTTCACAACCCGTTTTCCAACTTTCCAGCAGGGAGGAAGGCAGGAATGGAATCCCATCATGTGCAGAATGAGCTTGTCCCGGCCCGCATGGTCAATGAGTTTGTGTACTGTCCCCGCCTTGCCTACCTTGAGTGGGTACAGGGAGAATGGCGGGACAATTCCGATACGGAAGAAGGCCGCCATACCCACAGAAAGGTGGATCGCCCTTCCGGCAACCTGCCGGAAAAGGGAATGGAGGAAGAGGAAAAGTTCCATGCCCGCAGCCTGACCCTGAGTGATGGGGATCTGGGCCTCATTGCGGTTCTGGATCTTGTAGAAGGAGAAGGCCGGGAAGCCACACCCGTAGACTACAAAAAGGGAAAACGACCCCATGTGGAAAAAGGAGCCTGGGACCCGGAACGGGTGCAGCTCTGCGCCCAGGGGATGCTCCTTGAAAAACACGGATATGCCTCAGAGGAAGGAATTATTTACTTTGCAGGTTCAAGGGAAAGGGTCCGGATTCCCTTTGATCCGGCCCTCAAGGCCCAGACCCTTGAAGCCATTGCAGGGCTTCGCGCCTTGCAGGCTCTGAACAGTCCTCCGCCGCCCCTTGAGGACAGTCCCAAATGCCCAAGGTGCTCTCTTGTGCCCATCTGTATGCCCGACGAAGTGAACTGGTACGCCAACCGGGAAGAATCTCCCCGTCCCATTGCCGTGCGGGATGAAGAAAAAGTCCCACTTTATGTGCAGGCGCCCTATGCCCGTATCCGGAAAAGCGGAGACGAGCTGCTTGTGGAGACGGAAAAGGAGAAAAAGAGTGTCCGCATTGCGGAAATCAATCACCTTGCCCTTTTCGGAAATGCCTCCCTCACCTCTCCCGCCCTCACCCACCTCATGCAGCAGGGGATTCCTGTTTCTTTTCACACCCAGGGAGGATGGTTCTATGGTCACGCCAACGGCCTTACGGGTAAAAACATCCACCTGCGCATCCAGCAGTACAAAACGGCCTTTGACCCGGAACGTGCCCTCATCATCAGCAGAAGCCTCGTCCGGGCCAAAGTTCTGAACGCCAGAACCCTGCTCCGCCGCAACTGGCGGAACACCATGGAACCTCCGGAAGAGCTGCTTTCCAAATTGCGCCATCAGGCCATGCAGACCGCAAGGGCGGAAAATCTCCAGACCCTTCTTGGCATTGAAGGTCAGGCCGCAGCCCTCTACTTTTCCGCCTTTTCCGGTATGCTCCGGGAAGAGACGGGTTTTTCCTTTGAAAACCGCAACCGCAGACCCCCGAAAGATCCGGTCAATGCCCTGCTTTCCTTTGGATACAGCATACTGACCCGTACCTGGCTTTCAACGCTTCAGAATGTGGGCTTTGATCCCTTCCTTGGTTTTTATCACCAGCCACGGGCCAACCGCCCCGCCCTTGCCCTGGACATGATGGAGCCTTTCCGGCCCCTTCTTGTTGATTCCGCCGTGATTACAGCCATCAACAACAATGAACTTCAGCCTGAAGACTTCATCCGTCGGGCCGGATACTGCGCCCTTTCTCCGGAAGGAAGAAAAACCTTTATCCGTGTACTGGAAAGAAGGATCAGCCAGAATATCACCCATCCGGCCTTTGGATACAGGCTGAGCTACCGCCGTCTTCTGGAACTGGAAGCAAGGCTCATGGGCCGATGGCTGACAGGTGAAATCCAGCATTATCAAGGCTTTGTGACCCGCTAGGAGGATACATGGCAACGGAACATCTTTATCTTGTTACCTATGATGTTTCTGACCCCAAAAGACTGCGTCGTGTTTTCAGAACCTTACGGGGATATGGGGACTGGGTGCAGTTCTCCGTATTTCAGTGCAGACTTGGGCCTTTACGCCACAGACGACTGATTACGGAACTCTCTTCCCTCATTCATCAGAAAGAGGATCAGGTTCTCATTTTCCCCTTAGGGCCAGTGAAAAGCACGCCGGTCAGGGTAGCCAGCATAGGCAGGGCCTTTGAACCCATTTCCAGAGAACCGGTGATTATCTGATGCTGCCGATTTTCTGCGACCGCTCCAATGGTGCACTTTTTACAGGGCATCGCTCGCACATGACCAGATCTTTGAAAAATCAATCTGTTAAAAAACATACCATTGACCTTAAGGCCAGATTGGCCTATGAATTTTTACGTACTGATCAAGGCGCTCGTAAGAAGAAGCAGAAAGCCCCT